>JAXJNG010000015.1:0-48409 GCA_036312785.1 Collinsella sp.
CCTCTGCATCTTGGAGACGGCGGCCACGGCGCAGTCGAGGCCGAGCGCGCGCAGCTCGCGCGCCATGTGGAAGCCGGTGGGGCCGCTCTCGTAGCAGGCCCTGGGCTCCTCGAACCCGAGGGCCCACTCCGCGATCTCGGCGGCGTCCGTCCCGAAGTCGCGGTGCACCACCTCGCCGGTGAAGGGGTTGAACGCCGCGGCGGCGACCGATCGCGCGTGGACGTCCAGGCCGATGGAGGTAACATGGGGCATGGGAAGCCTCCTCCCCGCAGGTGCGGTAAGGGCTACCGCACGGGCCGATACTCAAAGCCCATTGTGGCATCCCGAGCCCGCGGAAAGAAGCTGCGCCGCGGGGGAGGCGACCCAAATGGCTTTCTCATATCGTCTTACGCTTCGAGCGCTGCTTGAGTGCCTCGGCAAGTCCGATAAGCGCCGTGATGAGCGAGACCAAAGCGGTCAGGAGCTTCACGAAATCAATCAGATCGGTCATGGGCATCACCTCCCGTCGCATGGAGGGCGCTGCCCGGCACATGGAACTGCCGTCAACAACAGCTATCTTATCAAATTACAGCATAATATACGAATATATGTTCGCTTATATTGGAGCTGCGAGCTGATGGGCGAGGACGTTCTGGAAAAGCTCGTGTACCGAAGCGAGCTCTTTAGGCGCCAGCATAAAAGCTATGTGCTCTTCTCGAAGCGCGGCTTTACGCAGGGATGTCGGGATGCTGCGGAGAGTAGGGGAGACGTCAAGCTGATCTCGTTTGCCGAGATGTGAGGGCGGGGATAATGAAGCGCGTCCTGATTTGATGCTGGGAATGGGATGTGCTTTCCTTTTGCGACCTTTGGCGGAAAGTGTGTCCCAGAATTCGGCTCCAGAGTGGGATGCCGTTTCCGGATCGGCCCTCAGGCGGAAACTACGACCCGGAATTTGGCTCCAAAACGGGATACGCTTTCCCGGTGGCATCTCTAGCGGAAACTGCATCCCGGAATGAGCTCTCGGAACGGGACACGCTTTCCCATCGGGGCTTCAAACGGAAACCGTGTCCCGGAATCGAGCCTCAGGGTGGGACGCATTTTCCGGTAGAGGCCTGGGACGGAAGGCGTGTCCCAGAATCCGGCTAATCCGATGGCCAGGTGGTTGAGCGAGCGGGCTCCGAGGCTCCATTACTGAAAATTCATTTGTTAAACCTGGCAACCGTGGGTAGAATAAAGTCGACGGCAGCCCAAGGGTGATAGCTGGGCAGCGCCGTTACTTTGTTCAAGGGGTCAATGCCTTAACGGCGTCGACCCCTCTTCTTTTGCTTCGTACGCTGCTTAAGTGCCTCGGAAAGTCCGATAAGCGCCGTGAGGAGCGAGACCAAAGCGGTCAGGAGCTTCACGAAATCAATCAGATCGGTCATGGGCATCACCTCCCGTCGCATGGAGGGCGCTGCCCGGCACATGGAACTGCCGTCAACAACTGCCATTCTATCAAAGCGCGGTCATAAATACGAATATATGTTCGATAATAACAGCAACGTGATTCCCTCGAATAGCAGCCTTTCGTAAGGGCGGCAGAAGACGGCGCTGGGCGATTGGGGATAGACGCGCAGGTCTTCGTCACCGAAAGCCCGTTTGATTAACCAGCCCTCTGTAGGTACACTGCATATTGGTGGGCTCGGGATGACCGCTGATTCAAGTCACCGGGCCTAAATCTTTTTCATGCATTTGAATAGAGCGGGCGACTCTCTTGGGGCGGTCTGCATGGCGTGCGACCGGCGCATGGCGTTGCACCCCGCTTTTGTGTCCGCACGGGCGCCTATCCTTACGGCAATGTAGTCGCTTGTGTAACAAGCGGCATTTGACGGAGAAAGGCCCTAACCGTGTCAGCTGAAAAGACGCCGTGCATCTCGGCTATCGATACGACGAACTTTGCGCGCCAGATCGTGCTGGACTTTGAGTTTGCGCCGGTGCCAAAGCAGCGCCAGCGCCGTGGGTTGCGCAATGAGATTATCGAGGTCGGCGCCGTCAAGCTCGATTACCGCGGCAACGTTATGGGCGAGTTCTCGCAGTTTGTGCAGACGGAATTTACCGAAGGCGTTGCGTTTCCCGTCCGCGAGCTCACAGGGATATCGGCCGTGGACACCGCGATGGCCGATCCGCTCTACATGGTGATCAAAAGGCTCAGCGATTGAATCGGCCGCTACTCCGCCCAGGTGGTTTGCTGGAGCGGGACGGACCGTCGACAGCTTTTGACCGAGTGCCAGGCAAAGCACATCGACCTTTCAGCATTTCCTACGGACTGGGCCGACCTGCAGGCGTTTTACACCTCGATCATGGACGTGGGCAGCCATGGGCGCGTCTCGTTGGGCGACGCGGCAACGTGGTTTGGCATCGAGTTTGACGAGTCGACGGGCCATGCCCACAGCGCCCTAGCCGATGCGCGCGTGACCGCCAAGCTGCTCAAGCAGGTGATGGACGGGGACTATCACGTGAGTCCGCGCGCCCAAGAAGTCCGCCAACGTTGGGGGATGGGCGAGCGGGCCCAGACACGCCTCTCTAGCAAGTGCCCCGAGCTGGGCGACCTGCTGCTGAAGCTGAAGGCGGCGGGAAGGTAGGGCGTTAGCTGTCTGCATGGCGCGTGCCTGTCGCGTATCGTTACTCTTCCTGCTGCTTGGCAGGCAAGATGTAGACGTTCTCGGCGTCCACAGCGATTTGCGTGGGGCGGTTGTAGAGGGTGCCGATCTCCATTATGCTCTGCCTGAACGGCGCGACGTCGGGCGTCTTTGCCTGGTGGAGCTTCTCGATGAGTTTCTCGGATTGCTCGTCGTTGAACCTGCCGATGTCCTCTCCTGCACCCTCAAGCGCCTCGTCTATGGGCGTGAACTCGCCGATGGGCGTCGCCGCGATGGCGCGACCGAGCATCTTGCCCGCGGAGGCGATGCCGCCCAGAAGTGCCACGTCGATAGTGTCGGCGGCGCTCGCCTCGAGTGCGTCGTAACACTCGGTGTAGAGCTCGCGGTACGCAAACGAGTCCGCTTCGATTTTTGCGGCAGTGTCTGCGAGCTTTGCAGGTTTGAAGTTCTGGGTGAGCATGGGCTCGAGGAACAGCGAGAACACGTGGATATAGGTGGCGAGCTGGTAGTCCTTGAGATAGTCGAGAACCTGGTCGAGACGCCTTTTCACGTCGTCTCGCACCTCGATGAACCCTTTCTTTTTCAGGTCCGCTTGTGCCTGCGAACGGAAGTGTTCCATGTCCTGCCCGGAGGCCTGTTTGATGTCGAGCACCTTCATATGGGCGTTTGCCATGTAGGTGGCGTTGCCGTAGTTGAGGCCGTAACCGTTGAGGATGTCTGCGAGCGTCTTGAGGTTGCCACGCATGTTGGCCTTGTCGCGCTGACGCATGTACTCGAACATTTCGTCGACGGACTCCTGGATGGAGTCGAGCTTTTGGTTTATCTGCGCGATTGCGGCTGCCATGAATAGCGATGTTGGATCGTAAGGCACCTGCGTGACGCTCGTGGCGATGTCGCCCTCGACTACGTGGAAGCGCGCCTGCCCAAGGCCCTTGGCGGCGTCGCGGTAGCCCCCTGTGAGACCGCTGCCGTCCTTGAACGTGTTGAGTTTCGACGGATCGAGCGGGTTACCATATTTGTCAGTCGCCTGGAGCAGCGTGGGCACGCTCACCGTGTTGGTGACGGTGCGAAACATCGAGGGGAGCGAGGCGAACGCCACGCCGAGTTGGGGAATTCGCTCGAGCGGTAGCTTGATGGCGCCGGAGACGTCCACCCGCTTCTGAGTGAGCGCGAGGTGGATTTTGGTCGATGCGAGCTGTTTTGCCACGAGCTCCTCTCGGCCGTCGTTCGCCGAGGGTTTGGTCTCGTTGTCTGCCATAGCGCGCTCCTTGCTTACGTTGATAGTCGTGGGCATTATCTCATCGCCTGGTGGCTTGCTAGAGCGGGGTAGAGGCCGAGCGTCTGGCGAAACTCGTTAACTGATTGCATTTCAGCGGATTGGGTTGATTATAAGAGAAGGACGGCTATCCATCTGCCCTTCCCAGTTGAGTTCGCTTTGAGCTACTGTTCGTGCCTATGCTGCTTGGGCTCAAGCCTTCTCGCTGCCGTGAAGCAGGCCGTGGCCGCCATGGCCAATGCGATGCTGGCCATCCAAGCGGAGTCGCCGGTTGCGGCGAGCTTTGGTTCATCGGCTGTCGTGCGTCCCGACCTTTTTGTAGACGTCTCGTCGGCGTCCTTTTCAGGAGTGGCAGGATCACTTTTGTTGTCGCCGGGTGAATCTACGTCGGTCTTTCCGCCCGCCTGCTCCCCTTGGGGCTTCCCCTCCACGGTGAAGGACGCATCGGTCGCCGTCCCGTCCTTCCAGACGGCCGTGACGGTGTGTCCGCCGGCGGCGAGCGTGTCCAGGTAGGACGGCCTGAGCTCGATAATCGTGCTGCCCCTGGTTGCGGTGTAGTTCTCAGCGGAGACCTCATTTCCGTCCACAAGGAGACGCGCGAACTCATCGAGAGGACCGCTGAAGCGGAAGGTCAGGCCGACCCCGCCGCCCTTTGCATACGCCTGTCCGTTGCCCTTGGTGGCGGCATACAGCGGGGCGGCCACGTCAAAGGTGACGTCCCCCGCGTCGTCGACATCAAAGGTCTGAACGCCGGTCTTGCCGTTACGCTCGGCGTAGGCGGAACTGTAGACGAAGGTCTCATGACCCGCCTTGTCGAGGACCGCGAGGGCATGGATTTCAAACGAGCCCATCGAGAGCGACGTGGGGAACTCGATTTCGATATAGCCTCTTGCCGCATCGTAGTTGCAGCTCAACATTTTGCGAGTTTTTGCCGAGTTCGGGTCTTCGACATAGCCGGGGTCGCCGAGGATCGGGGAGACAGACTTCACGCCGTCCGCGTCGCCTACATTGCAATAGATACGGAGGACCCTGCCGACAGGGACCCTCTTCGCGGAGATGGAAACGTTCGAGACCGTGGGCGGGTTCCGGTCGATCGCGCTGCCGGTCACCTCGAAGCACAGCTCGCTCGGGTCGGCAACCGAGAAAGTCGCGCCCGAGATGCCGTTGGCCCTGGCGTAGGAACTCTCGTACACATCGGTCTCGAACCCTAGGTCATCGGTGACCGAAAGGCCGATCAGCCTGTGCCTTCCGATCCTATTACTGTCGAATGTGAGGTCGAACCCGTCGATAGACGAGCCTCCGTGATAATAGGCCGACGAAACGGAGCAGCCGTCGTCCTTATCCTCCCAGCCCCGCTGCAGTATGGGGGAAACGGAGCGAACGCCGTCCGGGTCCGCGACGGACCAAGAGATGTGGAAGTCGGCGCCGGTCGCGACCTCCCTGCTCGAGAGCGACACGGAGGACACGGTCGGCGGGCTCTGGTCCGCGGGCCCCTCGGTCACCTCATAGACGAGAGGGCTGGTGGCGAAGGTCGGACAGTCGAGCCCCTTCTCCTCGGCATACGCCGCGTCGTAGACATCGGTAACCCATCCAAGGCTATCGGTCACGCCGAGGCCGATGATGCGATACCTGCAGGGCTGGTCGCTCGGGGAGGTGGGGATATCGAAGCCCGCGGTCGTGTCGCCGGTCGACTGGAAGGCGAGACGGGAGCTGTTGCCTTGGCCTCCGTCATCGCTATCGACGACGACCTCGACTATCGGCGTGACTGACCGCACCCCATCGGGGTCGTCCACATCGTAGCCGACACGCAGCGTGGAGCCTGCCGTGACGACCGTTGCGGATACCGTCACGTTGGATATGCTGGGCGGGTTCGGGTCTGACGCGGCGAGGGCGGTTGAGGGCAAAGCCAGCGCTACGGCGGCGGACAACGGGACGAGCAGGCTAAGTGCAAAGCGCCTGGGGAATTTCAAGGAGGTCATTGGCGGCACCGATCTTCCATAATTGCTGCAACGATACCAGTATATCTTTGGCCCACGTTAGCCAGATGTTCTTTCCGCGAACGGCTCGTTAGTTTAGAGACGGCATATGGACGCCTGTCTCGTCCAAGTTTCTCGTAAGGGCGATTATGAAGGCATGAAGAGACTTTCTCGGAACAATCAATTGGGGATATCAAAGAAATGCTAGACGCCGCCCGATCGCTAAATGCCTTTGAGGTGAAATGCAGCGCATCGGCTACGTTGTTGAGATCATTCATCGAGCGATACGTCATTCCAGCTGAGGCCACCGTCATGAGGCTTCTGTTCCTACACCCCCGCAATCCCGCGCGCGGCACTCAGCAGCTCGTACTCCCTTTGACTCCACTGGCGCAGCTCGGCAGCCTCGACGGCGTCGCGGCACAGGTCCAGGAATACCTCGGCTCCCTCGTAGAAGCACCCGCGGGCAAAGGCGCCGGATCCGTCCGCAACGCACACGCCGTCGGTAAAGAGCTTCCAGCTCAAAGGCTCGCGAGAGTCGTTTCCGAGCAGCTTGATCTGCAGTACGTGCGGATTGCCGGCAACGCAGAGCTCTTCCTCGAGCTTTTGCACCGTAAAACGCATCTGGTGGGAGAGGCTGCTCTTGACCATGGCCGAGGCGTAGCCATTTGGCTTATCCAGAAGATGCATGTGATTCGGTTTGACGACCAGGTTGTGGAAGTTGCGCTCACTGCGCACAGAGAAATCGTCCATACGGACTCCTTTCATCGATGTTGGCAGGGCCACCGTGCCTCTTGGCCGGTTGGCGTCGGGATCGTGGAGCCAACTCTCTACCCCGACTCTGGATAAAATGCGCCCGCTGCTTGCGGGCACGATGGAGTCTATCAGCGCGCGCGGACAAAAATCAACCCCGTGCGGCAATGAGCGCACGGGGTTGATTTGGTCTACGACCCTCAATTTTTGGCATTTGTTACTCGTCGTCCCCGTCGTTGGGGTCGCCCTTGAGGGTGTTGATGTCCAGGTACTGGTTGTCGTCCTCTTTTTGCTGTGTTGCCGATTCGGACGCGGTGGGGCCGCGGAACAGCTGGAATCCCTCAAACGCAATGGCGCCGAGCAGGGCAATGACAATGGCGATAAAGGCAACCTTGACTGCCTGCGGAAATTCCGAGAAACGCAGCGCCTTTTCCTCGGCGTAATAATCGGCGAAGCGCTCTTCGCCCGTGCTTTTGGTATACGCCGGTGCGGACGCGGCCTCCGGGTCATATTCCGGTGCAGGCGTGGCAGCGTACGGATCGTTGAGATAATCGCTCGATGCGGTGCCATAATCCTCGGTCTCGATGCGACCGGTGCCAGCATAGCCATCGGAATAATCGGAATATGCCGCACCGCCCTCATAGCCCGCGGCGCTCGTGTTGGCGGCAAAAAGCGGGTTAACTGGAACATCGAGCGCCGGCATGCCGGTAGAGGTCTCATCCAGATCGGCTGCAGCCCAGGAATCGTGGACAACCTGATGGGCAACGGGCTCATCGAGCCTTGTGACCGGAGGCTTGCGTGCCGCAGGAACAGGCAACTGCTGGGCGCTGTACATAACAGTGCTGTCGGCCGATTTGCCCTGCGTCGCTGCTGCGAGAAATGCCGCCGTCTCGGACGGGTCGCTTGCGGGGCGGGGAGCGGGCGTGGGCGCCGAAGTGGGTGCGGGTGTAGGCGCGGGCGTCGAAACAGCCGGCTGCGCAGGAGTCGGCGCAGATGCGGTCTTAGGCGCAAGTGCGGGATTGGGGCTTGACGGGCGAGCCCCGCCGCCGCCCATGAGTTCGTCGGCGGTCCACGGGCGATCATCCATCACATCGTCAAGGCTCAGCGAAAACAGGTCGTCTTCGCCCTCATCGAACATGCGGTGCACATGTCCACCAATTGCCGCAATCAATCCGCGACCGGTGCATGATGCCTTGCTCAACGCCATTCTGTCCCATCCTTTCGAAATACTAATGACATCGATTATATGGAACTTCCCAAGCGGCCCGGTCTTGGATTCGTGCTTTCCAGAACTCGCGCCCAAAAGGGGAGGGGCAATCCAGGCGAGTGCCTACTTGTCGCCGGCCGCCGCCTTGGCCTCATTGAGGTAGCTATAGAAGCTGTACTTGGAGATGCCAAAGAACTCGCAGGCGCGCTCGCTCGACTTGGAAATGAGGAAGGCACCGCGACGGTCGAGGTAGCCAATGGCACGAATGCGCTCGTCTTTGGTCATGAGTGCCGCGGGCTTGCCCACAAACTGCTCGCACTCGTGCAGCAGGTCCTCGAGCAGGTCGCCGATGTTCTTGGTAATGGGCTCGGGCTCGGTATAGCCCGTGCCGCCGGTGCCGGTGAAAGCGTCGAGCGAGCGCTCAAAAGCCTTCATAAGCGTAATGTCAAAGTTGATGCCCAAAATGCCGACGGGCTTGCCTTCGTCGTTGCGGATAAAGATGGTCGAGGACTTGAGCAGCTTGCCATCGGTGGTTTTAGTGAGGTACGGCTCGCGGTCGTGTGCGTCGGTGCTGCCCTCGTGCATGGACTCAAACACGATATGGCTGGGGCCGTCACCCAGTTTGCGCCCGCTGACGTGGCCGTTTTCGATTACTACGATGGAGTGGTCCACGTCCTCGGTCTCCAGATCGTGGACGACGACTTCGCAGTTGGGGCCAAATTGGAGCGCCAGACCGTGTGCGAGGCGCTTGTAAAACTCAATCTGTGCGGGGGTCATGGGTGCCTTCCTAAAAATTAGTTTGGGCACACTTTGCCATAAACCACACCTGTTCGCAAATAGCGAAAGTGTCACTGCGTTATGTGACCGTTCGTCGGCGAAAAGGTACCGATTACGGCAACAAACAATTTGTTAGGTTTGCCAAGCAAAAAGTGTGATAGAACAGTGCTAACAAACTTTTTGTTTGGCATCCACATAAAAGTTCAGTCGCATGGATGGGAATGGGCTGAAACGCGTATGCGGGGGCCGGCAAGAGAGAACTTAAGGAGTTCACCGTATGGCCGATAAGATCCAGTGGGCGAGCAACACGATGCCCAAGAGCGATGACAAGCACTTGGGAATCATGAGTCTCGACCACGTGAAGAAGGCCCGCGCCTTCCACCAGTCGTTCCCCCAGTACACCGTCACTCCGCTTGCCCGCCTGGACGGCCAGGCCGCGCGCCTGGGCCTGTCCAACCTGTGCGTTAAAGACGAGAGCTATCGCTTTGGCCTCAACGCCTTTAAGGTCCTGGGCGGCTCGTTTGCCATGGCCAACTACATTGCCGACGAGACCGGCAAGGACGTTGCCGAGTGCACCTTCGATTACCTGACCTCCGATCAGCTTGCCAAGGACTTTGGCCAGGCCACCTTCTTTACCGCCACCGATGGCAACCATGGCCGCGGCGTGGCATGGGCTGCCAACAAGCTGGGCCAGAAGGCTGTCGTGCACATGCCCAAGGGTTCCACCAAGCCCCGCTTCGATAACATCGCCGCCGAGGGCGCAACGGTGACCATCGAAGAGGTCAACTACGACGAGTGCGTGCGCATGGCTGCCGCCGAGGCCGATGCCTGCGAGCGTGGCGTCATCGTTCAGGACACCGCCTGGGAGGGCTACGAGAAGATCCCGTCCTGGATCATGGAGGGTTACGGCACCATGGCTTCCGAGGCTGCCGAGCAGCTGCGCGAGATGGCCATCAACCGCCCGACGCACGTGTTTGTCCAGGCTGGCGTGGGTTCGCTCGCCGGCGCCGTGGTGGGCTACTTCACCAACCTGTATCCCGATAACCCGCCCACCTTCGTCGTGGTTGAGTGCGCGCCTGCTGCCTGCCTGTACAAGGGCGCTGCCGCCGGCGACGGCGATCCGCGCATCGTGGACGGTGACATGCCCTCCATCATGGCCGGTCTGTGCTGCGGCGAGCCCAACATTCTGGGCTGGGATATCCTGCGCAACCACGCCACCGCCTTCGTGTCCTGCCCCGACTGGGTCACCGCTCGCGGCATGCGCACCCTGG
Source organism: Collinsella sp. (assembly GCA_036312785.1). Taxonomy (GTDB): domain Bacteria; phylum Actinomycetota; class Coriobacteriia; order Coriobacteriales; family Coriobacteriaceae; genus Collinsella. The sequence continues at coordinate 9,876 of JAXJNG010000015.1, forward strand.
GCGCTCCCGAGAAGGGCGACCCGCGCGTCATCTCCGGCGAGTCCGGCGCTGTGACCACCGGCCTGGTCGAGACCCTCATGCTCGATCCCGAGTACGCCGAGCTCAAGGAACTCATCGGCCTGGACAAGACGAGCTCCGTGCTCTGCTTCTCCACGGAAGGTGACACGGACCCGGATCAGTACCGTCGCATCGTCTGGGAGGGCGAGTATCCGACCTGCTAGCAGACTGACCTGTCCGGAGGCAGCCGGAGGACTTTACTCCCTGCTCGGACAGTCCTGCTCGCACGGAGAGCACATTAAGTGCTCTCCGGCTCGTGCGGAACTCGCGACGGAGCAAAGTCCTCCGTCCGCCTCCTATGGTTACTTGCTTGTGGGGTGCTCGACCTCACGCTGCTTGGCACAAGTGATCTATCTGAAAGAAATCTACCTGTAGGTAAACCCTTGTAGAAAGGTTGACTGTTATGACTAAGGAACTCGATTTCGACGCTATCAAGGCTGCTGCTGAGTCTCATCGTGCTGATATGTCTCGCTTCCTGCGCGCTATGATCTCCCACCCCTCTGAGTCCTGCGAGGAGGGTGAGGTTGTTGCCTGCATCAAGGCCGAGATGGAGAACCTTGGCTATGACGAGGTCAAGGTCGACGGCCTGGGCAACGTCATGGGCTTTATGGGCGAGGGCGACAAGATCATCGCCATCGACTCCCATATCGACACCGTCGGCATCGGCAACATCGAGAACTGGGACGCCGATCCCTATGAGGGCTACGAGACCGACGAGATCATCTACGGCCGCGGCGGCTCCGACCAGGAGGGCGGCATGGCTTCTGCTACCTACGCTGCCAAGATGATGAAGGACATGGGCCTCATCCCCGAGGGCTACAAGATCATGGTCGTCGGCACCGTCCAGGAAGAGGACTGCGACGGCATGTGCTGGCAGTACATCTACAACAAGGACGGCATTAAGCCCGAGTTCGTCATTTCCACCGAGCCCACCGACGGCGGCATCTACCGCGGTCACCGCGGCCGCATGGAGATCCGCGTCGACGTTCACGGCACCTCCTGCCACGGCTCCGCTCCCGACCGCGGCGACAACGCCATTTACAAGATGGCCGACATCATCGCCGACGTCCGCGCCCTCAACAACAACGGCTGCGACGAGTCGACCGACATCAAGGGTCTCGTCAAGATGCTCGACCCCAAGTACAACCCCGAGCACTTCGAGGATGCCCGCTTCCTGGGCCGCGGCACCTGCACCGTCAGCCAGATCTTCTACACCAGCCCCAGCCGTTGCGCTGTCGCTGACTCCTGCGCCATCTCCATCGACCGTCGTATGACCGCCGGTGAGACCTGGGAGTCCTGCCTGGACGAGATCCGCAACCTGCCGGCCGCCAAGAAGTACGGCGACGACGTGAAGGTCTCCATGTACATGTACGACCGTCCGTCCTGGACCGGCGAGGTCTACGAGACCGAGGCTTACTTCCCCACGTGGATCAACAAGGAGACCGCTCCGCACGTCAAGGCCCTCGTCGACGCCCACAAGGCCATGTTCGGTGACGAGCGCATCGGCTGCGAGCCCAGCATGGACAAGCGCACCGGTCGCCCGCTGTGCGACAAGTGGACCTTCTCCACGAACTGCGTTTCCATCCAGGGCCGCTACGGCATCCCCTGCGTGGGCTTTGGCCCGGGTGCCGAGTCTCAGGCTCATGCTCCCAACGAGGTCACCTACAAGGACGACTTGGTCACCGCTGCCGCCATGTATGTGGCTGCCCTGAACCTCTACGATCCGAGCCAGGCCGATGGCGACGCCACCGTGTTCCGCGCCGGTCTGACCAACAACAAGATCGACTAGTCCCATTCCTCGATTTTGTTGAGCTGGGGACAGTTTATGCCTCCGGCGCCTCCTGTTGACTTGGGGCCCGCGGTCGTTATCTCCCATGCTTCCTCAACGGTGGCGGGTCCTCGTCATGGTGCTCTGCATGTTCTAGCCACACGCGCATGCCGGAGCACATCTACTCACTGCGATCGTTTCATCTTTAGAAAGGACATTTCCATGGACGCTAAGTTTACCGAGCTCGTCGAGCAGCTGAACGGCCTCGATTTTAAGGGTATGTACGGCAGCGACTTCCTGCACACCTGGGACAAGACCACCGATGAACTCAAGGCTCTCTACATCGTCGCCGACGCACTGCGCGAGCTGCGTGAGAACAACGTTTCGTCCAAGATCTTCGACTCGGGCCTGGCCGTCTCCCTGTTCCGTGACAACTCCACCCGTACGCGCTTCTCCTTCTCTAAGGCCGCCAACCTGCTCGGCCTCGAGCTGCAGGACCTGGACGAGAAGAAGTCCCAGATTGCTCACGGCGAGACCGTCCGCGAGACCGCTACCATGATCTCCTTCATGGCCGATGTCATCGGCATCCGCGACGACATGTACATCGGCAAGGGCGACGCCTACATGGCCGAGGTCTCCGAGTCCGTGCAGCAGGCTTACGAGGACGGCGTTCTGGATCACCGTCCCACGCTCATCTCCCTGCAGTCCGATTCCGACCACCCCACGCAGTCCTCTGCCGACATGCTCTACCTCATCAACGAGTTTGGCGGCCTCGAGAACCTCAAGGGCAAGAAGGTTGCCGTCACCTGGGCCTATTCGCCCTCTTACGGCAAGCCGCTGTCCTGCCCGCAGTCGCTGATCAGCCTGCTGCCCCGCTTTGGCATGGACGTCACCCTGGCCCACCCCGAGGGCTACGACCTCATGCCCGAGGTCGTCGAGCGCGCCAAGGGCTATGCCGCCGAGTCCGGCACCACCTTTAAGCAGGTCAACACCATGGCCGAGGCCTTCGAGGGCGCCGACATCGTGATCCCCAAGAGCTGGGCTCCGTTTGCCGCCATGGAGAAGCGTACCAACCTGTACGCCGAGGGCGACGACGCCGGCATCGCAGCGCTCGAGAAGGAGCTGCTCGCCCAGAACGCCACCCATCAGGACTGGTGCTCCACGACCGAGCTCATGGAGAAGACTGCCAACGGCCAGGACACCATCTTTATGCACCCGCTGCCCGCCGACATCTCCGGTGTCTCCTGCGAGCACGGCGAGGTTAACGCCGACGTCTTCGACATGCACCGCGTGGGCATGTACAAGGAGGCCAGCTACAAGCCGTACGCCATCGCTGCCATGATGTTCCTGCAGAAGGTTGCCGATTCCGCCGCTACCCTCAAGGCCCTCGACGAGCGCAACACCGCCCGTTGGCTCCAGGCCTAAAGCCGGGCTGAGGTAAGCCATGTAAAGGGGGCGCTCTGCCAACTGGCGGGGTGCCCCTATTTTGCATCGCGGGCGTGCGGGATAAGCGCTTTCGATGTGGATGCCCGCGGCGCGAGTTATGGGTACGATGGTTTCAGGGGAGGTATCACCTTGAAACTTGGATGCGTCATTATGGCTTCGGGCGAGGGCAAGCGGTTTGGCTCCAACAAGATGCTCGCCGATATCTATGGCGAGCCGCTGATTGCCCGGACCATCGATTCGGTTCCCCGGGGCTTTGACGTTGTGGTTTCGACGCGTTGGCCCGAGGTCGCCCAGATTTGCGAGGACAAGCATTGCCCGTGCGTGCTGCACGATGGCGAGCTGCGCAGCGAAAGCGTCCGTGCGGGCCTTTCGTGGGGAGTCGAACGCAACTGGAAAGGTTGCCTCTTTTTACCGGGCGACCAGCCGCTCGTGAGTTCGGATTCTTTTGAGGCTATGGTTCGTGCATTTGACGAGCGTGGCCGCAAGCATCCGGTGCGTCTTGCGTGCAACGGTGAGCCTTCGAGCCCGGTGCTCTTTCCGGCGGAACTGTTCGATGCACTCATGTGTCTTGAGGGCAAGGACGGCGGCGGTTCGATCCTCAAGGACCGTACCGACGTGGTGCTGGTCGAGGCGCGTGCCTACGAGCTGTGGGACGTCGATACCGCCAAGGGACAGCAACGCATAACGGAGCATATCGCCGCCTGCTCATATTTTGATCGCGTGGCCAACTGCATCAATCAATGAGGAGCAATTATGATCATCATCAAAAACGGCGCGCTCGTGACGCCCCAGGGGCTTCGCCGCGCCGATCTTGCCATGGAGGGCGATAAGATTGTGCGGATTGCCGCGGCAATCGAGCCGGGCGAGGGCGATACCGTCGAGGACGCCACCGACTGTTGGGTGTTCCCCGGCTTTATCGACGGCCACACGCACATGCAGTGCTGGACCGGCATGGATTGGACAGCCGATAGCTTTGAGACCGGCACGCGCGCGGCTGCCTGCGGTGGCACCACGACCATCGTGGACTACGCCACGGCCGACCGCGGCGTGACCATGTCCGATGCCTTGGCCGAGTGGCACCACCGCGCCGACGGCACCTGCACGGCAAACTACGCTTTTCATATGGCACTCGCCGAGTGGAATGAGCGCAACCGCGCCGATCTCGCGGCTATGCGCGAGGCGGGCGTTTCGTCGTTTAAGACCTACTTTGCCTATGACCACCTGCGCTTGGACGATGCCGAGACACTCGAGGTGCTGGAGGAGCTCAAGCGCGTGGGCGGTATCCTGTGCGTGCATTGCGAGAACGGCACGTTGGTCAACGCGCTGCAGAAGCGCGTGTTTGAGCAGGGTATCCACGGGCCTGAGGGCCATGCGCTCAGCCGTCCGGACGTGTGCGAGGGTGAGGCCGTGAGCCGCCTGCTGTATCTGGCGCACCTGGCCGGGGACGCTCCGGTCAACGTGGTGCACCTTTCGACCAAGCTGGGGCTCGAGGCCATCCGTGCTGCCAAAGCGCGCGGGCAGAAGAATATCTATGTCGAGACCTGCCCCCAGTATCTGATGCTCGACGACACCTGTTATCTGGAGCAGGGCGAGGACGGCTTTGCGGGTGCCAAGTATGTGATGAGTCCGCCGCTGCGCCATGCGGGTGACCGTGCGGCCCTGCGCGAGGCGCTTGTGGCCGGCGAGATCGATACGATTGCGACCGACCACTGCAGCTTTAACCTGCACGGGCAAAAGGACCGCGGGCGCGACGACTTCCGCGCGATTCCCAACGGCGGGCCCGGCGTGGAGCATCGTCCCGTCGCGATTGCCACGAGCTTTGAGGGCCAGCTGGGCCCCGAGGACCTTTGCCGCCTGATGAGCGAGAGCCCGGCGCGCGTGTTTGGCATGTACCCGCGCAAGGGCTGTCTTGCCGAGGGCTCCGATGCCGATGTGTGCGTGTGGGATCCCCAGGCGCGCTGGACCATTCGCGCGGCGACACAGCATCAGGCTGTGGACTACACGCCGCTCGAGGGTTTTGAGGCACATGGCCGCGCCAAGGCCGTGTTTGTGAACGGCGTGCTGGCGGCACGCGACGGCGAGCCCACCGGAGCCCAGCCCGGTCGCTACGTGCCCCGCTAGCAGCAAAGATGCCGTGTCCCCTCCGCAGTTGCGGTGAAATACGGACTGTTTGCGGCCGTTAGGCGGCCAAACAGTCCGTATTTCACCGCAACTGACGAGATGGGGCCGGCTACTTGAGGCTGGTGGCGATGAGGGGGCGGTTGAGGGCTGCCTCGAAGCGATCTGCCATCGTGGGGTCGCTGAGCGTGTCGACTTGGTTGAGCATGATGCGGGCATTGTTGAGGTTCAGCATCCGCAGCTCGGCATTGAGCACCTGGGCGACGCGCTCTGGGGTGGCGATGTCGGTGAGCTCGCAGCCGCAACGCTCGCAAAAGAGCTCGGGGCGGTGGACAACCTCGGCGACGGGTTTGCCCAGTCCCGAGGCGCCGACGACCCAGACAACGTTTGCCGTGGCGGCGGGAATTACCGGCTCCCAGGCGGCATGCGCCTTGAGCGGGAGTCGCTTGCTACCGTCTGCCTCGGCCAACACATAGTCAAAGCGCTGTGCCAGCTCGCCGAGTGGCTCGGCGGGGGCGGAGAGCTTGCCTGTCTCCGGGTCCAAGATGCCTGCCTGGCAGATGCCTCCGCGTGCAAGCCCCGCGCAGGCCTCGCAGGTGCAGCCTGGGGCGTGTGGGGCACCTGGCTTCCAAGGCGCGGCGTCCAGGCGACGATTCGACCCGTCCCATGGCACGCCGGCAACGGGAAGCATATGCGTGGTGGTGCAGAGGAGCACGCGGCCGCCAGCGCGCATGAGCTCAAGACCCAGCGTTTTGAGCAACGTCGACTTGCCGCCGCTGCCGATAATCGCGGTAATGCCCGGCTCGATCCTGAGCGCCGAGGCAAGATTGCCGCTAACCGTTTCCATCTGTTCACCGCCGTATAATACTGTGATAATAAATAATCATCAGAGTAGCGGTCGAACCGCTTTTGCTCTGCTCAAACCGTAGCACAGGGAGGTGCCCCGGGAATGCTCGTTTATGTTCGCGGCGCCGGCGATATCGCCACGGGCGTCGCCGCCCGTTTGGTGCGCGCCGGCGTGTCGGTCGTTATGGCCGATATCGCGGTTCCCACGTGCATCCGCCGCACAATCAGTTTTTGCGAGGCCATTCGCCTGGGCGAGGTCCAGGTCGAGGGCATTCGCGCTCGCTTGGCGCAGACGCCGGCAGAGGCGCTTGCAATTACCGAGGCCGGAGACGTCGCCGTCGTGGTAGACCCCCAGGCCAAGATGCTCGATGAGCTTAAACCCGCTGCCGTGGTCGACGCGATTTTGGCCAAGCGCAACCTGGGTACCACGCGCGACATGGCGCCTGCCGTCATCGCCGTGGGGCCGGGCTTTACCGCGCCGGTTGACTGCGACGCCGTGGTCGAGACCATGCGCGGGCATTTCTTGGGCCGTGTCATTACCCAGGGCTCGCCCCAGCCCAACACGGGCGTGCCGGGCGTGATCGCCGGCTATGGCAAGGAGCGCGTTATCCACAGCCCCGCCGCCGGCGTGTTTCGGTCCGACCGCGCAATCGGCGACATCGTGAGCGCCGGAGACGTGATTGGCTACGCGGACGATACGCCCATGTGCACGCAGATCGATGGTTGCCTGCGCGGGCTTTTGGCGAACGGCGTGCAGGTGACTGAGGGCTTTAAATGCGCCGATGTCGATCCGCGAGGTGATGCCAGCTATATCAACTACATTTCGGACAAGGCGACGTCGGTCGGCGGCGGCGTGCTCGAGGCACTCGCTATGCTCACCGATATCTTTAGAGGATAGAAGGCGGCAATGGAAAAGCTCGATGTTGTGAATGCGGCGCTTGTCGCCCTGCGTGCTGGCGAGACGTGCGAGCTCGTGGTCGTAGCCGGCACGGCGGGGTCGTCGCCGCGCGGCGTGGGCGCCTGGATGGCCGTCTTTGCCGACGGTAGCCAGGCGGGCACCATCGGCGGCGGCAAGATCGAGCTTTTTGTGCTGGACGAGGCGCGAGAGCTGCTGGCCGCGGGGCAATCGCGTCTGGTCCGCTACACCATGGGCGGCGAGAACTCCGATACCGGCATGATCTGCGGCGGAGCCATCTGCCTGTGCTATCTGCATCTGGATGCGATCCAGGCACCGTTGTTCCAGGAAATTGCCGACGTCTTGGTCTATCGGCGCATCGGCGACTTCGTCATCGACTTTGAACCGTTTATCGCGAGCGCGCTCGAGGGCGATGTGGCCGAGTACCATGGCGAGGCATCGCGCCATACCATTGCGGGCTGCCCCGGGCTTTCACTGGTGGAGGAGGGGAGTAACGTCACCTACACTAACGCCGCCTCCGAGATTCCCGCGGCGCACGTCGAGACGCTCTGCCCCGAGGGCCTGACCTACATCTTTGGCTGCGGCCACGTGGGCGCCGCGACGGCGCGGGTGCTCACGGCGGCGGGCTTTGCCGTCGTGACGTGCGACGACCGCCCCGGCACGCTGACCCCCGATTGGGTGCCCGGTGTCTACGACCGTCGTCTGGTCGACTACAAGAGCCTGAGCAAGCAGTGCCCCATCGGCCCGCGCGACCTGGTGGTCGTCGCCACGGCGGGTCACAAGTCCGATATCGACGTGGTGATTCAGGCCATGCGTGCCAAACCCGCCTATCTGGGCTGCTTGGGCTCGCGCCGTAAGACCGCCTTTGTGCGCGCCCGCCTGGAGCAGGAGGGCTTTACGCAGGACCAGATCGACGATCTGCACCTGCCGATCGGCGTTGCCATCGAGGCAGAGGATCCCGAGGAGATCGCCATCTCCATCGCCGCCGAGATGATCCACCTGCGCCGCACCAAACTCGTCCCCCGCAAGCGCTAATCGCATCCCCACCAATAAGTTGCGGTGAAATACGGACTGTTTAAGCCTGTTAGGCCGCCAAACAGTCCATATTTCACCGCAACTGCTTTTTGGGATCCATTTGTGCGGGGGAGTTGTGGAGTTGTGCAGGCAGACGAGGTTTTTCTGGAAATACGCTCCCGATGCGCGTATAGTACCGATTGTTTTGTCGGCTCCTGCTGCGTCGAGTCCAAACCGCAAAATGCCATGAGCGGTGCGGATGCAGTCAGGAGGCACGAGGACAACCCACTGTGGCCACGCCCCGTGCTTAAAACCCCAAGAAGGAGTGAACAATGGCAGAAGAGAAGTATGTGCCGCGTCTGAAGACCAAGTACAACAACGAGGTCAAGCAGCAGCTTCAGGACAAGTTCCAGTACGAGAACGTTATGATGATCCCCAAGTTTGAGAAGATCGTCGTGAACATGGGTGTCGGCGAGGCCGCTACCGATTCCAAGGCCATCGACGGTGCCGTGCGCGACCTGCGCGCCATCACCGGCCAGCAGCCGATGATCACCCGCGCCCGCAAGTCCATCGCTACCTTCCGCCTGCGCGCTGGTATGCCGATCGGCTGCAAGGTTACCCTGCGTGGCGACCGTATGTGGGAGTTCTTCGATCGTCTGACCTCCGTCGCGATCCCCCGTATCCGCGACTTCCGCGGCATCTCCGCCAAGAGCTTCGACGGCCGTGGTAACTTCTCCATGGGCGTCACCGAGCAGCTCATCTTCCCCGAGATCGACTTCGACTCCGTCGATCACCAGCGCGGTATGGACATCACTTTCGTGACCACCGCCAACACCGATGAGGAGGCCAAGGCCCTTCTGGACGCCTTCGGTTTCCCGTTCAAGAAATAGGTTCACCTGCCCTATAAGCGCCGTTCCCACAAGGGGGCGGCGCTTGGGGCGAACAATACTCTATGTGAGGAGGATATAAGTGGCTAAGACATCGATGATCGTCAAGTGCAATCGCAAGCAGAAGTTCTCTACTCGTGAGTACACGCGCTGCCAGCGCTGCGGCCGTCCGCACTCTGTGTACCGCAAGTTCGGCCTGTGCCGTGTCTGCTTCCGCGAGCTTGCACTCAAGGGCGAGCTTCCCGGCGTTAAGAAGGCCAGCTGGTAAGTCACTACCAGCGTTTCAAGCATCAGTTTGGAACAGGGAAAACGCGCTAAAAAGGCTTTGCCGTTAAGGGCGGCGAAGAACCAAGAGCACGTGTTCATCAAGAACGAAGGAGAATCTGTATGAACCTTACAGACCCGATCGCAGATATGCTTACGCGCATCCGTAACGCTAACTCTGTGAACAAGGCCACGGTCTCCATGCCGAGCAGCAAGAAGCTCGTCGAGATCGCTCGTGTTCTGCACGAGGAGGGCTACATCGAGGGCTACGATGTCGAGGACACCGTTCCCCAGAAGACTCTGCACATCACGCTTAAGTATGGTCCCAAGAAGGCTAAGGTCATCAACGGCATCCGCCGCATTTCCAAGCCGGGCCTGCGTAAGTACACCGGCGTTGCCGACATGCCCCGCGTCCGCGGTGGCCTTGGTACCGCCATTATTTCCACCAGCCATGGCGTCATGACCGACCGCGATGCTCGCAAGCACAACGTCGGCGGCGAGATCATCGCTTACGTCTGGTAATTCGCTCGGTAGGTAGAAGGAAAGGAGATCACCGTGTCTCGTATCGGTAATAAGCCTGTCCAGATTCCCGCCGGAGTCGAAGTGGCAGTCAACGGCAACAACGTTGTCGTCAAGGGCCCCAAGGGCCAGCTCGAGCTCGATGTCTTTGAGAAGCTCGCTATCAACGTCGAGGACAACGTCCTCACCGTTTCCCGTCCCGACGACGAGCGTGAGACCCGTGCCCGCCACGGCCTCACCCGTGCCCTCATCCACAACATGGTTGTTGGCGTTTCCGAGGGCTTCGAGAAGAAGCTCGAGCTCGCCGGCGTCGGTTACCGCGTGCAGCAGAAGGGCAAGAACCTCGAGTTCTCCCTGGGCTTCTCGCACCCCGTGATCGTCGAGGCTCCCGAGGGCATCACCTTCGAGGTTCCCGACAACACCCACGTGAACGTCAAGGGTATCAACAAGCAGCAGGTCGGTCAGATTGCCGCTGAGATCCGCGGCCATCGTCCTCCCGAGCCTTACAAGGGCAAGGGTATCCACTACGTTGGCGAGCACATCCGCCGCAAGCTGGGTAAGGCCGCCAAGTAGTCGTAACCGACTCACTCGCATAAGACCAGCACCCCGTCAGGTGCTGGCAAGATCAACCTATTTAGGAGTTTACGTATGAACAAGCATAAGGCGAAGCTGGAAGGCCTCAAGCGTCGTCAGCGTCGTGTTCGCGGCAAGGTCTCGGGTACCTCCGAGCGTCCGCGTCTTCGCGTGACCCGTACTAACGCCAACATCTATGCCCAGATCATCGACGACAGCAAGGGCTCCAGCCTGACGCTCGTCTCTGCCTCGACCCTCGAGGCCGAGTTCAAGGGCACCCACACCTCGAACAAGGAGGCTGCGGAGAAGGTCGGTCAGCTCGTTGGCAAGCGCGCCATCGAGGCCGGCATCACCAAGGTCGCCTTCGATCGCGGTGGCCGTATCTACCATGGCCGCGTCAAGGCCCTCGCCGACGGTGCTCGTGCCGCCGGTCTCGAGTTCTAGGAGGTATGTAGCACATGGCTCGTAATCAGAAGCAGCAGCGCGAGGCCTCCGAGTTCGAGGAGCGCGTCGTTTACATCAACCGCGTGTCGAAGACCGTCAAGGGTGGTCGTCGCATGAGCCTCGTCGCTCTCGTCGTCGTTGGCGACGGCAAGGGCAACGTCGGCGTTGGCATGGGCAAGTCCGCTGAGGTGCCCATGGCCATCTCCAAGGCATCTCTCGATGCCAAGAAGAACATGTTCCACGTGCCGGTGACCGAGCAGGGCACCATCCCGCACGAGGTTCTCGGCCACTTTGGTGCCGGCCGCATCATCATCAAGCCCGCTGTCGAGGGTACCGGCGTTATCGCCGGCGGCGCTGTGCGTCCCCTCTTCGAGCTTGCTGGCATCAAGAACGTCCTGTCCAAGTCCCTCGGTACCGACAACGGCCTCAACATCATCAAGGCTGCCGTCGAGGGCCTCAAGGAGCTCTCCAGCCCTGAGGACGTCGCGGCTCGCCGTGGCCTGACGGTCTCCGAGATGTTCGTCGGTAAGGAGAACTAAGCATGGCTGACACCATCAAGATCAAGCAGGTCCGCAGCACCAACGGTTGCAAGCAGGACCAGGTCCGTACTGTCCGTGCCCTCGGTCTCCACAGGATCCGCGAGGTTCGCGAGATTGCTGACAACGAGTCCGTCCGCGGCATGATCTTCAAGGTCAAGCACCTTGTCGAGATTGTAGAGGAGTAGCAAATGCAGCTTCACGATCTTACTCCCGCGCCCGGTTCCACCAAGAACCGCAAGCGCGTCGGCCGTGGCAATTCTTCGGGTCACGGCACCACTTCTGGCCGCGGTCAGAAGGGCCAGGGTTCCCGCTCTGGCGGCACCAAGGGTGCCGGTTTCGAGGGTGGCCAGACTCCGCTGGCTATGCGCCTGCCCAAGCTTCCGGGCTTCCGCAACCCCCGTCGTATCGAGTACTCCGCTGTTAACGTTGAGCGTCTCGAGCGCAAGTTCGAGGACGGCGCTGTGATCGACGGTGCCGCTCTTAAGGCCGCTCGCATCACCAAGAGCGAGTTCGAGCCCGTCAAGGTGCTCGGCAATGGTGAGCTCACCAAGAAGTTCACGGTCAAGGTCGACAAGGTCAGCGCTTCTGCGCAGGCCAAGATCGAGGCCGCCGGCGGAAAGGTCGAGCTGCCGTGCTAAATGGTCTTAAGAATGCTTTCCGCATCAAAGAATTGCGCGAAAAGATTCTTTTTACCATAGCTATGCTCGTCGTGTACCGCATTGGTGCGCACGTTCCTGTGCCCGGCATTCCCTTCCAGGGGATGCTGGGCCTTTTCTCGACCGATAACAATTCGGTCGCCGCAGGTGCTATGGCCCTCCTGAATCTTTTCTCTGGCGGCGCTTTGAGCTATGTTTCGGTGTTTTCGCTGGGCATCATGCCTTACATCACCAGCTCGATCATCCTCCAGATGCTCCAGGCCGTCGTGCCTTCCCTGCATGAGCTTGCCCGCGAGGGCGAGGTCGGTCAGACCAAGATTACGCAGTATTCGCGTTACCTCACCCTGGCTCTGGCAATCCTCAACTCCGTGGGTTACCTCTTCCTCTTTAAGAGCTTCGGCATTAGCTTTAATGGCGCCGGCGCTCCCGAGATCATCTTCGACCTCATGGTCGTTGGCACGCTTACCGCGGGTGCCATGCTGATCATGTGGATTGGTGAGCTCATCACCCAGCGCGGTATCGGCAATGGCATGTCGCTGATCATCTTTGCGAACATCATGGCCGGTCTGCCGCAGGCGATCTTCTCCAGCACCGAGGGCAATGCCGGTGGCATCATCACCATGGTGATCATCTGCGCCATCATCCTGCTGGTTATCCCGCTGATTGTTTTCCTTGAGCGCGGCCAGCGCCGCATTCCGGTCTCCTACGCCAAGCGCGTCGTAGGCCGTCGCATGATGGGTGGCCAGACCACCTACCTGCCCATCAAGGTCAACACCGCGGGCGTCGTGCCGATCATCTTCGCTTCGGCGCTGCTGTACTTCCCGGCCCAGATTGCCGTGTTCTTCCCCGGCATCGGCTGGATTCAGGCAGTTGCCTCTGCGCTTTCGACCGGTTGGCTCAACTGGGTGCTTAACGTTGTTCTCATCGTGTTCTTCGCGTACTTCTATACCTCCATGGTGTTCAACCCCGATGACACGGCCGACAACCTTAAGAAGCAGGGCGGCTTTATTCCGGGCGTGCGTCCGGGTAGGGCTACCGCGGCCTACATCAAGAACGCGCTCAACAAGATCACGCTTCCCAGCGCTGTCTTTTTGGCGCTCATCGCCATCGTGCCTTCGATCATCTTCTCCTTCACGGGTAACCATCTGATCCAGGCATTTGGTGGCACGTCCATCCTCATCATGGTCGGCGTCGTGCTCGACACGGTCGATAAGCTCGAAGGTCAGATCAAGATGTATGATTACGATGGATTCTTTAAATAGGCTAGAGGAGGATTGCTCATGAACCTCGTATTGCTCGGAGCTCCGGGTGCCGGTAAGGGCACCGTCGCACAGGAGCTCGTCGCCGAGTTTGGCGTCGCTCACATTTCCACGGGCGACCTGCTGCGTGCTGCCGTCAAGGGTGGCACCGAGCTTGGTATTCAGGCTAAGAAGTACATGGACGCTGGCGAGCTCGTTCCCGACCAGCTCGTGATCGACCTTGTCAAGGAGCGCCTTGCCGCCGACGATGCCCAGCAGGGCTTTATTCTCGACGGCTTCCCGCGCAACACCGCCCAGGCTGTGACGCTCGATTCCGAGCTCTCCGCCATGGGTCGCGAGATCGACTGCGCCCTTCTGGTCGACGTGGCCCCCGAGGTCATCATCGATCGTCTGTCTTCGCGTCGCACCTGCCGCGCCTGCGGTTACACCGGCACCGCTGCCGATGCTACCTGCCCCAAGTGCGCCGGCGAGATGTATCAGCGCGACGACGACAAGCCCGAGACCATCAAGAACCGTCTCGACGTCTACGAGAAGTCCACGAGCCCGCTCGTCGACTACTATCGTGGCCAGGGTCTGCTCAAGTCGGTCAACGGTGACCAGGCTCGCGAGACCGTGTACGGTGATGTCAAAGAGGCTCTCGGTCTATGATCAAGATTAAGTCTGCAACGCAAATCGAGCAGATGAAGAAGGCAGGAGCGCTATCTAAGATGGCGCTCCGCCACGTTGGAGCCATGGTGCGCCCCGGCGTTTCGACTTTTGAGCTCGATCAGCTCGCGGAGCAGATTATCCGCATGCATGGCGGCACCCCGGCCTTTAAGGGTTACGGCGGGTTCCCGGGGACCATTTGCGCATCGATCAACGATGCCGTGGTCCACGGTATTCCCAACCCCGACATGATCCTGCGCGATGGCGATATCATCTCCATCGATACGGGAGCCGTTGTCGACGGTTGGGTCGGCGATAACGCATGGACGTTTTTCGTCGGCACCCCCACGCCCGAAGCCAAGGCTTTGTGCGAGGTCACGCGCGATTGCCTTAAGGCTGCCATCGAGCAGGCTGTTCCCGGTAACCATATCGGGGACGTCGGTTATGCCGTTCAGTCCCTCGCCGAGTCTCACGGTTACGGCGTGCTTCGCGACTATGTGGGTCATGGCATTGGCCGCGTGATGCACGAGGACCCCAACGTTCCTAACTATGGAAAGAAGGGGAGGGGCGTTCGCCTCCAGGCCGGCATGGTCATTGCCGTCGAGCCGATGGTTACGATGGGTTCCAACCATGTGAGCACGGGCTCCGACGGTTGGATTGTTACGACCAACGACCACCTGCCCGCCGCGCACTACGAGAACACCGTCGCCATTACCAATGACGGTCCGGTGATTCTCACCACCGACGCGCAAGGTGCTTGGTGTTCGCTCCAAGGCGGAGAAATGTAACAAGTTCCACTTAGTTGTGGAGCCATTACGAAGATATTACGATACGTGCATGCGTATTGTAGAATACTCAATCGCTGTCGTTTTCTAGAGAAAGATGATTGCTTGTGAAGAAGGAAGACGCAATTGAGCTCGAGGGTACGGTAAAGGAACCGTTGCCCAATGCCATGTTTAAGGTTGAGCTCGAGAACGGTCATTCGGTTCTGTGCAACATTTCTGGCAAGATCCGAATGAATTACATCCGTATTCTCCCCGGTGACAGGGTTGTCGTGGAGCTTTCCCCGTACGACCTGACCCGCGGCCGCATCACCTATCGCTACAAATAGCGACACGCATACACGCACTCCATTTCCGGCTGCAGGCTTAGCTCAACCTACGGTCGGATTGTGTGTGAAGACCAGCCATAGTTTTAAACGCCTGCGGCTGGGCGAGTAGATAGTAGGGAAGTAGTTTGAGCGCTACCGAAAGGAAGAACGATGAAGGTACGTCCTTCGGTCAAGAAGATGTGCGATAAGTGCAAAATCATTAGGCGCCATGGCAAGGTCCTCGTCATTTGCGAGAACCCCCGTCATAAGCAGCGTCAGGGTTAAGAGAGGAGACTACGTTGGCCCGTATTAATGGTGTCGACCTCCCGCGTGAGAAGCGCGTTGAGATCGGTCTGACCTACATTTACGGCATCGGCCGCACCACTGCGACGAAGATCTGCGTCGAGTGCAACGTTAACGTGGATACGCGCGTTAAGGACCTCACCGAGGATGAGCTTAACGCCATCCGCGATTATATCGATAAGAACCAGATCATGGTTGAGGGTGACCTCCGCCGTGAGCGCAACCAGAACGTTAAGCGCCTTATGGACATCGGCTGCAACCGCGGCCTTCGTCACCGCAAGGGCCTCCCGGTCCGCGGCCAGCGCACCCACACTAACGCTCGTACCCGTAAGGGCCCGAAGCGTCAGATCGGTGCTAAGAAGAAGAAATAAGGAGCGCTAGATAGATGGCTACTGCTAAGAAGAACGTTCGCGCTGCCCGTCTGAAGCGCGCGGACCGTAAGAACATTTCCGTGGGCCAGGCTCACATTCGTTCTACGTTCAACAACACGATCGTTTCGATCACCGATCCCCAGGGCAACGTCATTTCCTGGAAGTCGGCTGGCCAGGTGGGCTTCAAGGGCTCCCGTAAGTCCACGCCGTTCGCTGCCCAGATGGCTGCCGAGGCTGCTGCCAAGCAGGCCATGGAGCACGGTATGAAGAAGGTTTCCGTCTTCGTCAAGGGCCCCGGCTCCGGTCGTGAGACCGCCATCCGCTCCCTCCAGGCTGCTGGCCTCGAGGTCTCGAGCATCCAGGACAAGACCCCCATCCCGCACAACGGCTGCCGCCCCAAGAAGCGTCGCCGCGTGTAACTGAAAGGATCGTATCAATATGGCAATCGACAGGACTCCTGTTCTTAAGCGCTGCCGTCAGCTCGGGATCGATCCCGCTGAGCTCGGTTACAGCAGCAAGAAGGAATCTATCCGTCAGCCCAAGCGCCGTCGCAAGGAATCTGAGTACGGCATGCAGCTGCGCGAGAAGCAGAAGGTCAAGTTCATCTATGGCGTTCTGGAGAAGCAGTTCCACGGCTACTTCAACAAGGCCCGCAAGATGAACGGCGTCACCGGTGAGAACCTCATGATCATCCTTGAGTCTCGCCTCGACAACGTCGTCTTCCGTCTTGGCTTCGCCCGCACCCGCAAAGAGGCTCGTCAGTCCGTCCGTCACGGTCACTTCACCGTGAACGGCAAGCGCGTGGACATCCCGTCTTACCGCGTCAAGGCCGGCGACGTCGTCGCTGTCGGCGAGAAGTTCCGTGACCTCCTCCCCATCAAGGAGGCTCTGATTTCCTCCGAGCGCTTTGAGGTCCCTGGCTGGCTCGAGGTCGATATCGAGAAGCTGTCTGGTAACGTGCTCGCTCTGCCGACGCGTGAGCAGATCAGCGGTGATATCAACGAGCAGCTCATCGTCGAGCTCTACTCTAAGTAGTCCATCCGGGCTGCTGAGGCTGGAGGTAATACATGTCAGAATTCATTAGGCCTCAGGTTCAGGTCGAAGAGATCAACGAGACGTCTGCTCGTGTCTCCGTCGAGCCGCTCGAGCGTGGCTACGGCGATACGCTGGGTAACTCCCTTCGTCGCGTTCTTCTGTCCTCGCTCGAGGGTGCCGCCGTCGAGGCTATTCAGATCGATGGTGCGCAGCACGAGTTCATGACCATCCCTAACATGGTCGAGGATGTCACCGACATCGTCCTGAATGTCAAGGGTCTTGTCTTCAGGGCTCTCGGCACGACCGACGAGGCGACCGCCACCATCTCGGTTGACGGCCCCTGCGAGGTCACCGGTGCGGACTTCTTTATTCCGTCCGAGTTTGAGCTGGTCAACCCCGAGCAGCACATCGCTACGCTCACCGAGGGTGGCCATCTCACCATGAGCATGCGCATCGGCTATGGCCGCGGCTATGTCTCTGGCGAGGCTAACAAGCGCGACAACGATCCCATCGGTGTGATCCACGTCGACTCGCTGTACTCGCCGGTGTCCCGTTGCGCCAAGCTCGTTGAGGCTTGCCGTGTCGGTCAGCACACCGACTACGACCGCCTTGTCCTCGAGATCGAGACCAACGGCTCCATCGCTCCGCGCGACGCCGTGGTCCAGGCTGCCAATATCATCAACCAGCATATGGCTGCCTTTATGAACCTTGCCGAGACCCCCGAGGTCGAGGAGGAGGCTTCGATCTTCGCTCCCGAGGTCACCAACGACAACGCTGAGCTGGACAAGCAGATCGAGGATCTGGACCTTTCCGTCCGTTCCTACAACTGCCTTAAGCGCGCCAGCATTCACTCGGTCCGTCAACTCGTTGAGTTCTCGGAGAACGATCTGCTCAACATCCGTAACTTCGGTGTTAAGTCGATCGAGGAAGTGAAGGACAAGCTTGAGTCCATGGGCCTGAGCCTGAAGGCTTAATGCTTCGCATATTTGAGGAGAAACTAGACCATGCGTCACAACGTTAAGAAGGGCCTGAAGCTCGGCACCGATGCGAGCCACACCAAGGCCATGAAGAAGAGCCTTGCTAAGGCCCTCTTCGAGAACGACCGCATCAAGACCACCGAGACCCGTGCTAAGGCGCTGCGTTCGGTCGTCGACCCGATCATCACTTGGGCCAAGAAGGGCGACCTGCACTCTCGTCGTCTGGCTATCGCCAAGCTCGGCGATAAGCAGCTCGTTGCCGAGATCTTCGACAAGGCTGCCCAGGGCATGTGGCAGGACCGCAACGGTGGTTACACCCGCATCATGAAGCTCGGCAACCGCAAGGGCGACAACGCTCCCATCGTTATCATGGAGCTCGTCACCGAGCCTTGCACGCCTAAGGCCAAGAAGGCTGCTCCGGCCCCCAAGAAGGCCGCTGCTCCCAAGAAGGTCGAGGCCGTCGAGGAGGCTCCTGCTGAGGAGACCGCTGAGTAGACAATCCGTCTGCATAGGCTATATTCGAGGGGTACGTTCGCGTACCCCTCTTTTTTTGTCGCGATACCGTTACTTGTTTGTTGGGAGCGCCCATGACTGCCCCGTCTGATTTCAATTCGATTTCCGAGCTTGACGCCACGCTCGTATTTCGTGTGGCCTATGATGGCTCGTCGTATAGCGGATTTGCCGAGCAGCCGGGACAGACGACGGTTGCGGGTGAGCTGCGTCGAGCCATCGAGACGCTGCTTCGCCGCCCGATCGATTTGACGTGCGCGGGGCGTACCGATGCCGGCGTGCATGCCGTGGCTCAGTACATCAGCGTTCCCGTAACGGACGCTGAGCTCGCGTGTACGCGCCGTAGGTGGCTGCGGGCTATGGATGCCCTGCTGCCCAAAGATATCGCCATCAACGAGGTCTACAAGGCTCGTAAGGGCTTTTCTGCGCGCTTTGACGCGCGCTCTCGCACTTACACCTATCGCATTGCCGATCGTGATGCGCGGCCCGTGCTGTCACGCGGTGCTGTGTGGTGGCATCGCTATCCCCTCGACGTCGATGCGATGGCGGCCGCCTGCCCTGCGCTTTTGGGCGAGCAGGACTTTAAAAGCTTTTGCAAGGTTGCCTCTGCCGTGGGCAAACCTACGCACCGCTGCGTAATGCGCGCCGAGTTTGGCCATGAGGTTGCGTTTGGCGAGGACATCCTGACGTTTACCATCGAGGGCAATGCGTTTCTGCATTCGATGGTCCGTACGATCGTTGGCACGCTTGTCGAGATTGGCATGCATCGCCGTGAACCCGAGTGGATGCGCGAGGTCATCGATGCTTGCGACCGTACCGCTGCGGGCCCCACGGCTCCTGCCTGCGGCCTTACGTTTATGGGCGTGGATTACGATCCCGCCGAGCTTGTCGTGCTCGACTAGGGGAGGGCTCGACGCGCCGTTCTTCGGCACCTGTCATCTGTGGGCTGCGCGTGTGCAACATCTGTTCTTGGCGTGCAGTGCAACCGGTGTCTCATTGCTTTTATTGCCGGGGTGTACCATGAACGACAGTTTGATTCATTGCTGTCGAGAGGACGGATAACTTGGTTCGACGTGGCTCGCATCCGCGACTTTCGGTGATCCTTGTAGTAGAAGGTTCGCACAGCTATGCGATGCGTGCGCTCGAGAGTATCCAGAACCAAGACCTCTACGATTTGCAGATTGTCGTTGTCTGCCGCGATGCTGCGCCCGGTGTGCGCCATTCGCTTCAAGTTGCTGCCGACAGGGACATCCATATTGATTTGATTGACGTCGAGGACGTGAAGCGCGGCGCTTGTCTTCGTGCCGGTTTTGATGCCTCGCGCGGCTCTCAAATCATCGCCATGAACGCCGATGAGTGGTTTGCTCCGCAGGCCCTTTCCAAGATGGTCGATATCGCGTGCGATACTGCGGCAGACATTGTGCTCCCCTCGGTGTCGCTCGATCGATACGATGCGCATCGCGAGCGTCATTCGCGCGTCTTGGATGCTGCCTCTATTGCCATAGAAGACGAGTCTTCTATGGTGACTGAGCTGCCCCAGTTGATTTTGGGCGGCCTAGTCGCTCAGGCCTCTGGCGTGATGTATAGCCGTCCGCTGTTTGAGGCATGCCTGTCGCGCGGCAAGGCGTACCGTACGGTTGAGTTTATGGCTTATGCGCTCTCGCAGGCACGATTCGTGTCCGGCTGCGGCGACGCTTGTTTCCACGCGGTGGCACCTAAGCTTACAGATGCCTTTGATCCCACCATGTTTGCCAGGATATCCGATGACACTCGAGCGCTCGACGAGCTTGCGGACTCACTCTCGGAAGCAGATAGCGGTGGTCGGCTCAAGCTGGCAAGCCAAAAGTTCTACTTTGCCGGACTGGTCGCCTGCATCGAGAATTTGTGTCTGAGCCCGCATGGAGTGTCGTCAATCGAGCGTTCCGCCCGCATGCGTGATATGCTCGAGGCGCCTCGAACCCGTCAGATGGTCGCCGCGCTCAAGGATAACCATCGGGGACTTGGTCTGTTGTTTGGGCCGATCGCCAGCGCCAAGCCCGCGCGCTGCGTGATGTGTACGCATCTGGCAGCTTTTCTTAACCGGACGGGCGTAAAAACCGCCTAAACGGCTCATTTCGAAACAAATTTGCATAGAATTGTTTCGAAATGCGTTCTTATACACAAAAGCCTTCAAATAGCGTTAAACTATTCAATCACTGATTGATTGTCTCCGCCATCTTTTGGAGTGAGGTTTTGTATGGCCAAAAAACGCAATGGGCGCCAGGATGCCATCAGAGATATTGTTCGCAATAAGGACGTACGTACGCAGCGCGTTTTGGTAGACGAGCTCCGCGCCATGGGTTTCGATTGCACGCAGGCGACCGTTTCGCGCGACATCGCGGACATGGGACTGCGTAAGCTCCCCGAGGGCATCTATGTCCTTGCCGAGGACCTGCATCTGCAGCGCATGGTTTCCGAGTTGGTTACCGGCGTACTGCGCACCGATAATCTGGTTATGATCAAGGCACAGCCCGGTACGGCTTCTGGTATTGCCGCAGCGGTCGATGCCGCGGAGCTGCCCGACGTGCTTGGCTCGCTTGCCGGCAACGACACGATCTTAGTCATTGCGCAGACGGCCGAGGACGGCGAACGCCTTGAAGCGCTCATCAACAAGCTGAGTAACTCTCACAAGTAGGGGATGCGTGGCGCTGCTGCTGTGCCGATTGTTGCTATAGGTAATTGCCGAGGGCGTTGACGAAGGTCAGCGCCCTTTTGCATGCCGGCACCCGTTGCTCTATCGGTCCTGCAGCCGGGGCCGTCGTGGCATCTTGTGGCATCTGCCGAAATAAAGAAGCGCCCGAGCAGCGTACGTGCTGCTCGGGCGCCTTGGTGTCAGATGCCGCCTTGCGTCTACTGGCCCGTAGAGGGGTTGGGCGTGGGCGTAGGATCGGGGGTAGGCGTCGGCGTGCCACCGTCGCCACCCGTGTCGCCATCGCCACCCGTGCCACCGTCGCCACCTGTCGTACCGCTATCGCCGGTGGTGTTGCCGCCCGGGGTTTCAGTGGTTGTCGTTGTCGTTGTCGTTGTGGTGGTCGTGGTCTCTTCCTCTTCTTTTCCCTCGTCTTTATCCTCTTCGTCTTTCTTTTTGTTGTTTGTGCCGTAGAACTTCCAGACGTTATTGTTCTTGTACGTGGGAGCCGTTCCGGTCGAGAATTCCTCGCGCTCGGTGCCCGCAAGAACGGTGTTCATGAACTTCTTAAAGACGGGCAGGTTGGTGCTGTCGCCCAGCAGGTCCGAACCGTACTTTTGGATGGGAATCTCGCCTGCGGAATAACCGGTCCACAGGGCGCATGTCAGTTGCGGCGTGAAGCCGCAGAACCACAGGTTGGTGGTGTTGTCAGTGGTGCCCGTCTTGCCGGCATAGGGCTGGTTGACGTTCAGCGCGCCGGCGGCACCCGTGCCGCTGCCCTGCATGACGCCGGATAGAACATCGGTAACCGCGGCAGCCTCGCCTTCGGTGAGCACCTGCGTGGGATTGTCGGTGTGCTGGTACAGAACCGAGCCGGTACGCGAGTCGATCTCGGTAATGGCGATGGGCTGACGGTAGTAGCCACCGTTGGCAAACGTTGCGTAGGCCGATGCCATCTCGAGCGGTGAGATGGACCCGGTGCCGAGCGTCATGACGGGAACGTCCTCGATATTGTCCTTGGCGGGATCGATGCCGAGCTTTTTGACGAGCGACATGATCTTGTCATTGCCGATGGCTTCGGCCACCTGAATGTAGCCGGTGTTGGATGAGTATGCCGTTGCCCGCTTAAGCGTGATGTTGCCATAGCTCTGGTTGCCGTAGTTTTGCACCTCGGTCGTGGTGCCCTTGGCCTTGAGCGGCGAGTTGCAGTTGAGGGTGACGTTGGGGTTCATACCGTTTTGGATGGCAGTCGCCAGCGTAAAGGCCTTAAACGTGGAGCCCACGGGGCGCTTTGCCGTAGCGTGGTTCACGTGATTCTCGTCGGCGTTGTAGTCGTAGCCGCCTACCATGCACTTGATGTAGCCGGTCTTGGGGTCAACGACGACCATGCCCATGTCCAGGCCGTCGAGCGAAAGCGTGTCGAGCTGCGAGCGCACAGCCTCCTCGGCCACCTGCTGCATGGTGGGGTCGATGGTGGTCTTGACGGTCAGACCGCCCTTAAAGAGCACGTCGGTGGAGAACTCCTGCTCAAGCAACTGTTTAACGTAGGAGACAAAGTAGGGCTGAGAGTACACATCGACGCCACTGCCCGAAATCTCGGTCACGTTAAGCGTGATGGGCTCAGCCTGCGCGGCATCGTGCTCTTCCTGCGTGATGTGGCCCAGACGCAGCATGTTGTCCAGAACCTTGTTGCGGCGGGACAGCGCCAAGTCGGGATTAACCGTGGGGTCGTACTGCGAGGGCGAGTTGGGAAGGCCGATCAGCAGCGCGGCCTCGCTCAGGGTGAGGTCGGCGGCGGTTTTGGACAGATAGGTCTCGGCGGCGGCCTCGATGCCATATGCTCCATGGCCGTAGTAGATGGTGTTGAGGTACATCATGAGGATCTCGTCTTTGGAGTACATATCCTCCATCTTGATGGCGATATAGGCCTCGCGCACCTTACGCTCGATGGTCGAGTCGAATTGTTCCTCCTGCAAGATGGTGTTGCGAACCAGCTGCTGGGTGATGGTCGATGCGCCCTCGTGGCCGCCGGTGAGGGTTGCCACCGATGCGCGTGCAATGCCCCAGAGGTCGATGCCGCCGTGCTCGTAGAAGCGCTCGTCCTCAACGTCAACGGTGCCCTGCAGCACGTACGGGGACACTTGGTCCTTGGTGATGGACTTGCGGTTTTGCGTGTAGAAACTCGCAATGGTGTTGCCGTTGCAGTCGACGATGTCGGTGGGCTCGCTCACCAGATACGCGTTGGCATCGGTGTAGTCGGGCAGATCGGACAGCCAGCGGTTGACGTTGCCGATCATGCCGATGCCAAACGCTACGCCCGCGATAAGCAGAAAGCCCAAAAACGAGAGCAAGATCATGGGAAGGGCATGCGTCTTAGAGCGACTGCGCCCCTGTCGTTGGCGAGGACCCATATATTGACCTCCAGGTATGTCGTGCCAGGCGGCAGGTGTTATGCCTGGCAGGATGGACATAAGTTATTACACGATAAACCAAACGAGGCACGCGGGGCCTCGTGTATGCTGGATGACGGCATTTTTCAGAGTGAATGCATACCTTGGTGAGGAGTTTACCGATGGCGATTCGGCCGATGGAACCGAGCGGACAATGCGAAAGCGAGTTGGCGGCGGCTGGAGTGGCGCTGCCCGAACTGCTGGCGCCTGCTGGCGGGCTCGACCAGATGCTCGCGGCGATTGCGGCGGGTGCCGATGCCATCTATGCGGGGCTGGACGGATTCAACGCTCGAGTGAGCGCGCATGGCTTTAACGATGATGAGTTCGCGCGCGGTTGTGCCGTGGCCCATGCCCATGGCGTGCGTGTGTACGTGACGCTCAACGTATTCGTGTTCGATGATGAGCTTGCCGACGCCGTGGCGTTGGGGGCGCATGCGCACGCGTTGGGTGCCGATGCGTTGATTGTGGCCGATGCCGGGCTGGCTTGCGCGCTACGTGCGGCGATTTCGGGGGTCGAGATTCACCTGTCCACTCAGGCGGGCGCTCATAGCGAGGGTGCCGTGCAGTTGGCTGCCAAGGAGTTGGGCGTTGAGCGCGTGACGACTGCGCGCGAGCTGAGCGTTGCAGAGATTGAGACGCTTTGCGCTACTGGCGTGCCCATCGAGGTGTTCTGTCACGGCGCTATTTGCATTGGATACTCGGGTGCGTGCGGGTTCTCTGCCCTTCGACGTGGCCGCTCTGCGATGCGCGGCGACTGCACGCAACCGTGCCGTCTATCCTATGACTTGGTGGACGAGGCGGGGCAGAGTGTTGTCGCTGTCGAAGGGGATCGCCTGCTTTGTCCGCGTGACTATCTGGGCATCGCGCATCTGCCCGAGCTTGTTGCCGCCGGCGTGGCATCGCTCAAGATCGAGGGCCGCATGAAGAATCCCGACTACGTCTTTAACGTGGTGAGGGTGTGGCGTCGGGCGCTCAATATGCTGCGCGACGGCACATGGGATGCCGATGCGGTGCCGGCGCTTGAGCGCGAGCTGGGAAGGTCGTTCAACCGCGGCTTTACCGATGCGTATCTGCGGGGTCGTTCGGGCGCCGAGCTCATGAGCTTTGAGCGCGCGATCAACCAGGGTGTGCGCGTGGGCCACTTGGTGGCGGTGGGTCACGAAGAGGTGACGGTTGAGCTTGATGCCGCCGCGGCGGCGGGCGATACGCTCGAGATCCGATTTTACCCGGGTGCCGACGCGCGTCCCGATGTGCCCAAGCGCTGGCCACAGGTGCCTTGCCCCGTGGGTGCCGCTGCGGGAGAGCGCATCGTCGTGCATTGCAAACGCAAGGTGGACGCGGGCTGCGAGGTCTATCTGATTCGCAGTGCCGGCGTGCTGGGGCAGACGGCAACGGTGTTGGAGCGCATGCGGGTCGAGGCAGATGCAGTCGCGCCTGCTGAGCAGTCCGTTGAGGTGCTGCCGTTTGAGGGCGTTCTGGCAGATGGCGATGTACCGACGGAGTTGGCGGGACCGGCGGAGCCGGCAAAGCATGAGGCTTTTGCTCGTAAGGTCTTTGCCTGGGAGCTGATGGATTTGGATCCGCGCGATGAGTGGGATCTGTCCGATGCGACGGTGGTGCTCGACGAAGTGTGCCGTGCAGGCGACGCCGAGCGGACTCGAGCGCTTATGCAACGTGCCGGGCGCGTCGTCTGCCGCAATCTGGGACAGGTGGCGATGGCCCGCGAGCTGGGCACGACGTTTGACGTGGCGGCGCCGGTGTTCTGCGCCAATCGGGCCACGCTTGCCTGGCTGCGCGGGCTTGGCGCGAGGTGGGTATACTTGCCTGCCGAGTTGCTCAGCAATGACAGGGAGCGTATCGCCGAGCTGGCTGCTGAACCCGGCGTCTTGGGTCCGGTCGACGCCGACCGTCCCGAGCTTATGGTGTGCGAGCACTGCCTGCTGACCGCCGAGGGCGTCTGCGCCACCGATGCGACGGGACAGGTCCGTTGCCGCGACTGCTTGCGTCGTCGGCAGGCACGCTATCTGGTCGAGCGTGACGGTACACGTCTGCCAGTTGCCATTGACGCATGCGGCAGGACGAGGATTTTCCTGTCGTAGGTGCCGCGTCGCGTCAGTTTGTTATCATAAGAGAGTTTATGGACTTCCAGCACCGCCGTTTTCGGCGAGGGTGCTATAGCAAAAGGAGGATACCCAATGCTGTCTGTTGACGAGCAAATGCGTATCATCACCTCGGGCGCCGCGCAGATCGTTCCCGAGGCCGACCTTCGCAAGAAGCTTGAGAAGGGCGAGCCCCTCAACATCAAGCTCGGCGTCGACCCCACCAGCCCCGACCTGCACCTGGGCCACGCCGTGCCGCTGCGTAAGATGCGTCAGTTCCAGGACCTGGGCCACAACGTCACCCTCATCATCGGCAACGGTACCGCGCTGATTGGCGACCCTTCGGGCAAGAATTCCACCCGTCCGCAGCTTTCGCAGGAGCAGATCGAGGCCAATGCCGAGACCTACGTGAGCCAGGCCATGAAGATCCTGGATCCCGAGAAGACCACCATCGTGCACAACGGCGACTGGATCCTTTCGATGGACCTGGCCGGCCTGCTGCAGGTGTGCTCCAAGTTCACCGTCGCCCGCATTCTTGAGCGCGACGACTTTACCAAGCGCTACCAGTCTCAGACGCCGATCGCCCTGCATGAGTTCCTGTATCCCGTGATGCAGGCTTTCGACTCCGTGCAGATCAAGGCCGACGTGGAGATGGGCGGCACCGATCAGCTCTTCAACCTGCTCGCTGGCCGTGAGCTCATGGAGAAGATGGGCATGGAGCCGCAGATCGCGCTCACCATGCCGCTGCTCGAGGGTACCGACGGCGTGCGCAAGATGTCCAAGTCATACGGCAACTACATCGGCCTGACCGACGCGCCCAAGGACATGTTCGGCAAGACCATGTCCATCCCCGACGAGATGATCGGCAAGTACTATCGTCTGGCCAGCTCGCTCACCCCGGCCGAGGTCGACAAGATCGACGCCGCCCTGGCCGACGGCTCTGCCGATCCCTATGAGCTCAAGCGCGCTCTGGGTCGCGACCTGTGCGACACCTACCACGGCGCCGGCGCCGGCGACGAGGCTCAGGCCGAGTTCGACCGCGTGTTCAAGGAGGGCCAGCTTGCCGACTTCCCCGAGAAGCATGTCGAGCTGACCGTCAACGACGAGGGCCAGATCTACCTCGCCGGCCTGCTCAAGGACCTGGGTCTTTCGGCGAGCGCCGGCCAGGCTCGTCGCGATATCGACGGCGGCGGCGTCAAGATCAACGGCAAGGCCGTGGCTCCCAAGAGCTATAACATCGATCCCAGCGCCCTCAAACTGGGCGACACCCTCTCCGTAGGCAAGCGCAAGGGCTTCAAGTTGATTTAGTTCCGCCGTTCTAACGAACGGCGGACCGGCCGACGCTGCGCGGGCCGCATTTGGACAATCTGACGTTCAACTTCAAGGGCGCGACCAGAAGGTCAGCGCCCTTTCGTTTCACGTCACCTTGTCTCAAATGCGACCCACTCGCTGGCGATGCCAAAACATCGGCGTTTTTGTTGTCGGGACGGCAGTTAGTAGTCGTCGAGTAGTCATTGGTGCTCAGCGGCAGTCCCCATTGCGCTGAGCGGCGTGTGCCGTTAAGCGGAGAGGCGTATTGTTGACCCATCGTTTGGGCATACAATGGCTGTTGGCTTGCTGCGGTGAAGGCTCGTCCGCTCCGCAGCTTTTTTCTACGGTTAAAGGAGTATGTATGTCCGTTGAGGTCATGAGGACTGTGATCGACGCTGCCGAGGGCCGCGTGCCCGTCGACACGCTGTTTACCAATGCGCAGATCGTCGACGTATATGGCCAGCGTGTGGCGCCCGGTAGCGTTGCCGTCAAGGACGGTGTGATCGTCGGCGTGCTCTACGATGGTCGCGACGATGCCGCTGGCACCTACGAGGCAACTGAGGTCATCGACTGCCAGGGTCGCTATCTCGCTCCCGGTTTTATTGACGGGCATTTGCATATCGAGTCTTCGAACATCCGTCCCGCCGAGTATGCTCGCATGGCCGCGACGCGCGGTACTACCACCGCCATTGCCGACAGCCACGAGATTGCCAATGTTGCCGGTCTCGACGGCTTGCGCTTTATGATCGAGGACGGCCGCCGCGCACCCATCTCCATCAAGTACATGATGCCTTCGTGCGTGCCCGCACTGCCCGATGAGCAAGCAGGCGCTGTGATTACCGCCGCTGACATGCAGGCGTTTTTTGCCGAGCATCCGGGCGATGTCTTTGGCCTGGGCGAGATGATGAACCTGCCGGGCGTCTTTATGGCCGATCCCGAGACCTGCGCTCGAATCGACGCTGCCAACCAGACGCCGTCCAAGCAGGTTGACGGTCACGCGCCGCTCGTTGCCGGCAAGGACCTCAACGCCTATGCCGCAGCAGGTATTATCGCTGACCATGAGTCGACGATTCCCGAGGAGGCACTCGACAAGCTGTCTCGCGGCATGTATGTGATGCTGCGCGAGGGTACGTGCAGCCATGACCTGGCCAACCTGTCGCCGATGCTGCTGGAGAATCCTGCCCGTGCCCGCCGTTGCTGCTTTGCGACCGACGACCGCGCTCCTTCCGATGCGCTTGCGTCCGGCATGATCGACAACGCCTGCCGCGTGGCGATTGAGGCCGGTATCGACCCGGTGGTCGCTATCTCCATGGCGTCCCTTTCCACGGCTGAGGCGTTTGGCCTGGATCACGGCTGCCGCGACCCGCACGAACTGCGTGGCGCCATCGCCCCGGGCAAGCGTGCCGACCTGCTGGTGCTCAATGACCTGACGTTCACCACGGCTCCGCATCGCGTATACGCCGCCGGTGCTCTGGTGGCGCAGGACGGCACCTTTGTGGGCGAGATCGCACCCGAGATGGCCGAGGTCGCAGCCCTTGCCGACGAGCTGCGCGCGTCCGTTAAGCTGCCGAAGCTTTCGCTCGACGTATTCGACTATGCCTTTAAGCCGGGCGAGGCCGTGATTGACGTGGTGCCGGGTAAGGCCATCACGGGTATGGCTCGCCCCGAGAGCGCCGAGGGCCTGCGTCGCATTATGCTGATCGAGCGCCACGGCCGCGGTGTGTCGCTGCAGGCCGAGGGCGCCGACGGTGATGGTCCTGCGGGCCTGGGCCTTGTCGGCAAGCATATCGGTCGCGGCTGGGTGCGTGGCTTCACCATCACCGGTGGCGCCATTGCCTCCACGATCGGCCACGACTCGCACAACGTGTGCGTCGTGGGTGATAACGCTGCCGATATGATGGCTGCTGTTGAGGCTGTGGGCCAGGGTGGTCACGTGCTGGTGCGCAACGGCGAGGTCGTGGCGCGCATTCCGCTGGCGCTCGGCGGTCTGATGAGCGAAGGCACGGCCGAGGATGTCGCCGCGCAGCACGACGACTTTATGGTCAAGGCGCGCGCCACGGGCATCGAGCCGCCGCTCGACCCCATCATGGGCATCATCTTCCTGCCCCTGCCGGTTATCCCGACGCTCCGCATCCGCCCCGAGGGCATGTTCGACGTCACAACCTTCACCTACGCCGACTAGTCATCGGGGACGTTCTTAAACGTCTAGTCGCCTGCGACACTCTTTGACGTGTTGCCTGGCGCTGCGAATGTGGGACCCCTGGTGCGCGTGAGCTATTTGCCAGGTCCTTGTAACGTTTGCGCCCGCGGAGTCTTACCTGAGCTCCCTTTGGGTACGTTGGAATTGGATACACGTTCGATTCCAACAAGCCCGAAGGGAGCTTTTCTATGTTTAAACTGATTGCATCCGATATGGACGGCACGTTGCTTGACGAAAACAGCCAGGTGCCTCCCGAGACCTACGAACTGATTCTGGCGCTACACGAGCATGGCGTGCATTTCGCCGCATCGTCAGGTCGTCGCTACGATCGCCTGTGCGAGTTCTTTGCGCCCGTTCGCGACAAGATGGACTTTGTCGCCGCTAACGGTGCCCAGGTCTACGCCGACGGCAAAATGGTAGACCGTGAGGTGTATTCGCACCTGGCGATTCGAAGGCTCGCCCAGGCTGTCGCGACGTTTCCCAATCTGCATCTTGCGCTCTTTGACCGAACCAAATCCTTCTTGCTCGATGACGAGTGCAAGTTCGTACGCGAGGTCGATAAGGACCTTCCCAATGCCGAGCGCATTTGGGAACTGCCCGATCCCAGCGTAAATATCATCAAGGCGAGTATCTTTTGCGATGACTGTGCCGTTATGGACAGTGCGTACGTGCTACAGCGCGAGCTTGGCCAGCTCTTTACCTTTGCGCCTTCTGGAAACGCATGGATCGATGCCATGCAGCCCGGTGTGTCGAAAGCCTCGGGAATCGAGCAGCTCATGGGGCACTATGGCGTCGAACGCGACGAGGTCATGGCGTTTGGCGACTCGATGAACGACTACGAGATCATTCGCTTTGTCGGCACGGGCTGCGCGATGGAAAATGCGCGCCCCGCGCTCAAGGCCGTTGCCGATCGCGTGGTGGGGCGCAACCGCGACCACGCCGTCCAGCAGGAGCTTCGCCACGTTTTGGAGAGCCTCGCTTAATCCGGCAGATGGGGACGTTCCTTATCTGCCGGCAGTGGGGGACGGTCCTTGCGGCGCTCCGTGAAGACTGTCCCCAAATTAGCTACCCTCCCGGGTTGCTGCTGCTAAGCGAGGGCAGCCATGATGGTGCGGGCGACGCCGTCGTGGTCGTTGTCGTATTTGGTAATGGCGTCGGCGGCCTCGCGGTCTTCGGGCTCGGCGTTGATCATTGCCATGCCGTGGCCCGCTGCCTGCAGCATGGGGATGTCGTTGATGTTGTCGCCGAACGCCCAGGCGTCGGCGAGACGCTCGCCCAGGTGCTCGCATAGCCACGTGAGGGCCGTTCCCTTGGTGGTGCCCGCGCCCATGACCTCGATATTCATGGCGTACGAACGCGTGACCTCAATGCCTCCGAGCGTGTCGAGCTCCGCCGCGATGGCGTCGCGATCGGCCGGGTCGTGCCAGTACATGGCGATGCGTTCGAGCGTTTCGACCTCGTCGATCTTGCTGTCGATATCCATGTCGATCGGCGTTCGTGTGCGCTTGAGCGAAGCCGCAATGTGGGGATCGCCGCCGCAGAATTCGTCCAGGCGCGTGTAGAGCGAGCGGGGGAGGAAGCACTGCCCGTCCGCGAAGATATCGAAGGTCACATCGTGGCCGGCGGCGATGCTATGGATGCGGTGGGCGATGGCGCGGTCGAGCGGTCGGCTCAAAATGCGCGTAGCGCGTGAAGTATCGGTGGGCGTACCGTCGTCGAGCTGCCAGACGCTGGCACCGTTGGCGCAGACCGCGTAGTGTACGGCGGGGTGGGCGAGGATGGGCTCAAAGATACCCGACAGCGGGCGCCCCGTGCAGGGCACAAACTCAATACCGCGGCGCGCAAGCTCGTCGAGCATCGCCCAGGTGGCGTCGCTCATCTGCTTATCACTCGTCAGCAGTGTTCCATCCATATCGGAAAACACAATCATTCGTTGCGATCCTTTCTACTGGCATAAAAAGCGTGGCCGAGGGCGGTGATGCCCTGGCCACGTTCGGGTTCTATAACGGTCCGCGTCTTAGCGATCGGCGAGCGGCTTGTACTCCAGCGGATCGATCACCGGACGGTATGCCGGGCGGATGATGCGATGCGCGCAGAAGAGCTCTTCCATGCGGTGCGCCGACCAGCCGGCCATGCGGGCGACGGCGAACAGCGGCGTAAAGAGCGTCTCGGGCACGCCGAGCATCTTGTAGATAAAGCCCGTGTACAGGTCGATGTTGGCGCAGATGGGCTTGGTCATGCCGTGATCACGCATTACTTGCGGGGCCAGGCGCTCGATACGCTCGATGAGCGCGAACTCCTCGCCCAGGTCCTTCTTGGCGGCAAGCGTGCGCGCGTAACGGCGGCACACCTCGGCACGCGGGTCGCTCAGCGTGTAGACGGCGTGGCCCATACCGTAGATGAGGCCCGTGCCGTCGAAGGCCTGCTTGTCGAGGATCTTGCCCAGGTAGGCTGCGACCTCGTCCTCGTCCTCCCAGTTGGAGACATGCGCACGGATGTCCTCGTGCATGGACACGACCTTGGCGTTGGCGCCGCCGTGGCGCGGACCCTTGAGCGAGCCGATGGCCGCGGCGTAGGCGGAATACGGGTCGGTGGCCGAGGAGGACAGCACGCGGCAGGCAAACGTGGAATTGTTGCCGCCGCCGTGCTCGGCATGCAGCATGAGCATCACGTCGAGCAGCATGGCTTCGTCGCGGGTGAACGCCATGCCGCCGCGCAACACCTGCAGGATGGTCTCGGCGGTGGAGAGGCCGGGTGTTGGGTGCGGTACATGAACCTCGGAGCCGCGGCGCTTGGCGACCGAGGCCATATGCGCGAAGGCGGCGATGCGGGGGAGACGGGCGAGCATGGAGATGGCGACGTCGATTTCGTGCTCGGGTGTAATGGCGTCGGGCTCGGCGTCGAAGGCGTAGAGCAGCAGCACGGCGCGCTGAAGCACATTCATGATGCTCGACGACACCGTGGTCATGGGGAACTCGCGGACGTATTCGTCGCTCAGATGCCTAAAAGCACCCAGGCGTTCGCAAAAACCGTCGAGTTCTTCTTTGGTGGGCAGCGAGCCCGTGATGAGCAGGTAGGCGACCTCTTCGTAGCCATAGCGACCCTCGGCCTGGGCGTTGTTGACCAGGTCCTCGATGCTGTAGCCGCGAAGCGTGAGTTTGCCCTGATCGGGCACGACCTTTCCGTCGACCTTGTTGTAGCCATGCACATCCGAGATGCGGGTAAGGCCCGCGACCACGCCCGAGCCGTCGGCATTGCGCAGGCCGCGCTTGACGTTGTGCTCTACGAACAAGCCCTCGTCGTACGGGGCGGTCGGCAGGCCGTGGTAGAGGTTTTCGCTTTCGGGCGAAATCTGACGGCTCGCCTCGTAATCCAGAACCAGGCGGCTCAGGTGATCGTCGAAGCGGTAGTAGATTTTCTTGGCGTCGTAGGCCATACGCGCTCCTCTCCGGTCCGCTTGGGGGCCGCGCGCTTGGACGATATGACGTCAAGCTGCCCCGAGCGGCTTGTTCGCTACAGGCGGTACATAAAGTTAAAGACGTCCTCGCGCTGGATGGACACGTTGACGCCCGAAAGCTCGCCGGCCTCGGCCAGGGCCTTCTGCAGCTCGGCGAAGTCGAGCTTGGACTCGGCGGTGTCGGCCAGCATGGTCATGGTGAAGATGTCCTCGATAATGGACTGCGTGATGTCGCGGATGTCGACGTTGGCCTCGCCCAGGACACGGGTGACGCCGGCGACGATGCCGGGGCGGTTCTTGCCAAGGACGGTGATGACGATACGGGAGGACGAGATCTCGGCCATGGGAAACCCTTTCGCGTGATTGCGGCGCGCGCGGGGCGCTCCGCTACGGTACAGTGTTCATCATTGTACCTGTCTGGCGCAAAAAAGGCGCGCTCGCTGCGGCGTTACATGCCTGCAACATGAGCGTAAGGGGGAAGGCCGTACGGGGAAGAGCCGTCTGGCGCGTGTCCGGCTCGTGTTGGGTTGATTTCCGATCTCAGCCGAACACATTGAGCGGACAGGCCGTTCCCGCAGTCAGCCGAACGCCTCCGACGGCTGATTCCGAACTGGAAGCGGAGGGCATCCCCGCCCTTCGGTAGGGGATACCGCTCCGCGGCGCATGCCGCGGGCGGCGCCCCTATCGGACCACCGTGACCTCAGTTGGGATGGGCCCAGCACTGCCGCGTACTCGGTGAGCTAGAGCCAACTGTTCGTCTTCACGTCGCGTATGGCGATATTTCGGTCGTCCGGCTCGGTGATGCCGTAGCCGAACGCCTGGAGCGTCTCGATGGACTCCTGGATCCTCTGTTGGAACATGGGACCCGGATCGACCCTCGGCCCGAGGTGCCCGCGCCAAAGGCACGGCGTGGCGCGCAGCATGTTATGGATTTTGGAGATGGGCTCGATGTCGGCGTAGACGTTGAGCGTCGCCATGGCGTCCTTGTGGCCGAGGATCGATTGGAGCGCCTTGATATCGCCGCCTTGGCGGATCCACTGCGTTGCGAACGTGTGGCGAAGGCCGTGGAACGTGATCAGCTCGTCGTTGGTGCCCATGAGGCCGTTGGTCTCCGAGAACGTCTTGAACGCCCTGCGGATATAGCTTGTCGTCGAGAAGGTCGCGCCCGGCTCCGACAGGATGTAGCAGCCCCCGATCTCGACCGCCCCGGTAAGGCCGCGCAAGCGCAGCTTTCCGCAGTCGATCTCGTGGGTCTCCTTCAGGAAGGGGAGTAGGCCGACCGGGTCGATGGGGATACCCCTGGCGTCATGGGTCTTGGTGTCCTTGATGAACGAACCCATTCCCTTCGCGTACGCCACCGAGTGTCTGATCGAGATCAGGCCCGTCTCGAAATCCACATCGCACCACCGAAGGCCGCAGACCTCGCCGATTCGCATCCCCGTG
Organism: Collinsella sp.; assembly: GCA_036312785.1. Lineage (GTDB taxonomy): Bacteria > Actinomycetota > Coriobacteriia > Coriobacteriales > Coriobacteriaceae > Collinsella. The sequence goes on from JAXJNG010000015.1 coordinate 43,741, forward strand.
TGCAGGGCGAGTACGACCGCCCTCTAATCCTCGGCGGACCAATCGAGTCCGAACTCCTTTCGGGCATCCTCTTCGCTCATGACTTCGAGAAGGTCTCCGGGTTGGCAACGAAGGGCGAGGCATAGCTGCTCGAGTGTGTTGAAGCGAATGCCGCGAATATGCCCTTTTTTAATACGGGACAGGTTCACGGGCGTGGTTCCAATCCTTTCGGCAAGTTCGTTCGAGGAAATCTTTCGCTCGGCCATGATCTTGTCGAGGCGAACAATTACGGGCATGGCGTTTCCTTACGCAATCTCGTCGGAGTCGAGGTACAGCTCTCGGGCGTACAAGAAGAGCTGGGAAAGCATGAACAGGACGATGCCGAGAACCAGAGAGGTCCAATCGAATGATGAAGCGATCTCTTGGGCGCCGACGGCCCCCTCGCCGCCAAACATCGAAACGGAGGTTTTGAGTGAGCCGGCGTAGAGGCTGGTGGCAGCTTGAACAACGAAGAGAATGCCGAGCACCTTCAAGCATGTCGCAGACCCTTTTTTGAAGGGGTCTCCGCTCTTGATTGTCCACACGAGAACGGCGCTGAGGATGGTCGTAGCGATACCGATGACGGCAGGGACCAATGTCGAGATCGCAAGGGCTGGATACGCGGGGGAGTCTGCAATTACAGGGTTGTCGAGCACTTCGATTGCTGGCTTTAAGGAGAACGCCACTTGTGCGATGGCGGTGGCGCAAAGGGTCGCAGAGGCTATCGCACATGCGATGCGGAAGGAATGAAGCCGGGGAGTGCGATTGTCGGAACTCATAATAACCTCCGAAGAATTTAAAAAACTCAGGTTACTTTTTAACAGTTTATGTTAAATTGACTTTGCCGGCAAGTAATCACAGCATGCTGCAACCGAAACCCCTCTAGATTGGAGAGGATTATGTTCAGTACTGTTAAGTCGTGTAAGCTCTTGGTTTTCCTCGGCCTCGCTCTTTGTCTGTTGCTGCCGGGAGCCCCCGCTTTTGCGGATACCCCGATGCCTCCTTCCCAGGAGAGCAGCCAGTGTGCCCTCGTTGAGCCCCTCGGGTATACGGACGACGTCGTCGATACCTACTGGAGCTACAGCTGTCCTCGCGGCGTAAGCGGGCACAGCATCTCGATGTTCAACATCTCTTACAAGACGATCTCCTACCGAAATGGCTATCGCCGATCCGCGCATCATAGGGAATCCCGCCTCGCTGCAATGTGCTCCTGTGGTGTTCTTGGCACAACTGATAAATGGCAATTTGTCTATAGCACCTACTAGATGCGAGGAAGGGCCGAGCATTTTGTTCGGCCCCTCTGTTCCGACTGGATGAGGTTAAGGTTGGCGATGAATATGCTCAAGATCTCGAAGGCAATCTTTAGGTCGCTCCTCTCCTCCAGGTCGCTCTGTGTTGTCGTTGTTGCGTTGATGGTTCTTTGTGCTCTGCCCGTCTTCAGGAGCGCGGCTGGCATCGACGGACGGGTCGAATACCTCGAGTCGGGAATAACCCGTGTTGAGCAGGAATTGTCAGCATCCTATGCGGATGCGCTTGTGAATGCGGGAGAGGAGAGCGTCTATACCTCTTCATCAAGCATGCCCGCGCTTCTGTACCCTCTTGCCGCGGGACGTCTTATCTTGGCACCGCTCTCTCCCCTACTTCCGTTTCTGCAGATATCGGATGGAGAGTACACCTATTATGACGGATCGAAGGAGTACTTGCTATGGGTCGCAACGGCCGTTGCCGTCTCGTTCCTTGCCGCGCGTCTTAACAAACGTGAAAAGCTCATCATCCAGGCACCGATGGGCGAGCTGGGTAGACTTGTTGCATCGAGCGTATGGGCGAGTGTTTTTGCAATGCTTGCCGTCCTCGCCATCAATCTTCCAGGGATAATCGCCGCGCTTGTGAAGAATGGCCCGGGCTCGCCGTTCTATCCGATAGGCTACATTCAATATGCGACTCCGGTTATCAAATCGGCTTGGCTGGTGTTCGCGCAGACGGCCATCTTGCAATTCTTGGTGGCAGCGTTCATCTCGCTTGTCGTTCACCTTGCCGTGAAGATTGCCAATAACCCTACGCTTGGAATCGTGTTCGTATGTGCCCTGATGGGGGTGACGATGGTTCCCGGGTATTACGGAAGATCCATCGCTTTACGTGAGTTCGCCCTGTTGAATCCCCTTTCGTATGCGAACACCGAGTCGACCGTCGGCGCCTATAGCCCGTACCCGACAACGCAGATAGTGAATCTGCCCGGACTTTGCTTCGAGCGTGGCGCGATTACCCTCGTATGCGCAATCGGGATCGAGGTGCTGGCAATTAGCCTGCTTTGCGTTGCTGGAAAGAGCGGCTGCGCGCGCCCGATGCCCCCGATTTGTCTTGAGAGAGGTTCCTTCACCGCATCGAGAGCGGCAACTCGTTCGAGCGCTTGTGCCTCCGCCGTTGCATACGTAAGAACGATGGGGAAACTGCTCCTGCATTCTCCTGCCCTCGCCGTATGCGCGATTGCAATGTCGACGACGATGCTGGCCCCGGCTCTGGTCGAGGTGTTTCCTGACGCTGATGACGTTTCCGCTGTTCGGTATAGGGATGGGGAGCTCCGTTCAATAGATCGGTATCTAGAGCAGGACGCTGCGAATATGGATGTCGAGGGCAAAACGGCCCTGGAAGACATGCGAGATGCTCTTTCGGGTTTTGTGTACGCGCCTACGCCTGCGGAGGGGTTTCGAAGCCTTGCGACGTACGAGCGCGCTCGAGGCGAACTGGGCGCGGCAGATGCGACCCTCCTGCAATCGATCGGAATCGAGCCGGAGACTCCTTCTCGTGCGGAGGCGCGCGCCCTTCTGCTCGAGTCGATCGCGAGCTTGCCGGACCCCAAGGTTTACGAGTTAAGTACGAAGATGCCCCCATTAATCCTCCTTTCGTATTTCCAGGCAGCGCTTCCTTCCTTGTTTTGGCTGTTGCCCGTGGTTGTCACATCGCTTGCGTGCACCCACCTGCAGTGCCGTTCCCTTCTGGTTTTCCAAGTCCCCGCAACAGCGCATGTGCGTTTTCTGACGGCTGTTGCGTTGTCTCTCCTGCTTGGCTTGACGCTGCTTTTGGTGTCGATGGTTCCCGCTGTCGTTGTGTCCGTGATTAAGAACGGTGCGGGTGGATCGGAGTATCCCGTCGCTCTCATTCGGGCGGGAGCTTCGACAACGTCCACGGTGGGGGAGGCGGTGTTGTGCAGTATTCCGTTGCTGGTCATGGCATACGGCGTGATTTCCGTCGTCGCTGCGTTGACAGCAGCGATTAGCCGCAACCCCGTTGTCACCGGAATGGTTTGCGCGGTTCTCTTGGTGTTGGGTTCGTTGAGCGCTCATGTTGAAAGCGTGGGCATGGGCGTCGCGCTGCTGGCTCCATTCGCCTCGTTTGATCCCGCTTCCCAGGTGGGGACGATTGGGTTCCTTGGGCGAGGGACGAACGCGATGCCTTTTGGAGAGGTCGTCGGCGCATCGGGCGCTCTGCTGGTGGTCTTGGGCGCCGTATCTCCGTTGATGGTGCGCCTGAGTGTTCCAAAGATCGAAAGGGGATGATCTCGATGATTGACCTTCAAACGCTGACGATCTCTTATGGAAAGAAGGTGCTCGTAGATTCGGTGAACGCTGAGTTTGCCCCGGGTACGGTCTACGGTCTCGTCGCTCCGAACGGGCATGGAAAGACGACGTTGCTGCGTGCGATGGCAGGTTTGCCGGGTCCTCGCGTGGACGGGAGCATCGTTCTGGATGAGGTGCAGGGTACGGGTGCGAGAGAGGTCCGTTCTATGATCTTCTATGCACCTGGTGAGGGGATGCTGCTGTATCCCGGATTGCGTGCGGAAGATCACCTCAAGATGGTTTGCGATATGTGGCCGCATGCTCGCGATATCGAAGAGATAGTGGAACAAACGCAGATAGGCGAGTTCGCGAAGATGAGGATCCGCACTCTGAGCCAGGGCATGAAGCAGCAGCTTACCCTGGCGATTGCGTATGCGACGGGCGCGCGGTACCTTCTATTAGATGAGCCCATGAACGCGCTCGACCCCAGCAGGGTGGACTTGCATTCCGAGATTCTCAGGAAGCTGGCCGATTCTGGTACGTGCATCATCATGTCATCCCACATCTTGGATTCGGTCGATAGGCTGTGCGATGAGATTCTGTTTTTGAAGGATGGGAGGCTCATTAGAAGCATTCCGCAAGATGATGCTGCGCCGAAGTCTCCTGGATCCCATTTCGCAAAGCCTGCCGGACGCGCCGAGGGTGCGCTAAGCACGTATCGGCGACTCTACGAAAAGGGCGGGTAGAAATGCAAGTTAAAAATCTATGTGGCCAATGTGATACCGTTGAACCCGCATATCGATACCGCTCAGCCATTCGCCTCGCCCCCGTCGCACGTATCTTCATCCGGTCTGTTACTTTTAATCTAACAATTCTTTGAGGAACGTAGGTGCTTCTGAATGTACTGTCGACTTCTTCTCAAACTAATCCTAAGAGACAAGGCCGTATGGATTTCCACGCTCGTTCTCGCTGCAGCCTTTTCCGTCCCCATTGCGTTCAATTCACCCATCTACGGGCCCTTCTTTATGAAGCAGGGCATGCAGGGCTTTGTCGACGCATTCAATACGCGCGCGCCCCAGGCCAGCGGCACAGACCTA
>JAXJNG010000016.1:0-43583 GCA_036312785.1 Collinsella sp.
CGCGGACATACCGGGCTGACCGCCGGAAGCGCACCCGCAAGAGCCCGCGGATATTAGCTTGCCAGGCAAGCGTCGACTAAGCCATGCAGCGTGCGCGGGCTCTCCCGACGGGAAACGAAAAAGCCCGGTTTAAAACCGGGCTCGAACGAACATGCCTATTGACAATGGCTTTCTCATATTACGAAAAAGCCCGGTTTAAAACCGGGCTCGAACAAACACGCCTATTGACAATGGCTTTCTCATATTAGAGGGGTCGACGCCGTTAAGGCATTGACCCCTTAAGCAAAGCAACGGCGCTGCCCAGCTCTTCTCTACTTGGGCTGCCGTCGACTTTATTCTACCCACGGTTGTCAGGTTTAACAAATGGTTTTTCAGTAATGAAAGCTCGACGCCCGCCCGACTCGTCCACTACTCCAGCCACCACTCCACGTCCACGGAGCACTCAACCTCGATGGGTTCCGGATCCAGCACCGTTTCCCCAAGGCCTCCGGATGCCCCATCGGGAGCGCCCATGGCAGCGCAGTATACCGTGCCATAATCCCCCGGCCGGCTGTTATACGAGATATGCTTGATGCCGCCCAGCTTAGTCCCCGCGGCCGCAGCGAGCGCCTGCGCATTACCGCGGGCGCGCTCGACAGCGCGGGCAATCAGGACGTCCTCCGCCGCGCGCTCATCCGCAAGTTCAAATCGAATGTTCATGTCGGCACGCGATCCGCAGGTGTTGAGCGCCGTCCACACAGCCGCACAATCAATCGAATCGACAGGCGCGGCAACCGTGCCGTACGCATAGTAGTCGTAGCCCACGATGATTGCCCTTTTGCGCGTCGTCTGCGCATAGCAGGTGTACCGGCGACACGTTAACTCGTCATCCAGACCAAAGGGCGCCAGCGCAGCGGCGACCTTGGCGCGATCGGCGTTGTAATCGTCCAGGCACGCCTCCTTGGTATCAAAGCGGCCGCCAAAGCCAATGCTAAAGATCACGCGGTCGGGCATGACCTTATCCTCGATCCGGGCACCAACGCTCACATAACCGGTCTTATCCGTTGCCATGGCATCCGTCCTTTCCACGAATGACTACGTTGCAGTAAACATAGCCGTCCGTGCGGACACAAAGTTGCGCGGCGGCGCCGTTGCGGGCCCTGGGACGCATCTTCCATTTGAGGCCTCTACCGGAAAGCGAATCCCATTCTGAGCGTCGAATCCGGGATGCAATTTCCGCCTGCGGCCCCGTTGGGAAAGTTCATCCCGCTCTGAGAGCTCGTTCCGGGATGCAATTTCCGTTTGAGGGCTGTTCCGGAAAGCGCGTCCCATTCCGAGCGCTCATTCCGGGTCACAGTTTCCGCAGATACAAGGCGACAGTCCGCCGCCCTTATCACATGCCTTCAAATATGCGATCCAGAAACACAAAACAGCAGATAGAATGCTCTTTTTCAAAAAGTACACGTCCCGAAACTTACCAAGACTTCATATCCAGTTACCGTTCACGGTCGCCGATTACCGCCCACCGATTCAAACAAGAAATATGTCGCCAAAAGCAGGTCATCTACCTGCATGGTTAGATTTTGGTCAGCTTTTGGTCAGCTGAGCGGCAAGTTCCAGCTGATACGTTTTTGCTACCCAAAAGGAGGCGGTAGCTCATGACCCATTGCAATGACCAGCTCATCGACCAACTGCTCACTCAAGCCGAGCAAGAGGGGCGCTGTCTGATTCCCCCGAGCGCGGCGATCCGAAAAGCGCTCCTTCGGCGCACCGGCGGCACGGTTGTCTCGCCCATTCCGGGGTTGTTTGCGCGAAAAACGCGCTGGGATGAACTCAACCGAGCGCAACGCCATTGCGAGATTATCCGCGCCCTTGCGATCATCCATCCCGATTGGACGTTCTGCTCGTTTTCGGCAGCTTGCCTGCTGGGGCTCGAGGTCTCGTGGCGACACCTGAACGTCGTGCATGTTTGCAGCTCGACAAAGCCGTCGGCTCGTCCGGGCGCACATATTCAGCGACACCAGATTGAGCCGGCCGGAGCAATACGCAGAGCCGGCATATCGGTAACGCCGCCCATCCAAACGGCCACAGATTGCCTGCTGCAAACTGGTTTTGCCGACGGCATGCCCATTGCCGATTCGGCGATCTCAAAGCTCGGCCTTGCGCCGGAACAGCTGATGGAGGCCGTTGAGCAACGAGCGACTGCCCGCAATGGTCGCGCGATTCGCACTGCCCTCACAACGCTTCGATATGCCGACGCCCGCGCCGAGAGCGGCGGGGAATCGGTCGCCCGAGCCATCATGATCGAGACGGGCTTTGCGCCCGACTGGCTTCAATACGAGCTGACGGACCCCTTCGATTCGGCCAAGCCCATACGAACGGACTTTGCCTGGGAGCGCCAGGCGCGGGAACTCACGCTGGGCGAGCTCGACGGGCTCATCAAATATACCGACCAGACCATGCTGGCCGGACGCACCACCGCCGAGGCGCTCGTTGCCGAACGACAGCGCGAGGCGCACCTATCGCTCTACGGCCACCCTCTGCTGCGCTTTACCATGAATGAGGTCCGCTCGGCAGGAATGCTCGCCAAAAAGCTGCAGACGGCAGGCATCCGGCAGACCGCGCTGCCGACATGGCTCAACGAGGTGGACCTGTAGGAGCTGCTAGGCCACGCATCGCCAGATCGCATTCCCCTATCTGGGCCGCGTTTTCCCAACGACCACGCCAACGGAAAGCGCGTCCTAGCCTGGACGCTCAAAACGGGATGCACTTTCCGTATGGCGGGCCTAGCGGAAAGCGTGTCCCGGAATCCAGCCTCGGAACGGGACAGGCTTTCCGGTTGAGTCCTTCAGCGGAAACCGCATCCCGGAATAAACGCTCAAACTGGGATGCGCTTTCCAAACGACCGGCCAGCGGAAAACGCATCCCATTCTGAGGCATGATTCCGGGACACAGCTTCCGGTTGAGGGCCGATCAGGAAAGCGCATCCCACTCCGGGACTGGATTCCGGGACGTAGTTTCCGCCGAGGGCCCAAAAAGGAAAGCACATCCCGTTCTGAGTGCCAATTCTGGGATGTAATTTCCGCCGAGGGCTCCAAAGGGAAAGCGCATCCCATTCTGAGCGCCAAATCCGGGACGCAGTTTCCGCATGCGGAGGCGCTCCAAACAAAAGGCCCCGGCTCGCGATGGAGCTGGGGCCAAAGGCGCAGCGTATGTAATTGATGTTGAGCGCGAACTGCCCATCAGCAATGGTCGTCCGCACCCCACCCTACCCGCGGTTGCGAACGCGGCTGTACGGCGTATCCACCATGGGCAGATCCGGACGCAGCTTGCCGTCGAATGCGCGATAGGCGTTCTGTACGGCGGGCGCCGTGGGAATCGTTGCGATCTCACCGATGCCCTTGCCGCCGTATGCCACGGGCAACAGCTCGTCCTTCTCCACGTAGATGGCGTGGATATTCGGAATCTCGGGCGCACGGAACAGCCCGAGCGTACCGTACCTTGCCTGGGGTACGCAGTCCTTGAGCGGCCAGTCCTCGGTAAGCGCATAGCCCATACCCATAAGCACGCCGCCTTCGATCTGACCCTGGATGGAGATGGGGTTGACCACCTTGCCGGAATCGTGCGCGGCATAGACCTCGCTCACGCGACCGTCATCATCCAGAATGACCACATGCGTGGCAAAGCCGTAGCAGATGTGGCTCTTGGGGTTGGGAACATCCGCACCCAGCTTGTCGGTCGGCTCCAGGTACACGTAGCCAAACTCGCGTCCCTCGAGCGCCTTGATGGCGGCCGCGGGATCCTGAGGATGCATACCCTGGCCGGCGACGAGCTCCTGCGTGTGCAGCTGATAGGCGCGACCGTCGTCGTACTCGATCTTGACGCCGTCGCCATGTGCATTCACGGGAGCGGCGGGCGCAGACTTGCCGGCCTCGATGTCAAGCATGGCATCGCGCAGCAGGAAGGCGGCACCGCGCACGGCCTCGCCGGTCACGACCGTCTGACGCGAGCCAGACGTGGTGCCGGAGTCGGGAGCGTTCTCGGTGGAGCACTCGCCGTTGGCAATGCAGCGAAGCGGCAGACCGCAGGCCTCGGCAACGTCCTGCAAAAAGACGGTGTTGCAGCCCTGGCCGATGTCGGACGTGGCGGCATAGACCACGGCCACGCCGTTCTCGACGCGAATCTTGCAGCGGCCGGCGTCGGGCAGGCCAACGCCCACGCCAGCGTTCTTCATAGCGCAGGCAATGCCGGCGTGGCCGGGATGCGCGTAGTAGGCATCCTTGACCTCGAGCAGTGTCTCCTTAAGCGCCGTGGAGCAGTCGGCAATCTGGCCGTTGGGCAAAACCTCGCCCGGCTCGATGGCGTTACGGTAGCGGATCTCCCACGGATCCAGGCCGACCTTCTCTGCCAGCAAGTCGATCAGACTCTCGAGCGCAAACTCGGACTGGCAAACGCCAAAGCCGCGGTACGCGCCGGCGGGCGGGTTGTTGGTGTAGTAGCCAAAACCGCGAATGTCGGTGTTCTGGTACTTGTAGGGGCCGACGGCATGCGTGCAGGCGCGCTCGAGCACCGGGCCGCACAGCGACGCGTAGGCGCCGGTATCAAAGTTGATCTCGCAATCCAGACCGGTAAAGTTGCCCTCGGCGTCGCAACCCAGTGTAAAGGTACCGTCCATGGCATGGCGCTTGGGATGGAACGCGAGTGACTCGGCACGCGTGAGCTTGCACTTCACAGGACGCTGGAACTTATAGGCGGCGAGCGCGGCCAGATGCTGAATGGACACGTCCTCCTTGCCGCCAAAGCCGCCACCCACGAGCATGGTCTCTACAACCACACGCTCGGGCTCGTTGTCCCAGCCAAACATGTGGGCGCACTCTTTGCGCGTATCGTAGGCACCCTGGTCGGTCGACTGCACCTTGACGCCGTTCTTGTACGGGAAGGCGACGGCGCACTCGGGCTCCAAGAAGGCATGCTCGGTAAAGGGCGTGGTAAAGCGCTGCGTCACGGTGAACGCGCTCTCCGCCAGCGCCTTGGCGGCGTCGCCGCGCGTCACGTGACGGCTCTGGCACACGTTGTCCTTGAGTTCCACCGTGTTGCCAAAGGCAAAGAAGCTGTCATGCAGGCGCGGGGCGACGGCGGCCCTAGCCTCGACAATGTTGCGCACGGGCTCCAGAGGCTCGTAATCGATCTTGACGAGCTTCTTGGCCTTCTCGAGCGTCGCCTCGTCCTCGGCGACCACCAACACGATGGCGTCACCCACGCAGCGGGTGATATCGCCCGCCGCAATCATGACGTCCCAGTCCTGGATAAGGTGGCCGACCTGGTTGACCGGCACGTCCTCGGCGCGCAGGATGCCCACCACGCCGGGCAGGGCCTCGGCCTTGGAGGTGTCGATGGAGAGCACACGGGCGCGCGGGTACTTGGAGCGCACGGCGCTGGCATAGGTCAGACCCGGCTGATCGAGCTCGTCGATGTCATCGGGATACTTGCCCTCGCCGAGCACCTTCTTGCGCACGTCGATACGGAAGGCGCGCTTGCCCACGCCGTAGTCGTCGCCGCGCTCCAGGTCCTCGTCGATCTGCTTTTCGCCGCGAAGCACCGCAGCGGCCAGCGAGATGCCCTCGATAATCTTTTTGTAGCCGGTGCAGCGGCAGACATTGCCACGGATGGCGTACTTGATCTGCTCCTCGGTGGGCTCGGGGTCCTCGGCGATGAGTGCTGCACCCGCCATGACCATGCCGGGGATGCAAAAACCGCACTGCACGGCGCCCACGGCGCCAAAGGCGTACACAAAGGCCTCGCGCACGTCCTCGGGCAGGCCCTCGACGGTCACGATGTTGCGACCGGCGGCAAGAGCGGTGGTCAGCACGCACGCCTTGACGGCCGCACCGTCCACATGGATGGTGCAGGTACCGCAGGCGCCCTCGGAGCAGCCGTCCTTGGCGGAATGGATATGCAGGTCGTCGCGCAGGTAGCGCAGCAGCGGTTTGTTCTGAGTCGTCGTGCGCTCGACGCCGTTAACGGTAAAAGTGAATTCCTGTGCCATGGTGATTCCCTTCTACACGCCGGCGGCGATGCCGGTGCGATCGTGGATGGCGCCATGCGGACAGACGACGGCGCACATGCCGCACGACAGGCAATCCGCGCCGTCGATATGGGCGCAGTTGTCCTCGATGCGGATAGCGCCGGCAGGGCACTTTTTAGCGCACATGCCGCAACCGATGCAGCTCGTGTCGCAGATCTTGCGAGCAATGGCGCCCTTATCGGTGTTGTTGCAGCGCACTAGGATGTTCTGGTAGCCGGGAACGAAGGCAATCACGCGCTGCGGGCACGCCATGCCGCACAGGCCACAGCCCGTGCACTTTGAGCGGTCCACGCGGGCGATGCCATCGACCAGCGCAATGGCGCCGTGGGGGCAGGCCGTGACGCAGGCGCCACAGCCAATGCAGCCTTCGCTGCAGCGGGCATCGCCGCCTGCGGAGGCGCAACCGCTTCCGCAGGCAACGTAGGCCACGTTATGTTGAATGGATTTGGCCATAAGAGACTCGCCTATTTCTTAAGAAGGTACGAATAGTTGTCGCGCACAGCCCTGATGGTCAGGCGGACGGCCTCGGGAAGACCGGTGTTGACGGCATCGACCGAGACGGTGCGGACCGTGCCGGCGACGCGAACCTTAAAGTGGTCCTCGTCCACGGCCAGGAAGCCCTCGTTCTCGGAGTTCTCCATGTCCTCCTCGCTCCAGAACAGGGTGAGCTTGTCCTTGTAGGGACGACCCTCCTGGTAGGGGCAGAACACGGCGCAGTTGCCGCACTCGTTGCACATGCCGTCGACATGGACGACCTGATGCTTGGCCAGGCCCGGCACTTTAATTGCCACGTTGGCGCGGTTGGGGCACACGTCGCAGCAGACCTCGCACACCGAGCCGCAGCCCAGGCAGCGAGTCTTGGTGCAGTTGCGCTTGTCGCGGCACAGCGACCCCTTGCGCTCGTAGCAGGTGTCCTCGCGGCCGGCCTGAGCATTCTGGTCGGCGTACTTGTTAAAGTCGACACCGGCAATGGCACGGGCGACCTCGGCGGCATCGGCGATAGCCTCGACCACGGTGGCCGGACCGCGACGGCAGTCACCTGCAGCCCAGACGCCCTCGACGCCGGTGGAGGTGGCGGCGAGGCGGCCGCGACGGTCGTGCTCGACGCCCGCGGCGTCGTACAGGCTGGCATCGATGCCCTCGCCCACGGCGCAGATCACCGTGGTGGCGGAAAGCTCGACGGTCTCGCCCGTGGCAACAGGGCTGCGACGGCCGCTTGCATCCGGCTCGCCGAGCTCCATGACGTCGCAGGTCAGCACGGCGCCGTTGAGTGCCTTGGGCGCCAGCAGCTCGCAGAACTCAACGCCGTCGGCAAGAGCAAGATCGAGCTCTTCCTCGTCGGCGGGCATCTGCTTCTTGGTGCGACGATACACCAGGCGCACGTTCTTCACGCCAGCCAGGCGCTTGGCCACGCGAGCCGCGTCCATGGCGGTGTTGCCGGCGCCAATGACCACGACGTCCTCGCCCAGCTCGAGCTTCTCGCCCTTCTTGGCGGCCTCGAGGAACTCAAGCACGTCGAGCTCGGCGCCCTCGCGCAAACCTGCAGAGCCGGGCATCCAGGCACCGGTAGCCACGACCACGTCAGTAAAGCCCTGGGCCTTGAGCTCGTCGATGGACTCCACGCGGGCGTTGAGCTGCACCTTGGCGCCAAAGGCCAGGCAGAGCTCGGCATCGTGGGAGATATCGTCGCTGGCGATACGGAACTCGGGGATCACGTGACGGACCACGCCGCCGAGCGAGTCGCGGGCCTCGAAGATGGTGACGGACACGCCGGCGCGCGTCAGGAAGAATGCCGTCGCCAGGCCGGCCGGGCCGCCGCCGATAACGGCAACGTTGCGCTCGCCGTCGTTGGCGATGGCCTGGGCGCGCAGCTTGGGCAGCACGGCGGTCATGGCCTCGCGGGCGGCCTTGAGCTTGCTGGCGCGAATCTGGGCGCCCTCGGGCTCGTAAAATGCACGCTCGCAGGCACGGCCGCAGGGATGCGGGCAGATAGTGCCGGTAATGAACGGCAGGGCGTTGCGCTCGATGATAATGTTGAGCGCGTCCTCGTAGCGGCCCTCGTCAACAGCCGCCAGGTAGGCAGGAATGTCCTGCTGGATGGGGCAGCTCGTGCGGCACGGCGTGGTAAAGCAGTCGGAAAGCGGACTCTTGCCGGCAACCTTGCGGTCGGGCAGCGGACGCAGCGGCTTCTTGTAGAGCGGGTTGGTGAGCGAGTCGGCCTGGATCGCAGTCACGGCCTCGAGAGAGACGCCCGCGAACGGCTTGCCATCCAGGTCGGTAAACTCGCCGGCCATCTGGCTAAAGCGCTCGTAGCCACCGGGCTTGAGCACGTCGGTCGCCAGGGTAACGGGCCAAATGCCGGCGTCATACAAGGCGCGAATGTTGTAGACTGTGGCGCCGCCGGAGTAGCTGATGCGCAGCTTGCCATCGAACTGCTCGGTAATGCGACGGGCGGCCTCGATGGTCAGCGAGAACAGCGAACGGCCGGACATGTACATCTCGGTGGAAGGCAGCTCGTTCCTCGTCACGTCGACGGGGAAGGTGTTGGTCAGCTTGACGCCAAACTCCAGGCCGCGCTCGGCGCACAGGGCAATCAGGCGCTCGAACATGGGCACGGCATCGGCCCACTGCAGGTCCTCGCGGAAGTGCGTATCGTCGAAGACGATGTAGTCAAAGCCCAGCTCGTTGAGGCGCTGACGTGCAAACTCATAGCCCAGCAGCGTGGGGTTGCACTTGATGTAGGTATTGAGGCCCTTCTCGGTGATCAGATAGGTCGCGATGCGCTCGATCTCGGCCGGCGGGCAGCCGTGCAGGGTGGACTCCGTGATGGAGTTGGACACGCGCGCCGGGATGGATTCGACAAATGCGGCGTCGACATGCTCAAACTTGTCCAGGTTAGCGAGCGCCCACGTACGGCACTCGTTCCAAACCTCGGAGCCGCTGGCGTCTTTCATGCCCTCGATGTAGGCGTCGACCTTGGGGCCCTTGATGCCTTCCAGGTCATAACCCACGGACATGTTGAAGACAAAGCCGTCCGGGCTGCCCAGACCGTACTCGCGGGCAATCAGGTGGCAGGCGAACCATGCCTTCACGTACTCGGCAAAGGCCTGCGGAACCTCGAGCTCGGTCGACCACTCGCAGTTGTAGCACTCGTCCTGCGCCACAATGCAGGGTTTGTTCACACACTTGGAGAGCTCCTCGCCATCCATAACCTGAACGGTCTTGAGCTCAAAGAAGCGGGAGCCGGCCACGTAGGATGCCACGATGTTCTGGGCCAGCTGCGTATTGGGACCGGCGGCCGGGCCAAACGGAGTCTCGATGCGCTCGTCAAAAATGGGAAGCGCGCCCTCCTGGTTGGTCGCGACCATCTTGCGCACGCCAAAGACGGCGCCCTGGGTCTTGTGCTCCTCGATGATCCAGTTCATCAGCTGCGAAAACGGGATCGGCCTCATGATGTCGCTCATAGTGAGCTCCTCTCTGTAACGCCCGGCGAGACCGCGCGGCGGGCGCAAATACGGTGTAGCGCTAGCACAGCGCCGGCGACCCCGCGGAGGTCGCCTATACGCGCGCCGGATGCGGCGAAACATCCGACGCGCGTGAATCTACTTGTGAATTAGTAGGTGCGATCGTTGAGCGTGCTCCAGAGCTTCTTGGACTCAGCCATGGTCCACGCGTTGATCTTGTCCTCATCAATGCCAACGAACTCGCGATCCTTGTACAGGACGCGGCCGTTGATGATGGTGGTGCGGCAGTTTTTACCCATCATGCCAAAGAGCATGTGGCCGTCGATGTTCTCCTCGCTCAGCGGCGTAAAGGGCTTGTAGTCCATGACGATGACGTCGGCGGCAGCGCCGGCCTCGAGCACGCCGAGCTTGCGATCGAAGTACTTGCTCGCCATCTTGGCGTTGTTCTCGAACAGCATGGTCATGGCCTCGCACCAGCCCACGTTGGGCATGGCGGCGTTGTGGCGCTGAATGATCAGGAAGACCTTAAGGCTCTCGAGCATATCGTGGGTGTAGGCATCGGTGCCCATGCACACGGGAATACCGCGGCGGAAGAACTCGAGCACGGGGGCGCAGCCCACGGCGTTGCCCATATTGGATTCGGGGTTGTTGACGAGCCAGGTGCCGGACTCCTTGACGATATCCATCTCGGCAGGCGTCACGTGGATGCAGTGGCCCAGCATGGTGTCGGGACCCAGCAGGTTGTGCTGCAGCAGGCGCTCGACGGGGCTGATGCCGCCGCGGTTGAGGCGGGAATCCCACACGTCGTTCATGCCCTCGCACACATGGATGTGGAAGCCGGTCAGGCCGTTGTTGGCCTCGGCCATCTTATCCATGGTCTCGTCCGAAAGCGTAAAGGTGGCATGTCCGCCAAACATGGCGGCGATCATATGGTTGTCGTTATCGCGACGCTCCTTGGCGGCCCACTGGGCAAATTCGGCGTTCTCGGCAATGGCCTGGTTGCATTTTTCCTGGCCGCGGCGATCGGAGACCTCGTAGCACAGGCACGAACGCATGCCCAGCTCCTGAGCTGCATCCTTAATGGTAAAGAGGCTTCCCGGGATCTCGCAGAAGCTCGCGTGGTGGTCGAAGATCGTGGTGACACCATCGCGAATGGAGTCCAGAATCGTGGCATAGGCGCTTGCCTTGGTGCCGTCGAGCGTCAGATTGTCGTCGATCTTCCACCACTGCTGCTCAAGATTCTCCAGGAAGTTGGTGGGGTTGCAGCCCTTAATGGCAAGGCCGCGGGCCAGACCCGAGTAGATGTGGGTGTGGCAGTTGATGAGTCCGGGCATGATGAGGTTGCCCTGGGCATCGACGTACTCGGCATCCGGGTACTTGGCCTTGAGCTCGCACTCGGGACCTACTTCGACGATCGTATCTCCGTCAATGGCGACCGCACCGTTTGGAATGAACGGGGCCTGAGCATTGCGGGTAAAGACGGAACCGTTAGCGACCAGAAGCATAAATGCTCCCTTCAACATCAGGGGCGGGGTTTGACACCTCTGACATGGCGGAGTGCGAAGCGCCGGCCTACACCGGAAACGGGCCCTCTCCCGTCAACGCTTCACCAAAGGGACAAACCCTTTGAAGTGCGGCTTGGCGCCGCATGACGTCGGCGGACGAGGCGATGCGCCCGCCGACGAATAGCACCGAATTGGTTACTTCTTGCTCTCGGGCAAGACCAGATCCACGGCAGCGTCCTTGGCAGCATCGATGTGCTGAGCCACGACCGGCGTCTGCGGAAGAATCAGGTTAAGGACAATGGCCATGATGGCGGTGGGGGTTACGGCATTGGAGCCGATGACGGTGGGCACCCAGGTGGGCATACCCTCGCCGGCAAGGCAACCGCTGGCCATCCAGATACCCAGGCCAAAGACGACGGAGGTACCGACGATGGTGGTAGTGCGCTGCGTGAGGCCCTCGCGGGTGAACATGCGCACGCCGTTCATGGTGATGGTGCCAAAGACGCCGACGGTCGCGCCGCCGATGACGGGCTGCGGGATAGCGGAAAGGACGGCAGAGAGCTGCGGGAACAGGCCGGCGATGGCAAAGACGGCCGCGATGATCACAAAGACCCACTTGTTGACGACCTTGTTGGAGCAGATGATGCCCACGTTCTGGCCAAGGGCGCTGGTGGGAAGACCGCCCAGCAGGCCGCCGACCATAGAGGTGAGGCCCTGGGACACGATAGCGCCGGAGAGCTCGCGCTCGGTGGGCATACGGTCGATGGAGCCCAGGCAGGCGGCAGAGACGTCGCCGATAACCTGGATGGCAACCATGGGGAACACGACGGCGAGGGTAATGCAGACCTCGGGATCAAACTCGAGCGCATAGGGCATGAGCTTGGGAAGGGCGAAGACCTGGGCGGTGGCGACGCTGGAGAAGTCGATCATGCCAAAGGGAATGGAGACGATCATACCAACGATCATGCCAAAGAACACGGATCCCAGCTTGAGCGTGCCCTTGCCAAAGTTGGCGAGTGCAAAGACCACGGCGAAGGTGATAAGAGCGACGCACCACGCCTGCGGGGTGCCCCACAGCGGCGTACCCATACCGCCGGCCATGTACTTGACGGCCGTGGGATAGAGAGAGACGCCAATGGAGAAGATGACCGTACCGGTCACGACGGGCGGGAACAGCCACTTGATCTTGCTGTAGGCCAGACCAAAGAGGACCGCGACGGCACCGCCGACAATCTCGCCGCCCAGCAGCGCGCCAAAGCTAAAACCCGAGGCACCCATGGCCTGCAGGGCCGGCAGGAACGCGAACGAAACGCCCATGACGATGGGCAGGCCGCCGCCGATACGACGGAAGGGAGCGAAGGCCTGAAGGGCCGTATCGATCGCCGAAAGAATGAGCGCGACCTGGATGATGTCGGTGCTCTGCTGGCTATTAAAGCCGTAGACGCCGGCCATGATGACCGCCGGGGTAATGATGCCGGCAAACGATGCCAGTACGTGCTGAAGGGCACACGGGATCATTTCCTTAACGGGAGGCATGCCTTCGCGAGTGAACAGGGCTTCAGTGCCGTTCGTAACCGTCTCCTGGGTCATTTGACCACCAATCCTCGAAGTAGTTGTTTTCGCATCTAACGCTCTATTGTGACGCAGTGCGGGGTTGAGGTTGTGCCTTCATTGCATATCGTATTAAAGATGATTCTCATTCTCAATAATAATTTTTTGTTATCAGACTATTCTTCAGCTGAAATAACGCATTTCCGCAGGTCAGGAAAGTGTCTGGTCAAAATACCATCTAACTTTTCTTTTGGTCAACCGTTTACCGCTAAATTCCTACCGTTCGTCTGCATTACGCAATGTACCTGCGGATATACGAGATGATGGGCAGCGTGTTACCATGAGAAAAAATTGTTATGAACATTTCCGATTTCACCCAAAGGAGTTGCCCGTGAACGAGACCGTACGTCGCTTTTTGCCGATGGTCGATTTTCTGGAGCAGATACTCGGCAAAAACAGCGAAATCGTGCTGCACGATTTCTCGGATCCCGACCACGCCATCGTTGATATTCGCAACGGCATCGTGAGCGGCCGCAAGGTCGGCGGTCCCGCCACCGATCTGGCACTCAAGATCATGCACGACGCCAAGTATCGCGGCCTGCCGTTTATTACGGGCTACGAGGGGCGCGGTGCCGGCGGCAAGACGTTGGAGTCAGCGACGTACTTTATCCGCGAGAATGACGAGATCGTCGGTATGCTCTGCGTCAACACCGACCTCTCGACCGTGCGCTCCATCAACGCCATGGCGCAGCAGCTCATGGCGTGCTTCGACGCGGCGCCGACGCGCACGGAGCCCGCCCCTATCGAGGTCGAAAGCCTTTCGGAGTCCACACAGGAGCTCATCGACCGCAGCATTGCCGAGTTGCTGAGCACGCGCGGGCTGGATGTGGCGTCGCTTGGTCAGAGCGACCGCGTGGACGTCATTCGCCACCTCAACGGCAACGGGGTGTTCATGCTCAAGGGCGCCGTGGCCTGCGCCGCCACCGCGCTGGGTATCTCGGAGCCCAGCGTCTACCGCTACCTGCAAAAAGTTCGCAAGGAGGGCTAACGGGCAACATGAAGCGCGGCTCCACAAGCGATCCGTCACTTGACAAAAGACCCTGCAGCTCGCACGCGCTGCAGGGTCTTTTTGCATGTCATGTTTAGTTGTGGCCAACGCCTTAGAGAGCGGCAACGACCTCGATCTCGACCAGACCGCCAGCCGGAAGGGCGGCAACCTGGAAGGCGCTGCGCGCGGGGAACGGGGCCTCGAACTTGGAGGCGTAGATCTCGTTCACGGCGGCGAAGTCGGCGATGTCGGCCAGGTAGACCGTGGTCTTGACGACATCGGCAAAGGTAGCGCCGGCAGCGGTCAGCAGGGCCTCGACGTTGGCGAGGGACTGCTTAGCCTGGGCCTCGACGCCCTCGGGCATCTTGCCGGTTGCGGGGTCGATGCCCAGCTGGCCGGACAGGAACACCATGTTGCCGGTCTGGATACCAGGGGAATACGGGCCGATGGCTGCGGGTGCGTTATCGGAAGACACGACGGTCTTGCTCATGTTTATCTCCTTACGATCAGTTGAGAAAGCGTGAGCGCGGCGTTCACACCGGGAGGCACAGTTCGGTCTGAACACCGCGCTTGATTGGGATGGTACTCAAGGTTTCTGTTTGATGCAAGAATATTATCAGCTTGCGAGAATATTTTATCGCCCAACGGTCTCCCCGAACCGCTGAACGGTTCTCATGTGGAGCAGCCAGTCCAAGCTGCTGAAGACTTTATCCCGCTTGGAGCACGGGCATCGCCTGCCGCAACGGCGCCACTATACTTTTGATTATCTGAGCATTTTGAAAGGCAGGATATGACCGCAACCGCCAGTCGAACCACCAACCGCAGACCCGAGCTTTTGGCGCCCGCCGGAGGGCCCGAGCCCTTTGCCGCCGCACTCGCCGCCGGGGCAGACGCCATCTACTGCGGCATGGGCAGCTTCAACGCCCGCCGCAAGGCCACCAACTTTACCGACGAGGCCTTTGAGCAAGCCTGCCGCGCCGCGCATCTAGCCGGGTCGCGCGTCTACGTCACGGTAAACATCGTCATCAAACAGTCCGAGATGGGCGATGCGCTGCAACTCATCCATCGCTGCTCCACGCTGGGCGCCGACGCCTTCATTATCCAGGACTGGGGCCTGTTCTTTGAGGTCAAGCGCACCATGCCCGGCATCGAGACACATATCTCGACCCAGGCGAACATCCACGACGACCGCGGAACCCTTTGGTGCCGTGAGCAGGGCGCCGACCGCGTGACTCTCTCGCGCGAGCTCTCCATCGACGAGATCGCCGCCATTCACAACGCCGCGCCCGATGTGGACCTCGAGGTCTTTAGCCACGGTGCCATCTGCTTTTGCTACTCGGGCCTGTGCCTGCTTTCGAGCTTTGCCATGGCGGGCCGCTCGGCCAACCGCGGCATGTGCGCCCAGCCCTGCCGCCTGCCCTACGAGCTGATCGACGAGAACGGCCGCTCGCTCTCCCCTGCCGGTCGCGAGCGCGCGCTGTGCCCGCGCGACACCAACACGTCGCAGCTTGTTCGCCGTCTGTATGACGCCGGCGCCGCATCGCTCAAGCTCGAGGGCCGCATGAAGGCCCCCGATTACGTGTATTCCATCGTCGATGTGTATCGTCACCAGATTGATGACATGCTGGCCGGGGTCGCCGTAGATAAGGACGAGGTAGCCGCCCGCCAGCGCCAGCTCAAGCGCTGCTTCAACCGCGACTTTACGCACGCCTATCAGGACGGCACCTCGGGCGACGAGATGATGAGCTATGAGCGTTCCAACAACCGCGGCCAGATCGTAGGCACGGTACTGGGCAGCCGTCTGGCCAACCGCGATGTGCGCGGCCTCAAGCCCGACGACCGCCGTCGGCGCGCCGCCATCGCCCGCATTGAGCTGTTTGAGCCCGTGGGCAAGGGCGACCTGCTGGAGCTTCGCCACGATAACGAGTTTGACCAGTTCCTGACCACCATTGCCGCCGATGATGCCGCCGCCGGTGACATCATTGAGTGCCGCGTGCCCCGCAGCATGCCCGAGGGCTGCCGCGTCCGCGTGATTCGCAGTCAGCGCGCCATCGACGCCGCCGGCGCCGCGCTCAAGCGCGATGTGCTGCGCCGCCGAGCTGTTGACGTGTCCGTCGTGGCGCGCCTGGGCGAGCCGTTTACCGTCACACTCACCTGCTGTGACAACCCCGCGCTCACCGCCACCGCCACGGGCTTCACCGTCGAGGCCGCCAAGACCCGCGCCGTCGAGGCATCCGATCTGGTTGAGCACGTCGGGCGCATGGGTTCCTCTCCCTTTGAGGCCGCAAGCTTTGACGTTTCGCTCGACGCCGGCTGCGGTATGGGCTTTTCCGCCGTGCACAAGGTGCGCGCCGCCGCTTGTAAGGCGCTGGAAGAGGCCATTCTGGCACCGTACGAGGAGCGCGAGAAAACGCTCGAGTTGCCGGTGCTCGACAAATGTACGCGACCCATGCCCGAGCACTACCGCGACGAGCCGCAGATCTGCGCCACCGTCAACACGCTCGAAGCCGCCGAGGCAGCTCGTGCCGAGGGCGCCACGCGCATCTATATGACCACCGATGCGCTCGAGGCCGCCGGTGTCTCCCCCGCCGATGCATTTGAGCAGGGCATCGTACCCGTACTCGACGAGGTCTGCCGCGCCGTTGACCACGTACGCGTCGATCCCTGGATCAATGCCGGAGCCACCGTCGCCGTCGGCAATATCTCCGAGCTCGCCGTAGCCGCGCATGCCGGCGCCACGGCCGAGATTCGCTCTTGCCTGCCGGTGCACAACACGCCCTGCATGGAGGCGCTTGCCGGGCGCGGAGCCGGTGCGTTTTGGCTCTCGCCCGAGATCACACTCGACGAGATTGTCTCGCTCGGAGCCGCCGCGCCCGCGGCTCTGGGCATCACCGTCTTTGGCCGTCCGCGCGTTATGACGAGCGAACACTGCATTCTGCAGGTTGCCAACGGCTGCATCCACGATTGTGTCAACTGCCGTCTGCGTGCCCGCAAGCTCTCGCTCAAGAATATCGACAGAAAGGTCATGCCCGTCCGCACCGACATCCACGGCCGCTCTCGCCTGTACGATGCCTACCCCATCGACCTCACGCCGCAGGTTCCTCAGCTGCTCGATGCCGGTGTGCGTCGTCTCATGGTTGACGGAACGTTGCTCGAGACGGATGAGGCGAGCCGTGCCGTCGCCCGCGTCCGTCGTGCCGTCGAGGCCGCGCAGGCCGGCCGCAAGCCCGCCGCCCGTCTGCGCGGGGCGACCTCGGGCTGCATGTTTGTGGGAATCAGCTAACCGAAAGGCTTACACGTGAACGAAGAACCTCAAGTCCTCTACTGCGACGCCTGGCTCATGGCCATCGACAAGCCCGCCGGCATGATCGTCCACGGCGACGGCACCGGCGAGCGCACGCTCACCGACTACGCCAGCGACCTGCTGCTGGCGATGGGCGACGGCTTTGCCGCGACCGACATGCAGCCGCTCAACCGCCTGGACCGCGACACCACCGGCGTGGTGTTGTTCTCGCTCGACAAGCAGACGCAGCCCGCCTTTGACCAGATGGTGATCGACCACGCTTTCGAAAAGCACTACCTCGCGCTCGCCGAAGGCAAGATCGACTGGAACGAAAAGCTCATCGACAAGCCCATCGCCCGCGACCGTCACGACAGCCGCAAGATGCGCGTCGGCGCCAGCGGCAAGCCGTCTCAGACGCGCGTGAAGGTGCTCAAGCGTCTTAAGAGCCGTCGTGGCCTGCCCACGCGCTCGTATATCGATGTCGAGCTGCTCACCGGCCGCAAGCACCAAATCCGTGTGCATCTGGCAAGCGAGCGCCATCCCCTGGTTGGCGACGACCTGTACGGAACGCCGCGCCCCTGCGGCCTGATGCTCCATGCCCACAGCGTGTCCTTTACGCATCCCGTAACCGGTGAGCACATCCACATCGAAGCCCCCTGCCCCTGGGAGCCCTAAACCACCACAATGGGGACAGGCACCTTTGTGGTGGTTTTGCCCCAATGGCTCAGCCGCGGTCCCAAAACGTCTCGATCTGTAACAGTTAGAACCCATTTTCCGGTCTATCTGTTACAGATCGAGACATTCGAATCCCCCTCAAGGGAAAATCTCAATCTGTAACAATAACTCGTCAAAATCGGTCCCAGATGTTACAGATCGAGACAAAGGGACGGCAAGGTTCGGAAGTATCTCAATCTGTAACACCTAGCCCACTTTTAACGGTCTAGTTGTTACAGATTTAGACAAAACGGCAGACAACAAAAGCGGCATCGCCCATCGAGGGTGTTGCCGCTTTTCTATTGAGGAACCTAAATGGTTTTGACCTTGCCCTGTCGCTAGACCGTGATGACGTTTTCCATCGTCTGGTACTTGGCGGGCACCTCGCCCGCGGTGATAACCGTTGCGTCACGGAAGTCCGCGAATTTTACGGGAGCCACCATGCCAAACTTACTGGCGTCCGAGATTACGAAGCGTTTGGCTGTATGGCGCATCGAGATACGCTTGACCTGCGCTTCCTCGATATCGGGCGTCGTAAAGCCCTGCTCGGCGGCAATGCCGTTAGAACCCCAAAAGCCGCAGTTAAAGTTGTAGCGGTCTAGGGTTGCTAGAGCATCGGGGCCAACGAGCGCCTCGGTCTCGGGTTTAAGCTCGCCGCCCAGCACCACGGTGCGCATGCCGCGCACAGCGAGATGCTGAGCATGGAGCACGGAATCAGTCACATAGGTGACCGATTCGAGATGCGGAAGATGCTCGATGAGTCTGAGCGTTGTCGAACCCGAATCGATGTACACAAAGCTCTCGGGCTCCACGAGCGCCGCGGCGCGGGCGCAGATACGCTCCTTGTCGTCGTTATGGAGATCACTGCGCTCGCCGATCGTCAGGTCGCGCGTCACATGCGCGCGCTCCAGACTCGTCGCGCCTCCGTGTACCTTGGCGATACGGTGTGCGCGGTCGAGCGTCTGCAGGTCGCGCCGAATGGTAGACGCCGTCACGCCCAGGGCCTCAGCAAGCTCCGGCACGGTAACCGAGCCGGCCTGCTGCACCATCGACACGATCGCGTTGAGCCTATCTTCCGCAAGCATCGCTTACTCCTCCTCGGGGTACACGACTCCCCAGTCGGCGCGGAGCTTGGTCATCAGCTCCATAACATCAGAAGCATAGCCCAGAAGCTCGCGCTTCGAATCATCGCCGGCAACCGCCTTCTCCAGGTCGGCCATCTCGTAGCACAGAGCGTATGCCTCGGTGCCAGCGTGGACCTCCTCACGGTGACCGTCCGCAGTCCACACGATGGTCGCATGGTCGGCACGCGGATACTCGTTGACCTCGATATAGCACTTATCGAAGCTGATGACCGAGCGCTTGGGCTGCTTGGAGTGGAGCGTAAGGCTCACAACGCCCAGCTGCTGCTCAGCATTACGGCAGACAATGCCACCCGCGACGTCAACGCCAGTCTCGCAGGTATTGCCCAGAGACACGACCTCGGCTGGCTGGCTGGCCATAAACAGGCGCATGACGGACAGGGCGTATACGCCAATATCGAGCATGGCACCGCCAGCGAGGTTGCGATTATAGAAACGGTTGGTCAGGTCGCCGTACTCCTTGTAGCTACCAAAGTTGAGCTGAGCGAGGTTCATGCGGCCAAACTCGCCCGCATCCATTCGACGGCGCAGCTCTTGATACAGCGGCATGTGGAGCACCGTGGTGGCGTCCATAAGGACCACGTTGTGCTCGTCGGCGATGGCACGGGCCTCGTCGAGCTCGGCAGAGTTGAGGGTAATGGCCTTTTCGCAGAGCACGTGCTTGCCAGCTGCCAGAGCGGCTCGCAGGTAGGTGATATGCGTGTTGTGCGGCGTGGTGATATAGACGGCGTCGATATCCGGATCGGCGTAGAGGTCCTCGACCGTCTCATAGACCTTCTCGATGCCATACTGCTCGGCAAAAGCTTGAGCCTTGGATAGCGTACGGTTTTCGACGCCCGCAAGCTTGCGGCCGGCAAGAGCTAGAGACTGGGCCATCTGGTTGGCGATAACGCCGCACCCGATCACAGCCCAACGAAGCTCGGGAGCCGTAAAGATATCATCGGGGAATGGCTTACCCTGGACCGAAGCGAACGCTGCCTTTGCGGCTGCCGCGGCGTCGAGTGGAGCCTGCTTGGAATCTGCCATTATGTGTCTCCTGTGTCATAGAACGTCTTGCATTTCTGACAGCTCTATATTCGCACAAACACGCGCGTCTGTGCGCGTTTTTGCGTATCTCACTGTTAAACGGTCATTATTGCCCCGTAAACGGTGCATATATACGCATAGGTGCGTAATTAAACGCAATCTAACGCGCATAAACGCGCACACAAGCAATTTATACAGCACGACCCGCTCATTTATGCTTACCCAGTTAGGGTACTCATTTAAGTCTGTCCCCAATGAGTATCCCCAATGAGTGGGGATAGAAAAAGGCCCGGGTGCCGTGGCATCCGGGCCTTTGCTAGCAACTTGATGTTGCGGGCAGCTTAGAACTTGTGGCCGCACTTCTTGCAGACGCGCAGCTTGTTCTTGCCGTCCTTCTCGTGACCGACGCGGGTAACCTTACCGCACTCGGGGCAAACGAGATTGACGTTGGAGGCGTCGATGGGAGCCTCCTGCGAAACGATGCCGCCCTGCTGGTTGGCAGCGTTGGGCTTGACGGCCTTCTTGACGACCGAAACGCCCTCGACAACGACCTTGTTCTCGGCGGGGAGAGCACGCAGGACAACGCCCTGCTTACCGCGATCCTTACCAGAGAGAACCTGGACCTTATCGCCCTTCTTGATATACATATATCTCCCCTAACTACAGGGTCTCGGGAGCGAGCGAGACGATCTTCATGTACTTCTTGTCACGAAGCTCGCGAGCGACGGGCCCGAAGATACGGGTGCCGACGGGCGAACCATCGTTGTTGATGACAACGCAGGCGTTCTCATCAAAGCGAATGTAGGAGCCATCCTTGCGGCGGATCTCCTTAACGGTGCGAACGACGACGCAACGGACAACGTCCTTCTTCTTGACGTTGGCGCCAGGGGTAGCCTCCTGGACAGCACCGATGAACACATCGCCGATGCCTGCATAACGACGCTTGGAACCGCCAAGCACCTTGATGCAGCGAATCTTGCGAGCGCCGGAGTTGTCGGCGACGTTCAGCATGGTTTGCATCTGAATCATGGTAGATGTTCCTCCGAACTAAGAACCGAAGAGAGGTGCGCAGCCTTTATACGGCCCGTGGTATGCAAGCCAGGCATACGCACATCTTCGGAAACGTACAAGTCGTAAGAGCGACTGCTTATTTAGCGCGCTCGACGACCTCGATGAGGCGCCAGCGCTTCATCTTGGACATAGGACGGGTCTCCATAACGCGGACGGTATCGCCCACGCCAGCCGTGCACTCCTCGTCGTGAGCGTGCAGCTTCTTGGAGCTGGTCATCATCTTGCCGTACTTGGGGTGACGCTTGCGCTCGGTGATGGTGACAACGATGGTCTTGGCACCGGAGACGGAGGTAACGACACCCGTACGGACCTTACGCGAGTTACGCGAATCAGTCATGTTCTCTCCTTAGGTCCTACTCGGCGACAGCGGACTTCTCCGCTGCGATCTCGCGGGCGCGCTGCTCCGTGAGGACGCGAGCGATGTCCTTCTTCACGGTGTTGACGCGAGCGGTGTTGTCCAGCTGGCTGGTGGCCATCTGGAAACGAAGGTTAAAGAGCTCGGCGCGCATTTCCTTCAGCTTCTCAACGAGCTGAGCGTCCGAGAGCTCACGAATCTCTGCGGGCTTCATTAGTTCTCCTCCTTGGCGGCGGCGGCGTCCTCAGCAGCCCACTTGGCCTCGAGAGCGGCCTCCTCAGCCATCTCCTTCTGGATGCGCTGCTCAGCGTTCTTGGCAGCAACAATCTTGGTCTTGATGGGAAGCTTGTGCTGTGCAAGACGCAGAGCCTCGCGAGCGACCTCCTCGGGCACGCCCTTGACCTCGAACATGATGCGGCCGGGCTTGACGACGGCCACCCACTCCTCGGGGTTACCCTTACCAGAACCCATGCGAGTCTCGGCAGGCTTCTTGGTGATGGGCTTATCGGGGAAGATCGTGATGTAGACACGACCGCCACGCTTCATGTAGCGGGTCATGGCAATACGAGCGGCCTCGATCTGACGGTTGGTGATCCAATGGGCCTCGAGAGCCTGGATACCAAACTCGCCGAAATGCAGCTCGGTATTACCCTTGGCCTGGCCCTTCATGGAGCCACGCTGCACCTTGCGGTGAAGAATACGCTTAGGGGCAAGCACTACTGACCCCTCCTCTCGGAGTTACGACGACGAGGACGGGAAGAGCCCTCGAGTGCAGGGTTGGGAACAGGCTGGCCCGGGAGCTTCTCGCCCAGGTAGATCCAGACCTTCACGCCGCAAGCGCCCATGGTGGTGCTGGCGACAGCCGTGCCGTAGTCGATCTTGGCACGGAGGGTGTGCAGAGGCACGCGACCCTCGCGGTACCACTCACGACGGCCCATCTCGGCACCGCCGAGACGACCGGAGCACTGGATACGGATGCCCTTAGCGCCGGCCTTGCGGGCAGACTGGACAGCCTTGCGCATAGCGCGACGGAAGGCAACGCGGCCCTCGAGCTGCTCGGCGATAGACTGAGCAACGAGGTTGGCGTCGAGCTCGGGGCGCTTGATCTCGACAACGTCGACGGAGAGCTGGCCCTTGGAGACGCCAGCGACCTTCTCGAGCTCGGTGCGGAGGGTATCGATCTCGGCACCCTTCTTACCGATGACAACGCCGGGGCGAGCGGTGAGGATGATGACCTTCACCTTGTCGCCAGCGCGCTCGATCTCGACGCGGGAGACAGCTGCGCGGGAAAGACGCTTCTCGAGGTACTTGCGGATCTCGAGATCGTTACCGAGGGTCTTAGCGTAATCCTTCTCTGCGAACCAGCGGGAGCGCCAGTTCTCGGTGATGCCAAGACGGAAGCCGGTGGGGTAGACTTTCTGACCCATACAGCTTTACGCCTCCTTTCGAGGAGCAACGACGACGGTGATGTGGGAAGTACGCTTCAGAATGCGAGAAGCGGAACCCTTGGCGCGGGGACGGATGCGCTTAAGCGTCGGACCCTCGTCAACATAGGCAGCGGCGACAACCAGGTTGTCGGCACGCAGACCGTTGTTGTTCTCGGCGTTCGCAACGGCGGAACGGAGAACCTTCTCGACATCCACGGCGACGGCGCGGTCGCAGAAGTGGAGGATGTCGAAGGCCTGAGCGACAGGCTTGCGGCGGATCAGATCGACCACCAGGCGGGCCTTGCTGGGGGAAACACGCACGTACTTAGCGACGGCGCGAACCTCGGTGGCCTCAGTTTCAATAGACTTAGTTGCCATTTACGGTTAACCCCCTATTTGGCCTTGTGGCCACGGAACGTACGAGTCGGCGCGAACTCGCCGAGCTTGTGACCAACCATGGACTCGGTAACATACACGGGCACATGCTTGCGGCCGTCGTGGACGGCGATGGTGTGACCAACCATCTCGGGGAAGATGGTGGACGCGCGGGACCAGGTCTTCACGACGTCCTTCTTGCCAGCCTCGTTCATCGCGGTGATACGCGAGAGAAGGCGAGTCTCCACGAACGGGCCCTTTTTGAGACTTCTGCTCATAAGTGCTTTCTCCTAAAACTCGGTATCCGAAATTACTTCTTACGGCGACGAATGATGTGCTGGTTCGAGACCTTCTTCTTCTTGCGCGTACGAAGGCCCTTCGTCGGCTTACCCCAGGGGGTAACGGAGGGACGACCAGAGGTGTGGTTCTTGCCCTCGCCACCGCCGTGCGGGTGGTCGACAGGGTTCATGACGGTACCGCGGACGGTCGGGCGCACGTTCATGTGACGCTTACGGCCGGCCTTGCCGATGACGATGTTGGAGTGATCGGCGTTGCCGACCTCACCGACGGTGGCGCGGCAGGTAACGAGGATGCGGCGCATCTCGGAGGAAGGCATACGGACGATAGCGTACTTGCCCTCCTTACCCATCAGCTGGCAGGAGTTACCGGCGGAACGGGCGATAGCGGCGCCCTTGCCCGGCTGGAACTCGACGGCGTGGATGAGCGTACCGACGGGGATGTCGGCGAGGGGCAGAGCGTTGCCCGGCTTGATGTCGGCGTCAGAACCGGACATGATGGTCTGACCGACCTCGAGGCCCTTGGGGGCCAGGATGTAGCGCTTCTCACCGTCAGCGTAGTGCAGCAGAGCGATGCGAGCGGAACGGTTCGGATCGTACTCGATCGTGGCAACCTTGGCGGGCACGCCGTCCTTGTTGCGCTTGAAGTCGATCACGCGGTAACGACGCTTCACGCCGCCGCCCTGGTGGCGGGTGGTGATGCGGCCGTTGTTGTTACGGCCGGCCTTCTTGGGCAGGGGCTCGAGAAGAGACTTCTCGGGCTTGGTGCAGGTGATCTCGGAGAAATCGGAGATCGTCTGCCAACGCCTACCAGCGGAGGTCGGCTTAAGGTGCTTTACAGCCATTACAATCCCTTTCAATAGGAATCCGTTAGCCATCGCAGACAGGGATTCGAGGTTCTGCCTCGGGTGCGATGACACCGGACGTATACACGGTTCCGGGCGTGTCCATTTTATACGCCCAAAACCTTGAGCTCTCGCCTCCCCTATTTGGGAGGCATGAGCTCACTCAACAGCAGCGAGTCTTAGGCCTGGTTGCCAAAGACCTCGATGGTGTCGCCCTCGGCCAGCGTGACGATGGCCTTCTTCCAAGAACGGGTCTTGCCGGCGACATAGCGCACGCGCTTGGTCTTGGGCTTGACCGTCAGGGTGTTCACGCGAACGACCTTGACGCCGAAAATCTCCTCGACAGCGTCCTTGATCTGATACTTGTTAGCATCCTTGGCGACCTCGAACGTGTACTTGTTCAGCTCCATGCCGGAGAAGGAACGCTCGGACACGATCGGACGGATGATGATCTCGTGGGCGGTCATTTATGCAAGCACCTCCCCGAAGTGAGCGGCGATGTCGGCGGGCATCAGCACAGCGTTGTTGTTGACGAGATCATAGGTGTTGGCCTCGTCGGCAGTGATGATGAACGTCTTGGGAATGTTGCGGAACGACAGGTAGGCGTTGACGTCCTCATCGCGAACGATGATGGTCAGACGCTTGCCCTCAAGGCCGAGAGCCTTGAGCATGGCGACGGCAGCCTTGGTGGAAGGCTTCTCGAAGCCATAATCGTCGACGAGCACGAGCTCGCCATCGGCCAGCTTGGCGGACAGCGCGGAGCGCATAGCCAGCTTGACCTCCTTGTTGTTCATACGCTTAGCGTAGGAACGGGGCTTGGGGGCGAAGACGACGCCACCGTGACGCCACTGGGCAGCACGGATGGAACCCTGGCGGGCACGGCCGGTGCCCTTCTGACGCCAAGGCTTCTTGCCGCCACCGGAAACCTCAGAGCGGCCCTTAGCGGACTGGGTGCCCTGACGCCAAGAGGCCATCTGGCACTTGACGATGTGGTGCATAACGTGGATGTTCGGCTCGATGCCGTACACCTCAGCGGCGAGCTCGGCCTCGGCGACCTTCTTGCCCTCGCTGTTCTTTACTTCAAACTTTGCCATTTAAGTGTTCTCCTTGGTATGACGCTGGGCTAAATGGGCTGGGCCCTTAGGCCATACGGATGGCGACGAGACCATTCTTGGCACCCGGGACAGCGCCCTTGACCAAGATGAGGTTCTGCTCGGCATCGATGCGGACAACGGAAAGGTTCTTGACGGTAACGCGCTCGTTACCCATGTGACCGGCCATCTTGACGCCCTTGAGGACGCGCGCAGGATAGGCGCACTGACCGATAGAACCGGGGTGACGCTGGAAGTGAGAACCATGCGTCATAGGACCGCGGCGCTGACCCCAGCGCTTGATGCGACCCTGGAAGCCCTTACCCTTGGAGGTACCGATGACGTCGACCTTCTCGACATCAGCGAAATCAGCGACGGTGACGACCTCGCCGACCTTGTGCTCCTCGCCGTTCTCGACGCGGACCTCACGAAGGAAGCGGACAGGCTCGACGCCAGCCTTGGCGAAGTGACCAGCCATGGGCTTGTTCACGTTCTTGGCCTTGATGTCGCCGAAACCGATCTGGACGGCATCATAGCCGTCGGTTGCCTGAGTTTTAACCTGCGAGACAGCGCAGGGGCCAGCCTGGATGACCGTGACGGGAACGACGTTGTCGTCCTCGTCCCAAACCTGGGTCATGCCAATCTTGCGGCCGAGAATCATGCTGATCAAGATATGATCCCAACTCTCGCGTGGTCTTGGGACAATGCATACGCCACCGAGCGTACGCCCCTAGAGGACCACTACTTACACGACGTGCTCCCCAGCCTTGTATTTCGCCCGGACTACCTGACAACCCTATTAAGCAGGCATTTTGTCCAGCCAGAATACTCCCCTGGTTACACACAGCTGTTTAGTATACACGGCTGCGGGCGTATCCATCGAGATTCATATTTCACTCACATTGTTTACGCAGGTAAAGTGCGTGGCACGTCTCCCGAGCACGGCGGAGGGCCGGAGAAATATATTAAGGTCCCTGCTCTACAGTCCTGCGCAAGACGAAGGCCACATTAAGTGGCCTTCTTTGCGTGCGGAACTCGCGATGACCTTAATATATTTCTCCGGCCCTCCGCCGTGCTCGGGAGACGACACGTTGATGTCTGCTTAACTCTGCTCGCTCAGGCTAATGGCTTTGTTGAGGGTCCACTATTTGCTGAAGGGTGAACTTGCATTGCATTGGCTCGCCTTCTGCCTGTGGCTTTGCCTCATCGAAATCGAAGATCATGATGGCGCAATTGGGGAGTTTTGCTGGGAGTTCGAAGCCCTCTGGGGCTGCGGCCTTGATGAATTGGCAGCTGGCGCTGCCGTGGCTTACTGCTAGGAGGGTTTCGATGCCCTCGGAGCCCATGATATTGGTGAGAGTGTCTACCATGCGTTCTTGTAACGCTTTGCTTCCCTCTCCTCCGAAGGGGACCAGATCCTCGCCCGGATCCCAGACGTCGGTGGGCAGGGCGTCATGGGGGCCTTCTTCGAAGGTGCCGTAGCCGCGCTCGATAATGCCTTCGCAGGGCTCGACAGCGGCGTCCGGACCGAAGAGTTCACATGCGACGAGACTTGCCGTGCCCATGGCTCGGCCTAAGGGTGATGAGACCACTTTGTCGGGGACGACGCCGTTGGCTTTGAGCCACGCGGCTGCCATTCCCGCTTGTTTGCGGCCCAGGTCGGTCAACGGTGAATCGCAGCGGCCCTGGACCAGCTTTTTGACGTTGAACTCCGTCTGACCGTGACGGAGTAGATACAGCTTCTTCATGCTCTCCCCTTCTGCATAACCTGCTTTGCCGGCACAGCCTTACTCGTGGGTATGCCCTACGTAGTCTTCGTCGATCGTAATCTTGGCAATCGACTTGGGATATTCCGATTCGACCCGTTGTGCCAGCGCGTGCTTTACGTCTTCGGCACTCATCTGCAGATCCGAGGGACGCACGCAGTCAAAGATCACGTTGGTGTGCGTAGGACCCGGCACACAGCGTAGATCATGAATCGAGAGGCGGTTATCGATCTCCTGAGCCATTGCGTTGATACGCAGGCGCATGCTCGCCAGCTTGGGGTCATCGGTCACGATGGGGTCGTAGTGAAGTGTGACAATCATGCCGTCTTCGTTCCTAAACGACTGCTCGATGTTATCGAGCGTGTCGTGACTTTCCAGCGGGCTGGCCTCGGCCGCCATCTCGGCGTGCGCACTTGCAAACTTCCTGCCCGGGCCGTAGTCGTGAACCATCAAATCGTGAACGCCCAAAACGCCGGGATAGCTCATGATCTTGTCTCGAATGTGCTTGACCAGCTTAGGATCGGGTGACTGGCCCAAAAGCGGGCTTACCGTATCTTGAATAAGTTCAAGGCCGCTCCAGCCAATATAGGCGCCAACGGCAAGGCCAACCCATGCGTCAAGATTGATGTGCGTCACCTGCGAAACAATCGCACATGCCAGCACGGCGCCTGTGGCAAGGACATCGTTCTTGGAATCCTGCGCGGTCGCATGCAGCGTCTCGGACTCAATGCGATCGCCGAGCTTTTGGTTGAGGGCCGCCATCCACAGCTTTACAACCATCGAAAGTGCCAGGACTGCCACCAGGGCAAGCGAGAACTCGACAGGCTCCGGGTTGACAATACGCTCCACCGAGGACTTCACCAGTTCGATGCCAATAAGCAGCACGAGCGCCGCCACGACCAAACCCGAGAGATACTCGTAGCGACCGTGGCCGTAAGGATGCTCGGGGTCGGCCGGCTTGCTCGCCAGCTTAAAGCCCAGCACGCTCACGATATTCGAGCTTGCATCGGACAGGTTGTTCATGGCATCCGCCACAATCGAAACCGATCCCGACAGCACGCCAATTACGCCCTTCGCAGCGCATAGTGCCACATTGGCGAGAATACACACCACGCCCGTCAACGTGCCCACGCGCGCACGGTCGCCCTGCGCACGCTTAACAATCCACTCGACCATCTACATCCGCCCCCACGGTACTACCTATATATCTATTGCTCAAACGGATTGTAGTGTAGCCACTTTGTCCCCCAGATACAAAAAAGGCCGCAACCCACACGGGCCACGGCCTTGGAATATGGCAAAGGAATCGTCCTTGTGTCGCACAGGTTTACGCGCTTACTTCGGCCACGCTCTTAGAGGTTTCGGGCAAATCGGCTCCGTCCCCCGTCGTCTGTCCCTTCGCCGGCACCACGCCAAAGCAGTAGCTCAGCGCCGCAGACACCGCAAATGCCACACCGCCGGCAGCGCAGCACCACAGCAGGTTCGAGATGCCGCCCGTGGCAAAGCCAATGACCATAAGGACATTCGTCATGCCGATGGTATAGGCCGTAACGTGGCCCACGGCCGCAACAAGGCCTCCGACGGCGCCGCCAATGGCCATGCACGTCAGGCACCTGCCATATTTAAAGCCGCAACCGTACAGCGCCGGCTCGCTTACGCCGCCAAGAACACCCGAGATTGAATAGCCCAGCATGAGCGCCTTCTCGTCCTTATCCGCAACGCGAAGCGACGCGCCAAAGGGCATGCCCCAAACGGCGAACGTTGCCATCGTCGCGGCGATCAGGATGCACGAATCCGTTCCCACACTCATAAACTGCGCATAGGCGAGCGATAGGACAACGTTGCTGACGCCGGCGATCTTTAGGAACTCCCAGCCCGCAGCAAGCCCCATGAGCGTGAGCAGCGACACGATGCCACCGGAATTGCCAAGCATAAACATAAGCTGGCCCAACAGCATGCCCAGATAGCTGCCCGCCGGCGCCGTAATACACAGCGAAACCGGAACCATGACAAGCATGGTCGCAAACGGAACGAACGAAAACGCCACGGCCTTAGGGATAACGCGCTTAAAGAAACACTCCACTCGCCATAGCACGGGCACCGAGATGAGAACCGGAATAACAGTCGTCGTGTAATCGTTGACCGGCGCAGGAAGCAGACCATACACGGAAGTCATCGATGCCCCCGTCGTCGATGCGGCATCGACAAGCTTGAGTAAATCGGGTGCAATCAATACGCCGCCCAGCATCATGCCCAGCTGCTCCGAGCAACCGAGCTGGCGGGCGGCCGCCCAACCAAGATAAATGGGCAAAAAGTAGTAGCCGGCGTTATAGAGCCAACTGTAGAACAGGCGATAGATATCGGAATCGGCAGACCACAGGCCCAGCATGCCTTCGCCCATAATGACAGCGACGGTGCGGAACAACGCCGCGCAGACAATAAACGGCAGCGCCGACATCATGCTTTTGGACAGATAGTCCACCACGGCCATGGCGTTTGATGAAACCGACGTTGTAAACGAGGTGTTAGAAACTTGTAGCATGGAACGCCTTTCCCAATATGACATGCGGGCTGTCCCTTTGTCACATCGTGCGGTATCGACCGATTGCGCGGTACTTTTCGTAGCGGAGGTTTGTGAGGGTCGCGTCGTCGAGCTGCCCAAGCGTATCGAAGGCATCAAATGCCGAGGACATGACGGCACCGGCGATCTCCTCATGCGACAGGCCCTTATCGTCAACAATGCCGTCGATGATGCCGAGCGCCAGCAGATCGGGGGCCGTGAGCTTAAGCGCCTCGGCGGCCTCATCCGCACGCTCGGTATCCTTCCACAGGATCGACGCACAGGCCTCGGGGCTCACGACTGAATAGGCCGAGCTCGAGAGCATCAGGATGCGGTCGGCCACGGACAGCGCCAGCGCGCCACCAGAGCCGCCCTCGCCTGTCACCACCGAGACAATCGGCGTCTTAAGGCCGCTCATCTCCATGAGATTCTGAGCAATCGCCTCGCCCTGGCCGCGCTCCTCGGCACCGATGCCGCAAAACGCGCCCGAAGTATCGACCAGGCACAGAACCGGTCGACCAAACTTTTCGGCCTGGCGCATAAGGCGACGCGCTTTGCGGTAGCCCTCGGGATGTGCCATGCCAAAGTTGCGACGCATGCGCTCTTTGGTCGTGGTGCCGCGCTCGATGGCGATGACCGTTACGGGGCGCCCGTCTTTCCAGCCAATGCCAGCCACCACAGCGGCGTCGTCGCCAAAGTAGCGGTCGCCGTGCAGCTCCACAAATCCATCCAGGCCCAGCGAGATCATCTCGCCTGCCGTGGCGCGATCTGCCGAGCGGGTCTGCTTGACAATCTCGAGCGCGGTTTTTGGTGCGGCCGAGCGCTTGAACAAGTGTCCCAGCTTTTTGCCACGGCGACCCGTATGCACGATCTCATGCGGTGCCCCCAGGCCGGGCGCGTGCCCTTCGTGCAGCGCCAGCAGCTCGCCTACCGTGAGCGCAATCTCGCCACGCGGAACAACGGCATCGCAAAAGCCGTGCTCCAGCAAAAACTCGGAGCGCTGGAATCCCTTGGGCAGGCGCTTGTGCATGTTCTGCTCGATCACGCGCGGGCCGGCAAATGCCGTCAGGGCATCGGGCTCGGCCAGGATAATATCGCCCTCCATGGCAAAGCTCGCGGTTACGCCTCCGGTCGTGGGGTCAGTGAGCACCGTGATATACAGGCCGCCCGCCTCGCTATGGCGCCTAACCGCCGCAGAAATCTTGGCCATCTGCATGAGCGAGGTCACGCCCTCCTGCATGCGGGCGCCACCCGATACGGTAAAGCCAACGACCGGCAGTCCCAGCTCGGTCGCACGCTCAAATGTGCGGCAGATCTTCTCGCCCACCACGGAACCCATCGAGCCCATCATAAAGTTGGCGTCCATAAAGAAGAGCGCCGTATCGCAACCGCAGATTTTGCCCTTGCCGCACACAACGGCATCGCGCTCGCCCGAACGTTCGCTCACGCTCTTGAGCTTGTCGGCATAGCCGGGAAACGAAAGGAAGTCCTCCGGCGCCAGACTGGCATCCCATTCCTCAAACGTGCCCTCGTCAATCGTCATGTGCATGCGGTCGCGCCCGCTCACGCGAAAGTGTTTGCCGCAACGAGGGCAGACCTCGAGGTTGTCGTGCAGGCGTGCCTCATCGATCACGCGGCGGCACTCCGGGCACTTGATAAACACGTGGCGCGCGGGAAACTCGGCGCACGACTCGGTCATCGGTCCCTCGAGGACGTTGACCGTCTTCGCTTTTCTATTCATCAGCATAGAGATGCCCCATTAGATCGGTGTGATACATGCCCGACAAGAACTCGTCGTTTGCCAGCACGTCGAGCTGAAGCTCGCTGTTTTCGCTCACGCCCTCAATCACGAGCTCGCCCAGGGCCGAGCGCATCTTGCGAATGGCGCCGTCACGCGTGGGCGCACACACGATGAGCTTGCCGAGCATGGAGTCGTAGTACGGCGGAACTTTCGCACCGGCAAACATGGCGGAATCCCAGCGCACGCGCGGACCACCCGGCACACGCAACGCGGTGACCGTTCCGCATGACGGCAGAAAGTCCGGCGTTTCGGCATTGATGCGGCACTCCATGGCGTGGTTACGGACCGGCATATCCTCCTGCTCAAAGGGCAGAGGCTGGCCGGCTGCCACGCGCAGCTGCCACTTGACCAAGTCGGTATCGGTCACAAACTCCGTAACCGGATGCTCCACCTGCAAGCGCGTGTTCATTTCCATAAAGTAGAAATTGCCGTCGTCCGAATACAGGAACTCAATGGTACCGGCGCCCTCATAGCCAACGGCACGAGCCAGGTCGCGCGCGGCCTTGTGCATGCGCGCGCGAATATCATCGCGTCCGTCGAGGCACGGCGCGGGGCTCTCCTCGATCAGCTTTTGGTTGCGACGCTGCACCGAGCACTCGCGCTCGCCAAGCGAAAACACATGGCCCTGCTTATCGGCCATAATCTGCACCTCGACATGGTGCGCCGGCGCGACGAACTTCTCCATGTAGCACTCGCCGTCGCCAAAGACGGCCTCGCCCTCGGCACGCGCCTCGATGAACGCCTTTGCCGCATCTTCCACGCGCTCGACCTTGCGAATACCGCGACCGCCGCCACCTGCACGCGCCTTAATGAGCACGGGACAGCCAATGCGCTCGGCCTCGGCCGTTGCCTCCTCGGGGCTTTTGAGCAAATCGCAGCCCGGCACGATGGGCACGCCCGCCGCGGCA
Organism: Collinsella sp.; assembly: GCA_036312785.1. GTDB lineage: Bacteria > Actinomycetota > Coriobacteriia > Coriobacteriales > Coriobacteriaceae > Collinsella. The sequence continues at coordinate 32,293 of JAXJNG010000016.1, forward strand.
GCCGTTCGACGTGCGGCGTCCTTGTCGCCCATGCTGTCGATCACCTTGGCCGAAGGACCAACAAACGCCAGGCCATACTTGTCGCAGTCGCGCACGAAGCTCGCCTTCTCGGAGAAAAAGCCATAGCCGGGATGAATTGCCTTAGCTCCCGACTTCACGGCACAGGTGAGCACAGCATCGTCGTTGAGGTAGCTCTCGGCAAGACGCGGGCCGCCGATGCAATACGCCTCGTCGGCAAGCTGCACGTGCAGCGCGTCCGCATCGGCCGTGGAGTAGACGGCGACGGTCTTGATGCCCATATCGCGGCACGCGCGGATAACACGGACCGCGACTTCGCCGCGGTTGGCGATGAGCACTTTGTCGAACATGAAGCCTTCCTTAACTTTCGTGCATGAGTGCAAAAGACATATCGGCGCGGCAGCAAACCTCACCGTTGACGCTCGCAGTACCCGTCGCAAAGCGGAACGGCCCGCGCGCACGCGTGATGGTGCACACCAGATCAACCGTGTCGCCCGGGCGCACCGGACGCTTAAAGCGCACCTTGTCCAGACTCGTGTAGAACGGCGTCGCGCCGCGCGCTTCCTCATCGCCCATCAGCAGCACGCAACAGTTTTGGGCGAGCATCTCGCACTGAATCACGCCGGGGACCACCGGGTTTCCCGGAAAATGCCCCTGCAAAAAGTACTCGTCACCCGTAATCGTGATCTTGCCGTGGGCCTCGTCGCCCACCAGCTCGGCTTCGTCGAGCAAAAGCATCGGCTCGCGATGCGGCAACAGCTTCTTGAGCTCTTCTTTGTTCATGGATATCACCTATCCGATTCTCATGAGGCAGCTGCCAAACTCCACGAGGTCGCCGTCGGCCACGCAGATCTCGAGCACCTCGCCGTCTGCCTCGGCCGTCACCTCGTTGAGAACCTTCATGGCCTCGATGATGCAGAGGGTCTCGCCGGCCTTGACCTTAGAGCCCACGTGCACAAACGGCTCGTCGCCCGGCGCCGGGGCAGCATAGAAAACACCGACCATGGGAGCGGTCACCTCGGTGCCCTTGGGCTCCGGTGCGGCGGCAGGTGTCTGCGCGGCGGGCTCCGGTGCGGCAGGCGCGACTGTGGGAGCTGCAACTGGAGCGGCCATAGCGCTCGGCATGGGCATGGGCACGGCAACCGGCTGTGCGGCGCTCGCGCGCTCGAGTTCGACCGCGGTGCCATCGGGCTCCTCAACGCGTACGCGCGTGAGGCCGCGGTCCTCCATAACATCGGCTATCTCGGCAAGTCTTTTGGAATCCATGCTCTAGCTCCTCGTATATCTACGCAGCGCGATGGCGGCGTTGTGCCCGCCAAAGCCTAGGTTGGTCGAAAGCGCCCAGGTAAGGTCGGCGCGAACTGCGCGATTGGGCGTGTAGTCAAGATCGCAGGCGGGATCGGGCGTGCGGTAGTTAATGGTCGGCGGCACCACGCCCTGCTCGAGCGCCATGGCGCAGGCCATGACCTCGATGGCGCCCGTGGCACCGATCATGTGGCCGGTCATCGACTTAGTCGACGAGACGTGCGCGGCGCGCGCCGCGTCCTCGCCGAGCGCACGCTTAATGCCCGCCGTCTCGGACGAATCGTTGAGCTTGGTCGATGTGCCGTGGGCATTGATGTAGAGACCCTCGGATGGCTTGACGTCGCCCTCGGTCACCGCCAGCGATATCGCGCGGGCAATGCCGGCAGCCTCGGGATCAGGGCTCGTGATGTGATAGGCATCATCGGTGTTGCCGTAGCCCACGACCTCGGCATAAATGTGCGCACCGCGCGTCTGCGCATGTTCCATGCTCTCGAGCACGAGCACGCAGGCGCCCTCGCCCATCACAAAGCCGTCGCGGTCTGCATCGAACGGACGGCAGGCCGTCGCGGGATCGGGGTTGGTGGTCAATGCGCGGCAGGACGTAAAGCCCGCAACGGCATCGGGGATAATTGCAGCCTCGGCGCCGCCCGCGAGGATCGCGTCGGCATAGCCGTGCTTGATGGCGCGGAACGCCTCGCCCACCGCATGGGCCGAGGTGGCGCACGCGGTCACCACGGGCAGGGTCGGCCCCTTTGCTTTGTGACGGATTGCGATGTTGCCCGATGCCATGTTGGGGATCATCATCGCGATCATGTAAGGCGATGCGCGGCGGGGCCCACGGTCGGCAATCGTATGGACGTTATCGACGAGCGTCGTCATGCCGCCCACGCCCGAGCCCACGTAGACGCCCAGGCGCTCGCGATCGATGGCGCCTTCGACATCAAAGCCCGCATCGTGCATTGCCTCGTCCGAAGCCGCCATCGCAAACTGAACGCAGGGGTCCAGATGCTTGGCGTCACGCTTGCCAAAGTACTCGTTGCCGTCAAAGCCCTTGACCTCGGCCGCCACCTTGACGGCAAATGCATCGGTATCGAAGTGCGTAATCGGGCCGATGCCGCACGTGCCAGCGCACATTGCCGCCCAGGTGGCAAGCGCGGTGTTGCCGAGCGGCGATACGGCACCTATGCCGGTGATTGCAACTCTCTGTTCCATCATGGTCTCCTCATCCAAGCCGTTCTTCGGCCCTGATTTCTACATCGCCATTCCGCCGTCAACGCGTACAACCTCGCCCGTAATGTAGGAAGCCGCATCGCTCGCCAAAAAGCGCACCACGCCGGCCACTTCCTCGGGGCGCGCCATGCGCTTAAGGGGAATCTGCTCCTCGGTTGCCGCACGAACCTTTTCCGAAAGCTTTGCCGTCATATCTGTCTCGACAAACCCGGGGGCGACCGCGTTCACTCGTACACCGCGGGGCGCAAGCTCGCGCGCCACCGCCTTGGTCAGGCCGATCAGGCCCGCCTTGGAGGCAGCGTAGTTGGCCTGCCCGGCATTGCCCATCAGGCCCACAACCGAGCTCATGTTGACGACGCAGCCGCCGCGCTGGCGCATAAAGGTCTTGGTGAGCGCGCGCGTCGTGTTAAACGTTCCTTTAAGGTTGACATCGAGCACGCGATCGAAGGCGTCATCGCCCATGCGCATGAGCAGGCCATCGCGGGTGATGCCAGCGTTGTTGACGAGCGCCCAAATGGAGTCAAAGTCGTTGAGGACCGCTTCCACGCACGCGTTGACGGCAGCGGGGTCGGCCACGTCGCATTGATATGAGCGCGCCGTGGCGCCAGCCGCCTCGCAGGCGTCGCACGTCTCGCGCGCCGCATCGACGCTGCCGGCATAGACGACGGCGATATCGTAGCCATCCTCCGCCAGACCGATAGCGCAGGCGCGGCCGATACCCCGCGAGCCGCCCGTGACCAGTGCCACGCGACGTGAGTCGTTGCGCTCGAGCGCGCCATTGTTCAAGTTGCCCATGTCATTCCTTTCGGGTTACAGCCCTGTGGACTATGCGAGCTCGTCGGCAATAGCTGCGACCTGCTCGGCCGTCTCGCACGAATACACACGAACGTCGCTCAGCGTACGCTTGACCAGGCCGGACAGCGTTTTGCCGGGGCCGACCTCAATAAATGTGTCGATGCCTTGATCCTGCAGAGCATGCAGCGTATCGACCCAGCGTACGGCATGGCTCACCTGATTGGCCAAGACATCCGATGCCGTCTGGGGATCCGCCGGATAGGGCGCCGCTGTCATATTTGCCAAAACAGGAATGAGCAACGGGGACGGCGCGTGACCGGCCTCAATATATGCGGCAAGGCCACAGGTCGCCTCGGCCATATAGGGGCTATGAAATGCACCCGACACCGCGACCTTCATGGCGCGGCCGCCAGCCTCTTTTACTAGGACGTCGAGCTCCTGCAGCGCCTCGGGCGCTCCGGCCACAACCGTCTGCTGTGGGCTGTTGTAGTTGACTGGCCAGCAGTCCTCGCCGGCCTGTTTTGCCAGGCCCTCGACTTGCGCCGCATCGAGCTTGATGACGGCGCGCATGCCGCCCGGATGGCGCTCGGCAGCCGCGGCCATCAGCGCCGCGCGCTCGCACACGAGCTCAAAGCCCGCTCGCGTATCGAACGCCCCCGCAAAGGTGAGCGCGGCGACCTCGCCCAGCGAGAATCCCGCACAGGCGGCAGGTACCACGCCGCGCTCACGCAGGGCGGCAGCCGCTGCCAGGTCGTGCACGAACACGCAAGGCTGCGTGTTCTCGGTCTGCGAGAGCTCCTCCTTGGAGGCGCTCCGGCACTGCTCGCTCGTCCCCGGGCGCACCTCATCGGCAATGGCGAACACCTCGGCAGCCGCCGGCGATGCCTCGATGAGGTCGACGCCCATCGCGGGGTGCTGGGCACCCTGGCCGGCAAACAAAAACGCTACGCCACCCATGCGCACGCACCCTTCAGGACGTGCTCGGCGCCATCGACCAGGTCGTCAACGATTTCGCGTGCGCTCTGGCGCTCGTTGACCATGCCGGCAATCTGTCCACACAAAAACGAACCCTCTTCGTAGTTGCCGTCCTTGGCGGCCTTACGCAGCGCACCGGTTCCCATAGCACCGAGCTCCTCGGCACTCGCGCCGGAACCCTCGCTCTTGGCATAGGCGTTGGTGAAGGGGCTCTTGAGGGCGCGCACTGGATGTCCCGTCGAGCGACCGGTCGCACGCGTCGAAGTGTCGTTGGCCTTCAGGACCATCTCTTTGTACTGCTCCGAGACGGTGCACTCGTCTGCGACCAGAAAGCGCGTACCCACTTGCACGCCTTCGGCGCCCAGCATAAAGGCGGCCGCCACGCCGCGGCCGTCGGCAATACCGCCGGCGGCCACAACGGGAATGTCGACCGCATCGACGACCTGCGGCACCAGTGCCATCGTCGAGGTCTCGCCAATATGGCCGCCCGATTCGGTACCCTCGGCAACAACCGCCGTGGCCCCGCGACGCGCCACGAGACGCGCCAGCGCCACCGAGGCAACGACCGGGATGACCTTGATGCCCGCCTCGTTCCACGCCTTCATGTACTTGGCGGGATTGCCGGCGCCCGTCACGACGACCGGCACTCGCTCGTCAATCACGACCTGCGCGACCTCGTCGGCAAACGGGCTCATGAGCATGACGTTGACGCCAAAGGGCTTATCCGTCTTGGCGCGCAGCTCATGAATCTGGTCGCGAAGCCAGTTGGCGTCGGCGTTCATGGCCGCGATGATGCCTAAGCCACCCGCCTCGGACACTGCGGACGCCAGCGAGGCATCGGCAATCCAGGCCATACCGCCCTGGAACACGGGCTTTTCGATGCCGAGCAGATCGCAGAGAGGAGTCTTGAGCATCTCTACTTCTCCAATGCCGCCTCGACCGTATCGGCGAACTCGCCGACCGTCTTGGGGTTCTCCTCGGTATCGAGCTGGATGCCAAACTCGTCCTCGACGGCGACGAGGATCTCGACGGTGCCCAGGCTGTCGAGACCAATCTCCTCGAGCGTGGACTCGGGCTTCATCTCGACATCGTCAAGACCGGCGGTCTCGCGGATAACGTCGCAAACGCGCTCGAAGGTCTTCTGATCTGCCATGGTAGTTCTCCTTTGTTTGTGCCCTAGGGCGTTTTTATTTCCTATGTGCGACTACTTCCAACGAAGCAGATAGCCACCTATATCCAGACCGGCGCCAAATCCAACCAAGGCGATGGTGTCGCCTGTGTGAAGTGCACCGGCGTTTGCCAGCCGGTCGAGGGCAAGCGGAATGCATGCGCTCGAAATGTTGCCGGTCTCGCGCAACGTGCGAACCACGCGCTCGTCCGGCACGCCCAGGCGCTTGACCGCCTGGCTCAGGATTCGTTCGTTAGCCTGATGGAATACAAAGTGGTCGATGTCCTCGACCGCGATGCTCGCGTCGCAGGCGAGCTTGTTGACCGTGTCGCAGATGGCATTGACGCCAAACTTGAAGACGCGACGGCCGTTCATGGAAAGCACGCTTTCGCAGTCCTGCGCCGTCTTATACGGCGAGGAGCCCGCCAATCCGGGGACGCGCAGTGTTTCGACGTCAGGCGACGTCGAAAGCTCAACAGCAAGGGGATTCTCTCCCCCAGCCTCAATCACCGCGGCTCCTGCCCCATCGCCAAAGAGCACGCACGTGGTACGGTCGGTCCAGTCGAGCGCGCGCGTCATCTGCTCGGCAGCAACGACAAGTACGCGCTCGGCACGGCCGCGGGCGATATAGCCCTCGGCGGCATCGAGCGCAAATACGAAGCCGGCGCAGGCCGCCGAAACATCGAAGGCAGGGCACGTCGCGCCCAGTCGCTCAGCAACGGCACACGCCTCGGCGGGAACAAGGTGGTCACCCGTCGTCGTCGAGCAGACGATCAGATCCAGCTGGCTCGCGTCGATTCCGGACACCTGGAGTGCTCGCTCGCTCGCCGCTACGGCAAGGTCGTCAAGTGACTCGGTGGTGCAGACGTGGCGGCTCTTGATACCAGTGCGGGTAAAAATCCACTCATCCGAGGTATCGAGGAACTCGGACAGCTCGTCGTTGGAAACGCTGCGCTCGGGAAGTGCCGAGCCCGTTCCCAGTATCGTGAAACCCATCACTAACCTCCTTTGAGTTGTTGACGTGTTTACATCGACCAAGAGAGGATAACGCATTCTTCGCTTTGTTGACGTGTTAACATTAAATTGTCCAAATGCGACAAAGGCTTCACATTGTGTCTATCTCTCGACACCATTGCGTCATTCACTTTTTCATTAAGGAGGTAGCAGCCGCTATGGATGCCCAATTAACGATTGTCGACGTAACCGGATCGACCAACGATGACCTGCTCGAAGCAGGAAAACAGGGTGCGCCGCACGGCACGGGACTTGCCGCCCGGGCTCAGACAGCAGGACGCGGCCGGCGCGGCCACAAGTGGGATTCAACCGCCGGCAACCTGTTGCTTTCGATTGTCCTGCGTCCATGCGTTAATCCTGCAAAGTACTCTGGTCTTGCCGCCGTCAGCGGCCTAGCAGTGCTCGAGGCGCTCGAAAAGCAGGGTCTTGCAAACGAAATTGGCCTCAAATGGCCCAACGACCTGGTCGCGCGAGGGCGCAAGCTCGGCGGCATTCTAGTCGAGGCCGCACGCGATAACGAAGGCAACCCCTTTGCGGTCTGTGGCATCGGCGTCAACGTGAACTATGTGCCCGCGGAGGTTCCCGATGGCGGCCTGCCGGCAATCGGTCTCTCGGATCTCAACGAGAACGTTCCCGCCGTCGACATGCTCCTCGATGAGGTCTATCACGCCGTTATAGACGCTGTAGATGCCTGGGCAGAACGCCTCAACGCCATGGAAGAAAACACCGGACCGCTCGCGCCCGTCCACGGCGAATATGTCGCTCACCTCAATTGGATCGGGGACCACGTTATCGCCCGCTCCCCCGCTGGAGACGAGCAGGCGCGAGGCATATTTAGAACGGTCGACGATTGCGGCCGCGCAAGCATTGAGACCGAGAGCGGCTTGTGCGTCTTCCACTTCGAAGAAGCGTCCTTGCGCCCCCTGAGCGAATAGGACGCCGCAGCCGTCGGCTCGGCAGACGAATTCACTATCCCAAAATCTAAACTCAAAACAAAAGGGCCCCGCTACCGTAACGGCAGCGGGGCCCTTTAAGCTATGAGCGATATCGCTTAGAGCTTGATGTCGATGTCGACGCCAGCGGGGAGGTCGAGACGCATAAGCGAATCAACAGTGCCCGAGGTGGGGTCGAGGATGTCGATGAGGCGCTTGTGGGTGCGCATCTCGAACTGCTCACGGGAGTCCTTGTTCACGTGCGGCGAGCGGATAACCGTGTACAGGTTGCGCTCGGTGGGCAGGGGGACAGGACCGGAAACGCGAGCGCCGGTCTTCTGAGCGGTCTCGACGATGAGCTTCGCGGACTGATCGACGACCTCGTGATCATAGCCCTTGAGGCGAATGCGGATCTTCTGGGTAGCCAACTTAAACCTCCAAAGAGTGCGAGAGATGTTCTCGCGGATTACGTAACAGGGAGCTCGAACTTAGGCGTTCTTGCTCATGACCTCGTCCACGATGGACTTGGGCGCGGGCTCATAAGAGTCGAACTGCATCGTGTAGGATGCACGGCCCTGGGTCTGGGAGCGAAGGTCGGTAGCGTAACCGAACATCTCGCCCAGCGGCACCTTGGCACGGATGAGCTTGCTGTTCTTGCGATCCTCCATGCCCTCGATCTTGCCGCGGCGACCGGAGAGGTTGCCCATAACGTCGCCCATGTACTGCTCGGGGGTCTCGACCTCGACAGCCATGATCGGCTCGAGCAGCTGCGGATCGGACTTCTTGAGGGCGTCCTTGATAGCCATGGAACCGGCGATCTTGAAGGCGGCCTCGGAGGAGTCAACCTCGTGGTAAGAACCGTCGAACAGGGTGACCTTGACGTCGAGGACCGGGAAGCCGGCGATAACACCGGTGTTCAGGGCCTCCTGGATGCCCTTGTCGATGGACGGGATGTACTCCTTGGGCACGACGCCGCCGACGATAGCGTTGACGAACTCGTAGCCGAAGCCCTCCTCCATCTTCTCGAGCTTGATGACGGCGTGGCCGTACTGACCGCGACCGCCGGACTGACGGACGAACTTGCCCTCAGCCTTCTCGACGTCGTGACCAGCGGTCTCGCGGTAGGCAACCTGGGGCTTACCAACGTTAGCGTCAACCTTGAACTCACGGAGCAGACGGTCGACGATGATCTCGAGGTGCAGCTCGCCCATGCCGGCGATGATGGTCTGGCCGGTCTCGTGGTTGGTGGACACCTGGAAGGTCGGGTCCTCCTCGGCGAGCTTGGTCAGAGCCAGGGACATCTTGTCCTGCTCGGCCTTGGTCTTGGGCTCGATGGCAACGTCGATAACGGGCTTAGCGAACTCGATCTTCTCGAGGACGATCTCCTTGCCCTCGGCGCACAGGGTGTCGCCGGTGGTGGAGTTCTTGAAGCCGACGCAAGCGACGATGTCGCCGGCGGCAGCGTCGTCACGGTCGATACGCTCGGCGGCGTTCATCTCGAGGATGCGGCCGAGGCGCTCGCGCTGACCGTTGGAAGCGTTGACAACGTAGGAGCCGGACTCGGCGCGGCCGGAGTAAACGCGGACGTAGGTGAGCTTACCGACGAACGGGTCGGTCATGATCTTGAAGACCAGGCCGGAGAAGGGCTCGTCGAAGGAAGGATGACGCTGGATCTCCTCGCCGGTGTCCGGATCGGTACCGGTGACGGCCTCAACGTCGAGCGGGCTGGGCAGGTAGTCGACGACAGCGTCGAGCAGCTCCTGAACGCCCTTGTTCTTGTAGGCGGAGCCCACGAAGACGAGGTTGAGCTCGTTGGCCAGAACACCCTTGCGCAGAGCAGCCTTGAGCTCCTCGACGGTGAAGTCCTCCTCCATGAGGATCTTCTCCATGAGCTCGTCGTCAAAGCTGGCAGCAGCGTCGAGGAGCTCCTCGCGCTTGGTGGCAGCGATGTCGGCAAACTCAGCCGGGATCTCGTCCATCGGCTCGGGGTAGGTCATGCCCTTCTCGTCGGCCTTGAAGTCCCATGCAGTCATGGTGACCAGGTCGATAACGCCCCAGAAGTTGTCCTCGGCGCCCATCGGGACCTGAGCGGCCACGGCGTTGGCGTCGAGACGATCCTTCATGGTCTCGATAGCGTTGAAGAAGTCAGCGCCCACGCGGTCATACTTGTTGATGAAGGCGATACGGGGGACGTTGAAGGTAGAAGCCTGACGCCAAACGGTCTCAGACTGGGGCTGAACGCCGGCAACGGCGTCGAAGACGGCGACAGCGCCATCGAGGACGCGCAGGCAGCGCTCGACCTCGGCGGTGAAGTCAACGTGGCCCGGGGTGTCGATGATCTGGATGCGGTAGTCCTTACCGTCCTTGTTCCAGAAGCACGTGGTAGCAGCGGACGTAATGGTTACGCCGCGCTCCTGCTCCTGAACCATCCAGTCCATGGTGGCAGCGCCCTCATGGACCTCACCAATCTTGTGGGTCTTACCGGTGTAGTAAAGAATACGCTCGGTCGTGGTGGTCTTACCGGCATCGATGTGAGCCATGATGCCGATGTTACGGGTATCGGAAAGCTTGTACTTAGGCTTAGCCATGTTAGTTCCTTACCTTAACTTACCAACGATAGTGAGAGAACGCGCGGTTGGCCTCGGCCATCTTGAAGACGTCCTCACGCTTCTTGACGGAAGCGCCCAGGCCGTTGGAAGCGTCGAGAATCTCGTTAGCGAGACGCTCGGCCATGGTCTTCTCCTTGCGAGCGCGGGAGAAGTTGACGATCCAGCGGATGCCCAGAGCGGTGGAACGACGGGAGTTGACCTCCATCGGGACCTGATAGGTAGCGCCACCGACACGCTTGGGCTTAACCTCGAGCGTGGGCTTGACGTTGTCCATAGCCTTCTTGAAGGTAGCGAGAGCGTCGCCACCCTCGGACTTCTCGGCAACGATCTCGAAAGCGGTGTAAACGATGCGCTCAGCGGTGGCCTTCTTGCCGTCAAGAAGGACCTTGTTGATGAGCTGAGTCACCAGGCGGTTGTTGTAAACGGCGTCAGGCTGAACCTCACGACGATTAGCTGCTGCACGACGCGGCATGTGAAATCTCCTTAAGTGTCTACCGTGCGGCGCTTAGGCGGCACACGGCGAAAGTATCAAAACGTTATCTGGCTTATTTGGCCTTGGGGCGCTTAGCACCGTACTTGGAACGGGCCTGCATACGGTTCTGGACCGGAGCAGCGTCGTAGGCGCCACGGATGACGTGATAACGGACACCAGGGAGGTCACGGACACGACCGCCGCGGACGAGCACGATGGAGTGCTCCTGCAGGTTGTGGCCCTCACCCGGGATGTAAGCAGTAACTTCGATGCCGTTGACAAGGCGAACACGGGCAACCTTACGAAGAGCCGAGTTCGGCTTCTTGGGGCTCGTGGTGAAGACGCGGGTGCACACGCCGCGCTTCTGGGAGTTGTGCTGCAGAGCAGCGTTCTTGGACTTCTTGGGCACGGAACGACGGCCCTGGCGAACCAGCTGGTTAATAGTAGGCAAAGCGTACTCCTTCTCGAATGATTCCAGCTTTCTGTAAAGTGCAACGGCTTGAATCGAGGGGTCAGCATCCCCCTACGAAACACGCAGTTCGATAGGATACGTGGCGTTAGCTGTGCCGTCAACAGACCACGCCGCCGGGCGTATCCCAAAATTGGCACATTTCCGCAAACCCTACACAAAAGGGATCCCCTCCTGTGCGCATGGGCGGATTCCCGGGCCGGGCGGCCCGCTGTTTAAGTTTGCTGCTCTACAGTCCTGCGCAAGACGGAAAGCACATTAAGTGCTTTCCTTTGCGTGCGGAACTCGCGACAAACTTAAACAG
>JAXJNG010000017.1:0-8449 GCA_036312785.1 Collinsella sp.
AGAGGATACGCAGTTTGGTAAACGTGCTAAAACTGGCGGTAAACGGTAGGTAAAGTTGGTTACCTTATGAAGATACCACTACAATAAAAAAGCAGGTCAAGTGCGATGTTTTTGCTAAATCGCTTTACCATAAGTAGCAAATTTGGGACGGGGCTTTTTTAGCTACCCCCGTCGGCAATCGGCCAAAAAGCTCGCGACCTCAGTCGGGGTAGCTAAAAAAGCCCCGTCCCAAATTAGCTACTTTTGTTGTGCCCGGCGGGTGGCTCGGCGGGCGCGAGCTTCTTGGATTTCCTCCAAGTGGCTAATGATCTCGGAGGCGCTCTCCTCGATCGCCTTGCCGTCGGTACGCACCACAAAGCAGCCTAGCCGCTTCATGAGGGAACGGGCTTCCTCAAGCTCGCTGCGCACGCTCTCGGGCTCGGCATAGGAGCCGGCAACGGCACGGGCGTAGTCATCGCCCAAGCGGCTATCGCGAATCTCAGAAATAACGTCGACGGTCGAAATCAGGCCGAACAGGCGCATCGGGTCAACCTCGTAAATCGACTTCGGCGGCTCCACGCCATGGGCCAACGGAACATTGGCAACCTTGTAACCCTGATAGGCCAAATACATCGACAGCGGCGTCTTGGACGTGCGCGATACGCCCAGCAGCACGATATCGGCACCCGACAGATCGTCGCAGCCGCGCCCATCATCGTGCTCAACGAAATACTCCATGGCCTCGATACGATGAAAATAGCGGTCATCGGTCTTGTGAATCACGCCCGCAACGCCCTTGGGCGGCACACCGATGAGCGACGACAGCACGGCGAGCGTCGGGCCGATCAGGTCGACCGAACGGATATGCAGCATGCCCAGGTAATCGAGCACACGGGCGCGAAGCGCCGGATCGACAATGGTGTGGAACACGGCAATATCGCGATGGTCGGCATCGACGCGCGGCCCCACAAATGACTTGACCTGCTCCACAGAAGTCACCTTAGGCAGGCGCAAAACACAAAAAGCCCCTTCATCAAATTGCCCGGACGCCGCAAGCACCACCTCACAAGCGGTATCACCGAGCGAGTCGGAGATAACGATAACGGTGGGACGAGCGGTGACCGGGCAATCCATGCGGGGCTCCTTTTGCGCTTACGCGCAGGCTGGCTTACTTTTTGCGGGCAAGCTCACCGATGTTGGCAATGCCGGAGAAAACGGCCTCGAAGCGGTTGAGCAGCTTAAGGCGATTATCGCGGAGCTGCTCGTCCTTGTCCATGACCATAACCTCATCGAAGAAGCGGTCGATGGGGGCGCGCAGGGCGGCAAGGGCCGCAAATGCGGCCGGGTAATCCTCGGCAGCAAGGGCGGCGTCGACAGCGGTCTGAGCAGCCTCGGAGGCATCGGCAAGCGCGAGCTCGACCTCGCCCATCAGGGCGCGGTCGTACTCCGCGCCCAGCTCGGGCTTGGAGATATGCGCGGCACGGGCATAGGCCGTCGCCAGGTTGTCAAAGGTCTCGGCGTCGTTCTTACGAGCCTCGTCGAGGGCGGCGCAGCGGGCGAAGAAGACGGACGGGGCGATGATGCGCACCGCGGAGACGGCAGCAACGGTATCGGCCGGGATCTTCTCGTCGCGGGCCATGCTCACCAGGCGGCCATGGAAGAAGTCGCGAACCTGCTGGGCGACTTCGGCGGCGTCAAACTCAATGCCCTGCTCACTATAGAGCTCGAGCGCAAAGTCGATAAGCGACGTGGGGTTGATCGGCAGGCGGTCGCGCAGGATGTTGATGATGCCGATAGCGGCACGACGCAGCGCATAGGGGTCGGAGGAGCCGGTCGGGGGCTCGCCGATGGCAAAGATACCGGCAATGGTATCGAGCTTGTCGGCACAGGCCACGATGCAGCCAGCGGTGCCCTCGGGCAGCTCGTCACCGGCAAAGCGGGGACGATAGTGATCGCGAATGGCGTGGGCGACCTCGTCGTTCTCCCCCATCGCGGTCGCGTAATAACCGCCCATCACGCCCTGCTGGCTCGTGAACTCGACGACGGCGTTGGACACCAGGTCGGCCTTGCACAGGTGCGCGGCACGGCCGGCGTCAGCTGCCAGATGAGCACCCAGGTGTGCCTCACGGGCAATAGCGAGCGCGAGCTGCTCGATGCGCTCGGACTTGGCGAGCACGCTACCGAGCTTCTCCTGGAAGGCAACCTTGGCCAGGCGCTCACGGAACTCGTCGAGGGAGATCTTCAGGTCCTCCTCGTAGAAGAACTTTGCGTCGTCCAGACGGGCGCGCACGACGCGCTCGTTACCGTCGATCACGCGCTCGGCATTCTCGGGCTTGCTGTTGGAGACGACCACGAACTCACGCGTGAGCTTGCCCTCGCCGTCATAGATCGGAAAGTAGCGCTGGTTAGTGAGCATGGACTCGCAGATGATCTCATGCGGGACCTTGAGGAACTCCTCATCGAAGGTACCGACGAGCACCGTCGGCCACTCGCAGAGGTTAATGACCTCCTCAAAGACCTTCTTGGGCGTGTCGACATGACAGCCGGGGCGAGCGGCCTCGACCTCGGCGATACCGGCAAGGATGGCCTCGCGACGACGCTCGGCAGAAAGCACGCCGGCGTCCTCGAGCACCTGCTCGTAGACGGCGGGGCTGGCAACCACATGGTCGCCAGGGCCAAGTACACGATGACCGCGCGTGGTGTTGCCGCTCGTCACGTCGGCAAACGACACGGGCACAACATCCTCGCCCAAAAGGCAGCAGATCCAGCGGACCGGACGAACAAAAGTCGCATGCTCGTGACCCCAGCGCTGGCTGCGGTAGTTGGGCCACTGCAGGCCGGCGATGGTCTTCTCGCACAGAGCGGTCAGAATCGGCGTAGCCGGTGCGGAGGGAATGTTCTTCTCGGCAAAGACATACTCGCGACCGTCGGTGTCCTCGCGACGGACCAGGTCCTCGGCAGCCACACCGCACTTGCGGGCAAAGCCCTGGGCGGCCTTAGTGGCGTTGCCGTCGGCATCGAAGGCAATGTTTGCCGCAGGGCCGCGCTTGACTTCGTGAACCTCGTCGGTCGCGGTGGCGACATTAGCCACGAGCGCGGCAAGACGGCGCGGGCTCGAGATCACGCGGACCTCGCCGTGGGCCAGACCGGCCTCGTCGAGACCCTTGGCGATCATGGTGCCAAGCTGCTTGACGGCATTGTTCAGCGGTGCGGAGGGCATTTCCTCCGTACCGATCTCAAACAGGAAATCTTTAGCGTCTGCCATGGCTTACGCCACCTCGCCTTCCTGGTCGGCATTCTCGTTGACTCCGGCGACCTCGGCCATATAGGCCTCGCAGCACGCCTTGGCGACGGCACGGACGCGCAGGATGTAGTTGGCACGCTCGACTGCGGACAGCGCACCGCGGGCATCGAGCAGGTTGAAGGCATGGCTGCACTTCATGACGCAATCGTACGCCGGCAGCGGAAGCTTGCGCTCCAGGCAGGCATGGCACTCGGCCTCGTAGTCGTCAAACTTCTGACGCATCATCTCGACGTTGGCGACCTCAAAGTTATAGGCACTGAACTCGCGCTCGTTCTCGAGGAACACGTCGCCATAGGTCATGGGCGTGCCGTCGGGCAGATAGCTCCACACCAGGTCGTAGACCGAGTTGACGCCCTGGGCGTACATGGCGATACGCTCCAGGCCATAGGTGATCTCGACGGGCACGGGGTCGACCTCGATGCCGCCCACCTGCTGGAAGTACGTAAACTGCGTGACCTCCATGCCGTTGAGCCAGACCTCCCAGCCAAGGCCCCAGGCGCCAAGGGTCGGGCTCTCCCAGTCGTCCTCGACAAAGCGGACGTCATGGTCGTTGGGATCCAGACCGATAGCGGCAAGAGACCCCAGGTAGAGCTCCTGGGCGTTGACCGGAGAGGGCTTGATGAGCACCTGGAACTGATAGTAGTGCTGCATGCGGTTGGGGTTCTCGCCGTAGCGGCCGTCGGCAGGACGGCGGCAAGGCTGAGCATAGCAGGTGCGCCACTCGGCGGGACCGAGCGAGCGCAGCGTGGTCGCGGTGTGGAAGGTACCGGCACCGACCTCGGAGTCATAGGGCTGCATAATGACGCAGCCCTGCTCGCCCCAGTACTGCTGGAGGCGCAGGATGATGTCTTGGAAGGAAAGCGATGAAGCGTTCATGCCTCTAATATCCCCTCGTCGAAACGATTACACGGTTAGGTACTGTACTATAGCGGTTTTTAGTCGATAGCGCCGATGCGGTTGAGCGGCCAGTAGCGCACAAGCGCCACAGCGATCAAATCAGAGCGATCGACGGGACCAAAGTAGCGTGAGTCGGCAGAGTTTTCGCGGTTGTCGCCCATCACCCACACGCACCCGTCGGGAACGGTGTAGGGATAGCTTACCTGAGCGCCGGGCGCTTGGACCGAAAGCGGCCAGCTCATGCCCGTCGTATAGTCCTCGTCGAGCGCTTGGCCGTCAACGACCACCTTGCCATCCTGCAGGTCGACCGTCTGGCCGGCCGTGGCAATAACACGCTTGACAAGAACATCATGCTCGGAGGTGCCATCGGGGTTGTGAAACACCACGATATCGCCCTGCTTGACGGGCTGACCGAGCTCAAGGCTCACCTTTTGTGCCAGGATCTGGTCGCCAATCTCGATCGTGTCCTCCATAGAGCCGGTGGGCACCACAAAGGGCTCGACCACAAAGGTGCGGATCAGGAAGGTGGCCACGAGCGCGATCGCGATGACCGCGATCCACTCAAAAGCGCCCCTCAACGCGGAATGTTGCGTAGGAACCATACTCACTCCTCGCTCTGCGAATACGAAGCGTCCAAAATCTCCTGCGCGTACGCACGCTCCTGGGGCGTAAGGCGCGCCGTCTCGATCAGATCGGGACGCCAGCGGCAGGTGCGCTCGATGGCGTTCTTGCGGCGCCAAGCGTCGACCTTGGCGTGATCGCCACTCACGAGCACTGGCGGCACGCCCTCGCCGTTGAACTCGGCGGGACGGGTGTACTGCGCGTACTCGAGCAGGCCTCCGTCCTCGGCGGTCGAGAACGACTCGTCCACATTGCTCATCTCGTCGCCCAGGGCGCCGGGAATCAAGCGTACGACGGCATCGGCAACGACCATAGCGGGAAGTTCGCCACCCGTGAGCACATAGTCGCCGATCGACAGACGCTCATCGGCATACGCATACGCACGCTCGTCGACGCCCTCGTAGCGGCTGCACACAAACAGCAGGCGCTCACTTTTGAGCAGGCGCTCGGCCACATGCTGTGTAAAAGGCTCGCCACAGGGGGTAAAGAACACCACAGTGGGCTTGGGACCCTCTGCGCTAATGGCCTCGATGGCCTCTGCGATAGGCTCGACCTTCATGAGCATGCCCTGCCCGCCGCCGTACGGCTCGTCATCGACGGTACGATGACGGTCGTGCGTCCAGTCGCGCAGGTTATACGCCTTAAAATCAAAAAGGCCGGCCTTGCGGGCGCGGCCCAAAATCGATGTGGACATGACGGGCTCAAACATCTCGGGAAAGACCGAAAGGGTCTCGATCAGCATGTTGTCCTCCCTACTTGTCCATATCAATCAGGCCGTCCATAACGTGGACGGAAATTGTTCCTGTGTCGGGAAGATCGAGCACAACCTGCTCGATCACGGGAATCAGCACCTCGCCGTACCGATCGCCCTCGACAACCCAAACATCGTTAGCGGGCGTCGACATGATCTCGACGATCGTGCCGAGCGAACCGAAGCGCTCGTCGACCACCTCGCGACCCATCAGGTCGGTATAGGCAGCATCGAGCGAATCGAGCTCAAAGTCGTCACGATTTGCCAGCACGTAGCATCCCGTGATGCCCTCGGCGGCCGTCAAGTCGTCAATGCCCTCAAACGAGACCAGATCGCCATCGCCCGTATCGGTGACGGACACGACCGTGCAAAAGCGGTCGCGCTTGAGCGCCGGCGGCGTCAGGGCGACGCGCATACCAGGCTCTAATACAGAAGGAAGCCCCCGCAGCGGCTGCGCGAGGACCTCCCCCTTCCTTCCGTGCGGCTTGACCACACGGGCGATGTTTTTGTACTGGGACCTCAAGGTCCTAGCCCAGAACCTCTACCTCGACAGCAGTGTCGAGGCGAGCGGCCAGTGCACGGGCGAGCGTGCGAATGGCCTTGATGGTACGGCCACGACGGCCGATGACCTTAGCGACGTCATCCTCGGCGACCGAAACCTCAATCGTAGAGGCGTCGTCACCATCGATGACCTCAAGGCTCACGGAATCCGGGTCGTCGACGATCTGAACAACGAGATATTCGACGAGATCGGCGATGCGATCTGAGAGCATTGCCTCACCCTCGAGCTGTGCAGCGTCAACCTCAGGCACGATTTACTCCTCGGCGCCCTCAGCGGCCTCAGCGGCAGCCTTAGCGGCCTCGGCCTCTTTGGCGAGCTGCTTCTTGGACTTCTTGACGACGGTCTCGGTCTTCTCGCCCTCGTTGGCGGCCTTGACCAGAGCGGCGACGGCGTCGGTGAGCTGAGCGCCCTTGGACTGCCAGTCGGCGATCTTCTCGAGGTCGAGGTTGATGGTCTTGGGGGCGGTCATCGGGTTGTAGCGGCCAACCTCCTCGATGATACGACCGTCACGCGGGGCGCGGGAATCGGCGACGACGACACGGTAGTACGGACGCTTCTTAGCGCCGTGACGAGCAAGGCGAATCTTGACTGCCAAAGGAAACTCCTCCAACCAAGCAGCTTTAGGCTGCAACTACAAACAAACAGCTGAACATAATACGCCATCGACGCGGGCAGGTGAAGTCCGTGAGACCAACTTCTTCGGTGTAGTCGAGGGCAAATCCATATCTTAGACAAGAATTCAGGATTTGCAAGCACATACACGCACCCCACATGAGCTGCGCGGTATACTCATGACATGGAAAGACGCGAACATACATACGGTTATGAGGATGCCATGGGCGTCACGCCGCCGCCCTGGACGGGTCCGGCGGTGGGCCTGATGGACCTTGATGCGTTTTTTGCGAGCGTGGAGATGCTCGATCATCCCGAATGGCGCGGAAAGCCGCTCATCGTGGGCGGAGACGCCGATTCGCGTGGCGTCGTGTCCACGTGTTCGTATGAGGCACGTCGCTTTGGCGTGCACTCTGCCATGGCCTCGGCCGAGGCGCGGCGCTTGTGCCCGCAAGCCATTTGGACGCATGGGCATTTTAATCGCTACCGCGAGGTCAGCGCGCAGGTCATGGCGATTCTCGCCGACGAGACCCCGCGCGTTGAGCGCGTATCCATCGACGAAGCCTTTATCGATATCACACCGGGTCGCTTTGCGCCCGAAGACCCGCTGCTGGTTGCGCGGCGTATAAGCGACCGCGTGGCAGGGCTGGGAGTGACCTGCTCCATTGGCGTGGGCTGCAACAAGACGGTCGCAAAGATTGCAAGCGAGCGGGATAAGCCGTTTGGGCTGACCATCGTGCGCCCCGGAACCGAGCAGCGCTTTTTGGCCGCGCTGCCGGTATCTGCCATGAGCGGCATCGGGCGCTCGGCCGAGGAGCGACTGCGCCGCATGCGCATCTACACCCTCGGCGAGCTATCACGTGCACCGGAATCCACCTTGTCCTCTATTTTTGGCGTCAACGGCGAACGCATGCGCCAGCGTGCGCTGGGACTCGAAATCTCTGAAGTCACGAGTCTCGATGAAGAGCGCGAGGTCAAGTCGGTCAGCAATGAACGCACCTTTGCGAAAGATTTGACTGAGCGTGGGGATATTGAGGCGGCGATTGCGCTGTTGGGAGAGTCAGTGGGACGCCGCCTGCGCCGTCAGGGGCTGACGGGTGCCACGGTAACGCTCAAGCTTAAGTATTCGTATGGCAGCGGGCGTACGGCACAGCGCCGGCTGCCTCATCCGACCGACGATGAGAACATCTTCGTGGCGGTTGCACTCGAACTGCTCGACAACATCTGGCAGGATGGCATGCATGTTCGCTTAGCGGGCATCGGCATGAGCGACTTCGACCACCAAGGCGGCATCCAGACTGACCTGTTCGGCGAGATCGATGACCGCGGAGCCCAATCCAGCGACCGCCGCGACCTCTCCGTCGCCATCGACGCCGTCCGAGACAAATTCGGCGACACCGCCCTTTCCTTCGGCCGCCAATCCCGCTTCAATAACTAGTCTTTTTTGGACGGGGGGGGTTGCTGCCTTCCGTCCGACACGGCATTGGTAGTCAATTTGGGACGGGGCTATTTTAGCTACCCCTATATATCGGTTGAGATTCATTCGGCCTAATTCATTCACCGTCAGCCAAAGGGTAGCTAAAATAGCCCCATTACAGTTTGAGTCGTCCGAAAGGGCGGCTCTTTTCCGTTGCACGGTTATACGATTGAGCCGTACCGGTGGTCGCTGGCCGACCGCCCCGGACGGCCGTCAGCCCCTGCCCCGTAGAGGGCCCGGGACGTG
>JAXJNG010000018.1:0-19217 GCA_036312785.1 Collinsella sp.
ACAAGAAGTCCAATCCCTCTATGAGGTTGGTACGACCTTCATACCTTTTGAGAATATTGGATACCCTGGCGAGAAGTCGGTCTTTTCTGCACGGCTTCGTCAAATATTCATCTGCACCCAACTGGAAAGTCGTGCGGGCTTTTCTTTTGGCAACCGAACGAACGGTTTGAAGTTCGTGGCACAGGTAATCGGGTTGAGGGGAAATGGGGCCATGCAGCGGCTCTCAGAGCACCTGCCACACTCCCCTACGAGCTCCGTTGCCGCAGCGGCAAGACCGGTGCAGAAATCTGAAATAGCCCTACCCTCGAGCCGTATCTACAAACCCTGAGCGAAGGGAGCCGCATATGCATGCAGCGGCAATTAACCTTCGGGGGGGGGGTATCTCCTAGAGGTACTCTTCTCCGAGGGCAAAGTGTCATCGAGTACGTCCTGATCATCGCGATCATCGGCCTGGTCATCGTGTTCGCGGGACCCGGCGTGGCGGGGGCCATCCGAAACCAGTTCAACTTGGTCGGCAATACGGTGAACAACGGGACGACCGGCGGCGTAGAGGGAGGCGCGTCCGGTGGAGGCTCCGCCGGGGCCGATTCCGCGACCGTCCAGGCGGCCGTCGCCAAGGACGCGAAGGACTGGACGCTCGAGGAGCAGAAAGCGGTTGCCGAGGACATCGCCTCCAAGGGCGAGGCATCGCCGGCGTACGCCAAGGCAAAGGCCGCGATGGATGCGGGAACGAAGTTCTCGATGAAGCTGACGGACGGACAGACGCTCGAGTACCGTATCATCGGCATCAACCACGACGACTTGGCCGACGGCACCGGCAAGGCGGGACTGACGTTCCTCACCACCTCGACGGATATTTCGTCCCGCATGAACGCCATGAAAACCAGCGATGGCGGATGGGAGGCATCCGAACTCCGTGCGAAGATGAATTCGGGCGAGATCTGGAACCTGATGCCCGCCGATTTCCAATCCAAGGTTAAATTGGTTAGGAAGCTCACGAACAACGTCGGCGGCGGTAACGCGAACAAGAATGCCGCCGTGACGGCTACCTCCGACAAGCTGTTTCTGCTCAGCTACTCCGAGATCGTCCCCACCTCCTATTGGGCTTCCGACTACCCCTGGAGCTCCTCCGAGGGAACCCAGTACGAGGCCTTCAAGGGCAAGGTGATGAATAGCTATTCGGACAACCCTGCCATTGCCAGTGGCAGCTATTGGTGGGAACGTTCGGTGCGTCCGGACCACTCTACGTTCTTCCTCCGTGTCCACGCCGGCGGCGATCCGGCGATCAGTGACAATGCGACGGTCTCGAATTGCGTCCGCCCCGCCTGGTGCTTCTAGCCTCAGCTGTTAAGCCCGCACAGGCTGTGCGGGCTTTTCTTTTGGCAACCAAACGAACGATTCTCGTCTTGAAGCATAGTTGTCGGGTTGAGGTGAAATGGGGTCATACAGCGGCTCTCAGAGCGCCCGCCGCACTCCCCCGCCATTACCCCTGCGGCGTCCTCGTATAGAGCCCATCCCGCTTGGCGTTTCGTTGCAGCAGCCCACTTGTCCACCGATCAAGTGAACTACTGGAATAAATACTGCGACACGCTTGTTCACTATAGTCGCTATATCTGTGTAAATCGCCGCGATAAATACAGCCCGTACTCGGCTGTATACCAACTACGCGTATGTAGATTCACATCGCGTTAATAAATCGGCTCAAGCGCGTGCAAAACGCGCAAGTAGCCGCAAAAGGCGATTATCGCGTAGGTAGATTTTTGGCACCCTGTTGATTAATCAAAATTAAGCAATTGCTTAAAACAAAAAAGGTCAGGCACTAGGTGCCTGACCTGCAAACTTCTGGTCGGGACGACTGGATTCGAACCAGCGACCCCTTGACCCCCAGTCAAGTGCGCTACCAAGCTGCGCCACGTCCCGAAGCTTTTGTTTGTTGCTCTGCTCTCGCTCGCAACAGGGAGTATATTAACCCGAAACTTTAGACTTGTGCAAGAACTTTTTTACAATTTTTGAAGCAAGTCCAAAATTGTATCTGCGAGCTGGGGTTTTGTTAGTACGGGAAGTTCTTGCGTACCCGTTGTGCTCACAATCCAGGCCTTGTTGGTGTCGGTCCCAAAGCCCGAATCGGTGCGTGAGACATCGTTGGCGATTATTACATCGCACCCCTTGCGGGCCAATTTGCGCTCTGCGTACTCGACAACGTTATCGGTCTCGGCCGCAAATCCGATCACGCATCGCTCGCCCTTCTGGCGCGAGAGCTCGGCCAAAATATCGACCGTCTCGACCAGTTCGATGCGATCCAGGCGCTCGTTGGCCTTTTTGAGCTTATGGTCCGCAGGGGCCGCGGGGGTGTAGTCGGCGACGGCGGCCGCACAAATTGCCGCATCGGCCGTCTGGAAGGCGCTCAGGGCCGCCTGGAGCATCTCTGCGGCGGTCTGCACGCGCACGCACTCCACGCCGCAGGGCACATCGAGTGATGTCGGTCCCAACACGAGCGTGACCGCAGCGCCGCGGCGTGCGGCCTCCCCCGCCAGGGCGATGCCCATCTTGCCCGAAGAGCGGTTGCCAATGAATCGCACGGGGTCGATCGGCTCGTGCGTGGGACCGGCGGTAATTACGATGCGCTTACCCGCCAGGTCCTGTGGCGCGGGGTTGAGCACCTCACAGACAGCCTCTACGATGTCCTCGGGCTCGCTCATGCGTCCCGTGTCCACGTCGCCGCAGGCAAGGTAGCCGCTGCCCGGACCCACCACATGGACACCGCGCTCGCGCAGCGTGGCCATGTTGGCCTGCGTCGCCGGCGCCTTCCACATGCCGTTGTTCATAGCGGGTGCGATCACGATGGGTCGCGGCGTCGCAAGCAGCGTGGTGGAGATGAGGTCATCGGCGACGCCGTTGGCCATCTTGGCGATGATATTGGCCGTCGCGGGCGCCACGACCACCAGATCGGGCTCCTGCGCCAGCGAAATGTGGTGGATGGGGTCGGAGGGATCGTCGAATAGGCCCACCGCGACCGGCTCATTGGTGAGTGCGCGGAAGGTAAGCGGCCCCACAAACTCGGTGGCATGCTCGCTCATAACGACCTTGACGCGCGCGCCGCGCTTTTGCAGCAGGCGCACGATATTGCACGACTTATAGGCGGCGATCCCGCCGGTAATGCCCAGCAGGATCGTATTTCCCTCAAGTTGTATTGAATTGTTGGGTGCCGCCATCGTTTAAGCTTCCTTGCTCGGGAGCACCAGGAGGCGGTGGCAGTACGGGCAGTGCGTAATCTCGCTACCGTCGTGGTTCAGGTCGCTCATGGACGATGCCTGCAGCGCGGTGTGACAGACCGTGGGGATGTTGCCCTGGATGGTCTCGACGGCCAGGCCGCGGAACTGCTTGAGCAGACGCTCGTAGTCGGTGAGCACGTCGGCCGGCAGCGTGGCAGCAAGCGCGGTGCGCTCTTTAGTGGCGGCGTCAATCTGAGCCTGAAGGTCGGCAGCCTTGGCGCGGGCGGCCTTGGTATCGGCCTTCACGCCCTCCTCGAACTTGGCGATGATTGCCTGCGCGCGGGCCTCGCGCTCGAGCGCCTCCTTATGGGCGACAACGACGTCCTTGCGGGTGTGCTCAATCTTGTCCAGACGCTTGGCCAGGGTGGCGAGTTCATTCTCCAGGTCCTGAACCTCGCGGTAGTCGGAGCCGTCGACATGGCGCTTCTTGGCAGCCTCGATGGCGTTGTTGGTCTGAATCTCGGTGGTGTTGAGATCGTCGAGCTCAATGTCCAGATCCTTGCGCTGGGCGTAGAGCTTGGTCATCTCGGACTTGAGCTTCACATAGGTCTTGCGCTTGGAAGCGAGCTCCTTGAGCTCCGGCATATTGGCAAGTTCGCTCTTGTTGCGGGCGAGCTCCAAATCGATCTGTTGCAGCTTGAGTAGCGTAGCGCCGGCGCTCATAAGTTCTCTCCTTTTGTCACAGTCCACCATTGGCAAGGGTTCAGTATTTTAATCGCATGACGGGGGTCGACCCCGGCGTCAACTGCAGAGTTCATCAATATATCAACGAACGGCTCCTCAGAGCGGTCGTGGCCGAGCAAGATCACCGACAGCCCGCGCAAGGCAAGGTCTTGCGCCACGTGGTAGCCCGCCTCGCCCGTCACGACAACATCTGCGCCTGCGGCGATGGCGAGCTCTCCAAAGTCGCCCAGGGAGCCGCCCAAAATAGCGACGGTTCGGCACGCGTGCTCGGCTTCGCCCCACACACGCGGGTCGCTGCCAAATGCCGTGGCGGCACGGGCGGCGAGATCGCGCAGGCTACAGGGGTTGTTGAGGGTCGCGAGTGCACCCAGGCCGGTGGACTCGGGGTCGTCCACGTGCTCCAGTGAGCTCACGGGTGCGGCACCCAGCAGCTCGCTCAGGCAGACGCGGGCTTCGTGCGAGCGGTCCAGGTTGGTGTGGAGCGAAATGATGCTCACGCCGCAACGCGCTGCCTCGTAGAGTGCCGCGCTGCACTGGGGGCGTGCGGCATCAGCTGGGCAAAACGCCTCGGGCGCCTTGATGTATATGGGATGATGCGTCAGCAGAACGTTGGCACCGGCTTCTTGTGCACGGCGAACATTTGCCTCGGTGGCATCGAGCGCGCAGGCAACGCCGGTAATCTCGGCAGCGGGATCGCCAACGGAGAGACCTACGTGATCCCAGCCCTCGGCGTCCGCCTTGGGGTAGCGCGCCAGCAGCGCACGTTCAAACTCGGCGACGATCATGCGGCACCCACGATCGAGAGCAGCGTCTGGGCAAAGTCGTCCAGGTCGGCAGGGTTCACACGGTCATCAAACGAGATACGCAGAGCGCCCAATGCCTGCTCGCGACCAATGCCCATGGCGCTGAGAACATGGCTCGGGTCCATGCTGCCGCTCGAGCAGGCAGAACCGGCCGATACCTCAAAGCCGGCGGCGTCGAGCTTGATGATGAGCTCCTCGGAGTCCATGCCGTCAATGTAGATCGATACCATGCCGGGCAGACGGTCGGCATGCGCATAGTCGCCCATGGTGGCGTGAATGCGCGGATGGGCCGTAAGCTTGGCGTAGAGCTTGTCGGAAAGGGCTTGCAGCTTCTCGCGCTCCTCGGCCACATGGAGCGTCAGCGTGCGGGCGGCAGCGGCAAAGGCGAGCTGCGTGCGCAGATCCTGCGTGCCGGCGCGACGTCCGGCTTCCTGTCCGCCGCCAAAGATGCGCGGGCGCAGCGGCGTGCGGTTCTTAAGGTAGAGCGCGCCGGATGCCACGGGGCCACCGATCTTGTGCGCAGCAACGGTCATGGCGTCAACTCCCAGCTCGGTAACATCGAGCGGAATATGCAGATACCCCTGGATGGCATCGGTGTGGAACAGGGCGCCCACGGTATGCGCGGCCGCGGCAAGCTCGCGGATGGGCTGCACCACGCCGGTCTCGTTGTTGGCAACCATGATGCTCACGAGCGCCACGTCGTCGCCTAGTAGCTCGACAAGCGTGGCAGGCTCAATGTAGCCCATGCGGCAGGGCTGCACCAGGTCGACTCTAAAGCCTGCGGCACGCAGCAGCGGCAGGTTGTCCAGAATCGAATCGTGCTCGATGGCAGATACGATCACGCGGTTACGCTTACGGTCGCGCTGACGTGTACCCTCGGCAAGACCGAGTAGCGCCAGCTGGTTGGCTTCGGTGCCGCCGTTGGTCAGAACAATCTCAGACGGGCGAACGCGCGCGCCAAAGCTGCGGGCGATCTCGCGACGTGCAACCTCCAGACGCGCGGCAGCCTTGCGGCCGAGCGAGTGCAGCGAGTTGGGGTTGACGCCGGCAAGCTCGCTGTCGTCGTACTCGCGCTGCGCAAGGAGCGCCTCGGCGCGCATGGGCGTCGAGGCGGCATAGTCAAGATTCACGGGTATGCGGTTTTGACCTGCGGTCATAAGGGTTTATGCCTCCTGTGCAGCCTCGTTGCCCAGCTTCTGCAGCAGCGCAACCTCGGCGGCGGGATCTTCGGACTTAAATACGGCGGAACCGGCCACCAGGACATTTGCGCCGGCCTTGACGACCTCGGCGATGTTTTTGGAAGAGATGCCGCCGTCGACCTCGATCATGGGCGACACGCCATGTCGCTCGCACATGGCCGTAAGCTCGTGCAGTTTGGCGATTGTACCAGGGATAAAGCTCTGGCCGCCAAAGCCAGGGTTCACGCTCATCAGCAGCACCATGTCGACAACGTCGATGATGCTCTCGAGCACGCACACGGGGGTGGCGGGGTTGAGCACCACGCCGGCCTTGACGCCGCGCTGCTGCAGATGCGTGAGCGTGCGGTGCAGGTGCGTGGAAGCCTCGTAGTGCACGGTGATCATGTCGGCACCGGCGTCGGCATACCAATCGACCGTCTCGTCGGGGTTCGACACCATGAGGTGCGCGTCGACCGGTACATCGGTGGAGCGCTTGACGGCCTTAAGGATGTCAACGCCAAAGGTGAGGTTGCCGGTAAAGTGACCGTCCATAACGTCAAAGTGTACGTAGTCGGCACCGGCGATCTTGTCGAGCTCGCCCTTGAGGTTGGCCATGTCGGCCGAAAGGACGGACGGAGCGATTTTGATGGAACCCATGGTAGTAGCCTTTCTGCGCTAGTCGGTGAGTCCGTAGAACTCTTGAGAAGGGACGCGATCGGTAAGAATCTCGAGCGCCCTATCCAAAGTAACACCGTTGTAGAGCGTTTGCTCCACGGCAAAGGTGAGCGGAATGTCTACGCCCAGCGAACGGGCAAGCTCGCTGACGCTGCGGGCCGCGACGGCGCCCTCGACCACCATATGCGTGCGCGTCTGATACTCGTCGAGCGACACGCCGTGGGCAAACTCGTAGCCAAAGGTGCGGTTGCGCGAATGCTCCGAGGTGCAGGTGGCAATGAGGTCGCCCATGCCGGAAAGTCCCATGCAGGTCATAGCTTGACCGCCGCGGGCATGCACCAGACGGCTAATCTCGGCCAGGCCGCGCGTCATGATGAGGGCGAGCGTGTTGTCGCCGGCGCCGGTGCCGGCGGAGATGCCACACACGATGGCGATGACATTTTTCATGGCGCCGCAGACCTCGACACCGGTCATGTCTTGCGACAGATAAATGCGGAAGGCCGTTGATAGAAGCAGGTCCTTAAAGGCCTCCCCTACCTGCGGATCCTCGCTGGCGATGACGGCGGCAGAGAGCCCGCCGCGGCAAATTTCCTCGGCATGGTTGGGGCCCGAGAGTGCCGCCACACGCGTCTCGTTGCCGATCTCACTGGCGATGACCTCGCTCATGAGCAGGCCGGACTCGGGCTCAATGCCCTTGGTGAGGCAGAGTACCGGAGTATCGGCGGCGATAAAGGGCGCGGCATGGTGGCAGACGTCGCGCAAGTGCGTGGAGGGCACGGCAAAGATGATCGCATCGGCACCGTCGAGCGCCTGGGCGAGCTCGGTCGTTGCTACCACGTTGTCCGGCAGCTCGTATCCCACCAGATACCGTGGGTTGCGGTGCTCGCCGTTAATGCCGGCGGCCGTCTGATCGCTGTGGGCCCACATGGTCACGCGCTCGGCTCGCGCGGCGGCAAGGCCAGCGACGGCGGTTCCCCATGAGCCGGAGCCAATTAGCGCAACATTCATGACTCCCTCCTACTTATCGTCGGGCTCGGTGACGCGCTTGGTAAACGAGAGCTTGGACTCCTTACCGGTCATGAGCTTTTTGATGTTCGCACGATGGGCCCACACCACAGTAATGCCGATCAGCGCCATGCAAAACTTAAGTCCGAGGCTGCTGTACGGAAAGACCGCGCAGGCAGCGATGGGAAGACCGACGGCCGCGGCAAGCGAGCCCACCGACACAAACTTGGTGATGGCGACGGCCACGATAAACATGCCCAGCAGCGAAAGTCCGATGGGCCAGTACCAGGCGAGGATGACGCCCAGACCCACGGCGATACCCTTGCCTCCATGGAAGTTGAGGTAGGGCGAGAAGATATGGCCCCACACCGCTGCCAGGCAAATGACGCCGAGCATCCAGTCACCGGCGGCGCCGGGGGCCATAATACTCGGCGGAAAACCATAGCCCAAGTCGGCAATGAGCGGACGGGCGATAAGGACGCAGATGGCGCCCTTAAGGCAGTCGAGCAGCAGCGTGAGCGCGGCCACCTTGGGGCCGGCTACGCGCAGTGCGTTGGTGGTGCCGATGTTGCCGGAGCCCGCCTTGCGAATGTCGGTGTGGTTGAACACGCGGCCCAGGATCAGGCCAAACGGAATCGCCCCGATAAAGAACGAGACCACGGCGCAGATGGCGGTCAGCAGAATCGGATTATGCATCCTTTTGCTCCTTCTTCCTAAAGAAGAGTCGAATGGGTGTGCCGGCAAAGTCGAAGGTCGAGCGCATGCGGTTCTCGATGTAGCGCTGATAGGTGTCGTTGACCAGATCGCTGTGGTTGACGAAGAACGTGAACGTCGGCGGGTTGACGCCCGTCTGGGTCACGTAGTGCATGCGCAGGCGGCGCTTGCCGTCCACCACGGTATGACCGAACTCGCGCAGATTGGTGAGGAACGTGTTGAGGCGCGAGGTGCTGATCTTTTGCGAGCGCGTCTTTTCGGCGGCGTCTACCATTGCCCAGATCTTCTCGACGCTGCGGCCGGTCAGGGCAGAGATGCGCAGGTACTGGGCCCAGGGAGCCATGACGCCCAGACGGCGGTCGATGGTCTCCATGCAGGCCTCGCGCTTGCGGTCGTCGTCGAGCAGGTCCCACTTGTTGAGCAGCACCACGATGGCGCAGCCGCGCTCGATGGCAAGGCCCATGACCTTCTGGTCCTGCTCGGTGACGCCCACGGAGGCGTCGACGACGAGCAGCGCCACGTCGGCGCGGTCGATGGCGCGCAGGCCGCGAACCATAGAGTAGTACTCGATGTTCTCGTACACGGTGCTCTTCTTGCGAATGCCCGCGGTGTCGACCATGCGGTAGTGCTTGCCGTTGCGCTCGACGACCGTGTCGATGGCGTCGCGCGTGGTGCCGGCAATGTTGGAGACGATGGAGCGGTCGGCGCCGAGGATGCGGTTGAACAGCGAGGACTTACCGGCGTTGGGGCGGCCGATGATGGCCACGTTCAGCGCATCGGGGAACTCGTCGGCGACTTCGTCCTCTTCCTCGGGAAGCAGGGCCACGATGTCATCGAGCAGGTCGCCCGTACCATGGCCGTGAAGGGCCGAAAGCGGCGTGGGCTCACCGATGCCGAGCGAATAGAACTCCCAGATGTTGTCATTCTCGCGATCGGGGTTGTCGAGCTTGTTCACCAGCAGAAAGACCGGCTTGTCGCAGCGCTTGAGCATGCGAGCGACCGACTCGTCCTCCTCGGTGACGCCGGTGCGGCCGTCGACCACAAACAGGATGACGGCGGCTTCCTCGGCGGCGGCGAGGGCCTGGTCGCGAATGGACGTGGCGAAGACGTCATCGCTCTTGAGCGGCTCGATGCCGCCCGTGTCGACGATAGTGAACTCGCGGCCGTTCCAATCGGCCGTGTGATACGAGCGGTCGCGCGTGACGCCGCGTGACTCGTGGACGATGGCGTCCGAGGTCTGGGCCAGGCGGTTAACGAGCGTGGACTTGCCCACGTTGGGGCGTCCGACGACGGCGACGATAGGTTTCATCTGCTCTCCTTTAATGGATAGGGTCAGCGGAATTAGTAGAGTCGGCAGGCACAATGCCAAGGATGTGCTCCAGGGTATCGAGCAGCTCATGCGGCATGGTCGACACCACATGAACCTCGGCGCCGCGACTGGTAAGGCTTGCGAGTAAATCGTCACGATGATACTCGTCAAGCGTCATGCCGTCAGCGTTGAACATGAGCTTAGGCACAAAGAGCATAACCCCCGACAGATCTTGGGGCAGCTGCTCCAGAATGTCACACGCGACGATGAGGCCGGTCACGTCCACGTTGCCGCCAAAGTAGCGGTTCTTGATGGCTGTGACGGTGCCGCCGAGACCATGCGGCGACTCCACAAAGCGCGCCACGGTGTCGCGAGCGCTGGCGCCGGAGAGGCACAGAAGGCGCTGGTTGCGCTCGGCGATTGCCTCGCGAACTCGGCGCAGGCGCTCGGCATCGGCGGCGAGCACGTTGTCGGTCTCGTCCAGATAGGAGCGGATCATACCGATGCCGTCGTAGTACTGCGGGTAGCCGTCGTAAAAGTCCGCCTCGGGTGGCTCGATGCCGGCATCCAAGTAGAACTCGTCGCTCATCTGGAAGGTGTGGCGGCCAAAGCGCTCGAAGGCACGGTCCTGGAACGGTCGGATCATGGCAATGGTCTCGCGCGCTAGCTCGGGCTTGTCGCTGTAGGACCAGCTAAAACGGTTCTGATGCTTGGTAAAACCGAGCGGCACAATGCCCAGGCTGGTGATTTGCTCGTGCTCCTCGCAAAAGCGCAGGGTCTTTTCCAGCTCCTCGCCGTCGTTCATGCCGGGGCACAACACGATCTGCGCGTGAATCTCGATGCCGGCGGCCATGATGGCCTCGAGTACGTCCATGCCGCGCTGGGCGTTGCGGCCCATCATACGACGGCGGACGTCGGGGCTCACGGCATGGACCGACACGTTCATGGGGCTCATGTTGCGTTGGATGACGTTTTGCACGTCCTCGTCGGTGAGGTTCGTGAGCGTGACGAAGTTGCCCTGCAAAAAGCTCAGGCGATAGTCATCGTCGCGGATGTAGAGCGTGGAGCGGCCACCCTTGGGCAGCATGGTCATAAAGCAGAACACGCAGGCGTTCACACAGGTACGCATGCCGTCGAAGATGGGGCCATCGAACTCAAGGCCCCAGTCCTCTCCTGGGAAGCGGTCGAGCTCGACGGAAGTGACGGTGTTGTCGCGCGGATCGAAAACCTCGAGGTCGACGGTATCATCGTCGGCCTCCCAGAGCCACACAATCATGTCGGTAAGCTGCTCACCGCTGACCGTGAGCACGCGCATGCCCGGCTCGATACCCACATCCCACGCGGGCGATTCGGGACGCACGTTCTTTACGAGCGCGCCCTCACCCGGCTCGGGGTCGCGGCTGCGCCCGTAATCGGCCACCTCGGCGGCGTATGCGGGTACGGTCTGGTCCATGATTAGTGGTAAAGCTCCTTGATGCGAGCGACGGCTCGTTCGATGTGTTCTTGCGGGGTGGAGGCTCCGGCGGTGATGCCGATGTGGTGGGCGTCGGTAAACCACGCGGCCTGGAGCTCGGAAGCTTCCTCGATGTGATGCGTGCGCTCGCAGGCGTCTGCGCAAATCTGCGCCAGGCGGCGGGTGTTGCCCGAGTTTTTGCCGCCCACGACTACCATGCAGTCGCAGCGGTTGGCAAGTGTGGCTGCTGCCTGTTGACGCTCACTCGTGGCGGCGCAGATGGTGTTGATCACGCGCAGCTCCTGCACACGCGGGGTGATGGCTGCCACGACCTCGGCTAGGTTCTGCGCGGTCTGGGTGGTCTGCACGACGAGGCCTACCTTGCCCTTGAACGGCAGCGCGTCCGCATCAGCGGCGCAACTCACGACCTGCGCATCGTCGCCGGCGTGACCCAGAATGCCCTCGACCTCGGGATGCCCCGGCTCACCCACGACCACCACGTGGTAGCCCTCGCGCACCAGGCGCTCGGCTGCCACGTGAACCTTCTTGACGTAAGGGCAGGTGGCGTCGATGACGTTAAGGCCACGCTCGCGAGCGGCATCGATGACCTGCGGCACCACACCGTGGGCGCGGATGATCACGGTGCCGGTTGCGGCATTATCCAGGTTCTCGGCCAAGCCAACGCCTGCCTCAGCGAGCTCGCGTACCACGATGGGGTTATGAATGAGCGGACCCAAGGTATGGACCTGAGTGCTCTCCCCTGCCTGCGGGGCGGCGGCCAGCGCCATATCGAGCGCACGCTGTACGCCGTAGCAGGTGCCGGCGTGGGCTGCGATTTCGATGGTGGGAGCGTCTGCCTTGCCAGGCGCAGGCTCGGCAGTGTTCATGACTTCCTCGCTCATGGTTAGAACCTTCCCGGATGCTCGGCGCACAGGTCGTCGCGCATAGCGTAGACGCGGTTCATGGCCTCGGACTCAAACCATGCCAGGCGCTCCTTGCGCTTGAGCTCGGCCGGTGCATCGGATAGCGAGATGGCCTTGCCGGCACGGATCCAGCACTTTTTAGGGCGCATGAGCTTTTTGCCCGCAGGCGTAATATCGGACCAGCCACAGATGGCGAGCGGGTTGACGGGCGCCTTGCCCATCTGGGCGATGAGCGCAAAACCGCCGTGGACCTCGGGCTTGATCTCACGCGAGCGGATGCGCGTGCCCTCGGGGAAGATCAGGACGTCCTCGCCACGCTGCAGCGCATGCTGAGCGGCGCGCAGGCACTTCATATCGGCAGTACCACGCTCCACGGGGATGCCGCCAACGCGGCTAAAGGCCCAGCGCACAATCTTGCTCTTGGCGAACTCGGACTTAAAGATGGGACGAATGCGGCGGCCCCCAAAGAACAACGCCGTCTCAACGGCCAGGAGCTCGGCCATCGAGGTGTGGTTGCAGATGACCACGCTGCCGCGGCCTTCCTGGCGCTCAAACAGCAGGTCAGCGTCCTCGACCTTCCAGCGCCACATGAGTTTGGAGAAGGCCCAAAGGATGGCCATGACTACGACGACGGTGCCGCGGATGAGCGCTGGGAACTCTGCATAGGGGGCGTTGTAATAGTCCTCGGGCGTCTGCTTAAACAGGCGCATGGGCTACCTCCTTTGGTTGATGAGGTCCTCGATAATGCGGACGACCTCGTCGATGGTGTGGGCGGTGGAGTCGACGTGCACGGCGTCCTCGGCGGGCACGAGCGGCGCGACCTCGCGGCTGCTGTCGAGCTTATCGCGTTGCTTGAGGGCGTCGAGGGTCTCGTCGACCTCGGCCTCGAGCTGCGCTGTGCTGAGCGGCTGGGAATCGTTTTGGTGGCGCTGCAGCACGCGGCGGCGGGCACGCTCACGCGGGTCGGCGGTCAGGAACACCTTGACCTGCGCGTTGGGGAACACGACGGTGCCGATGTCTCGACCCTCGGCGACGATGTCGCGGTCCTCGGCGGCACGACGCTGGTGGATGAGCATGGCGGCGCGCACGCCCGGGTAGGCCGAGACCTTGGACACATTGGCGTCGACCTGCGGGGTGCGGATGGCAGCCGAGGCATCCTTACCGTCGATGGTCAGGCGCGTGTCTTCGCCGGTGCCGTTGGTAAA
The DNA here is from genome assembly GCA_036312785.1 of Collinsella sp. Classification (GTDB taxonomy): domain Bacteria; phylum Actinomycetota; class Coriobacteriia; order Coriobacteriales; family Coriobacteriaceae; genus Collinsella. The sequence goes on from JAXJNG010000018.1 coordinate 13,222, forward strand.
GCGAATCTCGATCTGCTCGGCGAGGGCGTCGATGGCCGCCTCGTCGTCCAGGTCGATGCCGCGGTCGAGCGCGGCGAATGTGACGGCGCGATACATGGCGCCCGTGTCGAGCTTGTTAAAGCCCAGCTGGCGGGCGATCTCCTTGGCGATGGTGGACTTGCCGGAACCGGCGGGGCCGTCGATGGCGACGATCATGCAATGCTTCCTTTCGATGATTGACGTGCTGGTATGGGACGCGAGCGCTGTTGCTTGGTGTACTGGCTAACCCGTGTAGCGCTCGCGGTAGGTGTTGCGCTTGGGCGCGGAGCCGTGGCTGCCGTGGTGGCGGGTGCGGCTGGCGGTGTTAGTCGCGGATGCGGTGGCGCGCTTGGAGCTGGCCTGCTTGGGCGGGATGCCGCCGGCCTTGAGGATCTGCACCTCGCGGTCGGTGAGCTCGCGCCACGAGCCCTTGGCCACGTCCTTGAGCTCCAGTCCGGCAAAGTTACAGCGATGCAGGCGGATCACCGGATGGTGGATCTTGCTCAGCATGCGCTTGACCTGGTTCTTGCGGCCCTCGCGGATGATGACCTCCACGGCGGTGGTGCCGGGCTTTACGCCTTGCGGAGCCACGGCCTCGGCCTCGCGCGCGGTAATGACGCGGCAGATCGCCGGCCGGCACAGGCCGTCGTCGAGCTCGATGCCGCGACGCAGCGGTTCCAAATCGCGATCGGTTAGCTGGCCGTCCACCAGCGCCTGGTAGGTCTTGTAGACGTGCTTGCTGGGGTGCAGCAGATCCTGAGACAGGTCGCCGTCGGTAGTAAAGAGCAGAAGGCCCGTGGTGTCGCGGTCCAGGCGACCCACCGGGAAGAGCCCCGGAAAGCGGTCGCGCGGCACCAGGTCGGCCACGCAGGGGCGCTCCTGCGGATCGCTCATGGTGGTGAGGTAGCCGGTCGGCTTGTAGAGCATCAGGTATACGGCGCCCTGGTTGAGTTTGACGGGCATACCGTCGACCTCGATGTGGTCGCGGTCGACGTCGACCTTGGTGCCCAGTTCGGTCGCGACCTGGCCGTTGACGGTCACGCGGCCGGCGGTCATCAGGTCCTCCGAGCCGCGGCGGCTCGCCACGCCCGCGCGCGCCAAAAAGCGCTGCAGGCGCATGGTGTGCGGGTAGACGGGCTGGGCGCCGCCTGTGGGCGCCGTAGCACCCGCGACGCGTGCGGCGCGCGTCTCCTCTACTTCGTTAGTCCTCGTCATGCATGTCCTCCGAGGTATCGCCGGTGGGCAGAAGCTCATCGCCATCGGTGTCCTCAACATCGGTATCGATCAATTCGCGCTCTTCGTCCAGGTCCTCGGCCTGCTCCTCGAGCGTGGACTGAATACTGCGGCCGCTCAGGCGCTCGCGGATAAACTGTCGCGACTGCTCGTCGGGGGCAAACTGCTCCAGATCGGGCAGGTCGCGAGTGGAGCGCAGACCGAACTTTTCCAAGAAGGCGTTGGTCGTACCGTAGATGATGGCCTGACCGCGCTCGGGGTCGCGGCCGAGCTCGCGCACCAGGCCCTTGTCAACAAGCGACGCGATGACGCCGTCGGAGTTGACGCCGCGGATGCCCTTGACCACCTCACGCGTGACGGGCTGGTGATAGGCGATCACGGCCAGGGTCTCGAGCGCCGCCTGCGACAGCTTTTGCGTGTCCCAGCTCAGCACGTAGGCCTCGACCACGTCGTGGTAGGCAGGGTGTGTAAACAGACGCCAGCCACCGGCGACCTCGCGCAGCTGAAAACCGCGGTTGGCCTCCTCGTACTCAACCTTGAGCTCGGCCAAAAGCGACGCGCACTCGCCGGGGGCGATATCCAGTGCACCGGCCAGCGCGGGCGCACTCACCGGGTCGCTCGACACCAGCAGCAGCGCCTCGAGGGCGCCTTTGAGGCTATTTGCCTCTAGCGTGGAAAGGGTTGACATGGTAGCCGCTCCTATTCGGTGAGCTCGGGGCCCTCGCCGGGAACGTATGCCTCGGCGCCCTCGACGCGGTTGATTTTAATGGTTCCAAAGATCTCGTCCTGGCTCAGCGTGAGCGAGCCACGTTTGGCGAGCTCGAGCATGGCAAGGAAGGTGACGACGAGCTGCTCAGTCGTGGCGTCGCTGTCCAGCAGCTCGCGGAAGGTGCAGGTTTGGTGCGCCATGGTAAAGCGGTCGACCGAGGCCACCGTCAGATCGAGCGGCACGCGATGCGGCGCCACGTGCTCGGCCTCCAGCAGGAAGGTCTGGCGCTTGCCGTCCAGGTCGGCACAGATGACGGCCAGGCCGCGCAGGGTAATGCCGGCCAGGTAGTCGGGCATAAGGCCCAAGAACTCGGGGTCGGGGCCGGCAACGCGTGGATGCATGCGGCTCTCGGCCTGCATGCGCGCGCCAAGGGCCGCCGCCGCGCCCTTGAACTGCTTGTAGGCGATCAGGCGCTGGATCAGGACCTCGCGCAGGGCGTCGCCGTCGAGCGCGCTGAGTTCCTCGAGGTCTTCGTCGTCCTCGTCATCGTCGACGGATTTGCTGGGAGCTTCCTGCGGCACCAGCGAGGCGGCCTTGATGTCCAAAAGGGTTGCCGCGACCAGCAAAAAGTCACTCGCCACATCCAGGTCCAGCGCCTCGATGCGCTCGGCCTCTGCTAGGTACTGCTCGGCCACCTCGCTGATCGAGATGGCGCCGATATCTACTTTTTGGCGGGTTACCAGCTGCAGCAGCAGGTCGAACGGTCCGCTGTAGACCTGCGTCGACACGCGATACGACATCTTCGACCTCCTTTGACGGCGCCTTCGCGGCGCGGTTTGGGTGCATGTTGCGACCGTTTTGCATGGTCGACCTGTAAGTTTACCCTAGATGCCGGCGATTGCGAAGTCGAGCAGCCACTCAGCCAGCGGATACACGGTAACGTCGAAATAGCGGCCGATCACGTCGATGCCGGTCCACATGGGCAGCAGATACAGCACGATGATAAGGATCGGCATGGCGTATTGCTGCAGACGGTAGTAGTTAGCGAGCGCCTTGCCTTTAAGGAACGGGACGATGATCGACGAGCCGTCGAGCGGCGGAATCGGGATGAGGTTAAAGAACGCGAGCGACAGGTTGACCACGATGAACGTGGCGCCGAAGTTCATGATTTGGGGCGCCACGGCAAAGGACATGCTGGCGTAGAGGCTGCCGTACGCTGCGCGCATGAGGGCGGCCGCGAGGCACGCGAGGGCGATGTTCGATGCGGGGCCGGCCGCGCTCACCAGGACCTCGTCGCGCTTGGGATGTTTGAGGTTGTTGAGGTAGACGGGCACGGGCTTGGCAAAGGCGAACACCGGGCCGCCGGCGGCGAGCATGAGCAGCGGCAGGAGGATGGTACCGAATGGGTCGATGTGGTTGAGCGGGTTGAGCGAGACACGGCCACGCGAGCGGGCCGTCTTGTCGCCGAGCGCCCATGCCGCGGCGGCGTGCGCGCTCTCGTGGATCACGATGCCCAAGATGACGGCGACCGCGCTGGCGAGCAGGTTCATGAAGTAGCTGCTGGACATAACGATCCCCTAGCGGACGCGGCGCGAGGCGCGCGTGAGCAGGTAATCGGCCACAAATAGAATCACGGCCACGATGGCGTAATCCAGGCGGAACACGCCGCCAAAGGGAGAAGTGATGACGCCGTAGCCGGCGATGGCGCTCGGCAGTGCGCGCGAAAGCTCGACGACAAAGCCCACAATCTGCAACTTGGCGGTGAGGCCGCTAAAGCACAGCAGCACGGTCATCGCGCTCATAAAGATGCCGCAGATGCGACAGGCAATGGCGATGATGCTCATCGCCACGGCAGCGGCCTTACGAGAGTTCACGCGCGGTCTCCTCTTCGATCTGGGTGGAAAGCTCCAGCCATTCATCCTCGAGCTTGGGTAGCTCTTGCTTAAGGCCGTTATATTCCCCCAGCGCGGCGTTGAACTTATCCTGATCGGCATAAAGCTCTTCGCTTGCCATCAATTCCATAAGCTCGTCATAGCGGGCACGCTTTTTGTCGAGCTCCGTCTCGATCTTCTTAAGCTGGTTGCGCACGCCTTTGAGCTTTTTATTGAGCGCTGCGCGGGCTTGGGCCTCAGCGCGCTTTTGCTCCTTGGTCTTTTTGCCCTCGGCAGGCTTGGGGGCAGCTGCGGGGGTGTCGGCCTGGGCGGCGCAGGCTTTGGTGGACTTGGCCGTGGCCGGTGCACTCTCCCCTGCCGCCTCGGCGGCGGCGCGGGCTGCGAGGTCCTCGCGCTTGTAGAGGTAGTAGTCGTAGTCGCCGTCGTAGACCGTGACCTTGCCATCGCGGATGTCTATGACGCGGTTGGCAACGGCGCGTACCAGGTGCTCGTCGTGGCTGATCAGCACGATGGTGCCGGGGAAGTTTTGCAGGGCGTTCTCGAGCATGTCTACCGAGTCGATGTCCAGGTGGTTGGTGGGCTCGTCCAGGCACAGGAGCGCCTCGGGGGCCACGAGCATCTTGGCCAGGGCCAGGCGCGCCTTTTCGCCACCGGAGAGGACGCGAACCTGCTTCTCGATGGAATCGTTGTCGCTAAACAGGAAGGCGCCCAGCAGGCTGCGCTGCTGCGGCACGGTCCACTTGGGCGTGACGGTGTCGATCTCTTGCAGGACGGTATTGGACTCGGTCATGCCCTCGAGCGCGTGCTGGGCGTAATAGGCCACACCCACGTTGGTGCCCAGGTCGCGCGTGCCGGTAGTGGGCGGCTCCAGGCCGGCGAGAATCTTCATGAGCGTGGACTTGCCGGCGCCGTTGGGGCCGACGAGTGCCACGTGCTCGCCGCGGTAGAGCTTGAGGTCGATGTCGCTGTAGATGTGCTTGTTGCCGTAGGACTTGGACACGCCCTCCAGGCCGACGACCATGTCGCCGGAGCGCGGCGGGTCAGGGAACTTAAAGTCGATGTGCTTGTGGCCCTCGGGCAGGATGACAAGTTCCTTTTTAATCTGCTCGATCTTACGGATGCGCTCCTGCGCCTGGGCGGCCTTGGTGGGCTTATAGCGGAATTTGTCAACGAAGACCTGCATGTGGGCGATGTCGCGCTCCTGGGCGGCTCGCTTGGCGCGCATCTGTTCCAGGTTGTCCTCGCGCTGCTTGAGGTAGCTGCTGTAGTTGCCGGTGTAGGTGGTCACGCGACGGTTTTCGAGAGCGGCGACGTGGTCGACGCAGGCGTCCATGAAGGCACGGTCGTGACTGACGATGAGGACGGCGCCGTCGTAGTTGGCGATAAAGCCGCGCAGCCACTGGACGCTTTCGAGGTCCAGGTGGTTAGTAGGCTCGTCCAGAAGCAGCAGGTCGGGGTGGCGCAGGAAGAGCTTGGCAAGCGCGATGCGCATCTGCCAGCCGCCCGAGAACTCGGAGCACGGGCGCTCAAAGTCGGTGACCTTAAAGCCCAGGCCGGACAGGATTTTGCGGGCGTTGCTCTCGAGCTCGTAGCCGCCCAGGTGCTCAAAGCGGTCCTGGACCTGGCCGTACTCGTTAAGGAGCGCGTTGACGTCCTTGCCCTGTTCCGAGAGCTCGGTGATCTGGGCCTGAAGTTCGTTGGCGCGCTCGCCCATGCGGCGAATTTCCTTGGCGGCGGCCATGACCTCGGCGAGGATGGTGGTGTCCTTTTGCTCCAGGTTGGTTTCTTGCTCTAGATAGCCCACCTGGCAGTCCTTGGCGTACTGGACCTGGCCGGCGTCGGGGCTATCGATGCCCATGATGATCTTGAGCATGGTGGTTTTGCCGGCGCCGTTGGGGCCCACGAGCGCGAAGCGCTCGCCGGGGTTGATCTGGAAGGACGCGCCGCTAAAGAGGACGCGCGCGCCGAAGCTTTTTTCGATCTTGTCGACCAGGAGGATCATGGTGCCGCCTTTGACCTTGTGTGCCTATATGAAAAAAGGCCCCAACTTGCGTTGGAGCCTCATTCAATGCTCGGGTGGAGACGAGGGGGATCGAACCCCTGACCTCTTGACTGCCAGTCAAGCGCTCTCCCAGCTGAGCTAC
>JAXJNG010000019.1:0-23615 GCA_036312785.1 Collinsella sp.
GGCGCGCCAGGGAGATAGTGGACGAGATAGTCGAGAGGCGCGGTCTCAAGAAGGAGTAACATCAGGACTTGCAGCGACGGACCTCAGGACGCTCTTACACCACGTCTGCGCGCGCCACCAAAATCGAAACCAAATTGAGCCAGTCCACCGCAAAAAACGTTTGAACCCGTGCTTCTCGCGGCGGATTGACACTACAAAGCGGCCAAAATGTCGGTCAGATTATCAATAACGGCATCGGCTCGCGATTGATCGAGGTTGACGCCCTCGTGCGGACGCAGTGCCAGGACGCGGGCGCCGGAACGTTTGCCAGCCTCGATCCCCAAAGGCGAATCCTCGATAACCAGGCACTCGGCAGGCTCCACCCCCAGCGCCTCCATGGCACGCAGGTAGATCTCGGGGTCGGGCTTAAACGCACTGCACTCGTGACCGCTGATGGTGTAGTCCAGCACGTCGGCGATACCGGCAATCTCCACCAGCTCGTCGATCAACTCGCGATAGGACGAGCTCGCGATGGCACACTTCACGCCACGCTCATGCAGCTCACGCATCACCGGCTCCGTCTGCTCGTTGAGCAGCTCGGCATACGGAACGGGGTGGTCCGGGCTGTAGACCTGCTTGTACTCCACGCGTAGGCGCTCGCGCAGCTCAACATCGTCGGGCACCAGCGCCTCCCAAATGGCCGGCTCGTTAGACCCCGAAAGATCGGGAATCTCGTCAAAGTGGAACCCCTTCTCTTCCATAAACGCCACGCGGCGGCGGTTGTAGAACCACTCGGTATCGACCAGCACGCCGTCCATGTCAAACAGCACTGCCTTGATCATACGCATCTCCTCCTACCTGCCAAGAAGGGACAGGTTTATTTTGGTAGGTTTTATCTGGGGTTTTATGACGCGACAGACACGCCCCCAAAGCAAAAAGGGGACGGGGCGCAAACCCCATCCCCTCTCAATCAACCCGTAAGGTCTACTTACTTGTGATTAGTAGGAAAGCTTCCACATGTAGCGACGCATGGTCAGCGGGTGCTGACGGGCCTCGGCGATCTGGTTGCCGTACTCGCGCATAACGGCGAGGTGCAGCAGCGGGTTGAAGTAGGTGACGACGCTCGCGGGCACGGCGTCGGCCAGGCCGTAGTCCTTGGAGTCGATCAGAGCGACCTTGGCGCCCATGCGCTCAAGGAAGGTGAGGGCGCGGGCGTCCATCGGACGGGTGGCGCCATCGGACATGAAGAAGACGTAGGGCTTACCCTCGGTGGAAACCTCGAACGGGCCGTGGAAGTACTCGCCGGTGTTGTAGGCGGCGGCGTCGATCCACTGCATCTCGGTGAACAGGAAGGCGGCGTGAGAGTAAGCCATCTTCTCGGAGGCACCAGAGGCCATGAAGTAAATCATCTTGTCGTCCTTGAAGTCCTCAGCGAACTTCTTGGCGAGCTTCTTGCAGTGCTGAGCGGCGTTCTCGCAGAGCTCGAAGACGTTGGTAAGGCCGGTGATCATGTCCTCGTAGTGGTCATAGCCCTCGGTCTGCTGAAGGATCTCGACAGCAAGAGCGATGGCGTAGCCGGGCTTCTCGCACTTGGCAGCGAAGTTGGCGTGGAAGCCGTGAACGATGACGTGGTCGGCGTCGACGGTCAGAGCGGAGCCAGCCTTGTTGGTGAGGGAGACGACCGGGCAGTTGTGCTTCTTGGCGGTCTTGTTGGCCTCGACGGTCTCGGGCGTGGAGCCACCGAGGGAGCAGGTGATCACGAAGGTGTGCTCGTTGACCCAGGAAGGCGTGTCGTAGTTGAACTCGTTAGCGGTGAAGATCTGAACGTTCAGCTTGTCCGTGTTGTTGGCCAGGAAGTACTTGGCGGGGTAAAGGTCGGACATGGAAGCACCGCAGCCGACGAAGGCGACGCTGTGGATCTCGTGGTTGGACAGGACGTCAGCGACGATCTGCTTAGGGAGGTTAAGGTCGATCTCGTACATCTGACACATTCCTTTCGATTTTTGCGGCGCCACATTGCCGAGCGCTCGCAGGGTTACCGTGGTTTGGACCGAGTCGCCGGCCCGTTGAGGATGTGTCAAAGGAACTGTCCCTTTGACACATTTAGGGATGGAAGCCTGCCTGGGGTATGGGATGTCAGGCAGGCTCCCCGGGGAAAGCGATTAGACGCTTGATCGCGACTAGGCCAGGATGCCGGCCGCGGAGAGGGCGATGCCGCCCACGATGGCGATCACGAGAAGCCAACCGGTGTTGACGTTCTTCTTGATGAGCCAGTACATAAGGCCGGTGAGGCCGAGGGAGATCATCTGGGGCATCATGCCATCCAGGATGTCCTGGATCACGACGGTGCCGTCAGCGAACTGCAGCGGGGTGGTGGCGCCGATCAGCGTGGCGATCATGCCGCCCACGGACATAAGGCCCACGATGCCGCAGACATACATGAGCTTCTCCATGAGGTCGCCGCCCTGAAGCTTGCTCAGGTACTCGTGGCCGCCCTGATAGCCCATCTTGGCTGCGAACCAGGTGATCAGCACGGAGGGGACAATGGAGATGAGCATGGCCAGGATCGGGCCCATGATGGAGCCCTGCTGGGCCAGCTGAACGCCCAGACCAAAAGCGATAACGCGGATGGTGCCCTGGAAGAAGGAGTCACCAATGCCGGAAAGCGGGCCCATGAGGGAGGTCTTGACCGCGTTGATCGAATCGGGATCGAAGTTCTCGGGATCCTTGGCGTACTCCTCCTCCATGGAGGCGGAGAGGCCCAGGATGAAAGCGCTCGTCTGCGGGGTGCAGTTGTAGAACGCCATGTGACGGTGGTAAGCCTCTTTCTTAGCAGCGAGCTGCTTGGGGTCGGACTCGTCCGGATAGAGGCGATCGAGCGTGGGAACCATGCCGTAGAGGAAGCCCATGTTCATCTGACGCTCGTAGTTCCAAGAGGCCTGGATGGCCCAGGAGCGCCAGAAGAACTGGCTGACCTTCTTGTTCAGGGACACGTCCTTGGTTGCGGTTGCCATAGTGTGTTCCTCCTTAGTCTTCGTCGTCTTCGAGCGGATCGTAGTCGGAATCGACACCGGCGGCTGCATGGGAACCGTTGAACTTGAAGCCCATGAAGACGACAGCCAGGCACACACCGATCAGAGCGACCGCGATGACGGACAGGTTGAGGTAAGCGGCGAGCAGGAAACCGATGAACAGGAACGGAGTCATACCCTTCTTGATCATCATGGTGAGCAGCAGGGCCAAGCCGTAGGCGGTCATGATCTTGGTCGAAACGTTCAGACCAGTGGACAGCCACTCGGGAACCATGTTGACGATGGCCTGAACCAGGTCGGTGCCAACAAAGACGGCGAGGAAGATCGGCAGGAAGTACATGACGGCGTACAGACCGGAGCCGGCGCAGATGTGCATACGGTAGGCGGTCTTGAACTTTCCGTTATCGATCGCGCTATCTGCCACATGGGTGAGGGCGGCGATGATGGAGCGGAACACGATGCCGAGGAGCTGACCCAGGACGGCGACCGGGATGGCGATCGTCATGGCGGTCTCGGCGGAAGCATCGGTCAGGCACGCAAAGGCAGCGGCCACGATGCCGCCCAGGACCATATCGGGCGGAACGGCGGCGCCGACCTGCACCAGGCCCATGGACACGAGCTCGACGGCGGCACCGACGGCAAGGCCGGTGGGCACATCGCCCAGCAGCAGACCGACGAGCGTAGCGCCAACGAGGGGCTGCTCGAAGTTAAGACGACCGAGCAGGCGGGAGTCCCACATGCAGAACACGCCGACGAGGCCGACGAGCACCGCGCTGATGAACGTATTCATACCCTTCTCCTTTCAGTCAGGCAAAAGCCTGGTTGATTACAGCTTGGCGTCGATGTCGACGCTCTGATACGTAGGGGTCTGCTGGACGTAGAGCTTGATGCCCATGTCGAGCAGCTGGTTGACGTCGGCCTTCTGGGTGGCGTCGAGGAAGACGGAGCTGTCCTTGCCGCCGACCTGATCGGCACCGTCGTGGTTGGCGGTGGCGCCCAGGTTGATGGCGTCGAGCTTGTAGCCCTGGCAGAACTGCAGCATCTCGGCCGTGTTGCCAAAGACGAACATGACGCGCTCGCCGAGGGTGTTGAGCTTGTCCATCTTGGCGAGGGCACGCTCGACGGTGAAGACGTTCAGACGCACGCCCTGGGGCTTGGCCAGCTTAAGAGCGCCCTTCTTGATGTCATCGTTGGCGGCAGCGTTGTCGACGACGATGATGCGCTCGGCCTGAACCTTGGTGGTCCAGGTAAAGACGACCTGGCCGTGCAGCAGACGGTAGTCAAGACGTGCGAGGACGATCTTGGCGGGGCCGGAGCTGTGACGGGACGCCTTGGCCTTCTTGGCGGGAGCCGCGGCGGCCTCGACCGGTGCGTTGGGGTTGGTCAGACCGGTGCGGGCCTCGTTGATGAGGGCCGCGAGCTCGGCGCCCTTGACGGGGACGGGGCTCATAGCGAGCGTCAGTGCCAACGGAATGTTGAAACCGCTGACAACCGTGAACTTCGTGCCGTTCTTGGAAAGCTCGACCATGCTGTTGTTGACCGAGCTGCCGAGCATATCGGTCAGCACATAGACGGTGTCGTCTGCGTTGAACGTGGCGATCATGGCGTCCACCTTATTGGTGATGGGCTCCTTGTCGTCACGAGCAAGCGACACGACGTGGACGTTCGACACGTCGCCGAGAACCATCTCGAGCGTGTCTTTGGCGCCTGCGGCCAGGCCGCCATGAGATGCGAGAATGATCTGATTCATCTGGCCTCCTCCTTTTCGTTATGGTCATTATAACGTCTTATACGTTGCTTATATTGCTAATTAGTATAAAGACCGTTCGCGGGTGAAAATCGACCGTTGACGGGTTTAACGTACTTGAAACGTTGGGCTGGGTAGGCCGGCGCTAGCTGGATAACCCCAGGTCAGACCCTGCGCGCAATCCCCTATCGCACGAAGTACCAGGGGCTTTCCTGCACGGTGGGCTCCAGCGCGATGCCGGTGCGTTCCTTAAACAGATCCATGTCCTGCGATTTCTCCGTCCACCACGCATTGGGCTTAAAGGTCATGCTCTCAACGACATGACCGACAAACACACTGTTGCGCAGCCTGGAGAAGTCGGTGTTCATAATCAGGATGGACGCGAGCACCAGCACAATGCCCAGGACCTTGATCGCGCCGGCGGGCTCGGCATAGACACCAATGCCCACCAGTACGGTGACGACCGTCTCGAATGACATTACGACGGGAACTTTCGACGTCTCGAGCCCCATGGACAGACCCTGCATATATAAGATGTAGGCCACGGCTGTGGGGATGAGTCCAAAGCCAAGGAACAACAGCAGCAGCTGTGGCGACATTGCCGCGGTGACATCCGGCCACGGAGCCGCGATAGCTGCCATAACCGCACCGCCAAAAACAAAGCCCCAAAACGTGACAGCCAGCGGGTGGACCGTCTTGGTTGCTATTCGGCTAAACACCGCGAGCGACGCACCACAAAGGCCTGCAATCACGCCCGACGTGACGCCCCAAACCGAAAAATGAAAACCGGAAAGGTCGCCATTGGTCACCGCAAGCACGCAGCCAACGATGTTAAAGACAATGGCAACGAGCTTGTTAGGGGTCACGTCCTCGCGATAAAGCACGCGGCCGAGCGCGACGCCAAACACCGGCGAGGTGTAGAGCAGCACCGAGGCCGTGGACATGCCCACCTCGCCCATGCACTCGTAATAGCAGGTGTTAGCGGCGGCCAAACCGACGATACCGACAAGTGCGCAGGGAACAAGCTCTTTAGGGCTTGCCTTGAACAGGGCCAGCGGACCCTGAGCCACGGTAGACCCCTCACCCGGACGGCAGCCCATAAACATCAGAACCGGCGCCAAGATAAGCGCTCCGACCAACAAGCGAAAGGCCGCCATGCTCTGGGACGAAACGCCCATGGCCGCAATGCCGTTTACAAAGATTCCGATGCTGCCCCACATAAGCGCGGCGATCAGCACCAGCACATAGCCCAGATTGCTTTTCTTCAACGCAGCCTCCTCGGTATTGTTTCCAATATGTTTCACACTACGTTATAGTCGTTATATACATTTTTCAAGACACAAATCGGCGAGCGGAAAAATCTGCTCTACCGCTACAACCCATTGGTGCAAAGGGGTCAGGTTCATATGCGCCAACTTGGTGCAAAGTAACCTGTCCCCAATGACTAGGACTGTCCCCAAGTGCCGAACGTCTCCAAGTGCCGCATCTGGGCCAAGGCGACGCCGATGCTTTGGCAACGCCAGCGAAAACCCACCTGAGCGAGCAAGGTGCCTTGAAGCGAAGCGGCATTGACCTTCTGGTCATGCCGCTGAAGCTGAAAGGCAGATTGCCGCTCAGGTGGGTTTGCAGCGTCGAGCCGTTACGGCGTTTGGTAAAACGCCGTAACTAATAATCAAGCTTCCACATGTAGCGGCGCGTCATGTAGTCCTTGTGAGTAACGGCAGAGAGTGCACGCATATACACGTTGTTGAGGATCGGGGCAAAGATCAGGTGGTTGAAGTACTCGCTCACGCTGTCCTTGATGTCGTTGAGGCCGAGCTCCTTGGCGTCAAGCTGATAGACGCGCTCGCCACCGTACTGGTTGACGAAGCGGATGCCGCGCTCGTCGTTGCAGCGGCTGCGGCCGACGCTGATGAGCTGGAACAGCGAGGTGCGCTTGTCCAGAATCTCGAAGGGGCCGTGGAAGAAGTCGCAGGTGTTGATGGTGCAGGAGTCGATCTGCAGCATCTCCTGCACGTTGCAGATGCTAAAGACGTAGGCGGCACCAAAGAGCGGGCCCTGAGCCATGACGTTGATGCAGGGCTTGTCGGCGTTCTGCTCGGCCCACTTGGCAGCGAGCGGACGAGTGTACTCGACGGCCTTGCGATAGATAGGGTCGACCAAGTCGAAAGCGGCCATGGCGGTCTCGTACTCGGCATAGCCCTCGGTCTGCTGCGTAAGCTCCATGGCGATCATGGTCACGACGGCGGAGTTGGTGCGGCCCATGCAGGACTCGTCGACGGCCAGGCTGTCATACTGGATCTTGTAGTCGCAGACCTCGGTGAGGCCGGACTCGTCAACATAGATGGCGATGGTGCTGGCGCCGTGGTCCTTGGCGACCTGTGCGGCGACGATGGTCTCCTTGGTGCCGCGCATGGACACGACGACGGCCAGGGTGTTCTCGTTAACGTAGGCAGGGGTTGCGTGCACGAACTCGTTGCTGGTATAGCTGGAGCTCACGACCTGCGTGGCCTCGTGCTCCATAAAGTACTGGGCAGGATAGTTGCCGCCGTTGGATCCGCCGGCGCCAATCCACACGACGCGCTTGATGCCGCCCTTGTCTGCCTTGTCAGCCAAAACCTGGGAGACGACGTCCTTAACCTGTTCCTGAGTAGTCATCGCGCATCAGCCTTTCTTCTCGTTTGATGCTCTCGATGGCATACAAGTTACATACATGTTTTGGTTATGTCGACTAGTTGTATGCTATATTTGTCTTAGAAATTTTGCTGGTAAGGTTTTCGGTAGCTCGATACCAGCGGTTTTATTGTTGTGTTGAATACATGCTTGCTTAGATAAGCATACAAGTTAGATATAGGCTGATCGCATGAACGCTTCATCTAAAAAGAAACTGAGCCAATACGAGCGCTTGGCGGGTACGCTTCGCGACCGCATCGCCGCCGGCATCTACGCACGCGGAGACAAGCTGCCGTCCGAGATGGAGCTCATGGACGAATCGGGGCTGTCGCGCAGCACCGTGCGCCACGCCCTTAAGGTTCTCGTTGATGAGGGCCTGGTGCGCACCGAGCGCGGGCGTGGCGCCTTTGTGGCCGACACGCCCGCGCTCCACGAGAACAACCTAGTGTTTTCGAGCTATACCAAGCAGGTCGAAGGTCAGGGCATGAAGCCCACCACGCGCACCGTGGACTCGGGCTTTGCCAAGGCGGCCGGCAGCATAGCTAAGTTCTTTGACGCCGCCGTGGGCAGCAAGCTCGTCAAACTTGTCCGCCTGCGCTACCTGGACGACGTGCCGCTGTGCCTGGAGACCACCTACCTGCCGCCAAGCTTCGAGACGCTCATCGATCGCGATATCAACGGTTCGCTCTACGCGACGCTGCGCCAAGAATTCCATCGCGCGCCAGCACAGGGACATAAGACCTTTGAGGTGTGCTATGCCTCGCAAAACGAGGCGTTTTTGCTCAACGTCGAGCGCGGGCAGGCGCTGATCCTGATCACCGACTACGTCTACGACACCGACGGCCGACCGCTCCATGTCTCTAAGCGCATCCAACGCACCGACCGCGCCAAATACACCGAGCCAATCGGCTAACCTGCCAAAATAAACCTGTCCCTAAATGGTAGGTTTGGGGAGGTCGGGGAACCAGGTTGGTTTGGGTTGGTTGGGGACGCGCTCGGCTAGGACCAACTCCATCCAGCACATGTCGTACCAGCGGCCGAACTTTTGGGCGCAGCGGTCAAAGGCACCCACCAGGCGATACCCCATATGGGCATGGAAGTCCTGGCTGTTGTGCGTCAGGTACTCGTCGTCCTTGTCGTGCGGCACGGCGATGAGGGCACACATGTTGGTGATGCCCATCGCGATCAGGCACTGCTTGAGCGCGTCATGTAGTTTGCGGCCCAGCCCGCCGTGGCGCACATCACGCGCCAGGTAGATCGACGTCTCGACCGACCAGTCGTATGCCTCGCGGCTGTTAAGCGGGCTCGCATAGGCATAACCCACCGGACGCCCGTCCAACTCCATCACCAAATACGGATAGCGCCTGAGCGTACGCTCGATGCGCCCGGCGAACTCCTCAACGCTCGGCACCTCATATTCGCAGGTAATCGCCGTCTGGCGCACATACGGCTCATAGATGGCAAGCAACGCCGACGCGTCATCGGGCGTCGCCAGGCGAATCGTCGGCTCGGACATCTCGATCATACAACCCTTCTCCCCCAAAAGCAAAGGCCGCCCTGCGCCAAGCTCAGGCGCAGGGCGGCCCCTTGTCATTACATCAGGCTACAGGACAGCCGCCAGCGCGTCGATGTCCTCCTGCGTCGTGGCCCAGCTGGTGCAAAAACGCACCACCGTGTGGGTATCGTCGTACTTTTCCCAGTACTCGATCGAGGCATGCTCGCGAATGCGGGCCATGTCCTCGTTGGGCAGAATCACAAACTGCTGGTTGGTCGGCGTCTCCAAGAAGAACTGGTAGCCGCGCTCGTGCAGCACGCGACGCAGCGCCTGAGCGGTCTCAATCGCCTGGCGACCAATCTCAAAATACAGGCCATCGGTAAAAAGGGCCTCGAACTGCACACCCGTCAGGCGGCCCTTGGCAAGCAGCGCGCCGTGCTGCTTAATACGCGGAATGGGATGCGCCGGGGTGTGCATGCCGCAAAACACCACAGCCTCGCCGCACAGAGCGCCGCACTTGGTGCCGCCGATGTAGAACACGTCGCACAGCTGCGCCAGCTCGGGCAGGGTAATGTCGCACTCATCGGCCGCCAGCGCATAGGCCAGGCGGGCGCCATCCACAAACAGCGGAATCTCGCGCTTCTGGCACACTGCATGGATCGCCGCGAGCTCGGCCTTGGAGTACAGCGTGCCGTACTCGGTCGATAGACTCACGTACACGGCGCCCGGGAACACCGTGTGCTCGTAGCTCTCGTTTTCGTAGAACACCTGGATATAGTTCTCCAGATCCTCGGCGTGCATCTTGCCCTCGTAGCCGGGGATGGTGAGCACCTTGTGACCGCCAAACTCGATGGCGCCCGCCTCGTGGCAGGCGACGTGGCCGGTCTCGGCAGCAACGACGCCCTCGTACGGCGCGAGCAGCATGTCAATCACCGTCGCGTTGGCCTGCGTGCCGCCCACCAGAAAAAACACGTCGGCATCGGGGGCCTGACAGGCCTCGCGGATAAGCTGCTTGGCACGCTCGGTGTGCGCATCGGTACCGTAGCCGGGCTGCGGCTCCATATTGGTGTCGACGAGCGCCTGCAGCACTGCCGGATGTGCGCCGTGGGAATAATCGTTGTTAAACGCGAGCATGGCAATCCTCTCTTACCGGGTATCGGCCAGATGATTCAAACGGAGCTATTGTACGCCGTTGGGATAGGCAATGCGTGCGGCAAGGCACTCAAGTGCCAGTACCAGGGCAAAACCGCAGCTCACGTCACTCAAAAAGTGCGCGCCGATCACGATGCGCCCAAAGGCGACGAACGCTGCAACAACAACCGCCGCCCAAAAGATCACGCGGCGACGCGAAGGTTTTTCCTTAAAGGCTGCCGCGGGAAGCCCGGCGAGCATAAGGCCGATCGCCGCATGCGCCGTGTGTCCGCTCGCAAACGACTTGAACCCGTCCTTGATCACGCCGGCGGCGATATAGGCCCACTTGTCGGGGTTGCCGATCACCCACCACGGCTGAAAATTGAGCCCCGGCGTGACCTCGATCACGCGCATGCGCGGGCGCGACCATAACGGCTTAACAATGACGTTGAGGATGATGGCCTGAGCGACCCACACGGCCAGCACCATCAACGCCCAGCGCGTAAGCTCGTCGGGCTCGGTCGTGCGCGTGAGGCGGTAGACGACAAGGTTAGCGGCGATGACCAGCACAAACGTCAGCACCAACTGAACCGCGATGAGTTTGCCGCCAACCCGCAGGGACGAAACGATCTCGTAGCCGGCCAGGCCAATGTTGACGAGGATGCCGAGCACGGCGAGCCATTTGCTCCCCCTGGAGTCGGGACGCACCGCGCGCACGAGCATAACGCCCGCGATGCTCGCCGTCAGCTCGAACGGCAGCTCGCCGGCGGCCTCGATAAAGCGACCGTACATGCTGCCGATATTGAACAGCGCGCTCGAGATCTGATAATCGAAGAAACTGCCCGCGCCCAGACAAAGGCACAGGACAACCGCGATAATGGCGACATCTTTCTTATAGATGTATCCGAACATGCTTTCCTTTCGGTCGGGCGAAGGGTCGACCCGCAACGTGGTGGGGCAAAGATAGCTTTGTCCCATAAATACCCTTACAGGTTGAGCATAAGTGAGCGAAAACGTTCCATTTGTGGCAAGGTGGCCCGAAGGAGGAGGGAAGCGTACTTGCGTACGCGACCGACGAGTGAGGGTCAGATTGCCCAAATGGAGCGTTTGCAGCGTCGACCCGTTAGTCGTCGTCGCTGGCACCCAGCTGTTGCAGCAGCATGAGCGCCGCCGTCACCGGGCCGGTGCCGTCGTTGGCGTCGAGGCCGCGACCCAGGCCGCTGCCCGCACCGGCGCCCGCCTTGTAGGGCACCGACAGCTTGCGGCTCTTGGGGAAGTTCACCGCGCCATAGCGGGTCTTAAGTTCAAAGGCCACCTTCTTGGGCACGTCGACGCCCAAAAACGTGATGCGGCCGCCGCTGAGCGTGACGCTCTCGAGCCCCAGGCGCTCGCCGCGAATGCGGATTCGTGCGCGATTGAACAGGTTGAGTCCCGCCAGCGGCAGCTCGCCATGCGCAGCCTCGGTCTCCTCCTGCACCTCATCGATGCTCTCTAGGTCCTCGGCCGCTGCGAGCTTACGGTACACGAGCACGCGCTGATCCACCGCCGACAGGTACTCCTCGGACAAGAAGTAGTCGGCCGGCAGGTTAATACCCACGCTCGCCGCCTCCACGCCGGCGTCGTCATCGCCGCGCGCCTCAGCCACGGCCTGGCCCAGCATCTGCGTAAACAGGTCAAAGCCCACGCTCGACAGGTTGCCGTGCTGCTCGGCTCCCATAAGCGAGCCAGCACCGCGAATCTCCAGGTCGCGCATGGCGATGCGCATGCCGCTGCCCAGGTCCTGGAACTCGGAAAGTGCGGTCAGGCGCGCCGTCGCCTCCTCGGTGAGCGGCAGCTCGCCCGGGAACATAAAGTACGCGTAGGCCTGCGTGGCAGAGCGGCCCACACGGCCCTTGAGCTGGTAGAGCTGTGCCAGACCCAGGCGCTGCGAGTCCTCGATGATGAGCGTGTTGGCGGTCGCGTTGTCGATGCCGCTCTCCACGATGGTCGTGGCGATGAGCACGTCGATCTTTTTGGTCGCGAACTCGATCATCACATCCTCGACCTCGCGCGGGCTCATCTTGCCGTGCGCCACGCCCACGCGCGCCTCGGGCGCGGCCTCGTGCACACGCGCCACGGCGTCGTCGATGGTCTTGACGCGGTTGGACACGTAGTACACCTGACCGCCGCGGCCCACCTCCAGGCGAATCGCCGCGCTCACCACGTCGGGGTCGTACTCTCCCACGTGCACGATTACGGGGCGGCGCCCGGTCGGCGGCGTCGTGATCAGGCTCATGTCGCGCACGCCGCTCGTGGCCATCTGCATGGTTCGCGGAATCGGCGTTGCCGAAAGCGTGAGCACGTCAATCTGCTCGCGCAGGTTCTTGAGCTGCTCCTTGTGCTGCACGCCAAAGCGCTGCTCCTCGTCAATGATCACCATGCCCAGGTTCTTGGGGTTCACATCGGCCGAAAGCAGACGATGCGTGCCGATGAGCACATCAATCGTGCCCTCGGCAAACGCCTTGAGCGCGCGCTTCTGCTGCGCCGGGGTGCGGAAGCGGCTGAGCACTTCGACCTCGAGACCAAACGGGGCAAAGCGCTCAAAGAACGTCTCGTAGTGCTGCTGGGCCAGAATGGTCGTGGGGCAGAGCACCATGACTTGGCGGCCGGAGTCCACGCACTTAAACGCCGCGCGCAGGGCAACCTCGGTCTTGCCGAAACCCACGTCGCCGCAGAGCAGGCGATCCATGGGCTTGGGCGCCTCCATGTCGGCCTTGATGTCGGCGATAGCCTCCAGCTGGTCGCGCGTCTCGTCGTAAGGGAAGCTCTCCTCCATCTCGATCTGCTCGGGCGTATCGGGCGGACAGGCGATACCGGTAATCGACGAGCGGCGCGTATACAGGTCGACCAGGTCAAACGCCAGCTTTTTGGCGTTCTTGCGCGCCTTGTTGGTGGCACGCGTCCAGTCGGCGGTGTTGAGCCTGGTCAGGCGCGGCTTGTCGCCGTCGGGGCCAACGTAGCGCGTGATGCGGTCGACCTGTTCGAGCGGCACGTAGAGCTTGTCGCCATCGGCATATTCCAGCAAAAAGTAGTCGCGTTCCTTGCCGCCCACTTCCTGGCGCGCGATCTCGCTAAAGAGCGCGATGCCGTGGGTAGCGTGCACCACGTAGTCGCCCGGCTTAAACGGGAAGGTGATCTGCGTAATGTCAACCTTGCGGCGGCTGCGCGCGCGGTTGGCATCCATGCGGGCATTGAGGTCGGCGATCGAGAACACGGCCAAATTGGCGTCGGGCACCACCACGCCCTGCGGCAGGGCAGCGTCAACAAAGGTCACGCGCCCGCGCGAGATGGTGGGCACGGCAGCGCCGGCGGCAGCCTGCGCGGCGCCCGCCTCGAGCGAGCGGGCGTTGAGCGCGTCGGCCTTACGCTCGCGAATGGAAGCATGGGCCTCCTGGCGTGCGGCACGGTCGGCGGAATCCGCCGCTGCCACGCGCACGCGGTCGCCGATAGCGCCGACATTTTCGGGCGCCGCGGTCAGCGATTCCTCAAAGGTAATGTCCTCGTCGCCAAAGGTGAGCTCCATCGACTCGCGCGCACCGCGGTCGGGGATGGCAAACACGCAGGCGTAGCGCTTGCCCACGACTTCCTGAATGCGCGTCATAAAGCGATTGTCCGAGCCCGCAATGGCCGGCTGCTCAATCTTGAGCTCCGCCGTCACCGCGCCGCCGGCACGGATCAGGCTCACGTAGTTCAGGCGCTGCTGGGCACCAAAATCGAGCTGCTGGGCACGTACATACAGGCCATCCAGCCGGTCAATCCCTGCCTCGCCAGCACGCGCCTCGATATCCTCGTAGGCACGCAGGCAATCGTCGAACAGCGAGCGCGGCTCGGACAGAACCACGAGTGCCTTGCCGCTCACGTGCGCCAACGGGCTTACGGTCTGGCCGTACATCACCGGCAAAAAGCGGTCGAGCTCGGGCGTGACGATGCGCGTATCCACCATCTCGAGCAGCGCCGCCAGCTTGCTGTCGTCCTGGCTGGCACGGTAGAGCGCCACGTGCATGTTGTGGACGGCATCGTCGGTAAGCGCCAGCTCGCGGCAGGGGAAGATCTCGATACTGTCCTCGTTGCCGATGGTTTGGCCCGTGGAGCTCACCATACGGCGGATGCGATCGATCTCGTCGCCGAAAAACTCAATGCGCACGGGCGCCTTTTCCTGCGCGGGAAACACCTCGACGGTGTCACCGTGCACGCGGAACAGACCGGGCGCATCGGCGGCACCGGCATTGGTGTAGCCCATGCCCACCAGGCGCTGCGGCACCTCGTCAAAGGGAATCTCCTCGCCCACCGCAAAGGTCGTGGACTCCCAATAGTGGCTCTCGACCGGCGGCACACAACGCAGCAGCGCGCGAGCCGAGGCGACCATGATGCAATTGTCTCCGCGCACGATGCGTCCCAGTGCCTCGCAGCGCTGCGCCACCACGGCATCGTCGGGCGCCTGCTCGCGCCACGGATAGTCCTTGCGCTCGGGAAAACGGCACACGTGCGCTAGGCCCACGTAGGCGGCAAGGCTGCGCGCGGCGCGATCGGCCGCATCCTCGCCACTCACAATGTAGACCGTGGGACGCGGGCGGCGCGCAAACTGGGCGGCCGCCATAAGCGTGCGGCCCGACTGCGACACAGCCAGCGTCACGTCCTCGCCGGCATCGAGTCCGGCCTCGACGGTCTGCAGCGCCTCGGCAGTGTAGAGCTGCGCGGCTATACGGTGAATGAGCATGCTGTTCCTCCGGCATTGCAACGCCAAAAGCCCGCCGGGGCAAGCTCGGCGGGTCGTACGTCAAATACATTGTCTGTCATGGTAGCGCATGGAGAGGACTCCGGCTCAAGGGCAAACCCAGCCCCGCAAAAAACGCCAGACGAAGATGCGTTCCGCCCTACCCCGCTACGCGCACGCTGGGGCACAAATCTGCCAGCGGGCACTCGTCACACTTGGGTTTGCGGGCGTCGCAGATCTCGCGACCGAAGGTGATCCACTGATGGTTAACCGACTCCCAATACTCGTGCGGCAAAATCTTGAGCAAATCCTGCTCGGTCTTGAGCGGCTCCTTTGCATGCGTCTTGGGACTCAGCATCAGGCGGTGCGCAATGCGGTTGACATGCGTGTCCACCGCAATGCCCTCCACGATGCCATACCCCACGTTGAGCACGATGTTCGCCGTCTTGCGTCCCACGCCCGGCAGCTTCACGAGTTCCTTCATGTCGGCCGGCACCTCGCCGCCATAGTCGGCGACGATCATCTGCGCGGCCTCGACGGCATGCTTGGCTTTGCTCTTGTAGAAGCCGAGTGACTTGATGGTGTCTGCCACGTCAGCCACGCTCGCCCCGGCCATGGCCTCGGGCGTGGGCCACTGGGCAAACAGCCGCGGCGTCACCTTGTTGACCTGTGCATCGGTCGTTTGCGCCGAAAGCAGCACCGCGATCAGCAGGCGGAAGGGATTCTCGTGGTCCAAAAAGCACTCGACCGGGCCATAGCGACGGTTGAGGCGCTCACACACCTCGATGGCGCGCTCGCGCTTGGCGGCATTGGTCTCGCGTGGCATAACGACTCCTCGGCTCAACGGCACAATAAACTTATGGGCACAATTGTCCCACGTCCGAGACGCTTACGCCTCCAAGAATGCGCCGGTCTGACGGCTCCACAGGCTCGCGTACTCGCCACCCGCCTCGACGAGCTGCGCATGCGAGCCGTCCTCGACGATCTCGCCATCGGCCAGCACCACAATGCGGTCGAGCGCCGCCACGGTGGACAGGCGGTGCGCCACCACAATGGAGGTACGTCCACGCATCAGGTTTTCGAGCGCCTCCTGCACCAGCGCCTCGGACTCGCTGTCGAGGGCAGAGGTCGCCTCGTCGAGCACCAGAATCGGCGCGTCGGTTAGGATGGCGCGGGCGATAGCCACGCGCTGACGCTGGCCGCCCGAGAGCTTGACGCCGCGCTCGCCCACCATGGTGTCAAAGCCACGGGGCAAGCGGTCGATAAACTCCAGGGCGTTGGCCAGGCGCGCGGCCTCGCGAATCTGCTCATCAGTGGCGTCGGGGCGGCCGTAGGCAATATTCTCTCGAATGGAGCGGTGGAACAGCAGCGCCTCCTGCGGCACGTAGGCAACCTGGCGGCGCAGGCTCTGCTGCGTACAGCGCGAGACATCCTGACCGTCCACGAGCACGCGGCCGCCCTGAACATCGTCCAGGCGCAGCAGCAGCTTGGTGAGCGTCGTCTTACCCGAACCCGATTTGCCCACCAGGCCCACGCGCTGGCCCGCCGCCACATGAAGTGTCAGGTCATCGAACACGCTCTCGCCCGCCGCAGCGTCACGGTACGCAAAGCTCAGGTGCTCAAAATCAATCGCGCCCTCGGTCACTTTGAGCTCAGGGGCGTCCGGGTCATCTGCCACCAAACGTGGCTCGTCCAGCACGCGCGTCATCTCGGCCGCATCGCCCAGCGCGCGGTTAATGCGCTGCATCATGGAGCTTACGTAGTTCAGGCGCATGGTGAGGTTATAGGTGTAGGTAAAGATCATGACGAGCGAGCCGGCCGAAATGCCAAACCACGCGTTGCCGCCCGCCACGAACACACTCACCACGGCCATGGTGATGACGATGAGGCCCGAGGTCGTAAAGTTGCGCTGCATCATGGCGTGCATCGAGACCGTCTCGGCGTCGCGCGCGGCACGATCGGCGGCGTCGAACAGATCGCGTTCAAAGTCCTCGCGCCCGCAGGTCTTGACGGCCAAGATGTTCGTGACCGCGTCGGAGAGCACGCCCGAGAGCTTGTTCTGCGCGGCGGACGTCGCGGCCGAAAGCGGCATGATGCGCTTGTACATAAGCCAGACAAACGCAATGTAGACGACCATGATGCACACCAGGATCACGGTAAACGTCGGTACCACCGGGGCGAGTGCGGCCACGGTGCAGATGACCGAGGTGATGGTGGGGATGAGCGAATACACCGTCACGTCGACCAGACCCGTGTAGCCGCTCATAAAACGGCTTGTCTGGCTCACAAGCGATCCGCCAAAGCGGCTGGTGTGAAATGTCATGGATTGATTGGAGAGCGTGTCGAAGCACAGGCGCGCCAGGTGATAGTTGCCCGCAATCTCGAGCTTGTAGACGGTGTAGTCCTGCAGCTTGGAGAGGATTTGGCCCACTAGGTTAACGAGCACGAGCGCCAGAATGTAAGGACCAAAGACCTCAAACACCTGGTCGCCTGCCACGGGACCGGCCTGGACGCGGTCGACGATGAGGGCCATCACATAGGTGTTGGCAAACGTGAGCAAAAAGATGTAGCCCGCCGACGAGAACACCGAGAGAAAGACGATCAGCGGCTGCGTGCGCGTGACGTCCCAAAAACGCTGCAGCGTGCGACGCACGGTGGAGCGTTTGAGCGGACTGGTGTTTCTCTGAGACATGGGCTTCCTTTCGCGTCTGATAGGGCGAAACGCCATTGTTGCACACTAAAGCGCACTTCAGGCAAGTGCGACGCGAAAAGCGCCCGCGCCCCGCGCTTGCGCAGGCGCCCCGCCGTCAGATGAAGCTAGTCCTCGTCTTTTTGGTCTGCGAGCAAGCTCGCAGACGTAGGCCCCAAGATCTCGTCGGCCTCCTCGGCATCTTCCAGGGCGTCGATGTCCTTGAGCTTGCGCTCCATGACGTTGGTGCGCGTGGTGATGATGCCCTCGACCGTTTTGCCCGCGGTCTCGATCTGCTGCTGGGCGCGGCGCAGCGCCTTTTGATAGCGCGGCAGCTCGGCCTTGACAGCGGAGAGCACGCGCAGTACATCGTCGGTGCGTTTTTGCAGCTTAAACGTTTGGTAACTCATCTGCAGGCTGTTGAGAATGGCCGCCATGGTGCTGGGGCCGGCAACGTTGACGTGATAGTCGCGGCCCAGGGTCTCGATAAGCCCGGGGCGGCTGACGACCTCGGCGTACAGTCCTTCAAACGGCACGAACATGATGCCAAAGTTGGTCGTTGCCGGCACACTCAGGTACTTTTCGCAGATATCCTTGGCCTCGCGCTTGACCATGGTGTCGAGCGTCTTGCGCGCAGCCGCCACGGTCTCCGCATCGCCCGACTCCTGCGCGTCGAGCAAATGCTCGTACGCGTCGCCCGGAAACTTGGAGTCAATCGGCAGCAGCACGGGATCGCCCTCGTCCACCGGCAGCTTGACGGCAAACTCAACGCGCTCCGAGGCGCCGGGCTTGGTGGCGACGTTTTCCAGATACTGGTCGGGTGTAAGAATGTCCGCCAGAATTGCACCCAGCTGCACCTCGCCCAAAATACCACGCGCCTTCACGTTGCCCAGCACGCGCTTAAGGTCGCCCACGCCGGTGGCGATGGACTGCATGTCGCCCAGGCCCTTGTACACGGCCTCGAGCTGGTCGCTCACCTGCTTAAACGATGCCGACAGGCGATCGTTGAGCGTGCGGGAGAGTTTCTCGTCCACCGTCGCGCGCATCTGATCGAGTTGCACGTTGTTGTCTTTGCGGATAGCACCCAGCTGGGCATCGACCGTCTCGCGCACCTTGTCCAGGCGGTGCTCGATGCCCTCGCGGTTGGCACCGAGCTGTTGGGCCGTCTCGCGGCGAAGGTCATCCATCCGGTCACCAGCTTGCGAAAACTCACGTGCAATGGTCAGGTAACGTTGCTGCCCCACGGCCGCATCTGTCGTCTGCTGCTGCGCGATGGCGTTGGCCGTGCGGCGAGTTTCGGCCAGCGCGACGTTCAGGGCATCGAGCGCGTTGTTGGCCTGCTCGAGTGCTGCCAGCGTTTCCGCGCTACTGTCGCCACGCTCCCGCAACTCGGCACGCAGGCTCTTGAGCTGGAGGGCGCAAGCCACAGCAACCCCCACCGCCACCAAGGCGATCACAACAAGCACGATATCAATAGCAGACATAGACTCCGCCCAACAAACTCAATCGGTCATCAATCAAAACCGCGATCAATCTTACCCCGCCACACGCACGGATCACCCACTGCCTTGCAGACAAATTTCTCTTAGAGCCGCGGACGCTAAAACGCTAGCTCTCCCAGCCGGTGCGAATGGTTGTCATGACGTCGCCTAGGCGCTGGCCCAGGGCTGACAGATGTTGGAGCACTTCGCCGGGCGAAGCACCGTTGAGGATGCAGGTGAGCGCATACGAGACCAAGAAAATCGCCGCAAGTCCTAGCGGAATGAGCACGATCATCGCCAATGTGCGCAGGCGCTGGCCCACGCGGCGACGACGCGTGCGGCGTTTGTCGAACGCAAGCTCCTGCGCATATGAATCTTGTTGTACGGAATAGTTCTCTGGCGCCGATCCGCCCGCAGGCGAAACCGCAGGCGTGGCATTTTGCGCAGGGGGCTGGGCGGCTACCCCTTGCATTTGCATCTCCATAAGCCGTTGCTGTTGGCGCAACATGCGCTCGGCTTGTTGCTGCGGAGTCTCAAGAAACAGATCCATGCTGGCCTCCAAAATCGGAGCATTCGACGCTTACGACCAGCATCCCGCACCGCCATGACCGCGACAACGCAATCGCCGGCAATAGCCACAAAGTTTCTTTTGCTCAAAAGCTGTCGAAAAGCTCAACAACTCCCCTACCAGCACTTTCTCTGAGCTTTTTTCGTCAGCAATCTTTTGGCCTTCCACCCTTACGCCAACTGACCAAAATCTAACCAAAAGCTTGACGGAAATTGTGAAGACAGGGACCCCATACAAAAACGTGCCGCCCCAAAAGGGGCGGCACGCTAACTTCTTATCAGTTTTTCAGTAGCAAGCACGCGACGACCCGAAGCCGGAGCACAGGGTAGGGAAACACCTTTACCTCGCGCGACCTGCGCAGCCGTGAGCGAGAGGGAAAGGTGTTTCCCCGCCCCGTGCTCCGCAGTCGGTGGAGGCAGCTTTAGATGCCCGCGAGACCTCGGGTGGCGGTGGCGCACATAAACGCCAAGGCTAGAATCACGAGCGAGCCCGCGATGTCTGCTAGCACGCCCATTGCACGGCGTTCAAACAACCAGCTCTCAAAGTGCGGGGCGACGTTGCGCCAAACACGCCACAGCAAGATGCCCATACCGATGACGCCCGGGATATTGAGCAGTAGGATCTCGGAGCACAAAAGACCGATCAGGTTACCGGCGGCAAAGCCCGCATCACCCTCGCAGTATTTGCGGTAGACCATATTCAGCATGTACGCCACAAACGGCTGCAAGCACGCAGAAATAAACGAGACCACCATCGAGGGGTCCTGCGAAAAGACCTCGGTGAGTTTATCGACACTCGTGGCGTCCTTCGAAGCCAAGAATAAACCGATAACCACAAGGGGCACCACGCCCAAAATTACCTCGACCAGAGTAAACAACTTGGCAGTCAAATCCTCACGAGCCGAATTCAAATGAGGCGCCCACTCAGGATGAGCATGCGCGCCGACTTTCTTGTCCTTCTCAGCACGATCGGCCTTTTTACCCTCGGCAACCCGATGACCAGGATCCTTGCGAGTTCCCGCCGCAGCAACCCGAGCTCGAGACTTCTTACCCATAACCAACACCTCACAAGAGGAAACGAATAGCCAACGCTACCCAGTGTACCCTCTAAGCAACGTCACCGCCCCAACCGGCCCCCACAAAAACGTGCCGCCCCATAAGGGGCGGCACACAAACTTCTTATCAGCTTTTCTGTAACGAGCACGCGACGACCCAACGCCGGAGCGCAGGGCGGGAGGCCGGATTGCCTTCCCTCAACGCGACCCTGCGGAGCCGTGAGCGGGGAGGGAAGGCGATCAGGCCTCCCGCCCTGCGCTCCGCAGCAGCCAGCGCCAAGCGCTAGTAGTTCACCACCTGCTCCTCAAAGTACGCCTTGGGGTGGTTACACACCGGGCACACCTCAGGCGCCTCGGCACCAACGTGCAGGTGCCCGCAGTTCAGGCACTTCCATACCTTCACGCCCTCACGCTCAAACACCTCGCCCGACTCGATGCGCTCGACGAGTTTGTTGTAGCGCTCCTCGTGGGCCTTCTCGACGGCGGCGACACCACGGAACTTCTCGGCGATCTCGGCAAAGCCCTCCTCCTCGGCGGTCTTGGCGAACTCGTCGTACATCGTGGTCCACTCGTAGTTCTCGCCCGCGGCGGCGTCGCGCAGGTTGTCCAGAGTGCCCGGAACGGCGCCGTCGTGCAGATACTTAAACCACAGCTTGGCGTGCTCGGACTCGTTGCCCGCCGTCTCGGCAAAGATATTCGAGATCTGAACGTAGCCATCCTTCTTGGCCTTAGATGCGTAGTAGCGATACTTGGTGTGTGCCTGGGACTCACCGGCAAAAGCGGTCTCGAGGTTCTTCTTGGTTTGGGAATTCTCAAAATCCATAGGTGTACTTCCCTTCAACACGTGCCGCCCATAGGCTTTGAGCGACCTTGTCTTTAGGATGCCCTCAAGCCGCGAATTTAAACCTTACAATCCCGTTCTTCAGATTTGAGCGGGCTACACACTCAACCAACGATCGTCCTCGGCTCGGCAAAAGCCCTCGCGCTCCAGGTCAGCTAGAATGCCCGCGATCAAGTCGCACTCGACCGGCCCGCGACCGGCTGCCGCTTCCATCTCGTTAACGCCCACCACGGCATCAGCAAGCGTTATCCCCGCCGGCCGCCCATCGCGCGCAGCCAGTAGCATACGCACGATATGCGCGCGCTTTTGGCGGCGCGAGCCCTCAAACTTGGACTGACGACTATAGCCCGCCGACCGCCTGGACGGATTGGGCAGCGTCTTTTTAAGATACGCGCCGTAATCCAGCAATGCGTAATACCACGCGCGCGGCGTGTCGGCATCGTCTTGAGGCGCGGCAAAGGGAGCGATCTCGTCCGCCGCCGCACCGGGGGCCGCCGGACAGGCAGCTTGGATCAGCGGCACCAGTTCGCGATCGGGAACGGCCGGCACATCGGGAAAGAAATGATGCAAAAAGACCGTGCGCACATTGGTCTCCAAATACACGCCCGGAAGATCAAACGCAAACGAACGGATGCCCTGCGCCGTTGCCGGACCAATGCCGGGCAGAGCGACCAAGTCACGCGTCTCGCGCGGAAACTCCCCATCCCAGTCCTCTACAACGCACTGTGCAGCCCTGTGAAGCGCCAAGGCGCGGCGATTATAGCCCATCCCCTGCCACGCATCCAAGACATCGGAAGGGACAGCCTGAGCGAGCGCCTGAACAGTCGGAAAGCGATCGAGCCACGCCGGCATACGCGTCTCCACGCGCGGCACCTGTGTTTGCTGCAACATAACCTCAGAAAGCCAAATGATGTACGGATCGCGTGTACGGCGCCACGGAAGGTCGCGATAACGCAGGACCCCTTCCGAACGAATCATCGAACGAAAGGGGTCCTGAATCATGGCTATGCTCCTTATGCGGCGCTATTCCTCCCGGTAAGCGCACGCGCAGGTGGCGTACTCGGGAAACGCTTCGCGGTCGGCGAACTTGGGATCGACGGCTGGGAACTGGCGGTGAGCGACGATGTCGCCGAGCGAAACGGAATCGAGGTAGTCGCGCATCAACGCCTGGGCTCCGGCCCACAGGGGATGATAGCAGCACGCGCCCATGCGCGCACAGTCACCATCGGGCGCGGTGCAATCGTTCATAACCATAGGACCCTGAACGGCCTCGACGACCTGGCGGATAGTGACGTCGTCCGGACTGACCTTGAGACGCATGCCACCGTGGACGCCACGCAGGCTCTCCACAATACCGGCCTGGACCAAACCGTGCTGAATCGAGCGGGCAAACGAATACGGAACATTGACCTCTTCGGCAGCGGTGCGAACAGAAAGTAAGCACTCCGGATCCTCGGCAAGCATCGCCAGCATACGAAGGGCGTAATCAGTCTTCCTCGATATGTCCATTTTTCCCCTTTCAAGGAATACGAACAGCTCGAACGAGCTCCGGGGCCGAGCTTGTGTCGAGACGCTAAATGACTGCCAGGACATCCAAATGGTAAATCGGATATCCACTGAGTGCCGCGCTTGGAGCGAAATGCATCAGATGCGGCGCACAGTGCAATTTAGTATAACCTAACCCCCTGTCTCGTAGAACAGGTGTTGCGCAACAAAGCTGTTGTTCAGACAGATATACTCATTAGATTTTACTTGCGTTCCCGAAGGCGCGGGGGTTCTGGGCGAAGATGCACCAGGGCGATCGTTCTATCAAAACAAAGTGCATCAAACGCAAAAAGCCACGTCCGAAGACGTGGCTTTAATTGCGTTGGCGGGAAGTACGGGGCTCGAACCCGCGACCTCCGACGTGACAGGCCGGCGCTCTAACCAAACTGAGCTAACTCCCCAGGCAGTCGTTCGCGTTTGTTTCCGCTCGCGTGCGCTGCGGGGATTAGTATACACAGAAGTCTGTCCGGCGCGCAACAACTTTTTTGAAAAAATTTTTCGGGGTCATCCGGGAGGGTCTCCGGGGCTGAGGGCGGGGGTTAAGT
The DNA here is from genome assembly GCA_036312785.1 of Collinsella sp. GTDB lineage: Bacteria > Actinomycetota > Coriobacteriia > Coriobacteriales > Coriobacteriaceae > Collinsella. The sequence goes on from JAXJNG010000019.1 coordinate 23,534, forward strand.
TTGCTGCTCTACAGTCCTGCGCAAGACGGAAAGCACATTAAGTGCTTTCCTTTGCGTGCGGAACTCGCGACAAACTTAACCC
>JAXJNG010000020.1:0-52496 GCA_036312785.1 Collinsella sp.
CGTCCCAAATTAGCTACTTATGGTAAAGCGATTTAGCAAAAACATCGCACTTGACCTGCTTTTTTATTGTAGTGGTATCTTCATAAGGTAACCAACTTTACCTACCGTTTACCGCCAGTTTTAGCACGTTTACCAAACTGCGTATCCTCTGCTCAAGCCCGTTCAAATCCGGCCGTATAGTTCCCTCACGGCCCGCATCCGGCGGGTCGATTCGTTACCACGGTCGTGCGCGTAAGCGCATGGAAGGGGAAGTATCGTGAGCGATTGCAAGAGGGTTTACCGTTTTGGTACCGACGCCCAGGGCACCTGTGTCACCGAGGGCGACAAGTCCATGAACTTCGTGCTTGGCGGCAAAGGCGCTAACCTTGCCGAGATGAGCCGTATCGGCCTGCCGGTTCCCGGTGGCTTTACTATTACCTGCCAGACTTGCGTCGAGTACTCCGGTGCCGGCAACGTGTGGCCCGAGGGTGCACTCGATGAGATCGTTGCTGCCGAGGCGGACCTCGAGGCCCGCTGCGGCAAGAAGCTCGGCGACGCCTCCGATCCGCTGCTCGTGTCGGTTCGTTCGGGCGCTCCGTTCTCCATGCCCGGCATGATGGACACGGTCCTCAACTTAGGCCTCAACGACGACTCCGTTCAGGGGCTCATCGCCCAGACGCAAAATCCGCGTTTTGCTTGGGATAGCTACCGCCGCTTTATTCAGATGTTCTCCAACGTCGTTATGGGCGTTGACACCGACCTGTTCGAGAACGCGCTGACCCAGGCACGCCTGGTCGCCGGCGTCCGCGTCGACTCCGAGCTTTCGGCCGAGGACCTGCAGGAACTCGTCGAGACCTTTAAGGGCATCTTCTCCGAGAACGTCGATGCCTCCCTGTATCCCGAGCTCGAGGTCGCTGACGGCAAGCCCGTTTTCCCGCACGACCCGGAGCTTCAGCTACGCCTTGCCATCCAGGCCGTCTTTGGCAGCTGGATGAACGAGCGTGCCTGCATCTACCGCAAGCAGCATGGCATTTCCGACGACCTCGGCACCGCCGTCAACGTGCAGGCCATGGCCTTTGGCAACAAGGGCGAGACCTCTGCGACGGGCGTCGCCTTTACGCGTAATCCGGCTGACGGCACCAAGGAGTTCTACGGTGACTTTTTGGTTAATGCCCAGGGCGAGGACGTCGTCGCCGGTATCCGCAACACCGAGCCCATCGCCGACCTCAAGGCCACCCCGGGCCTCGAGTCTGCAGGTGAGGAGCTCGAGCGCGTGTTCCTGATGCTCGAGGACCATTACCGCGATATGTGCGATATCGAGTTCACCATCGAGCAGGGCAAGCTCTGGATGCTCCAGACACGCGTGGGTAAACGCACTGCCATCGCCGCCCTGCGCATCGCCATCGAAATGGTCGAGGAAGGCCTGATCACCCGCGAAGAGGCCGTGAGCCGTATCGATCCCGCGCAACTCGACCAGCTCCTGCACCCGCAGTTTGACGCTTCCAAGAGGTACGAGGCGCTGGCCAGCGGTCTGAACGCCAGCCCCGGCGCCGCCGTGGGCGAGGTCGTGTTCTCGAGCGATGACGCCGTCGCGCGCGCAAACGAGGGTCATAAGGTTATCTTGGTCCGTTGGGAGACCAACCCCGACGACTTGAAGGGCATGGTCGCCGCCGAGGGCATCCTGACCAGCCACGGTGGCAAGACGAGCCATGCCGCCGTTATCGCCCGCGGTATGGGTACGCCCTGCGTCTGCGGCGTTGAGCGCTTCCACATCGATGCCGCCGAGAAGGTCGTGCGCATCGAGGACAGCGACCGCGTGCTGCACGAGGGCGACATCATCTCCATCGACGGCACCCAGGGCATCGTCGTCGACGGCGCCGTTGATCTGGTTTCGGCTGAGCTCACCGGCGACCTGGACACCATCCTGTCCTGGGCCGACGAGATTCGTCTGGACGAGACCTGTGGCCACGCCAACCATGTGCGCGTCAACGCCGACAACCCTGAGGATGCCGAGCTCGCACTCGAGTTTGGCGCCGAGGCTATTGGCCTGTGCCGCACCGAGCACATGTTCCTGGGCGACCGTAAGAACATCATCCAGAGCTTTATCCTGTCCGACGATGAGGCCGTGAAGCAGCGGGCCCTCGCCGATCTGCTCAAGGTTCAGACGGAGGACTTCCTGGCCATGTTCAAGACCATGTCCGGTCGCGATGTGGTCGTTCGTCTGCTCGATCCGCCGCTTCATGAGTTCTTGGATAATCCTCGCGAGCTCGAGGTTGCCATCACCAAGAAGGAGGCCGCTGGCGCCAGCGAGGAAGAGCTTGCCGCCCTGCGTGCCCGCCTGCGTCGCATCGACGGCATGGTCAAGTCCAACCCGATGCTCGGCCTGCGCGGCGTGCGCCTATCCGTCGTCTTTAGCGATCTGCCGCTCATGCAGGTTCGCGCCGTCGCCACGGCTGCTGCCTGCCTTATCAAGGAGGGCGTCGACCCGCGTCCCGAGATCATGGTTCCGCTCGTCTCCATCACGGCCGAGCACGTCCAGACCCGCGAGGTCATCGAGCGCGTGATCGCCGAGGTTTCCGTCGAAGAAGGCGTCGAGCTCAATATTCCCGTGGGCACGATGCTCGAGCTGCCGCGCGCCTGCATGGTCGCTGACGAGATCGCCCACCATGCCGACTTCTTCTGCTTTGGCACCAACGACCTCACCCAGACGACCTTCGGTTTCTCGCGTGACGACGCCGAGGCTAAGTTCATCCCGCTGTACATGCATAAGAAGATTCTGAAGGACAACCCCTTCGAGACCATCGATACGGCAGTACTCGAGCTGGTACGCATGGCCGTCGAGAAGGGCCGTGCCACAAACCCCGACATGCACTTTGGCGTGTGCGGCGAGCACGGCGGCGACCCCAAGTCCATCAAGGGCCTGTTTAACGTGGCCGACGTGGACTACGTGTCCTGCTCGCCCTACCGCGTGCCCCTCGCGCGCTTGGCTGCCGCCCAGGCCAAGCTCGAGGCCAAGCGTCCCGCCTAACGTTTTGGGCGTAGACGCCTAGTGTAGCCCCCCTTCATGCCGCCCGTCTCATTTGTGAGACGGGCGGTTATCATGTGCGGGTTTTGTCTTTTTGTCTGCGTAAAAAATTGTTCTTGCAGCAGAAACCCGCGCGTGTATACTCGAATACGTTTGTTCAACTACGTGCCGGCCATGGTGGTACGGCACCTCTAGAAGAGTAAGGAATTGCACATGGATTACATCCGCGCAATCGAGCGTCAGCAGATCCGCGAGGACATTCCTCAGGTTCGCGTCGCCGACAACGTCAAGGTTCACTACCGCATTAAGGAAGGCGACCGCGAGCGCATCCAGGTCTTCCAGGGCGACGTCATCCGCATGGCCGGCGCCGGTGCCCGCGAGACCTTCACCGTCCGCAAGATGTCCTTCGGTGTCGGTGTTGAGCGTACCTTCCCGCTTCACAGCCCCAAGATCGCCAAGCTCGAGGTCGTTCGTCATGGTCGCGTCCGTCGCGCCAAGCTGTACTACCTCCGCGACAAGGTGGGCAAGGCTGCTCGCATCCCCGAGAAGCGCTAAGAAGATCGCAGCGTCTGTCCACTCGTTTGGACACAAGGGTCACCTTCGGGTGGCCCTTCTTTTTATCTGATTTGCATGCAAGGAGGGCCTGGTATGGCCAACATGACGAGCTCGGTTTCGGCATCGCAGGTTGCCGGTGAGCTGGCGAGCGCCACGTTTGAGGAGATTCCCGCCCTCGTGGAGCATTATCGAGAGGACCCGCGCCAGCAGGTGATCAAGGCTTGCGAACGCGCCCTCAAACGCCATGCCAAAGAGCTTGCCGAGCGCGAGCGCGTCAATGACATGTACGAGCTTATGCATGAGCTTGGCGGCGATGGAGTGGTCGTTGGTGTCGACGAGGTGGGTCGCGGATCGGTGGCCGGTCCTTTGACGGTATGCGCTGTCTGCCTTCCTATGGAGCCGCGCGTCTGGGGCATCAACGATTCCAAAAAGCTCACGCCGGCGCGCCGCGAGTTGCTCTCAGTGAAGATTGCCGAGGTGGCGACGGCGATCGGTTTTTGCCATATCGCGCCTAAGGATATCGATGAGATGGGCATGGCCCGTGCTATCCGTACCGCCGTTGCGGGCGCCGTGGCCGATACGGGGCTCGAGCCCGATTGCGTGCTTATGGATGGCAACCCCTTGGGCGCCGTTCCTAACGAGCGCGATGTGGTTAAGGGCGATGCCAAGATCGCCTGCATCGCCGCGGCGTCCATCATGGCCAAGGTCACGCGTGACGAGATGATGGTCGAGTACGACGCCGAGTATCCCGAGTACCATCTGGCCGAGTCGAAGGGCTATGCGAGCCCCGAGCACATCGAGGCCATTCGCAAACATGGACTTTGTCCGCTGCACCGCGTGAGCTTTTGCGGAAACTTTCTGCAGACTGAGCGCCTTTTCTAGGCCAATTGTGGAGACATGGACCTCTGGGGTTTTATAAACCTGCTGGTAGCGGGCCGTATGCAACACCATTGTTGCGTACGGCCCGTTTTTTGACGGCATTTGGTCAGCTTTTGGTTTGCTTCCGGTACTTACCCGCATGAAAGGTGCCCTCATCATCGGGGCAATGCAGTGTGCGGGAAAGGAGACCCCATGAGTGCCGCAAGCAAAAAGAGCAAGACGCAGCAGCTCAAGGAGCGTTGGGAAAACGGCGAGCTCGACTCCGGGGCGATGACGCCCGAGTTTATCAAGGGACTCAGTCCCCGCGAGCTAGGCATGCTGGGCGAGCTGATCACCATCGACTACTTTAACGAGCGCGGCTACACCTTGCTGGAGCAGGGCTATCGTTGCACCGAGGGCGAGGCCGATCTGGTGCTGCTCGATGAGCTCGACGATGTCGTGGTGATGGCCGAGGTCAAGACGAGACGCGTCGCCCTGGATTGCACCACGCGGGTCTTTCCCGAGGAGGCCGTGGACGCCCAAAAGCAACGCCGCTACCGCCGCATCGCAAGCTGCTATCTCATGGAGCATTATCCGCTCAAGGCGATTCGCTTCGATGCTGTGGGTGTCACCATCCGCGGCGGGCATATCGCCGAGATCGAGCACCAGTACAACGCGTTCGATTGGCAGGTGTCGTGATGGCGTTCGAGACGTTTGCCGTTCACGCGGCCTGCATCCGCGGCGTCGAGGCGATTCACGTCACGGTCGAGGTCTCGCTTGCCGGTGGCGTTCCGGGCATCCAGATGCTCGGCATTCCGAGTATGGAGGTGATGGAGTCACGCGGTCGTATTCGCTGCGCGATGCGCTCCGCCGGGTTCGAGATCCCGCGCTCGGGCATTACCGTTAACCTGGCACCCGGCGATATCCGCAAGACCGGTAGCGGCTTTGACCTGCCCATCGCCATCGCGGTTCTAGCGGCCGATGAGCAGATTCCCCGTGACAACCTCGATCGCTGCCTTATCGCAGGTGAGCTTGGTCTGGACGGTACGGTGCTTCCCGTCAAGGGCGAGGTGGCGTTTCAGCTATTGGCTCGCGACATGGGGCTGTCTTTTATCGCCGGCAGGTCCGACCAGCATGTGCCACTCGCGGGCGTAGATTGCGGCTTTATCGACCATCTGTCTCAGCTTGCTCACGGCATGGGCGATGCCGCACGGCACTACTTGGATTCCGAGGGTGTCGAGGCGACCTTTGAGCCCGAGCTCGACTATGCAGACGTGCTGGGGCAGGAAGTCGCTAAACGCGGCATGGCGCTTGCGGCGGCAGGAGAACTCGGCTTGCTCATGATCGGGTCTCCGGGATCGGGCAAGACGATGCTCGCACGCCGTATGACCGGCATCCTGCCCGAGCTTTCCGTTGAGGATCAGCAGGAGGCACTGTGCATCCATTCGGTTTTGGGTGAGAACATTGATGGCTTGTTGGCGGGGCACCGCCCCTTCCGCAGTCCCCACCACAGTATTTCGACCGCAGGCCTTATCGGCGGCGGGCGCCCGGTGCACCCGGGTGAGATCAGCCTTGCTCATGGCGGCGTGCTCTTTTTGGACGAGCTTGCCGAGTTTCCCACTGGCGTGCTGCAGACGCTGCGTCAGCCCATCGAGCGCGGCTACGTGAGGATCGTACGCGTCGACGGGGCTTTTACCTTCCCGTCGCGCTTTCAGCTGCTGGCTGCGAGCAATCCCTGCCCCTGCGGCTTTTTGGGCGATCGCGAGGTGCCGTGTCGCTGCTCGGCGGCGATGGTCGAGCGCTATCGGTCTAAACTGCGCGGTCCTTTGGCCGACCGTATCGACATGATGATCGATGTGACCCGTCCCGACCCTCAAGTGATTATCGAGGGTGCGGAGGGCATGTCGTCGGCCGAGTTACGTGACTACGTTGTGCGCGGTCGCGCCTTTCGCGCTTGGCGCGAATCCCGCATGGACGATGCGGATGCCGAGGCCGAGGATGACGAGACTCGGTCCATTGACGGCGTCGTTTCGACCTTTGAGCTCGATGATGCGGCGGAGAAGTGTGTGCTCGGCCTGTCGAAGCGCACGCATCTCACAGGGCGTGGCATCGTGCGCCTTGTTCGCATTGCGCGCACGATCGCAGATGTCGCCGAGAGCGAGCAGGTGACGCAGGACCACGTGCTCGAGGCGGCGATGTACCAGGGAAGGAGGGACCAATGATGGCTGAGGGGACCTTCGAGCTGCATCCAGGTGACGCGTTGTATCCCGAGACCGTTTTGGAGCTTTCTGATGTACCTCAGACGCTCTATGTGCGCGGCAACCCCGAGGCGCTTTCGACGCCCGCGCTCTCCATCATCGGTGCGCGAAAGGCCTCGCCGTATGGTCTTGCCGTGGCAGAGCTTGCGGCGAAGGTGGCGGTTGAGGCGGGAGTGACGGTAGTTTCGGGCGGTGCGGTCGGTTGTGACCAGGCCTCGGGTTGGGCTGCGGTCAACGCCGGCGGCAAACACGTCGTGGTGCTGGGGACGGGCGCCGACGTGGTCTACCCGCGTTCGAGCGCGGGGCTTATTACGCGCACGCTCGATACGGGCGGCGCGGTCGTGTCGATCTCTCCGTGGGGCATGGGTCCGCGCAAGTTTGCCTTTCCGCGTCGCAATCGCGTGATCGCGGCCCTGTCGCAAGCCCTCTTTGTATCCGAGGCGGGTATGCCTTCCGGGACGTTTTCTACAGCCGAGGCTGCTATGGATTTGGGGCGCGAACTTCTTGCCGTGCCGGGGTCGATCCTATCGCCCGAGTCGCGTGGCACGAATTACCTCATTGCGAACGGTGCCTGCTGCATTGTCGACGAGGAGTCCATCGAGATGGCTATCTCTCGCATATACGGCACCCTGCGCTACTCGCGCCCCGATGCTCCCGGCATTGCCGACCTGAATCCAACACAGCAGACCGTGATGCATGCGCTCATCGCCTCTCCGCTCAAGGTCGACGACATCGCGGCGCTCGTCTCACTCGATGCTGTCGGCGTACTCAAACTCTTGGGTTCGCTTGAACTCGAGGGCCTTATCGAGCGCATGATGGATGGAAGGTATGCGCCCTCCAAGTTTGCCCTTCACGCCCAGACGCCCTTCGGTCACAATGGAAAACGTGTCAATTAGAAAGGTGTTTGCAGATGCAGTTCGATCAGGTGACGGTTATCGGTGGCGGTCTGGCGGGTTCGGAATGCGCGATCCAGCTGGCAGACCGCGGGTTTGCCGTAAAGCTGTGCGAGATGCGCCCCCAGGTGAGCTCCCCGGCTCACCATACCGATCACCTGGCAGAGCTCGTCTGCTCCAATTCGTTTAAGTCGACCCGTCCGGATTCCGCGGCTGGTTTGCTGAAGGCCGAGCTTGAGCGCATGGGTTCAGTCCTGCTCGACTGCGCCCATCGCGCTGCTGTTCCCGCTGGTGGCGCCCTGGCGGTCGACCGTGTTACATTCTCCGAGCTCGTCGAGGCTGAGGTTGCCGCCCGCCCCAATATCGAGGTCGTTCACGGCGAGGTCACCCAGATCCCCGAGGGCCACGTGGTCATTGCCGCGGGCCCGCTGTGTTCACCGGCGCTGAGCGAAGAGGTCATGAAGCTCGTCGGTGGCGACGCCCTTGCGTTCTTCGATGCCGCGGCGCCGATCGTCGATGCCTCCACGCTCGATATGGACGTGCTGTTTTCGCAGTCGCGCTACGAGGAGCAGGGGAGCGGCGACTATCTCAACGCTCCGCTCAACAAGGAGGAGTACGAGGCCTTTATCGAGGCGCTCACCACGGCCGACCGCGTGGTGCTCAAGGACTTTGAGGGCGGCGATCTGTTCCAGGCCTGCCAGCCTGCCGAGGAGGTTGCGCGCACCGGCAAGGACGCCATTCGCTTTGGCGCCATGAAGCCCGTCGGCCTCACCGACCCGCGTACCGGACGTCGCCCTTGGGCGGCGATTCAGCTGCGTGCCGAGAACAAGGAGAAGACCGCCTATAACCTGGTGGGCTTCCAGACCAACCTGACCTTTGGCGAGCAGAAGCGCGTCTTCCATATGGTGCCGGGCCTGGAGAACGCTGAGTTCTTCCGCTACGGTGTCATGCACCGCAATACCTTTGTCGACGCCCCGCACGTGCTCGATGGCACCTTTGCCGTGCCCGGTACCGGCGTGCGCCTGGCTGGTCAGATCACCGGCACCGAGGGGTACATGGAAGCCGTGGCGACCGGTCTGCTCGCGGCGCTCAACACCTATGCAGAGGCTATCGGCGCCGATTCCGTCGAGTTGCCCCGCGTGGGCGCCCTGGGTGCGCTCGTGGGCTATGCGACCGATCCTGCCACCGTGGGCTATCAGCCCATGCATGTCAACTTTGGCCTGGTGTCGCCGCTCGAGGACGGTAAGCGCCGCAGCAAGCGCGACCGCTATCAGGCCTATGCGGACCGTGCGCTCGAGGCCCTCGATGCCTACTTGGCCACGCGTTCCGACTTGTTTGGAGGCGACCGGTCATAGCCTTTGACCTGTACGACACCGTCGACTCTTTTATCGCCTATATCGCACGCGTTGAGGGGCTTTCTCCCAACACGGTGACGGCCTATGGCTCGAGACTGGAGCGCTTTGCTGCCTGGTGCGAGCGCGAGGATATTGATGCTTTCGCTGCCGACGTGCGCACCATTCGTCGCTATCTTGCTGAGCTTTCGCGTGAGCAGGTGGCTCCCCGAACGCTTGCGGCGCACCTGTCGGCTATCCGATCTCTCTATCGCTGGATGGCTGCCGAGGGGATTGTCGAGGGCGATGCGGTCTCGGCGATCGCGTCGCCCAAGCTGCCGCGTGACCTGCCGGGCGTCCTTACGACCCAGCAGGTCGAGGCGCTGCTCAAGACGCCTGATACCTCAACACCCGCGGGACTGCGCGATGCGGCGATGCTCGAGTTGCTCTATGCCTCGGGTGCCCGCATCTCAGAGCTTGCGGCGCTCAATGTGGAATCCATCTCATGGTCCGAGCGCACGCTGCGCCTGTGGGGCAAGGGGAGCAAGGAGCGTATCGTCCCTCTGTATCGTCGTGCGCTCGATGTGACGCGTCTCTATATTGAAGAGGGGAGGCCGGAGTTGCTCGCTCGGGCAAAGCGCCGCGACCTCGCTACCGGGCCGCATCCGCTGCTTATATCGGCGCGCGGCAATCGCATGAGCGCCGCGATGCTCCGGCGGCGGTTCCATACGCTGGCGACGCTCGCCGGCATTCCGGCTGACATCGCCCCGCATGCGATGCGCCATACCTTTGCGACCGACTTGCTCGAGGGCGGTGCGGACCTGCGCTCGGTTCAAGAGCTGCTAGGTCATGCGAGCCTGTCCACGACGCAGATCTACACGCATCTCACACCCGATCGGCTTAAACGTGCCGTGGCTCAAGCCCATCCCCGCGGCGAATAGTGGCTGGGACGTCCCGCGCCGCACTCAGGTGTGTGGTTTTGATTGCGGGTTGGCAGGAAGAGGCATTCCTGCTATCATTCATCGGGTTGCTTCACGGCAACATGTTTTTATCACGCACGCGCGGCTACTTCATACCGTGGTGCCCGGGCTTTGGTAGCACATGTCCGGGTTGGTTTTGGAGGATGACCCGCGCGGAGGCAAACCACAGGAGGTTTAACATGGCTACCAAGATTAATATCCGCACCCTGCTCGAGGCCGGCTGCCACTTCGGTCACCAGACCCGTCGCTGGAACCCCAAGATGAAGCCGTTCATCTTCGGTGAGCGCAACGGCATCTACATCCTCGACCTCAAGCAGACCATCCTCGACGCCGACCAGGCCTACACCTTCGTCAAGAACGTCGCCAAGGGTGGCAACGTGCTGTTCGTCGGCACCAAGAAGCAGGCTCAGGAGGCCGTCAAGAACGCTGCTGAGCGCGCCAACATGCCTTACATCAACCAGCGTTGGCTCGGCGGTATGCTGACCAACTTCGTCACCATCCGCTCCCGCATCAACCGCATGGAGGAGCTCGAGGCCATGGTCGAGGACGGCCGCATGGCTGTTCTGCCCAAGAAGGAGCAGGCTGTTCTCGGCAAGGAGCTCACCAAGCTCCAGACCAACCTCGGTGGCGCCCGCGACATGAAGGGTCTGCCCCAGGCTCTCTTCGTCATCGACACCAAGCGCGAGGAGAACGCCATCAAGGAGGCTCAGCGCCTGAACATCCCCGTCGTCGCCCTGATCGACACCAACTCCGATCCCGACGAGGTCGAGTACGGCATCCCCTGCAACGATGACGCTATCTCTGCTGTCACCCTTATGTGCGAGCTCATGGCTGACGCCTGCCTCGCTGGCTCTGGTAAGGAGCAGGTCTCCGAGGCCGAGATGGCCGCTGAGCCCAAGGCCGAGTAAATCAGTCTTAGTTAATTCTTTTTCATCTCTTTGAAAGGAACCACAATGGCCCAGATTACCGCCGCTATGGTCAAGCAGCTCCGCGAGATGACCGACTCCCCGATGATGGAGTGCAAGAAGGCTCTCGTCGAGGCTGACGGCGACATGGACGCCGCTGTCGACGTTCTGCGTAAGAACGGCCTTGCCAAGGCTGCCAAGAAGGCTGGCCGTGAGACCAACGAGGGCGCTGTCGCCGCGTTCGTCTCCGAGGATGGCAAGACCGGCGCTCTGCTCGAGCTCTCCTGCGAGACCGACTTCGTTGGCTCTAACGCCAAGTTCACCGGCTTTGCTTCCAAGGTCGCTGAGGTTGTCGCTACCACCGAGCCTGCTGACGTCGACGCTCTGCTCGAGAAGCCGATGGGCGAGGAGACCGTTTCCTCCGAGCTCACCGAGATGATTCACATCATGGGCGAGAACATGAAGATCTCCCGCTTCGCTGCCCGCAAGGCTGAGAACGGCGCGCTCGCTTCTTACATCCACATGGGTGGTAAGATCGGCGTCCTCGTCGAGTTCGCCTTCGAGAAGGCTGAGACCGCTCAGGCTGAATCCTTCAAGACCTTCGCTCACGACGTTGCCCTTCAGGTTGCCGCCGTCGCCCCGATCTGCGCTACCCGCGATCAGGTTCCGGCCGAGACCGTCGAGCACGAGAAGCAGATCTACATGGCTCAGGCTGCCGAGTCCGGTAAGCCCGAGGCTATCCAGGAGAAGATGGCTGTCGGCCGTCTGGAGAAGTTCTACAAGCAGTCCGTGCTCACCGAGCAGGAGTTCATCAAGGACAGCTCCCTCACCATCAAGAAGTACGCTGAGCAGGTCTCCAAGGAGCTCGGCGACACCATTACCGTCGTTGCCTTTGACCGTCTGGTCCGTGGCGAGTAAATAGGCTCTTGTAGCTGGTAATGAGCAGGCTGTGGGTTTTACTCACAGCCTGCTTTTTCATGGCTCTTCTTAGAGCCTTTGATAGAATGTTGAGAGTTCAATCTAAAGGAGGATCGCTTTGTCCGACATCCGATATAAACGCGTGCTTCTTAAGCTTTCCGGCGAAGCGCTGATGGGCGACGGCCAATATGGCATCGACCCCAAGGTTACCGACCATCTTGCTAAGCAGGTCAAGGAGCTGCTCGCCGTTGGCCATGAGGTCGGCGTCGTTGTCGGCGGCGGCAATATTTTCCGCGGCATGGCAGGCGCTGCCGGTGGCATGGAGCGTGCTCAGGCCGACTACATGGGCATGCTGGCAACCGTTATGAACGCGCTCGCCCTGCAGGATGCCTTCGAGCATAACGATGTTCCCTGCCGCGTGATGAGCGCTATCCAGATGAACGAGATCTGCGAGCCCTATATTCGCCGTCGCGCCATCAACCACCTTTCCAAGGGCAACGTCGTTATTTTTGCCGCCGGTTCGGGCAATCCGTACTTTACGACCGACACCGCCGCGGCTCTTCGTGCGTGCGAGATCGGCGCCGAGATTCTGATTAAAGCCACCAAGGTTGACGGCATCTACGATAAGGATCCCGTCAAGTGCGCTGATGCCGTCCGTTTTGACAAGATTACCTATCACGAGGTTCTCGTCCGCGGTCTGCAGGTTATGGATTCCACCGCTACGGCACTGTGCCAGGATAACCGTATGCCGATTTTGGTCCTCAACATCGATGGCGAGGACACCGTCAAGCGCGCGCTCGCGGGTGAGCCCGTCGGCACGCTCGTCTATCAGGAGGATTAAGCATGGCAGAGAACATCACCGCCCATATGGACAAGTCGCTCGAGTCCCTCAAGCATAACTTCTCCAAGGTCCGTACCGGCCGCGCCAATGCCAACATTCTGTCCGACATCACCGTCGATTATTACGGTGTTCCCACGCCGGTCACGCAGGTTGCCGCCGTCAAGACCCCCGAGGCCCACATGCTGCTCATCGAGCCGTGGGACAAGGCACTCATCAACGCTATCGTCAAGGCCATCGGCGCTTCCGATCTGGGTATTACCCCCAACTCCGATGGCACCGTCGTTCGTCTGCCGTTCCCGGCTCCCACCGAGGAGCGCCGTCGCGAGCTCGTCAAGGAGTGCCGCGAGTACGCCGAGCAGGCCAAGGTGTCTATCCGTAACATCCGTCGCGACTTCAACAACAAGCTTGAGCGCGATGAGGAGCTCACCGAGGACGATGTCCGTCGCGAGCAGGCCAAGGTCCAGAAGCACACCGATGAGTATGTCGCCAAGGTCGAGGAGCTTCTGAAGGAAAAAGAAGCCGAGGTCATGGAGATCTAAGGTGCAATACGACGAGCATAAACTGGTCGAGTACTTTGCCGACGCCCCTGCGGGCGTCGGTTTTTCCGACCTTGACCTCAATAACATTCCGCACCATATCTCGTGCATCATGGACGGAAATGGTCGTTGGGCCACATCGCGCGGTCTTGCACGCACCGAGGGCCACAAGGCGGGTATCGTCTCCCTTCGTGAGATTATTACCGCCTGCGTGCGTCTGGGCGTCGACGTGCTTTCGGCCTATGCGTTTTCTACCGAAAACTGGAACCGCCCGCAGCATGAGGTCAACGTCTTGATGCACCTGTTTGCCAAGACGTTTATCGACGAGCTGCCGCTTCTGAAGCGCGAAAACGTGCGCGTTGTCTTTTTGGGTGACATTTCCGCGCTGCCCAAGAAGACCCGCGACGTTTTTGAACGCGGTCTTGCCGAGTGCGCCAATCACACCGGCATGACGCTGGCGCTTGCCGTCAACTACGGCGCGCGTGCCGAGATTACCCGCGCTGTCCGTCAGATCGCACTCGACGCTGCCGCCGGTAAGATCGATCCTGGCGCAATTGATGACGACATGGTGGCTTCCCACCTCTATACCGCCGGCCTTCCCGATCCTGAGCTTGTGATTCGCACTTCTGGTGAGCTGCGCCTTTCGAACTATCTGCTGTGGCAGGTGGCTTATTCCGAATTCTACGTCACCGATACCTATTGGCCCGACTTTGATCGTTGGGGCCTTGTCGTCGCCATTTTGGCCTATCAGGGCCGTGACCGTAGGTTTGGTGGACTGAGCAAGACCGAGGAGGCTTAATCGTGTCCGATCGTCCCAAGGCATCTGCTCCCAAGACGCCTGCGCGCAAAGCTGCCACTGCGGGAACGCCTGCAGTGAAGAGCGGCACCGGTTCGTGGCTGGCGGGCTTTATTACCCGTGCCGCCGCCGGTATCGTCTACGCCGTTGTCTTTATCCTGTGCCTGGTTTTGGGTATCGTGCCCACGGCCATCTTTGTTTCCGTCATGAGCGGTCTGTGCTGTTATGAGTTTTTCCGTATGACGAGGCTCGATGGCAAGATGGCTAACGAGCGCATGGGTATCGCTGCCGCCGTACTCTTTCCGCTGTCGGCGTTGGGCGATTCGATGTTGCTGAATGCCCTGCTTTTTGCCCTGATGCTCGCTGTGGGCATTTGGTATGTCTGGTCGCCGCGTACCCGCATCTCTGATGTGGCCGTGACGCTCATGGGTCCCATCTACACTGGCTTTATGCTGTCGGCTATCGTGCTGCTGCGCGATGCCGTGCCCGGTTTTGCCGGCGCCCTGCTTTCAGTGGGCGTTTGCGCGTCCCTTTGGGTCTCCGATTCGTTTGCCTACATTGTGGGCAGCCGTATCGGCAAGCACAAGATGGTTCCCAAGATCTCTCCCAAAAAGAGCTGGGAGGGGTTTGTCGGCGGCATCCTGGGCTCGGTTTTGATTTGGCTCATTCTGTGGGCGACGCACTTCTACAAGCTCAGCCTGCCCTATGCGCTGCTGTGCGGCGTGGTCGTGTCCATTTTGGGCGTTATCGGCGACCTTATCGAGTCGCGCATCAAGCGTGGCGTGGGCGTCAAGGATTCCGGCAACCTTATCCCGGGCCATGGCGGCATGCTCGACCGTAGCGACTCGCTTATCTTTGGCTGCATTACCGCTCAGCTGCTTTTGATGATCGGAGGCGTGCTGTAATGTCATTCCAGACGACGTATGGCCCCGATGGACGCCTCCGTGTTGCCATCCTGGGTTGTACGGGCTCTATCGGCACCCAGGCACTCGATGTGTGCCGTCAGCATGCTGATCGCCTGCAGGTGACGGCGCTGTCCGTTAATTCCAGCACCTCTGAGCTCGTTGCCGCTGCCCGCGAGTTCTCGGTTCCGGCGGTTGCCGTGGCCGATGTCGCTCACGGCGATGACGCCGTGCTGCAGGAGTTGCCCGAGGGAACGAAGCTCGGCGTTGGCGCGCAGGCGGTTTGCGAGCTCGCGCGTCGCGACGATGTCGACTGCGTGCTCGTTGCTATTGTGGGCGCCGCCGGTCTCGAGGCGAGCCATGCGGCCTTGACCTCGAATAAGCGCCTTGCCCTTGCCAACAAGGAGTCCCTCGTCGTCGGTGGCGACTTGCTTATGCCGTTGGCACAACCGGGCCAGCTTATTCCAGTCGACTCTGAGCACTCCGCCATCTACCAGTGCTATCTGGGGGAGGACCCGCGCGAGGCTCATTGTATTTGGCTTACCTGCTCGGGCGGTCCGTTCTTTGGCCGTACGCGCGACGAGCTCAATCGCGTGACGCGTGCCGATGCCCTCGCACATCCCACGTGGGCCATGGGTGCCAAGATCACCATCGACTCCGCCACCCTCATGAACAAGGGCCTAGAGCGCATTGAGGCCATGCATCTGTTTAACTGCGACCTCGATTTCATTAACGTGGTCGTGCAGCGTCAGTCCAAGATTCACTCTATGGTCGAGTTTGCCGACGGCTCCGTGATGGCGCATCTCGGTGCTTCCGACATGCGTATTCCCATCCAGTTCGCGTTCTCGTATCCCGAGCGTTGGGATACCCCGGCGCCTCGTATCGATTTCCGCGAGCTGGGGCAGCTCACGTTTGATGCTGCCGACATGGATACCTTCCGCTGTCTGGCACTGGCCGAGCGTGCCGGCAAGACGGGTGGCACCATGCCGTGCGTGCTCAATGCCGCCAACGAGGTCGCCGTCGATGCCTTCCTGCACGATGGCTGCAGCTTTACCGATATCGATCGCATTGTGGAATCCTGCATGGATGCCCACGATATGCAGGCGGTCGATTCGTTTGAGCAGCTTCGCGACATCGATGCGTGGGCGCGTGAAAAGGCTGCGCAGGTACTCGCCGCAACCCGTTCCTAACCCATAAGGATTGCTTTTTCGTTTTATGGATACTGTTCTGAGCGTTCTCTCATCGGTCTTTTGGGGCCTGCTGATGCTTTCCGTCCTCGTGTTTTTGCACGAGGGCGGCCACTTTTTGGCGGCGCGTGCCTGCGGCGTCCGTGTGACCGAGTTCTTTTTGGGCCTGCCGTGCCGCTTTGACATCCATTACACGTCGCGTCGCATTGGAACCAAGTTTGGCGTGACCCCGCTGCTGCTGGGTGGCTACGCTGCCATCTGCGGTATGGATCCGACCGATGTCTCCTGCGCCGATCGCGTGCTCGCGGCTATCTACCGTCATGGTCGCGTGACCGTGGCCGACCTTGCTGTCGAGCTCGAGCTTTCCGAGGAGGATGTGCTCGAGGCTTGTGCTCTGTTGCTGGGCTGGGGCTCCATCGCTCCCTGGTATGAGGAAGGGGAGAAACCCTCGCCGAGCTACTATCCCACCAAGTATCAGACGCTGCCGCGAGACGCGGCGGGCTACACCACCTTTGACGGCCGCCGGTTCGATCGAGAGCATGCGACTGCCGAGGGCGATGTGTGGGAGCTGCCGTGCGGCGAGGCTGATTTCTTGGCGCAAGAGCGCTCGCACACTTATCTTGGCCAGGGCTTTCTCAAGCGCGCCTTTATGCTGCTCGCGGGCATTCTCGTCAATATCCTGACGGGTTTTTTGCTGCTTATGAGCATCTATTCCATTGCGGGCGTCACCGTGCCGATCGATACCAACGTGATCGGTCAGGTTGACGAGGGGTCTATTGCCGCCAAGGCGGGTATCGAGGCTGGTGATGCGATCCTTTCGGTTGACGGTGTATCGTGCTCCACATGGATGAGCGTTTACGATGCCATCGGCAAGGCCGCCGGTAAGGACGATATCGCCATCGAGTACGAGCGTGACGGCAAGCAGCATTCGACCACGGTTGCGCTCAAAGAGGACGAGCGCCTAGGTGTGTATGCCTCTACGCAGGTAGTCCGTTTGGACCCCATCACCTCGGCGCGTCTGTCATTCTCCTATGTTGTGCAGACCGCGGAGGGCGTGATGCGCCTGCTCCAGCCGCAGCATACGATGGAGATTCTCGATCAGTCTTCTTCGATCGTGGGCATTAGCGTTATGTCCTCACAGGCTGCTGCTGCCGGCCCTGCCACGTTCCTTTCGTTTGCCGCCCTCATTTCGTTCTCGCTTGGCTTTATGAACCTGCTGCCCATCCCACCACTCGATGGCGGCAAGCTGGTCATCGAGATCATTCAAAAGATTGCGGGCCGCGAGCTACCTCTCAAGGTCCAGACGATTGTGAGCTATGTGGGCATCGCGCTCTTTGCGCTGCTGTTTGTCTATATGCTTCGTTCCGACATCCTTCGATTTATTCTGTAGGGGAGTGTTTGGATTGTCTTTATCCCATCCTTTGCCTCGCGAGTTGACGCGCCCCGTGCATGTGGGCGGTGTGCAGATCGGTGGCGGCGCGCCGGTGGTGGTCCAATCCATGACCTGCACCGATACCGCTGATGCCCAGGCAACGCTTGCGCAAGTGTGCGCGTTGGCGCAGGCTGGCTGCGATATCGTGCGTGTGAGCGTGCCCACCGAGGCCGCGCTTGAGGGTTTCCGCACCATCTGTGCCGAGTCTCCGGTGCCAATCGTTGCCGATATCCACTTTAACCACAAGCTGGCCATTGGCGCTGTGGAGGCCGGTGCCGCCAAGCTCCGCATCAATCCCGGTAATATCGGCGATTGGGCCAAGGTCGATGCTGTCATCGATGCCGCGGGTGCTGCGGGCTGCGCAATTCGCATCGGTGTCAACGCTGGTTCGCTTGAGCAGGATATCGCCGAGCGCGACGACCTCACGCAGCCCGAAAAGCTCGTGATGTCGAGCGAGCGCTTCGTCAAGCACTTTGAGGACCGCGGCTTTACGAACATTGTGCTTTCGGCCAAGGCCCATAGCGTGCAAACGACGCTCGATACCTATCGAGCCCTGTCGCGTGAGATTCCCCACGTTCCGCTTCACCTGGGCGTGACGGAGGCGGGGACCAAGCTCCAGGGCACCATCAAGAGCTCTGTAGGCTTGGGTATCTTGCTTTCCGAAGGCATTGGCGACACCATGCGTGTGTCGCTCACAGCCGATCCGGTTGAGGAGCCGCCGGTTGCCTGGGGTATTCTGCAGTCGTTGGGCCTGCGTCGCCGTGGCCCCGAGATTGTCTCGTGCCCCACGTGCGCCCGCTGCCAGGTTAACCTTATTCCCATTGCCGAGGAGGTAACCGAGCGGCTTAAGAACTATACCGCGCCGCTTTCGATTGCCGTTATGGGATGTGCCGTTAATGGCCCCGGCGAGGCTTCTGATGCCGACCTGGGCGTTGCTTGCGGACGTGGTCAGGCCTTGCTCTTTTCGCATGGCCAGATCATTGGTAAAGTAGCTGAGGACCAAATTGTCGACGCGCTTATGGCAGAGGTCGACAAGCTTATTGAGGAGAAATAAATGACCCGAGCAATGTATATGTCTAAGCTCTATGCGCCGACGCTTAAAGAGGATCCGGCGGACGCTGAGCTCGCCAGTCACCGCCTGCTGCTCCGTGCCGGCATGATCCGCAAGGAGGCCGCCGGCCTGTATTCCTACCTGCCGCTTGCCTGGCGCTCGATCCGTAAGATCGAGAACATCGTGCGCGACGAGATGGACGCTGCCGGCGCCCAGGAGCTTATGATGCCTATCATGGTCGACGCCGAGTTGTGGCGCGAGTCCGGCCGCATCGACGCCTATGGCAAGGAGCTTGTGCGCTTTGACGACCGTCATGGTCGCGAGTTCGTCCTGGGCCCCACGCACGAGGAGACCGTCACGGCCCTGGTGCGCAACGAGCTACGCTCCTATAAGCAGCTGCCCGTCAACCTGTATCACATTCAGGACAAGTTCCGCGACGAGTTCCGTCCCCGCTTTGGCCTGATGCGCGGCCGCGAGTTCATCATGAAGGACGCCTACAGCTTCTCCGCCACGCAGGAGAGCCTGCAGGAGGAGTACGACAAGATGAAGCAGGCGTACGCCAATATCTGCGAGCGCTGCTACATCAAGGCTCTGCCCGTCGTCGCCGATTCTGGCGAGATCGGTGGCGATACCTCCGTCGAGTACATGGCTTTGGCTGACGCCGGCGAGGCTTCGCTCGTCTACTGCGACGATTGCGGCTTCGCTGCCGATGACGAGGCTGCAAGCACCAAGGTCGTCGTGACCGAGGGTCCTGGTGACGGTACGCTCACCAAGGTTGAGACTCCGGGCATGGGCACCATTGAGGCTGTTGCTAAGTTCTTTGGGTTCCCCGAGAACGGCACGCGCAAGTCGCTGGCACTCATCGACGCCGAGGGCAAGCCGGTCGTGGCCATTGTTCCGGGCGATCACGAGCTCAACGATTGCAAGGCCGAGCACGTCTTTGGCAAGGGCTATCGCATGATGACCGACGAGGAGCTTCAGGCGAACGGTCTGCACAAGGGCTTTATCGGACCGGTTAACCTGCCCGATGGCATTCGTCTGGTCTGCGACGAGAGCCTGCGCGAGTCCAAACAGTGGGCCTGCGGTGCCAACGAGGTCGATTATCACTTTACCGGTGCCTGCCCCGAGCGCGACTTTACCGTCGATGAGTGGGCCGATCTGGTCACCGTTGTCGCCGGCGACCCCTGCCCGCACTGCGGCAAGCCGCTCTCCGCTGCCCGCGGCATCGAGGTCTCTCAGGTCTTCCAGCTGGGCACCAAGTACTCCGAGGCCATGGGTGCCACCTTTATGGATGAGGACGGCAAGGAGAAGCCGCTCATCATGGGTTGCTACGGCGTGGGCGTGTCCCGCTCGCTTGCTGCCGTCGTGGAGCAGCACAACGACGAGCACGGTATCGTCTGGCCGGTCTCCGTTGCCCCGTACGAGGTCGCGGTGATTCCGCTTGATCCCAAGAAGGAAGAGTGCGCTACCGTCTGCGAGCAGATTGTTGATGGCCTGTGTGCCGAGGGTATCGAGGTCGTCGTCGACGATCGCGATGAGCGTCCGGGCTTTAAGTTTGCCGATAACGACCTCATGGGCTTCCCGTATCAGGTGGTTCTGGGCAAGCGCGGCCTTAAGAATGGCACCGTTGAGCTCAAGGACCGTGCTACGGGCGAGCGCGAGGACGTGGCGATCGACGAGGTCGTTGCCAAGGTTGCCGAGCTTGTTAAGGCAGCCCGCCGTTAATCGACGATTTCGCTTGTAGTTCGATATGTGGGACGGCCCCGCATTTCTCCAATCGGGGAGATGCGGGGCCGTCCTATTATCTTGTAGCATCCTCGATATCTAAAAGGAAAACCCCACAGCCCATGCGAGCTGCGGGGTTTTCCTTTGTGCCTCCGATGCGAAATAAATCGCTCAGATATTACTGATAATCGACGACGTCGATCCAGTTCTTCAGGAACTCATCGTTCACGTTGCGCTTACGAGCGAGCTCGGAAGCGGCGACGATGCTCGTCCACTGACGCACGACCTGCATGGGCATGTCGGCACGGTCGCAGTAGAGCTCCAGGTAGGCCTCGGCCTGGTCCTTGCTGTTGAGGGCAAAGAGCAGGTAGGTGGTGGCAACGTCGGCAGCAGGGGAGCCCTGGGTGGCGTGTGCCCAGTCGCACACATAGAGCTGGCCGTCGTCGCCGACAATGACGTTGGAGGGGTTGAAGTCGCCGTGGCAGACCTTGAACTCCTTGGTCATGCCGTCCAGACGCTCCTGAAGGTTGTAGCGCGTGGTGGCATTGAGCTGATCAAGGCTGTCGATCATGCGGGCGAACTTGTCGCGCTGACGGTTGAGCAGCGGGGAGGTGTAGCCGTGGATCTCGATCTGGAGGTCGACGAACATCTCGAGGTACTCACCAAAGCGCTGGGGCTCGGCAGTCATCTTCTCGGCAAGGGTGGTGCCCGGAACCTTCTCGGTCACGAGCGCCCAGCCGTTGGCGTTCTCGAGCTGGGAAACCTCGAGAGCCTTGGGGCTGCGGATGCCGCACTCATTGATGCGGGCAAGATTCAAAGCCTCGTTGAACACGTCGGAGACAGGCTTGGTCTCGTTAAAGACCTTGACGATCTTGTCGCCCAGGTCGTAAACGACCTTGTTGCCACGGCGGACGAGCTCGGTCTTGGAATCGGGTAGCAGCATGGTTGCATCCTTTCAACGATGCGATAGAAGCGACGGCGGGGGTGTGTGAAACACCCGTGCACCCCCGCCGCAAAAAACCGTGCTAAAAACTAGCAGACGGCGTAGTCCTGGGGCTCGCGGCCGTAGTAGGCGTCCAGGTAGAGCTCCTTGATCTCGCTCATGAGCGGGTAGCGCGGGTTAGCGCCGGTGCACTGGTCGTTGAATGCCTGCTCGGTCATCTCGTCGAGGGTGTCGAGGAAGTACTGCTCGTCAACACCGTAGTCGGCGATGGTCTTCTTGACACCGATGAAGTCCTTGAGCTCCTCGAGCTTCGTGATGAAGTTCTCGAAGACCTCCTTGTCGTCCTTGCCCTCGATGCCGCAGTACTTGGCCATCTCGGCGTAGTTGTGCAGCGCGTTGGGGTAAGGATACTGGGAGAAGGTACCCATCTTGACGGGAGCCTCGGCGGCGTTGTAGCGCATGACGCGGGTCAGGATGACGGCGTTAGCGATGCCGTGGGGCAGGTGATGGAAAGCGCCGAGCTTGTGAGCCATGGAGTGGTTGAGGCCCAGGAAGGCGTTGGCGAAGGCCATACCGGCCATGCAGGAGGCGTTGTGCATCTCCTCGCGGGCGTGCGGGTCCTTGGCGCCGTTCGTGAAGCTGGAGGGCAGGTTCTCAAAGACGAGCTTGGCAGCGCGCTCGGAGAGGCCCTTGGTGTAGTCGGAAGCCATGATGGAGACGTAGGACTCGATGGCGTGGGTCATGACGTCGATGCCGGAGGCAGCGGTCAGGCCGCGCGGGGCGGTCATGCAGTTGTCGGCGTCGACGATAGCCATGTTGGGGAGCAGCGCGTAGTCGGCGAGCGGCCACTTGATGCCGGTCTCCTTGTCGGTGATGATGGCGAACGGCGTGCACTCGGAGCCGGTACCCGAGGAGGTCGGGACGGCGACGAAGTAGGCCTTCTTGCCCATCTCGGGGAAGGTGAAGATACGCTTGCGGATGTCCATGAAGTCCATGGCCATGTCCTCAAACTTGCACTCGGGGTGCTCGTACATCATCCACATGATCTTGCCGGCGTCCATAGCGGAGCCACCGCCGACGGCGATGATGACGTCCGGCTCAAAGAGAGCCATCTGCTTGGCGCCGCGACGTGCGCACTGCAGCGACGGATCGGGCTCGACGTCGTAGAAGCAGTCGTGGGCGATGCCCATCTCGTCGAGCTTGGCCTCGATGGCGCGGGTGTTGCCATTCTTGAAGAGGAACTGGTCGGTAACGATGAAGGCGCGCTTCTTGCCCATGACGTTGCCCAGCTCGTCGAGGGCGACGGGCGTGGAACCCTTCTTGAAGTAGACCTTCTCGGGAGCGCGGAACCACAGCATGTTCTCACGGCGCTCGGCCACAGTCTTAACGTTGATCAAGTGCTTCACCCCAACGTTCTCGGAGACGGAGTTGCCGCCCCAGGAGCCGCAGCCCAGGGTCAGAGACGGCTTCATGCCAAAGTTGTACAGGTCACCGATGCCACCGTGCGAGGACGGGGTGTTGATGACGATGCGGCAGGCCTTCATGACGTGCTCGAACAGGCTGATCTTCTCGGCCTGGGCGGGGTGCACGTACAGAGAGGCGGTGTGGCCCGGGCCACCGGCGAGCACCAGGTGCTCGGCCTTGTCGACGGCCTCCTGGAAGTCCTTGGCGTGGTACATGGCCAGGACCGGGGAGAGCTTCTCGTGGGAGAACTCCTCCTTTGCGGGGTCGGTGGAGGTGACCTCGGCGATCAGGATCTTGGTCTTGGCGGGAACCTCGATACCGGCGAGCTCGGCGATCTTGGCAGCGGCCATGCCGGGGATGCGGTGATCGAGAGCGCCGTTCTTGAACATGGCGGCACGCAGGGCCTCCATCTCGGCACCCTGCTTGACGAAGTAGCAGCCGCGCTTCTGGAACTCGGCCTTAACCTGGTCATAGATGCTGTCGATGACGGTCACGGACTGCTCGGAAGCGCAGATCATGCCGTTGTCGAAGGTCTTGGAGTGGATGATGGAGTTGACGGCGAGCAGCACGTCGGCTGTGTCGTCGATGACGACCGGGGTGTTACCGGCGCCAACGCCCAGGGCGGGCTTGCCCGAGGAGTAAGCGGCCTTGACCATGCCCGGGCCACCGGTGGCGAGGATGATGTCGACGTCGCGCATGACCATGTTGGTCAGCTCGATGGAGGGGACATCGACCCAGCCGATGATGCCCTCGGGGGCGCCGGCCTTGACGGCGGCGTCAAGCACGAGCTTGGCGGCGGCGATGGTGCACTTGGCGGCAGCCGGGTGCGGGGAGATGATGATGGCGTTGCGGGTCTTCAGGCAGATCAGCGTCTTGAAGATCGCGGTGGAGGTGGGGTTGGTCGTCGGGATGACGGCGCCCACGATGCCGATGGGCTCGGCGATCTTGGTGATGCCGTAAGCCTCGTCGCGCTCCAGGACACCACAGGTCTTGGTGTTCTTGTAAGCGTTGTAGATGTACTCTGCGGCGTAGTGGTTCTTGATGACCTTGTCCTCAAGAACGCCGCGGCCGGTCTCCTCGATGGCCATCTTCGCCAACGGGATACGAGCCTTGTTGGCGGCCATGGCGGCCTCATAGAAGATCTTGTCGACCTGCTCCTGCGTGTACGTAGCAAAAAGCGCCTGGGCCTCTCGCATCTGAGCGAGCTTAGCCTCAAGCGCCTCTACGTTGTCCACAATTGCGGGAGTAGTGTTTTCCGGTGACTTTTTCACCATTTGTGTCTCCTTGCGATCGGAGATTTACCCTACGCCTTGCATGATAGCAAGAAATTATTCGGTGAACGGTAAGATTCCCGTAAAAGGCACACTAAACCGCTTCAATAAAATGAAGCGTTTTAACTAAAACTATCTGCCTGCTGCATCGCCCCGCTCATTGGGGACAGACTCTCATGAGTATTTCAATGGGAAAACGGGACATCTGTTTGATAATCGCTATTCGCGGGTTGCGGTTGAGTCGGACACACAGGCGGTGCAGCTACTCGATTACATCCATTTCAATCCCGTGTAAGGTGCGTCCGACTCGCTCGAGGCGTACCGTTAGTTACAAGGCATACCAGCTGCGCTATGATCCCTTTGACATCTGCAAACCCTCATATAAGTCTGTCCCCAATGAGTGCAAAAATGCGCCCTCCGTAGGGGAGGGCGCATTTGGTAAGTTCTATATGAACGCGAGGTCTTTTACCCGGAGAGTCCGAGGTACTTGTTGGTAAGACCTTATTTAGGAGCGCGCAACCTTGCCAGACTTGAGGCAGGTGGAGCAAACGTTCATCTTGCGACGGTGACCATCGACGACGACGTAGACGCGCTGGATGTTGGGGCGGAACTTACGGTTGGTGACGCGGTGAGAGTGGCTGATGGAGCGACCGGCAACGGGGTGCTTACCGCAAACTTCGCAAACTTTGGACATAACTGACCCTCCTTGGGCGACAAACGAACATGTCGCGTTAACAAACAAGCCTGAACTATAGCACAGAAGTCGCTCCCTGTGCGCAATCTACACAGAGATATTCCTCTTTTGGCGATAGTGCCCACGCCACGGCCCTGGACGTAGATCCGATTTGCGTGCAGCAGAGGGGATTATGCCAGCTCGTGCGTGCGTTTTCAAGCTCGTCCCACAAATATATATAGGTTTATGGAGCATTGGGCTCCGTTTACGGATTGCTCTGTATTTATGCTCGCAATTAAGCTCGAGGTTGGCTACACTATCCCTTGACCATTAAAGGGGTACGAGATACCCACATGGAATTACATAGTTGCCATGCGAGCAGCCTTTCCTGTGGGTGTCTGGTCCGCTTTAAGCGGTCGGGCATCTATTTTTTTGACTGTGTCAGCAGTCAAGACATGTGAGGAAGGAGATCGATGGGCACGACTTCCCCCAAGGCGGTCATCATGGACGAGACCGCCGTCAATCGAGCGATGACCCGCATCGCGCACGAGATTCTCGAGCGCAACGAGGGCTGTGAAGACCTCGCTCTGGTCGGCATCGTCACGCGCGGCGACCTTCTGGCAAAGAAACTCGCCGAGGAGATCAAGGAGATCGAGGGCGTCGACGTTCCGCTCGGCAGCCTCGACATCAGCTTCTACCGCGATGACTACGCTACCAATTTCGCTCCCGCGATCCACGCCACCAACATTCCCTTTAGCGTTGACGGCAAGCGCGTCGTGCTGGTGGACGACATCCTGTATACGGGCCGTACCATTCGCGCCGCTCTCGACGCCGTCATGGATCTGGGCCGTCCGAGCCGTATTGAGCTGGCAGTCCTCGTTGACCGCGGCCACCGTGAGCTCCCCATCTCGCCGGACTTTGTCGGCAAGAACGTTCCCTCGTCGCATGAGGAGAACGTGCACTTATATATGAAGGAAGTCGACGGCCACACTGCCGTCGAGATTAACGACGTCGCGCCGGGTTCCCACGTGGGCTCCGCGCCGCTGGGAGGTGAGTAGTACCGTGGCGTTCAACCATAAGCACCTGATCGACATTACCGAGTACTCCGAAGAGGACATTAAGCTCATCCTCGAGACCGCCAAGGCGTTCTCCGAGGTCAACGAGCGTGCGATCAAGAAGGTCCCCACGCTCAAGGGCAAGACCATCGTCAACATGTTCAACGAGCCCTCGACGCGCACCCGCAGCTCCTTCGAGCTCGCCGAGAAGCGTCTTTCGGCCGACAGTCTTAACTTTGGCGGCTCCTCGACCTCCACGGTCAAGGGTGAGAGCCTCGTCGACACCGTCGAGACCCTCAACGCCTATAAGATCGACTGCATCGTCGTTCGCGATAAGCACGCCGGTGCTCCCTACATCGTCACGCAGAACTCGCCCGCAAGCGTCATCTGCGCCGGTGACGGCAAGCACAACCATCCCACGCAGGCCTTGCTCGACCTGTACACCATCTGGGAGCACAAGGGTGACTTCCACGGTCTGAAGGTTGCCGTCGTCGGCGATATCGCCCACTCCCGCGTGTGCGGCTCGCTGATCCCCGCCCTTAAGATCATGGGCTGCGAGACCTACGCCGTCGCCCCCGGCACGCTGCTGCCGCCGGCGCCCGAGGTCCTGGGCTGCGACCACGTGACGAGCGACCTCGATTCCGTCCTGCCCGAGCTGGACGTCGTCTACATGCTGCGCGTGCAGCAGGAGCGCCTCGAGGGTGCCCCGTTCCCGACCATTCGCGAGTACCACAAGCTCTTCGGCCTGACCAAGGACCGCGAGAAGCTCATGAAGCCCGATGCGATCATCTGCCACCCGGGCCCCATCAACCGCGGCGTTGAGTTCGACTCCTATATGGCCGACCACCCGCAACGCTCCGTCATCCTGGAGCAGGTCTACGCCGGTATCTGCGTGCGTATGGCTATCCTGTATCTGCTGCTTGGAGGTGCCGATAATGGCCTTGCTTCTTAAGAATGCCCACGTCGTCGACCCGTCCGTCGAGCTTGACGGTGTCGTTGACGTCCTGATTGACGGCGACAAGATCGCCGAGGTCGGCGAGAATCTCGCCGTCGAGGGAGCCGAGGTCCGCGACCTTTCCGGCAAGTACCTCGTCCCTGGCCTGGTGGATATGCACGTTCACCTTCGCGAGCCCGGCTATGAGGTCAAAGAGGACATCGAGAGCGGTACCCGCGCAGCTGCCAAGGGCGGCTTCACCGGCGTGTGCGCCATGCCCAACACCGATCCCGTCACCGATAACGGCACCGTCGTGGAGTTCGTCAAGTCCCGCGCTGCCGAGGTCGGTCACTGCCGCGTCTATCCGTCGGGCGCCATGACCCGCGGCCTTAAGGGCGAGGCTACGTCCGAGATGGGCGATATGGTCGCCCACGGCGCCGTCGCCTTTACCGACGACGGTCGCGGCGTACAGGGCGCGGGCATGCTCCGTCGCTGCATGGACTACGGCAAGATGTTCGGCAAGGTCTTTATGAGCCACTGCCAGGACGAGGACCTGGTCGGCCACGGCCAGATCAACGAGGGCAAGGTTTCGACCCGTCTGGCCCTCGAGGGCTGGCCGGCTGCCGGCGAGGAGCTCCAGATCGCTCGCGACATCGAGATCGCTAAGCTGACCGGTGCCAAGCTGCACATCCAGCACATCTCCACCGCCCATGGCCTGGAAATCGTGCGCGCCGGTAAGGCCGCTGGCGTTCGGGTTACCTGCGAGGCTACCCCGCACCACATGTTCCTGACCGAGAACGACCTGGACGAGACCTACAACACCTCGCTCAAGGTCAATCCGCCGCTGCGCACCGACGAGGACGCCGAGGCCATCCGTCAGGGTGTTATCGACGGTACCGTCGACGTTATCGTCACCGATCACGCTCCGCACACCCCGTGGGAGAAGGCCCGCGAGTTCGAGCTCGCACCCTTTGGCATGATCGGTCTCGAGACCTCGCTGTCGCTCGTACTCACCGAGCTGGTCAACACGGGCAAGATGAGCATGGGCCGCATGGTCGAGCTCATGGCCATCAAGCCGCGTGAGATCCTGGGTCTCGACCAGGTTCAGGTCAAGGCGGGCTCCGTTGCCGACCTGACCGTGTTCGACGCGTCCGCCACCTGGACGGTTGGCGAGGACGGTTACGAGTCGCGCGCCGAGAACTCCGGTTTTGCCGGCCGCACGCTCACCGGTCGTGCCACCGATGTGTTTGTCGGCGGTAAGCAGACGCTTGCCGACGGCTGCATCTGCTAGCATAGCCTTATCGCTTTTGTGCGCGGCGCCCTTGCGGTGCCGCGCTTTCTGTTCGTTTGGACCATGCAACCGCATGGGGGATTGGAGCGTCTATGCCCACACCTTCCACTGCACGCATGCACGACTTCGAGGTCGTCTCGAACCGGGAGATTGCCGACGGCATCTTCTCGCTCGTCATCTCGGCCCCCAAGCTTGCAAGTGCGCTCAAGCCCGGTCAGTTTGTGAACATCGCCGTACCCGGCGATGCGTCCTCGCTGCTTCGCGTGCCCCTGAGCTACTACCGCGCCGACGCCGAGGCTGGCACCGTCGAGCTGTGGTACGCCGTCGTGGGCGACGATACCCGTCGTTTGTCCCAGATGGGCCCTGGCTCCACCTCTAACCTGCTGGGCCCCGGTGGCCGTGGCTGGATGGTACCCGAGTGCACCAGGAAGGCCCTGCTCGTCGCCGGTGGCATCGGTGTTCCGCCCGTGCTGTGCCTTGCCGACAAGCTTGCCGAGCAGGGTGTAGCCGTCGACGTGTGCCTGGGCTTTGGCACCGCGTCCAAGGCCGTGGGCGTCGATGAGTTCCGCGCGCTGTGCGATACGGTTAACGTGTGCACCGATGATGGCACGCTGGGCACGCACGGTTTTTGCACCGACCCGGCAGCCGAGCTGCTCGGCGAGGGCGGCTACGACTATGTGGCCAGCTGCGGCCCCGCCGTCATGATGAAGAAGGTCGCCGCCGCTGCCGCCGAGGCCGGCGCGTACTGCGAGGTGTCGCTCGAGCGCATGATGAGCTGCGGCTTTGGCGCCTGCAACACCTGCAATGTCGAGACGGTCGACGGTATGAAGGGCGCCTGCATGTGCGGCCCCGTGTTCGATGCTTCCAAGGTGGTGGTCTTCTAGTGGGTACCGTGAACATGGCCGTCGATTTCGGCGGCGTCAAGATGCAAAACCCCATCAACACCGCAGCCGGTACCTTTGGCTACGGCTGGCAGTTCCAGAACTTCTTTGATGTCTCCCAGCTGGGTGCCATCACCACCAAGGGTTGCGCTGCCGAGCCCTGGCCCGGCAATCCCGCGCCCCGCATGGCCGAGATTCCCGGCGGTATGATCAACTCCGTGGGCCTTCAGAACCCCGGCGTGGCCGCCTTTGCCCGCGAGTCCGGTCCGTGGCTCGAACAGCTGTCCAAGGACGGCTGCCAGGTCATCTGTCAGGTTGCCGGCCACTCCGTTGACGAGTTTGTCCGCGCACTCGAGATGTATGTCGAGCTGTGCCCCTGGGCTGCCGGCTACGAGATCAACGTGAGCTGCCCCAATATCGCCGCCGGCGGTGCCGCCATGGGCTCCACGCCCGAGGGCGCCTCATCCGTTATGGCTGCCTGCCGCAAGGTGACCGATAAGCCGCTGTTCGTGAAGATGGCGCCGGTCAACGTCGCCGAGATTGCCAAGGCCCTCGAGGCTGCCGGCGCCGACGGCCTTTCGGTCATCAACTCCATTCAGGGCATGGCCATCGACGTCCATACCCGCAAGTCCCGCGTGGCCAAGCCCAAGGGCGGCCTTTCGGGCCCGCTGTGCCACCACATCGCCGTGCGCATGGTCTGGGAGGTTGCCCAGGCCGTCGATATCCCCATCAACGGCGTCGGCGGTGTCATGACCGGCGAGGATGCGGCCGAGTTTATCCTGGCCGGCGCCACCTGCGTGTCGGTCGGCATGGCCAACTTCGTCGATCCGTGCGCTTCGCTCAAGATCGCGCACGAGCTCGAGGCCTGGGCTGAGTCCCAAGGCGTGAAGGACATCAACGAACTGGTAGGTGCTTTCGAATGCTAGAGACCGATGCCCGCGACCGCGTAATCGTCGCTCTCGACTGCGACCGCGAGCGTGCGCTCGAGCTCGCCCACGAGCTTTCGGGCCATGCCGCCTGGCTTAAAGTTGGTATGACGCTCTATTACGCTGAGGGCCCCGAGATCGTCAAGACCTTTAAGGACCTGGGCTTTAAGGTTTTCCTTGACCTTAAGTTCCATGACATTCCGCATCAGGTTCGCGGTGCCGCCCGCTCGGCCTCGCTTGCCGGTGCCGACCTGCTCTCGGTTCACGGCTTGGGTTCGGGCGCCATGCTCGCTGCCTGCCGCGAGGGTGCCGAGGAGGCGCGCGAGGACCGCGCCAAGCTCGTCGCCATCACCGTGCTCACGAGCATGAATCAGGATGCCTTGAGCGAGATTGGCGTCGAGTCGCCGGTGGCCGAGGAGGCCGCCCGCCTGGCAAAGCTCGCTCAGGCCAGTGGCATCGATGGCATCGTGTGCTCGCCGATGGAGGCTCACGACATGCGTGAGCTGCTGGGTCCTGATGCCCTGATCGTGACTCCGGGTGTGCGTCCGGTGGGTGCCGCCTTAGGCGACCAGTCCCGCGTGGCGACGCCTTCCCAGGCTATCGAGCGCGGCGCAAGCCACATTGTGGTGGGCCGTCCCATCACCGGCGCCGACGATCCGGTTGCCGCCTTTGACGCCATCGTCGCCGAGCTGGTCGAAAACGTCGCGTAAAAGATTCCCCTAAGTCACCACTTTTGGGTCTCATTAGCACAAAATAGCCCCTGTGCCTGCGTAAACTTTCCCATCCTTTGTGTGGAATCGCAGGTCAGGGGCTTAACTTTGGGCGCAGTATATTGCACTTTTTGCGGGTATCGTCTAACCTATGGAGCCGCGATTGGGCATTTTGTACGTTCTACGTGCTAAAATGCCAATTATTGAATCAGATATAACCCAACTATTTGGAGGTACGAATGGCACTCCCTCAGCTTACCGATGAGCAGCGCAAGCAGGCTCTTGAGAAGGCTGCTGCCGCACGTCACGCCCGCGCTGAGCTTCGCGAGCAGATCAAGAAGGGCGAGAAGTCCCTCGAGTCCGTGCTCAACTCCGATGACCCCATCGCTTCCCGCATGAAGGTTTCCACCCTCATCGAGTCTCTCCCTGGTTATGGTAAGGC
The DNA here is from genome assembly GCA_036312785.1 of Collinsella sp. Lineage (GTDB taxonomy): Bacteria > Actinomycetota > Coriobacteriia > Coriobacteriales > Coriobacteriaceae > Collinsella. Next base: position 30,763 of record JAXJNG010000020.1, read on the forward strand.
CAAGGCCGCCAAGATCATGGAGGAGCTCGGCATCTCCGCTACCCGTCGCGTTCAGGGCCTTGGCGTCCGTCAGCGCGAGCAGCTCCTCGAGCAGCTGACCAAATAAGTGAGCGCTCAGGATTCCAAGCTCTTTGTGATTTCTGGACCGTCAGGCGCGGGCAAGGGCACGCTCGTCACTCGTGTGCGCGAGCGTCGCTCTAACCTGGGCCTGACGGTTTCGGCTACCACGCGAGCCCCCCGCAAAGGCGAGGTCGATGGCGTCAATTACTTTTTCCTGACGCGTGAGGAGTTCGACCGCCGCGTGGCAAACGGTGAGTTTGTTGAGTGGGCCGAGGTCCACGGTAACTGCTACGGCACGTTGGTGAGCGAGGTTCAGTCCAAGCTCGCCTCTGGTTCGTCTCTCATCTTGGAGATCGATGTCCAGGGTGCCCTGCAGGTGAAGGAGCGTTTCCCCGAGGCCGTGCTGATCTTTATCAAGCCGCCTTCGCTTGAGGTACTCCGCGAGCGTCTAGTCGGTCGCGGTACCGAGACGCCCGAGACGATTGAGCTGCGTATGGCAAACGCCGCCGATGAGCTTGCCCTTGCCGACCGCTACGACGACGTCGTGGTAAATGACGATCTCGACCGCGCGACCGATGAGCTCGTTCGCGTTCTCGATATGCATGAAAGGATCTGAGGTCCGTGTCCGTTGTAAAGCCTTGCATTGACGATCTTCTGGAGAAGACCGATCACAACCGCTTCCTGCTCGCTTCGCTTGCCTCCAAGCGCGCCTGCGACATCAATAGCATGCTGCGTGGCCAGCACAATCGCGTGCTTGCCGTCCAGGATGTCGATGACATCACCATCGGGCTTTCCGGTGCCGATACCATCTCGATGGCTATGGACGAGATTGTCGACGGCGACATCTCTTACGACGAGGCCCGTTACGAGAAGGCGCTCGGCCACAAGGTTGCTGAAGCCTAAATGGCGGCTCGCGTCTGCCTGGTCCACTATCACGAGGTTGGACTGAAGGGTAAGAACCGCGCACATTTTGAGCATATCCTCATGGATAACATCAAGGCGGCCTTGGCCGCCTTTTCCGTGAATGCTGTGTCTCGAATTTCCGGTTATATCCTCGTGACTTTTAACGAGCACCAGGCCGATGAAGCGGCGCGTGTCATTCGCACCGTTCCCGGCGTTGCCCGTGTGTCATTGGCGTATCACACCAACCGCGACCCGCAGGAGTACTGCGCCGCCGCCGTGAAGGCGCTGCGCGAGTTTGGTTCCTTCGATTCTTTTAAGGTGCACGCCAAGCGCTCCAATACCGACTATGAGCTCACCTCGATTGACATCAATCGTCAGGTGGGCGAGGTGTTGTGCGAGGCGTTTCCTGATAAAAAGGTTCAGATGCACGATCCTGACGCTATGGTGCACGTACTGGTGGTCCAGGGTAGCGTCTACGTGTATGCGCGCTCCGAGCGCGGTGTGGGCGGTCTGCCGGTGGGTTCTGCCGGCAAGGTCGTGACGCTGCTGTCGTCGGGTATCGATTCTCCGGTGGCGACCTGGATGCTCGCGCGTCGCGGCGCGGTGTGCGTGCCGGTACATTTCTCCGGTCGTCCGCAGACGCCCGATACGAGCGAGTATTTGGTGCAGGACATCATCCGTGCGCTTGAGCCGGGTGTCCAGATCGGCCGCCTGTACGTGGTGCCGTTTGGCGACTGCCAGCGTGAGATTTCGGTCACCTGTCCCAGCAACCTGCGCGTGATCATGTATCGCCGCATTATGTATTCGGTTGCCGAGCGCATTGCGCACATCGAGGGCGCCAAGGCCATTGTGACGGGCGAATCGCTTGGGCAGGTTGCCTCCCAAACGCTTGAGAATATCATGGCCGTCAACGAGGCCGTGAAGATCCCCGTGTTCCGTCCTCTCATCGGTTCGGACAAGCAGGAGATCATCGCGCGCGCCGAGGAGATCGGTACGTTTGATATCTCGACTGAGGCCGCTCCCGACTGCTGCACGCTGTTTATGCCGCGCCGTCCCGAGACGCACGCCAAACTCGATGCCGTGCATGAGGCCTGGGAGTTGTTCGATCACGAGGAGATGATCGAGCGCCTGCTCAAGCAGACCGAGTACATCGACTTCGAGAGCAACACGTATAAGGCCCCTAAGACCTTAAAACGCAAACATTCGGAGCTTGCTCCGCGTGAGATTTACCAAGATCACGAGTAATGTTGTGCATAGACCGACGATGCGCCTGCATCGTCGGTCTTTTGCTATCTGGGCATTTTGCGGCTAAGTGTTCATTTGCTGACGTGTGCCTGAATAAATGGACAGATTTGTGCAAGGTTTTGGTCGGTTTTTGGTTTGACCGCTAAAACCGGTTTTGGAGCGTGGCTGTTGCGGGGTTCCTTTCCTGACACGATGGTGTTGGGAGGTTTTGCTATGGCGCAGCGCGAACAACACGAACGGGTCAAAAAGATGGACCGCTTGGCGGGCAAGCTGCTCGGTCATAAGGCAGTGGTGATGGCGATACTGGTCGTCATTGCGATGGCGAGCGGCTTGGCGATGGCGAACCTTGGCGGCGATGCCGGCGGCGTGTCGTTTGAGCGCACTGACGGTTCAGGCTCGTTGGTGGAGCCGGGATCCGGCGATGCCTCGAGCGGAAAGACATCCGAAGGCTCCTCGTCTAAGGCTACTGCTGCAACAGAGGTCTATGTCGATGTTGATGGCGCCGTTGTGTCGCCCGGTGTATACAGGCTCAAAGACGGGGCACGGGTATCCCAGGCGATCGATGCCGCCGGCGGGCTGGTGCCCGAGGCAGACGTTACGGGGCTCAATCGGGCATCTAAGGTCGTCGATGGACAGAAGATACACGTTCCAACGGTAGGGGAACAGCAGACGTCCATTGCGGAAGCCGGTGTTGATGGTGGGGCTTCCGCGTCATCGGGCGTGAGTGGCGCAACAGGCCTAGTAAATATCAATACGGCAAGCGCGGCAGAGCTGCAGACGCTTTCGGGCATCGGTCCCTCCATGGCCCAGTCGATTATCGATGAGCGGACAAAGAACGGTGCTTTTGCCTCGGTTGACGATCTGATGCGTGTGTCGGGAATCGGCGAGAAGAAGCTTGCCAAAATCAAAGATTGCATCTGCGTATGAGTGCGACCGAGCGCGAGCATGTGATGCCTCCGCGGCCCCTGATACCGTGGACGATGGCCCTGTGTGCCGGCATGTGCATGAGCTGCGCCTTGGTGCTCAACGTGGCCGCTGATGCGCTGCTGTGGGAGCAGGCGCCGGCGGTCGGGCCGCTATGGGCCATTCCCGTTGCGGCGGCGGCATTCGTTGTGCTGGCTCAATCTTGTGCGCGGCTTGCCCCTTGGAAGCGGTGGCTGTATGCCGCGTCCGTCGGTCTCGTGGCGGGAGCGGTCGTCTCGGCGTGGTGGGCTGTGGGTGCGCTCAGCGCCTCGAAGGCGCTCGGCGGTCGAGCGGCAAGCGGCCTCGAGTTTGTCGTGCAGGGCGATCCATCCATAAACGACGACGTGTATTCCTATACCTGCGAGGCGCGCACGGACGGTAAGAACTTGGCAACGGTTCGCCTATCGTGCGACCACGATCTCAAGGTCGGGGCGCACGTGCGTGTTATCGGTCGCGTTTCACGTTTTGAGAACGATGCGTATGGACGATCGCGCGTGCTCCGAGGCGAGGTGCGCAAGGTTAAAGCCGTTCGAGTTGTGTCGGTCGATGAGGGCTCTCCGGGGCCGCTGCTTCGGCTGCGAAATGGGCTGCTTGCGTCCATCGCGCCTGCGACCGACCCGGCGCGTGCGCTCATAGCCGGTGTCGTCTGCGGTCGTTCGGCCGAACTGCGCGCCCAGCCGGCGGGCGACTGGTTTTCGATGACGGGAACGGCGCATCTTATCGCCGTCTCGGGCAGCCATTTGGCAATCGTGGGGTTTGTAATCGAGGGTGTATTGCAAAAGACTCGGTGCTCACGTGGTCTTCAGCGGGCGATATTGGCGATAACGCTTGTGGGCTACGCTGCCTTTACGGGCGCGTCTCCCTCGGCCGTGCGCGCGTGCTGCATGGTGTTCGCTACGCTTGTTGTAAACGGCGCGGGGCGTCGCCGGCACGGCGCATCGGCACTCTTCGTAACCATGTCCATCTTTGTGCTACTGCGACCGACGGTGCTGTTCGAGATGGGCTTTCAGCTTTCATGTGCCAGCGTCTTAGCCATTCTGTGCTTTTGCCCCTATGCGACCTACGCTTTGGGTGAGCTGGGTGTGTCATCGGGCGTCGCCAGCATGCTTTCCGTCACGCTGTGCTCGCAATTGGCGACACTTCCCATTACCATTCCCGCCTTCGGTACGTTATCGCTCATTGCTCCGCTGGCAAATGCGGTCATCGGTCCGGTGGTGAGCGTACTGCTTGCTGTGTCGATTGTGCTGGTTCCCTTTTCGCTTGTGGCACCTTTGCGGACTTGGGCGCTCATTGTGCCCATGATTGCCGCCCGTTGCGCACTGTTCTTCGAGCAGCTGTTTGCCGCCGTGCCGGGTGCATCCGTGAGTTTGCCGCCCGATAGCATGTGGATTTACCTAGTGCCGTGTTTGCTGGCGGTTCTGCTGGTCTGGTGGCCGCGTCCCCGTGCACGTCCTATGGCGGTGGGGCTTGCATGCTTGGTACTCCTGGCTGCGATTCCGTACGTCTACTGGGATCGATTCGCTCCGCCTTCGGTGACGGTGCTCGATGTGGGTCAGGCCGATGCGATTCTTATCCGCCAGGGCGGCGCAGTAGCGCTCGTCGACTGCGGGCTCGACGAGCGCATGGTGGCGGCGTTGGTTCGCAATAACGTGCACCATATCGATGCCGTCTTTGTGACGCATTGGGATGAGGACCACTGGGGTGGTCTGCCTGCCGTGCTCGAGCAGTTTTCGGTTGGAACGATTGCCGTGGCGGCGGATGCGCTGGAGGATGCTCCTGCCGAGGTATTGAACCGACCTGGCGTGGAGTATCGGCAGGTGCGCCGTGGGGATACGGTCGATATCGGCTCATTTTGCGCCCGCGTGATGTGGCCATTCGAGTCCGTGGATGGCGATGGAAATGAGGACTCGCTTGTCCTGCTGCTCTCTTATGTTCAGGAAGGCAAGGGCCTGCGTATGCTCCTCACCGGTGATGCCGAGCTCGACCAAGAACGGGAATTCGTGCAGGAGGTGGGGGATATCGATGTCCTTAAACTTGGGCATCACGGCTCTAAGGTTTCAGTCGATGGTGAGTTGCTGGACGTCTTGAAGCCTGAGCTTTCCCTCGCGAGCGCGGGCGAGGGGAATCGATACGGCCATCCGTCCGATGCCTGCATCGATGCCGTTAAGGAAGCGGGCGGCGTGTTCGCGTGCACTATCGAACACGGCGACATTACCGTCACGCCGACTGCGAATGGCTTTGCGATGCGATGCCAGCAACCGTGACGACGTCGTTGGCGTGTGGTGGGCCCCTGGGCTAGAATGGCACGGAGCGAATACGAAGGCCTGCGGGAGGGGAGCGCAATGTCCGAAACCGGTCTGCTGCCGGCATATCTGATCGTCGGTATCGACGGGGTCAAGCGCGATCACGCCGTCTCGCGTATGAAAGCGCGTCTGGAAAAGTCTGGTATGGTCGAGTTCAACCTCGACGAGCGCGACATGACCAAGGACCCCGATATCGAGTCCATTATCGGATCGCTTAACACCTTTCCGATGGGCAGCGAGTTTCGCCTGGTAATCCTCGATGGCTGCTCAAAGCTCGCCAAGGCGGTCTCGGAGCCGCTCGTCGAGTATCTGGCGAGTCCCAGCCCCACGACGGTCTGTCTCGTCATAGCCGATTCACTCGCCAAGAACACGCGCCTGTATAAGGCGATCGCCAAGATCGACAAGAAGGCCGTGATCGATTGCTCCGGCACCAAGCGCTGGGAGCTTCCGCGCCGCGTGCAGCAGATGGCGACGCAGCACGGCAAGTCGATCTCGACGGCGGCCGCCGAGGAGCTCGTTTCGCGCTCGGGCGAGAACACCCGCATGCTCGATAACGACTTGGCCAAGCTCGCTCAGATGGTCGAGGCACCGCAAATTGAGCTTTCCGATGTGGAACGCTGGATCGTGCGCACGGCCGAAGTCCAGCCTTGGGACTTCCTCAACGCCGTCTCGGCTCGCGATATGCGGCGTTCGCTCGAGCTCTTTAAGCTTCTGCCCTCCAAGAGCTACGTGTGGACTTACACGTTGCTGTGCGGTCGCATCCGTGAGCTGATCGTCGCCAAGGCGCTCGACTCCCGCGGGCAGGGCCGTGAGCTCGCCGCGACGCTCAAGCTTCAAGCTTGGCAGGTCAAGAATCACCTGACCTGGGCGCGTCGCTTTTCGATGGCAGAGCTCGTCGCAGCGCTCGAGGGTGCGGTCGATGTGGAGCTCGCGCTCAAGGGTTCGGCCGATTCTCAGACCGCGCTTTTGCTCTGGATTACGAACATCTTGAGAAAATCGTGATGATACCTGCCTATTTGACAAATTCGTTCTATCCCTTTGAGGGGGAGCGTGCTATAGTAGGCGCTTGCATGACCTCACCGTGTCTCAGAGGTGTCATACATTTTTTGCAAGGAACTCGAAAGGAACTCCAGAAGTGGCAAACATCAAGTCTCAGAAGAAGCGTATCCGCACCAATGAGGCAGCTCGCATGCGTAACAAGGCTGTCAAGTCCGAGCTCAAGACGCTGACCAAGCACGTCCAGTCCGCCGTCGCCGAGGGCGACGCCGAGAAGGCCCAGGCTGCCCTCAAGACCGTCACCAAGCGTCTCGACATGGCTGCCGCCAAGCATGTTATCCACAAGAACCAGGCTTCCAACCGCAAGTCCGGTCTTGCCAAGCTCGTGAACAGCATCAACGCCTAAGTTGTAAATTTCACACCACACAGATTACGCGCATAAATGGAGCCTGTTTTATGGAACAGGCTCCATTTTTTGTACCGCTCGGGTAAGATAGTCCGCATGAATACTTCAATTGACATTTCCCACATCCGCAACTTCTCGATCGTTGCGCACATCGACCATGGCAAGTCCACGATCAGCGACCGCATCCTCGAGCTCACCCATACCGTCGACGAACGCGACATGGAGTCGCAGCTGCTCGACACCATGGATATCGAGCGCGAGCGCGGCATCACGATCAAGTCCAATGCCGTTCGCGTGTCCTATGACGCCGACGATGGCGAGACGTATCAGTTCAACCTGATCGATACGCCGGGCCACGTTGACTTTACCTACGAGGTCTCGCGCTCGCTGGCAGCCTGTGAGGGCGCGGTGCTCGTTGTCGACGCCACGCAGGGCGTTGAGGCGCAGACCGTCTCCAACGCGACGCTCGCCATGAACGCCAATCTGGACATTGTGCCGGCCATCAACAAGATCGATCTGCCCTCGGCCCACCCCGATGAGGTTAAGACCGAGATCGAGGATGACCTGGCGATTCCTGCCGATGATGCCGTGTGTGTCTCGGGCAAGACCGGCGAGGGCATCCACGATCTGCTGGAGTCCATTGTCTTTTTGATCTCTCCGCCCAAGGGCGATGCGAACGCGCCGCTCAAGGCACTCATCCTGGATTCGTACTTCGACGAGTATCGTGGCGTCGTCGCCACGGTGCGCGTCTTTGATGGCTCCATCAAAAAGGGCGATACTCTGCGCATGATGCAGGCAAAGGGCGACTTTTTGGTCGATGGCGTGGGCGTCAAGCGTCCCGCCGAGACCCCGGTCGACGCGCTGACGGTCGGCGAGGTCGGATACGTGGTCACGGGCCTGAAGGACCCCGAGGCCGTTCGCGTGGGCGATACCCTCACGTGGGCGTCGAATCCCTGCCCCGAGCCGCTTCCCGGTTACCGCGAGGCCAAGCCTATGGTCTATACGGGCCTGTTCCCGATCGATAACAAGGACTACGAGAACCTGCGTGACGCGCTCGATAAGCTGCACGTCAACGACCCGTCGTTGGTGTGGGAGCCCGAGACCTCGGTGGCGCTCGGTTTTGGCTTCCGCGTGGGCTTCCTGGGCCTGCTGCACATGGAAGTCGTCAAGGAACGCCTGGAGCGTGAGTTCAATCTTGACCTCATCGCCACGAGCCCCTCGGTGGACTATCACGTCTACAAGACTGACGGCGAGATGATTGATGTCCGCAGCCCGCAGGATCTGCCCGAGGCTACGCGCATCGAGCGCATTGAGGAGCCCTACCTCAAGGCTAAGATTATCTGCCCGCCCGAGTATACGGGTGCCGTCATGCAGCTCGCCATCGAGCACCGCGGCATTACTACCGACATGATCCATCTCACGAGCAAGTCGGTTGAGATGCGCTTCGATATGCCGCTTGCCGAGCTCATCTTGGACTTCTTTGACCAGCTCAAGAGCCGTACCAAGGGCTATGCCTCGCTCGACTACGAGTTCAACGAGTACCGTCCCTCCGAGCTTGTGAAGCTCGATATCTTGCTTTCGGGCGACGAGGTGGACGCGCTGTCGTTTATCGTCCATAAGGACAAGGCCTATGGCCTGGCCCGTGGTCTGTGCGACAAACTTAAGGAGATCATCCCGCGTCAGCTGTTCGAGGTGCCCATCCAGGGTGCTATCGGCAACAAGATCATTGCCCGCTCCACCGTCAAGGCGCGTCGCAAGGACGTGCTTGCCAAGTGCTACGGCGGCGATATCTCGCGTAAGCGCAAGCTGCTCGAGAAGCAGAAAGAGGGCAAGAAGCGCATGAAGGCCATCGGATCGGTCGAGGTCCCGCAGGAGGCCTTTATGGCGATCCTCAAGGTGGACGAGTAGGTCTATGGCGCTTTCTGAATACAGCAAGCGGCTGCTGGGCGCTTATGCCGAGCAGCCGTTCCTTATGGCTCCCATGGCGGGCGTGACCGACCCTGCCTACCGCATCATGTGCCGCCGCCGCGGTGCCAACCTTGCCTACAGCGAGATGGTGAGCGTGGCGGGCCTTGCCTATTCCAGCAACAAGACCTGGCGCCTGGTGCTACCGGCCGACGAGGAGCAGCAGATTTGCGTGCAGCTCTTTGGCTCCAAGCCCGATCAGTTTGCGAGCGCCGTCGCCGCCGTCGAGGAGCGCGTTGGCGATCGCCTGTCGCTCATCGACATCAACATGGCCTGTCCTGCCCGCAAGGTTGTCACCAAGGGCGAGGGCTCGGCCCTTATGCGCACGCCCGATTTGTCCGAGAAGATCGTCGAGGCCACGGTGGGCGCGGCTCACGTGCCCGTGACCGTAAAGATCCGCAAGGGCTTTTACGCCGAGGACCGTAATGCCGCAACGTTTGCCCAGATGCTCGAAGGGGCGGGCGCCTCCGCAGTTGCCGTGCACGGTCGTTGTGCCACGCAGCTCTATACGGGGCAGGCCGATTGGTCTGTCGTCGATGAGGTCGCTGATGCTGTCGAGATTCCCGTTATCGGTTCGGGCGATGTGTTCTCGGCCGAGGACGCTACTGAGCATCTGCAAGGCTCGAGTGCCAGCGCGGTGTTTATCGCGCGCGGCATCTACGGCAATCCGTGGGTGTTCGGTGATGCTCGCGCCCTTGCGCTCGATGGCACGCCGGTGCCGGCGCGCAGCTCCGTCGAGCGCCTGGACGCCCTGCGTGAACACCTAACGCTGACGCATGAGCTCCTGCCGCTCATGTCGCGCGCCCGTACGTACGCGAGCTGGTATCTAAAGGGCATGCCCCATGCCGCCGCCTGGCGCGCTCAGGTGGTGCGCTGCTCCACGTACGAGGAGTTTATGGCACTGGTCGATGATATCGAGCGCGATGTGGTGGCCTGCGAGGCTGCCCTCGCCGCCGGCGAATCGGTGCCCCCTCATCCGCTGGAGGCTTAAGGGTGGCCGTTACCGCGCTGTACGTGCACGTGCCGTTTTGCGCCCAAAAGTGCCGGTACTGCGACTTTGACTCGCGCAGTTTTTCTCCGTGCGACCTGACCGCTGCGCTCGATGTCTATTTTGAGCAGTTGTTCGCGCGCCTCGATGCTTTTGGCAAGGCTGGGGCCCTTGACCATATCCGCACCGTCTATGTTGGCGGCGGTACGCCGTCGCTGGCGGGGGAGCGCCTGGTGGAGCTGGCGCGGCGTATTCGTGCGTGGTGCGCTCCCGTTGAGTTTACCTGCGAGGCCAATCCCGAGTCGCTGACCGCCGAGCTTGCCACTGCGCTTGCCAAGGTTGGTGTCACACGCGTCTCTCTGGGCGTGCAAACGCTCGATAACACCGAACTTACCGCCATCGGCCGTATTCACGATGCCGATCGGGCGTTTGCCGCCATCGCGACGGTCAAGAACTCTGGGCTTGACGTGTCGTGCGACCTTATGTGCGGACTTCCCGGGCAGACCGCAGCGAGTTGGAAGCGCACGCTCGATGGCGTGCTGGCGGCGGCTCCGCATCATGTGTCGGTCTACCCGCTCACGCTTGAGGAGGGGACTCCCCTTTATCGCATGGCGTGCCGCGACGAGTCGGTCGAGCCCGACGAGGATTTTCAAGCTTCGTGCATGGATGTGGCGCGTGAGCGTCTGGGTGCGGCCGGCTATCACCCGTATGAGGTGGCAAGCTATGCGCTCGACGGACATGAGTGCGCCCATAACATTGCCTACTGGACCGACCAGGGCTATTTGGGCCTGGGTCGTTCCGCCGCGGGCATGCTCGACGCCGAGGATTTCGACCGTCTTGTAGGTTTGTTCCCCGGCGTGTCTTCTCGAGGCGATTCGTACCGCGTGCGTCTGGTGCAACGTGACGATGACGCGACGGCGTTTGAGGCCGAATATCTGTCGCAGCGTGAGGCTGCGGCTGAAGACCTGATGCTGTCTTGTCGCATGACGGGCGGTGTTGCGTCCGACCTGTTGGTTCGTGCAGCTTGCGTCATCCCGGCCGATGAGCTGGCAGCTGCCTGCGATCGCGCGCTCGAATTGGGTCTTGCCACTTGGGTGCCCGAGACGCTCGGGGTCCATGAGGGACCTTTCACTTCGGCAGATGTCGTCGCGGGCTATGTTCGAGCTCGTCTGGCGCCGACACACTTGGGCTGGCTCGATGGAAATGTTCTGTTCGAGCTGTTTTGGGATCTAGCTTAGGCCGCTCGGGTAGAATTACCGGAATATATACGCTGCTGTGAGCAGGAGGTTGCCGCGCATGGCGACGATGAACGAAAAAGATTACTACGAGATTCTGGGTGTCTCCAAGGACGCCACCTCGCGTGATATTCAAAAGGCCTTTCAGCAAAAGGCCCGCAAGCTCCATCCGGACGTCAACAAAGAGCCGGATGCCGAGGAAAAGTTTAAAGAGGTTTCCGAGGCCTACGCCGTGCTTTCGGATGAGCAAAAACGTGCGCGCTACGACGCCATGCGCTCGGGCAATCCCTTTGCCGGTGCTCCTACGGCTTCGCCCTATGGTGGCGGCTACGCCGGCAACACAGGCTATGGCAATCCCTTTGAGGGCGGTTTTCCCTTTGGCGGCGCTTGGGGCCAGCAGCGTCGTGGGCAGGCTGCTTACAATCCCGAGAACGGCGCCAATGTGGTCGTCGATATCAAACTCGACGCCAAGGAGGCCAAGGGCGGTGCCCGCAAGACCGTCCGCTATACGCGCTTCGATACCTGTGGTCACTGCGGTGGTTCGGGCTCTGTTTCGTCCGAGCATGCACATACCTGTCCGAGCTGCGGCGGTCGCGGTCACATCGATGTCGACCTGTCCTTTCTGTTTGGTGCCGGCACGTTCCAGTCGGTCTGCCCTGAGTGCGGTGGCTCCGGTAAGGTCGTCGCCGACCCCTGTCCCGATTGCGGCGGCAGCGGGCGGACCCGTGTGACCTCCGAGCAGACGATTGAGTTTCCCGCCGGCACGCACGATGGCGACGAGGTCCGTATTGGCGGCATGGGTCACGCCGGCACCAACGGCGCCTCTGGCGGTGATCTGGTCGGTCGCGCCCATGTTGAGGCCGAGCGCCTGGAAGGCAAGGCCCGTACCGGTTTTTACCTGATGGGCATCGTGGCGCCGTTTTTGGTGCTATCGGCCATCTCGGGCGTGTTCTCGGCCTTTGCCGTGATGTGCTTTATTCCGTTTGCCATGGGCCTGTTCATGGTGCTCTCGGACGGCGTGCTGCACCGCAGCCTGCTGTGGTGGAAGCGCGGCGCGATGCAGTTTGCCAACGGTTTTGCCAACGGATTTATGTTTGCGCTCGTGTCGGTTTGGTTTGCGAGCTGCTCGCAACGTGCCATGCTTTCACCCTACGCAATGCAATAACATCAAACCCTCTGTTTGCGGCCGGCCCAGCTTGGGTATAGGACGCACTGTGACAATAATGAAAGTCGGAAGGATTCGGTCGTGTCGGAAAATAGGGATTACTACGAGGTGCTTGGCGTCGACAAGGATGCCGACGCGCGGACGATTAAGCGCGCGTTTCTAAAGAAGGCCCGTACCGTACACCCGGACGTTTCGGACGACCCCGAGGCCGAGGCCAAGTTCAAAGAGCTCAACGAGGCATATTCCGTTCTTTCCGATGAGCAGAAGCGTGCTAACTACGACCGTTACGGCATTGCCGACGGCCCTGGTGGTTCGGGCTACGTCGATATCAACGATATCTTTGGTGGCATGGGCATGGACGACTTGTTCTCGTCGTTCTTTGGCGGCGGTGCCGGCGGTGGCGCCCGCAGCCGTCGTGAGCGTCGTCGCGGACGAGACATGGCCATCTCGCTTTCGGTGACGCTCGAGGAGGCGGCGCTCGGCTGCAAAAAGACAATCAGCTATGACCGCCTTGCTCCTTGCGAGGACTGCAATGGCACCGGTAGGGCAGAGGGCGCACAGGAAAAGCAGTGCGGCCGCTGCCACGGTACGGGCTACGTCACGACGGTTCAGCGATCGTTTTTGGGCCAGGTTCAGTCTTCCTCGCCTTGCCCCGACTGCCATGGCGAGGGCACGGTTATCGATCATCCCTGCGAGACCTGCGACGGTCAAGGCCGTACGCCTTCGCACGAAAAGATCGACATCGATATTCCCGCCGGCGTTTCGACCGGTCGCCAGCTGCGCGTGAGCGGCTTTGGCGAGGCCGGCCTTCGCGGCGAGCCTTCGGGCGACCTGATTGTCAACGTGCGCGTTGCCGACCATGAGCGCTTTAAGCGCAACGGGGACGACCTGTACCTGGTGAGCGATATCTCGATTGCGCAGGCTGCGCTCGGCTGCGAGATCGAGGTCGAGGGCATTATGCCCGACGAGGTCGTTAAGGTGACGGTTCCCGCCGGCGCCCAGTACGGCGACACCGTGAGCGTCAATAATTACGGCATGCCGCGCATTGGCGGTGGCGGTTCGCGTGGCCGCCTGATCGTGCAACTGCGCGTGGTCGTTCCCACCAATCTTTCCAATAAGCAGCGCGAGCTGCTCCGTGCTTTTGCCGATGAGATGGGCGATGACGTCGCTTCCGGTAAGAAGTCGGTGACCGACCGTATCAAGAGTGCCCTCGACGATATCCTCGATTAAGGAGCCCGCGTGCTCGCACCCCATATTTCCGTCGTCAACCTCGGTTGCCGTGTCAACCGGGTTGAGTCTGACCGTATCACTGCCGATCTTATGCGCCTGGGCTTTGCTATTGTGGAGCCCCAGGATGCCGATCTGATCGTCATTAACACTTGTGCCGTTACGGGCGAGGCCGAGGCCAAGACCCGTAAGGCCGTCCGTCATGCGCTGGCCCATCCAAACGAGCCCTATGTGGTCGTGACCGGATGCGTGGTCAATTTGCATCCCGAGGAGCTGTCGGAGCTTTCGGATCGCGTGATTGCCGAGCCGTCCAAGATAGATGTCGCCGAACGTGTATGCGAGGTGCTGGGTGTTGAGTCCGATAGCGTTCCCGCCTGCAGCGATGGCGAGGTGGTCGATGCGCTCGGTCGCTCTCGCCTGGGCGTGAAGATTCAGGATGGCTGCAACCATCGCTGCACCTATTGCATTGTGTGGAAGGCGCGCGGCCCCGAGCGCTCCGTGCCCGTCGAGTCCGTGCTCGAGCAAGTTCGCGAGGCCCAGGAGGCCGGCGTGCCCGAGGTGGTGCTGACCGGTGTGAACCTGGGTGCCTACGATGGCAAGAGCGCGACCGACGAGCACGTCGAAATCGATGAGCTGCTCGAGGCCATCATGGAGCGCACGTCTATTCCGCATGTGCGCATTTCCTCGGTCGAGCCCATGGATATCTCTGAGCGCCTGCTTAAGGTTATGGCGCGCTTTCCGCAGCGTATCGCCCCGTTTTTGCACCTGCCCGTGCAGTCCGGCTGCACGGCGACCCTGCATCGCATGGGCCGTCCCTATAGTGCGGAGGCCTTTGAGGACACGGTGCGTATGATTCGCGCCAATCTGCCGCAGGCGTCACTTTCTTGCGACGTTATTGTCGGCTTCGCTGGCGAGACGGACGAGGAGTTCGAGGAGTCGCTGGCGCTGTGCCGCCGTGTGGGTTTCTCGCGTATGCACGTGTTCCGCTACAGCAAGCGTCCCGGTACCCTTGCTGCCGACATGCCCGACCAGGTTCCGCCCGAGGTTATGGCCGAGCGCAGCCGCCGTATGCGGGCCGCTGCACAGGAGCTCGCTATTGCCGACGCTCGCCGTCGCGTGGGCACGGTCGAGCGTGCCGTGCTCGAGTATGGCGACAACCTGACGCTCGGCTCGTTCCATCATGCCCGTCTTGACGATACCTGTGGACTTACAGCCCCGTGCCTGCTCGATGTTGCTATCATCGGAGTCGATGATTCCGGCTTGGTCCATGCACGCAGGGAGGTTCATGGAAGCCTCGAAGATTAGACTTACCGTTCCCGAGGGGATTGATCCCTCGCGCGTTTTGGGCGCCGGCGACGGCGTCCTTCGTGCGCTCGAGAGTTTGGTTCGCGCTCATGTGGTCGCCCGTGGCGATAGCATCTCCGTGAGCGGCGACCCGGACGAGGTCGAACTCGTGGCGCGCTTTTTCGAGCACGCTTTTTGCGAGGCGGCCGCCGGGCGCACGCTGTCTGCCGACGATGTCTCTCGCTGCCTGGCCGTCTTGCGCGACGGTGAGCACGAGGCTACGTCGCTTCGCGATGACGTGCTGCTTTCGTATCGCGGCCGCGTCATTCGCCCCAAGACGCTCGGCCAAAAGCGCTATGTGGATGCCATCCGCACGCATACCATCACGTTTGGCCTGGGTCCTGCCGGCACCGGTAAGACCTATCTGGCCATGGCGCTCGCCGTTGCCGCGCTCAAGCGTCACGAGGTGGGCCGTCTGATCTTGACGCGTCCGGTTGTCGAGGCGGGGGAGAATCTGGGCTTTTTGCCCGGCACCCTCGAGGAAAAGATCGATCCCTACATGCGTCCGCTTTACGACGCCCTTTTTGACATGATGGATCGCGAGCGCACCGATGAGCTTATGGAGCGCGGCGTGATCGAGATCGCCCCGCTTGCCTACATGCGCGGCCGCACGCTGAGTGATGCCTTCGTGGTGCTCGACGAGGCACAAAATACCACGCCCGAGCAGATGAAGATGTTCCTGACGCGCCTGGGCTTCAACTCCAAGTTCGTGATTACCGGCGACCTGAGCCAGCGTGACCTGGTGGGTCGTCGTGGTGGCTTGGCGGATGTCGAGAAGATTTTGGGCCGTGTCGATGATGTCGCATTTTCGCACCTCGAGCGTGCCGACGTGGTGCGCCATGCCTTGGTGGGACGTATCGTCGAGGCATACGATACTTATGATGATGTGCGCGAGAAGCGCGTACGTGACCGAAAGGAGTCCCGTTGAGTGTATTGATCAGCAACGATGCCGAGCTCGATACGCTGCTCGACGCGCAGGAGGTGGAGCACATCTGCGAGGTTGTGCTTGCCGCCGAGGGCGTTGAGCGTGAAGTCGAGATTTCCCTTTCGTATGTCGACGAGGACGAGATGCACGAGCTCAACCACGAGTGGCGCGGTATCGACCGCACCACCGATGTGCTCTCGTTTGAATGCGACTCGGCCTTTGACGAGGATATTCCCGCCGACGAGACGCTCGAGCTCGGCGATATCATCTTGGCCCCGCAGGTTATTGCCCGTCAGGCCCCCGGTTTTGGCAATAGCCCCGCTGACGAGTGTCGTCTGATGCTCGTACACGGCATGCTGCACCTGCTGGGCTATGACCACATCGAGGACGACGAGGCCGAGGTCATGGAGGCCCGCGAGGACGTCATCCTGCGCGATCTGGCGCTCGAGCGCGGCGAGGACCCTAAGCTAGTCCACGTCGGCCCCATCACCAACCACGCCCACGACTAGGAGCCGTCTATGATTCCCGGATCGAACAAGGACCATCCGTCCTTCTTAAAGTCGTTTTCCTACGCCATTGAGGGCTTCGTCACCGCCGTCAAGACCGAGCGCAACATTAAGGTCATGCTCGTGGCGGGCGTGTGCACTGTCATTGCCGGCTGTATCGTGGGGCTCGACATTGCCGAGTGGGCCACGATTATCATCTGTTGTGGCCTGGTGATTCACGGCGAGCTGTGCAACACCGCTATGGAGGCTATCGTCGACCTAGCGACACAGGAGCTCCATCCGCTGGCCAAGCGTGCGAAGGACATCGCCGCCGCCTCCGTATACGTTCTTTCCATCACCGCCGCGATTGTGGGCTTGCTGGTATTTGCCCACGCGCTCGGCTTTATTTAGAAAGGGATTCCCATGTCCGACAATATGCAGCTTGCCGATGAGATTTTGGACGACGAGTCCCTGGACGCGGTGGATACCGAGGAGCTCGAGGATGTCGAGGAGTTCGACCCGTTTGAGGGTATGAGCGACGAGGAACTCGATGCCCTGTGCGACGAGGACGACAACCTCGCGGGCTTTGGTGACGTTGAGCCCGGTTTCCGCAGCGGCTTTGTGGCCCTGGTCGGTCGTCCCAACGCTGGCAAGTCTACGCTGCTTAATGCCTGCTATGGCAAAAAGGTCGCCATCACCTCGCCGGTGGCCCAGACGACCCGCCGCCGCATGCGCGCCGTCGTCAACCGCCCCGGCTACCAGCTGGTCTTTGTCGATACCCCCGGTATTCATAAGCCCAAGGACGGCTTGGGATCCGAGCTCAACAAGAGCGCGTTGTTCGAGCTGAACGATGTTGATGTTGTCGCGTTTTTGATTGATGCCACCAAACCGATCGGCAGGGGAGACGCCTGGGTTGCCGAGCGCGTCAGATGCGCTCGTTGCAAGAAGGTCCTGGTGCTCACCAAGGCCGATGAGGCCGACCCCGCACAGGTCATGGAGCAGCTTAAGGCAGCCCACGAACTCATGGAATATGACGACGAGATTGTGACGTCGTCGGTCAAGAACTTCAACGTCGATGCATTTATCGAGACTGTTGCGCACTTTTTGCCTGAGGGTCCGCGTTGGTTCCCCGAGGACATGGGTACCGACGCTTCCGATGAGACGCTCGTTGCCGAGTTTGTACGCGAGAAGGTCTTGCGCCGCACCCGTGATGAGATTCCGCACTCCGTTGGCGTGATCTGCGATGCGCTCGAGCAGACCAAGAAGGTGCTGCGCGTGCACGCCACCATTTACGTCGAGCGCGAGGGCCAAAAGGGCATCATCATTGGTAAGGGCGGCGAGATGATCAAGCATATCGGTATCGACGCCCGTCGCGATCTTGAGCGCATCTTTGGCACGCAGGTCTTTTTGGAGCTGGACGTGAAGGTCAAGGCCGGCTGGCGTGACGACGAGGCCCAGATTCGCCGCTTTGGCTACAACGCCGAGGACTAAGGACGCGCGGCGCGCATGGCAGGCTCCCGGACATATCGCACCAAGGTGCTCGTCCTCGACAAGACGAAGCTCAAAGAGACCGACCTGATCTTGACGATGCTTGACGAGCGGGGACGGCAGGTTCGTGCAGTGGCAAAGGGCGCCCGCAAACCCGGCGGACGCCTGGCTGCGCGCTGCGAGCTGTTCTGTACGGTCGATATGCTGCTCGCACATGGACGGTCACTCGACGTGGTTTCTCAGGCCGAGCTTATGGAGGCGCCGCTCGGCGCTGCGCCCGATTACGAGACGACCTGCGCCGCAAGCGCGATCGCCGAGGTCGCGCGCGTGTGCTCGTTCGAGGACGCCGAGGACCCGTTTACCTTTGCCATAACGCAGCGAGCGCTTGCCCTGGTGGGCAGCGGGCTTGACACGGCACATATGGACCTACTTGTGGCGGCATATGTCTTTAAGCTGCTATCGCACGTTGGCTATCGTCCCGATTTTTCGGCCTGTGTGCTGTGCGGAGACCCCATGCTGTCGTATTTTTCAGCCCAGGCGGGCGGTCTCATGTGCGGGTCGTGCGCGTCGAGCGTTCCAGGTGCCGAACTGGTGTCGACCGGTGAGACCGCATGGCTGCGCGCCCTCATGTCCATGACCTTCGATGCGCTCATGGCCGAGCGAATCGACCCGCATACGGCGGCATTCCTGCTCGGGCTTTCGCATGTTTGGGCTGCGACGCACACCGATCAGCGCCTCCGCGCGATGGAATTCATGTTGGGTCGGTGATGATGCGCAGGCGCGGGCTGCTTGTGGTAACATACCGACCTGTTGGTACCTCGACCTTGGTTGTTCGCTCCACCGGCGGCTTCCCAGTCCGAGGCGAATCGAGTCGCCCGTGGGCGACGCAAAACGAAAGGTGAAACAATGACTGTTTCCAAAGATCGCAAGGCGGAGCTGACTGCCCAGTTCGGTAACACCCCGGTCGACACCGGTAACCCCAAGGTTCAGGTCGCCATCCTGTCCGAGCGCATCAAGGAGCTGACCGAGCACATGAAGTCCCACCAGAAGGACTTCCACACCCGTCGTGGCCTGCTCATGCTCGTCGGCCGTCGTCGTCGTCTTCTCTCCTACATCAAGAAGAACGACATCGTCGAGTACCGTGAGCTCATCAAGGCTCTGGGCATCCGCGACAACATCCAGTAGGATTTGTACATGCTAAGAGCGTCCTGCGCAGCGGGGCGCTCTTTTTGTGTAAGGGCGCGAACAATCACGCTCTGAAGCGTGGCGGGGGCAGGGGGCCCGCGTCACATGAGAAGCCCGCAGGCAAGGGGTCTGCGGGGTAAAGGAGAACAATGACACTCGTATCCAAGACCTTTGAGCTGTACGGCAAGACCTACACCTTTGAGTCGGGCGAGCTTGCCAAGCAGGCCACCGGCGCCTGCCTGGTCAAGCAGGGTGACACCACGATGCTCGACACCGTGGTCGTCTCCAAGGAGCGTAAGAACTACGACTTCTTCCCGCTGACCGTCGACTTCAACGAGAAGATGTACGCCGCCGGCCGCATCCCGGGTGGCTACCTCAAGCGTGAGGGCCGTCCCAGTGAGAAGGCTACGCTCACCGCGCGCATGATCGACCGTCCGATTCGCCCGAGCTTCCCGGATGGCTTCCGCAACGAGGTACACATCGTCGCCACCTCGCTCGTCGCCGACCAGGTCAACCCCTTCGACGTCATCAACGTCATGGGTGCTTCTCTGGCCATGACGCTCGGCGGCGTGCCCTTCGAGGGTCCGCTTGCCTGCGTGCGCATCGGCCGTAACGTGGAGACCGGCGAGTTTATCGTCAACCCCACCTACGAGGAGCGCGAGAACTCCGATCTGGACCTGGAGCTGGGCGGCTCTGCCGACTTCATCTCGATGGTCGAGGCCGGCGCCGAGGAGATCTCCGAGGACGACATGCTCGCCGCCATGAAGTTTGGCCAGGAGGCCCTTGCTGCTTTCTGCCAGGCTCAGGACGAGTTCGTTGCCGAGTGGGAGCAGGTCAACGGCCCCATCGTCAAGAAGGAGTACCCGCTCGACCAGCCCGTCGAGGAGGTCCAGGAGCGCATCTTCGCCCACTACGACGAGATGGCTGCCGCCCTTCGCGACGCCGACAAGCTCTCCCGTATCGGTAAGGTCGAGGCTCTGAAGGAGTCCATCCGCGCCGAGTTCACCGAGGAGGAGCAGGCCGCTTGGGAGCGCGAGATCCCCGTGGCGCTCAAGAAGCTCGAGAAGAAGGCCATGCGCACCATGGTCGTTGAGACCGGCGAGCGCGTCGACGGCCGTGCCGCCGATGAGATCCGTCCCATCATGGTGAAGGACAACTACCTGCCGCTCGTTCACGGCTCTGGTCTGTTCCAGCGTGGCCAGACCCAGGTGCTTTCCGTCCTGTCGCTCGGTATGCTCAACGAGGGCCAGCGTCTGGATACCATCGAGCCCACCGAGGGCAAGCGCTACATGCACCACTACAACTTCCCGCCGTTCTGCACCGGCGAGACCGGCCGCATGGGCAGCCCCAAGCGCCGCGAGATCGGTCACGGCAATCTGGCAGAGCGCGCTCTGCTTCCGGTGCTCCCCGACGAGAACGAGTTCCCCTACGCCATCCGCGTCGTCTCCGAGGTCATGGAGTCCAACGGCTCCTCTTCGATGGCTTCGACCTGCGGCTCCACGCTCGCCCTTATGGACGGCGGCGTGCCCATTAAGCGCCCGGTCTCCGGTATCGCCATGGGCCTGATCCAGGAGGAGGGCAAGACCGTGGTCCTGTCCGACATCCAGGGTCTCGAGGACTTCCTGGGCGACATGGACTTTAAGGTCACTGGCACCACCGAGGGCATCACCGCCCTGCAGATGGACAACAAGGCCACCGGCCTCACCTTCGACATCCTGGCCCGCGCCCTGCAGCAGGCCAAGGAGGGTCGCGCCTTCATCCTGCAGAAGATGCTCGATGTGATCCCCGAGCCGCGCCACACCACGCGCAGCACCGCTCCGCGTATCGTCTCCATCCAGGTTCCGACCGACAAGATCCGTGACGTCATTGGTTCCGGCGGTAAGGTCATCCGCGGTATCCAGGATGAGACCGGCGCCTCGGTCGACATCCAGGAGGACGGCACCGTCTTTGTCGGCGGCACCGGCGAGTCCGTCGACCAGGCCGTCGAGCGTATCAAGCTCATCATCAAGGTTCCCGAGCCGGGCGAGGAGTACACCGGTCGCGTGGTCTCCATCCAGCCCTTCGGCGCCTTCGTCAACCTGCTGCCCGGTAAGGACGGCCTGCTGCACATCTCCCGCGTCGCCAAGGGCCGCGTGGAGAAGGTCGAGGACGTCCTCAATGTGGGCGACGAGGTCAAGGTCGTCGTCATCGAAGTCGATGACCGCGGCAAGATTTCGCTCGATCGTCTGGATAAGCCCGAGGCCCCGGCTCGCGCCGAGGGTGCCTCCGAGGGCGACGGCGAGCACTTCCAGCGCCGTGAGCGTCCGCGTCGCGAGCGCTCCGAGCGCAGCGACCGTCCGCGCCGTCCCGGCGACAACGGAGGCCGCAAGCCCCGCCGTCACCACGACGCCGAGTAACAGCTAAACATAAGCAGCTCAACAAGGGCGACTCCGTACAGGGGTCGCCCTTTTGCTATTCCCGGCGGGGTCCGCGGATAAAGTTTCCTGCTCTACAGTCCTGCTCACGACGGAGGCCACATTAAGTGGCCTCCTGTTCGTGCGGAACTCGCGATAAACTTTATCCGCGGCCCCCGCCGGGAATAGCAAAAGGGCTGGTAGGTGTGGGTTGCGATTTTGTCAGACAGTCTATTCAGTTATCTGAATTCAGATCTTTAGATAATCGCATGTGCGCCATTGCCCCAGATAAAACTGACCAAAATAAACTTGTCCCTTTTTAATATGAGCAGGACATTGTCAAGAGGCAAAATCGGGCCTGGCCCCAACGATATGGGGTCAGGCCCTCTCCCTATATCAGCCCGTCCGCGGCGACCTCGGCGTGTCTTCCCGACGCTCGTCTTTGCAGTTTAATATCC
>JAXJNG010000021.1:0-91261 GCA_036312785.1 Collinsella sp.
ATATCTAGGCGCAAATGCAATCAGCTATACATCGGGTTGGTACGGCTCCCACTATGGACACATAACCCAGTTCAAGTGTAACTACCGTGTGTACAACTAAAGCAACCGGCTGGGACGAGGGGCGACGCAAAAGCGTCGCCCTCGTTTTTAACCATGTCAACTTAACCTAGTTCAGTTTGGTTGATTTCCGATCTCAGCCGAACACATTGAGCGGAAAGGCCGTTCCCGCAGTCAGTCGAACGTCCCCGGGGCCCTTCTCAGGCCCCGGGGACGGCATTTTCCCAGTTGAAGGAACGGTGGAGATGTGTTTCGATGGGTCAGATTCGTGTCGTTCCGAAAAGACCGTGAACCTTTTGTGGGACACGCGGCGCCGTGGTACCATAGCCGAGTTTGTTGTCTTGGTCGGAAACCAAGACGCCTTATGCGCTGATCGGTAACCAGCGCCTGACCAATAAGGAGTCCTACCATGAAGCAGGGTATCCATCCCCAGTATGTCGAGTGCACGGTGACGTGCTCCTGCGGCAACACCTTCAAGACGCACGCTACCGTGTCCGAGATGAAGGTCGAGCTTTGCAACGAGTGCCACCCGTTCTACACCGGCCAGCAGAAGTTCGTCGACACCGGTGGACGCGTCCAGCGCTTCGCCGACAAGTTCGGTGGCGCCGCTGCCGCCCAGCTCAAGAAGGCTGAGGAGGCCAAGGCTGCCAAGGCCGCCAAGGCTGCTGAGGCCGAGGCCGCTCGCAAGGCCGCCGCTGAGGCTAAGGCTGCCGAGAAGGCTAAGCGTGCCGCTAAGTTCGCCGAGGAGGCTGCCAAGCAGGCCGCCGAGGCTCCCGCAGAGGCTCCCGTCGAGGAGGCCGCTGCCGAGGCCGAGACCACCGAGGCTGCTGAGTAAATAGCTCGCCGCGGAATCGCTCGCATTCATGGCATGAGGGCCGTGCATCCATTTGGGTGCGCGGCCCTTTTTCTTTTTAAATTAGTGCAAACTAACCTGTCCCCATGGCACCACATGGCAGAGAGGCGGCGTTTGCCCAGATAGACCTGCCAAAATTAACCTGTCCCATTGTGGCAGGTTGGTCGTAGTTATTACGTGGCGGTCGAGCTCGACCGTATAGGCCGCGCCTTGTTTGGCTAAAGTACAATCATCTGTGTTTAACTCGCCCGCAGCTGCACGGCGTGGGCGATGGCCAAAAAGGAAAACCACATGGGATTCATGTCAAAGCTGCTGTCCTTTGGATCCGATAAGGACCTTAAGCGCTACTACAAGATCGTCGACCAGATCAACGGTCTTGAGCCCCAGTTTGAGAAGATGACCGAGGAGGAACTCCGCGCCCAGACCGATAAGTTCCGCGAGCGTTACGCCAACGGCGAGTCGCTCGACGACATGCTTCCCGAGGCCTTTGCCACCGTGCGCGAGGCTTCCAAGCGCATCACGGGCATGCGCCACTTTGACGTACAGCTCATCGGCGCCATGGCGCTTCATGAGGGTCATATTGCCGAGATGAAGACCGGCGAGGGCAAGACGCTCGTCTCCACCTTGGCCGGCTACCTCAACGCTATCGCCGGCAAGGGCGTGCATGTCGTTACCGTCAACGATTACCTGGCAAAGCGCGACTCCGAGTGGATGGGCCGCATCTACAAGTACCTGGGCATGACCGTCGGTCTGCTCCAGAACAACATGCCGCTCGAGCTCAAGCGCCCGGCCTACCAGGCAGACGTCACTTACGGCACCAACTCCGAGTTCGGTTTCGACTACCTGCGCGATAACATGGTCACCCGCCCCGAGCAGCGCGTGCAGCGCGGTCACAACTACGCTATCGTCGACGAGGTCGACTCCATTCTGATCGATGAGGCCAGAACGCCGCTGATCATCTCGGGCGCTGGCACCAAGTCCGCCAGTACCTACAAGGACTTCGCACGTGCCGTGCGTGGCCTTGAGCGCGGCGAGGACGTGTCGCACGACATGCTCACCGCCACCGAGGACGTCGAGCCCACGGGCGACTATGTCATGGACGAGGCCAAGCACACCATTGCCGCCACCGAGCGCGGCCTTAAGAAGATCGAGCGCCGCCTGGGTATCGATGACATCTATGCCGATCTCTCCGGCCAGCTGGTCAACCACCTGCAGCAGGCGCTGAAGGCCCAGTACATGTTCCACCGCGACAAGCAGTACGTGGTCACTAATGGCGAGGTCAAGATCGTCGACGAGTTCACTGGTCGCATCATGGAAGGCCGCCGCTATTCCGAGGGCTTGCACCAGGCCATCGAGGCCAAAGAGGGCGTGCTCGTGCGCGAGGAGAACCAGACGCTGGCCACCATCACCCTTCAGAACTACTTCCGTCTCTATGACAAGCTCTCCGGCATGACCGGTACGGCACTCACCGAGGACGCCGAGTTCCGTGAGATTTATAAACTGCCCGTCGAGGTCATCCCCCCCAACAAGCCCGTGCAGCGTGTTGACCACGAGGACCTGGTGTACCGCACCGTCCAGGCCAAGTACAACGCCGTTGCCGACGACGTCGAGCGACGTCACGCCAAGGGCCAACCGGTCCTGGTGGGCACCGTCTCCATCGAAAGCTCCGAGAAGCTGTCGGCCGCCCTTACCAAGCGCGGCATCGCGCACGAGGTCCTCAACGCTAAGCATCACGAGCGCGAGGCTCATATCGTTGCCCAGGCCGGACGCTACGGCGCCGTGACCATCGCTACTAACATGGCCGGTCGTGGTACCGACATCCTGCTGGGCGGCAACCCCGACGAGCTGGTGCGCGAGCGCCTTGAGTACGAGGGCCTGACCATGGAGGACGTGACGCCCGAGCAGCTCGAGCAGTTTAACGCCGAGGCCAAGGAGACCTGCAAGGCCGAGCGCGAGCGCGTGCTTGCCGCCGGTGGCCTGACCGTCATCGGCACCGAGCGCCATGAGTCCCGTCGTATCGACAACCAGCTGCGCGGCCGCTCCGGTCGTCAGGGCGATCCGGGCGAGACCCAGTTCTACCTGTCGCTCGAGGACGACCTCATGCGCCTGTTCGGCGGCGACAAGATGGACCGCGTCTCCAAAATGATGGTCACCGCCGACATGGGCGACGACATGCCCATCCAGCACAAGATCATCTCCAAGGCCGTCGAGAGCGCCCAGCACAAGGTCGAGAGCATCAACTTCTCCATGCGTAAGAGCGTCCTCGAGTACGATGACGTCATGAACAAGCAGCGCCAGGTCATCTACGCCGAGCGTAACAAGATTCTGGACGGCAAGGACCTGACCGACCACATCACCGAGGTCATGCACGACACCGTGTACCGCTGCGTGCAGGAGTTCTGCACCAAGGACAGCCACGAGGGCGAGCGCGATCTCGAGGGCCTGCGCAAGTGGGTCGTTGAGCTCACCGGCCATATCGATACGCCGAAGTTTCCCGACGAGGACTTCGAGGCCCTTGCTGCCGATGTCCTGGCCTACGTTGAGAAGTGCTACAACATGAAGGCCGAGCGCCTGGGTGAGGACCTCATGCGCGAGCTCAACACCCAGGTCATGCTGCGCGTCATCGATACCCGCTGGATGAACTACCTGCAGGAGATGGACTATCTCAAGACCGGTATCGGACTGCGCGGCTTTGGTCAGCGCGATCCGCTGGTCGAGTACAAGACCGAGGCCTACGGCGCGTTCCAGATGCTCGTCGACACCATGTACGAGGATTACCTGCGCACCGTCCTGCGCATCGAGATCAAGGCCGCCCCGCACGCCGTGGAGCACAAGGAGGACCCCGCGCTCGAGGGTGCGCGCTTCTCCGGCCCCGCCGATGTCGATGGCGACAACGGCAACTCGGTGCTGCGCAAGCAGGCGCAGGTGCAGGCCCGCACGGCTGTCCAAGGCGGACCGGCTGCCGTCAACAACGGTGGCAAGGTGACCACCTATCGCAAGTCCGAGAGCGACGATCCGTACGTCAACGTGGGCCGCAACGACCCGTGCCCCTGCGGTAGCGGCAAGAAGTTTAAGTACTGCCACGGCAGGAATCGTTAATGGCTGAGGCTTTAGAGGTAACGCCCGCCGAGCTGGACGCGTTCGCGGACCGGCTCGGCGAGGTCGAGTCGTATCTCCATTTGGACGAAAAGCGCACGCGCGTGACCGAGCTCGAGGCCAAAAGTGTTGCCCCTGGCTTTTGGGATGACGCCGACGCCGCCCGTGCCACCATGGAGGAGATCGCGCGTACCAAGGAAGATATCGCTGCCGTGGATACCGCGCGGGGCGAGCTTTCCGATGCCCGCGCCGCGCTGGAGCTTGCCGAGGAGATGGGGGATGACCCCGATGCCGTCGCCCTTCGCGAGGAGGCTACAGCCACGGCTGAGCGCTTGGCCCGTGCCATCGATGAGCTTGAGCTTTCGAGCTGGTTTACCGGTGAGTTCGATCACGGCGATGCCATCGTGACCATCAAGCCCGGACAGGGTGGTCTGGAGGCCCAGGACTGGACCTTCATGCTCTTTAAGATGTACATGAAGTACTGCCAGCGTCGCGGCTGGAAGGTCACCATCAACGACTGTCCCGCGGCCGAGGTCATCGGCATCGACCGTGCGACCTTTACCGTCGAGGGCAAGGACGCATTTGGCATGCTGCGCGCCGAGGCCGGCGTCCACCGTCTGGTGCGCATTAGCCCCACCGACGACAAGAAGCGTCGCCAGACCACGTTCGCCGGCGTCGAGGTCATCCCCGTGCTGCCTGACGATATCGACATCGAGATCAGTCCCGACGATATCCGCGTGGACGTGTATCACGCGAGCGGCCCGGGCGGCCAGGGCGTCAACACCACCGACTCCGCCGTACGCGTGACGCATTTTCCCAGCGGCATCGTTGTCACTTGCCAAAACGAGCGCAGCCAGATTCAAAACAAGGCCGCGTGCATGCAGATTCTCAAGGCCCGTCTGTACGAGATCGAGCTTGAGAAGCGCGCCGAGGCGCTCGACGAGATTCGTGGACCCAAGACCACGATCGGGTTTGGTAACCAGATTCGCAGCTACGTGCTCTACCCGTACCAGATGGTCAAGGACCTGCGTACGGGCGTGGAGACCAGCAACGTCGAGGCCGTTCTCGACGATGGCGATCTGGATCCGTTTGTGATCGGCTACCATCGCTGGGCAACTGGCAACGCCGATGCGGAAGGCTCGGACGCCTAGGCACATGGTTGGCTCCGGGTCGATGCAAACACTTCGCAGGGGTGGTATTTGCTCGATGAATCGGTAGAATCGAATACAGCAAGAAGTTCAAAGCGCACTCGTTTGGGTGCGCTTTTTTGAGGGAGGCAGCATGGCATATCGTCTGGACATCAAGCGCATTCTTTCGCTGAACTTCTTTCACGATCTGCCCAAGATTATGCTGGGCTGCGCTCTGGCCGCTATCGCGACGGATCTATTTTTGATTCCCAACGGTCTTGCTGCCGGCGGCGTTACGGGTCTCGCCACGATTATCCAGGCGGTCGGCGCCTCGCATGGCATCTCGCTGCCTGTCGGTATTCAAACCATCGTGATGAATGCCTTGCTGCTGCTGGTCGTTATGCGCGAGGGTGGCATGTTCTACGTGGTCCAGACGGCGACGGGCTTTGTGCTGCTGGGCTTCTTCACCGACCTGTTTGCTCCGTTTGTGGCGCCGCTGGCACATGCCGACCTGATGCTGCCCGCTATGTGGGGCGGCATTATCACGGGCATCGGCTACGGCATGGTGCTGCGCGCCGGTGCCAACACTGGCGGCTCAGACACCATCGGTCAGATTATCTCGCGCAACACATCGCTGCCGGTTGGCTCGACCGTCATGGCGATCGATGTTGCCGTGTGCGCGCTGTCGGCCCCGGTCTTCTCGGTCGAAAACGCGCTGTATGCGGGCCTTTCGATGGTCATTAGCGGCTACGTGATCGATGCCGTGGTCGACGGCGGCAACAGGCGCCGTATGGTGCTCATCATCTCGGACAAGTTTCCCGATATCGCGGCCGACATCATGTATGGCTTGGGTCGCGGCTGCACCAAGTTTAAGGCGACCGGCATGTACTCGGGTGCCGAGAAGCCGGTGATCATGGTCATTGTGAGCCGTCGCGAGCTCAACACGCTCAAGACCATTGTGCGCGAGCGCGACCCGCGCGCCATCGTGACCGTGGCCGACGTTACGGAAACCTTCGGCGAAGGTTTCAAGGACATTAACGCGTAGGGTCGACTGCGTTCCATCCAAAAGACGTTCACATTGATAAACCGTTTCATCAGCGGTTCTGCCTGCTCAATTGTTCAAATAATGATAAATACTCTGGTAAAGCTTCCGGTTTCCAGCATAATGAATGACGTACGTGCATCGCGGCTGGGTTGGGACGACCTTCTGTGCCGTGCGCATCTTGTCTAAAGAGGATGAAAGGAAGGCACAATGAGCGACGAAGAGCTCAAAAAGGTTGCCAACGAGGTAAGGAAGGGCATCGTCACCGGCGTGCACGCTGCCAAGTCCGGCCATCCGGGCGGTTCGCTCGGCGCTGCCGACATCATGACCTATCTGTACTTTGAGGAAATGAACGTCGACCCGGCCGACCCCCGCAAGGCCGACCGCGATCGCTTCGTGCTTTCCAAGGGCCACTGCGCGCCTGGTCTGTACGCCGTGCTCGCCGAGCGCGGGTTCTTCCCCAAGGAGGATCTCGAGACGCTGCGCCACATCGGCAGCCACCTGCAGGGTCACCCTAACATGAACGACACCCCGGGCGTCGACATGTCCACCGGTTCGCTCGGCCAGGGCATTTCCGCCGCCGTGGGCATGGCGGTTGCCGCCAAGCACTGGGGCGATACTTACCGCACGTACGCCCTGCTGGGCGATGGCGAGAGCGAGGAGGGCCAGGTCTGGGAGGCCGCCATGTTTGCCGGCAACCAGCAGCTCGATAACCTCTGCGTGATCGTCGACCACAACGGCCTGCAGATCGACGGCCCCGTCGAGGAGGTCAACGACCCCATGCCGCTCGCCGACAAGTTCCGCGCCTTTAAGTTCCACGTGGTGGAGCTCGCCGACGGCAACGACTTCGACCAGATCCGCGCCGCCTTTGCCGAGGCTCGCGCCACCAAGGGGCAGCCGACCGCCATTATCGCCGAGACCATGAAGGGCAAGGGCGTTTCCTTTATGGAGAACCAGGTTGGTTGGCACGGCAAGGCCCCCAACGATGAACAGTTTGAGCAGGCCATGGCAGAGCTCACGGCCGCCGGAGAGGAGCTCTAGGATGGCAGACGTCAAGAAAATCGCCACGCGCGTAAGCTACGGCGAGGCCCTCGTCGAGCTCGCCAACGAGCACGATGACTTTGTGGTCCTCGACGCCGACCTGGCCGCCGCCACGCAGACCGGCAAATTTAAGGCCGCTTGCCCCGACCGCTTTTTCGACGTGGGTATCGCCGAGAGCAACCTGATGGGTGTTGCCGCCGGTATCGCGACCACCGGTCGTGTTGCCTTCGCGAGCACCTTTGCCATGTTCGCTGCCGGTCGCGCCTTTGAGCAGGTCCGTAACTCCATCGGCTACCCGCACCTTAACGTTAAGATCGGTGCCACGCACGCCGGTATCTCGGTGGGCGAGGATGGCGCCACGCACCAGTGCTGCGAGGATATCGCCCTGATGCGCGTCATCCCCGGCATGACCGTGATTGTTCCCGCCGACGACGTGGAGGCCCGCGCCGTGACGCGCGCCGCCTACGAGTGCGACGGTCCGGTGTACATGCGCTTCGCCCGTTTGGCCTCGCCGGTTATCAACGACCCCGAGACCTACAAGTTCGAGTTGGGTAAGGGCATTGTCATGCGCGAGGGCGCCGATGTGACCATCATCGCCTGCGGCCTGATGGTCGGCGAGGCTCTCGAGGCCGCCGAGCAGCTCGCTGCCGAGGGCATCGACGCCGAGGTCATCAACATGCACACCATCAAGCCCATCGACGCCGACCTGATCGTCAAGAGCGCCACCAAGACCGGCCACGTCGTGACCGTCGAGGAGCACTCCGTGATCGGCGGCCTGGGCAGCGCCGTTGCCGACGTCCTGTGCGAGCAGTGCCCGACACCGCTCAAGAAGATCGGCGTCAACGACACCTTCGGTGAGTCTGGCCCGGGTGCCGAGCTCTTGCACAAGTATGGCCTGGACGCCGCCAACATCGTGACGACCACCAAAGAGTTCTTGGCATAAGGCAAGGCGGATCTCAAGGACTGCTTCGCCAGAACTATGGAAACCCGGCAGGGGCGCTCTCTTGGAGAGCGCCCCTGTTTCAGTTGCGGTGAAATAAGGACTGTTTTGCCAGCTTAAAGGCTCAACAGTTCCTATTTCACCGCAACTTATGAAGACGCCCCTCAAGCACGGTCCCATCAGGGAAAAGGGCCCATATCAGCAAAGTGCAATTCAGACCCTTCCAACTTTGTATATGCAGCACCCCAAGTAAAACGCAGCGACCCCTTAGTTACCGCAGGCCGGGTACAGGGTTACTCTCCAAATCTTTCCGCAGGACGGAGGAGCCCCCGCCGCGCGAAGCGCGCAGCGGGGGCTCCGACATGTCCGAGGACGATTTGGAGAGTAACCCTGTGCCCGGCCGACGGGATCCCTAAGCACGCCATGCTTCTTATGTGCAGCAAAGCTAATACTGCTAAAATACAAAGCGCTCATGTAGTTTAAACGCACGACGATAAGGAGCACCAGTGGGTAACCACTTCCGTACCTCCGGTGCGGGCGATGATGCCCCCAAGACGCAGGCAGGCGTCCAGGGCAGTCGTTTCGCCACTCCGGATTCAGAGGGCCAGCCTGTTGCTCAGGCCCCCGCTCAGCCGGCAGATCAGGCACAGCCGGCATCCGATCCCTTTGCCTACAATCCAACCAGCGATGTCGCGCTTTCCGGCACGGCGGGTTTTGAGCCCGTTCAGGCCGTGACCGCTCGCGTGGAGCAGCCTCAGGCTGGTGCCGCCACGCCGCAGCCTACCATGGCCGGCATTCCCGACCCCTTGGCCCCTGCGACGCCGGCTCCTCAGCCTGCGCAGTCCGGTCTCTTTGCCGCTATTCCCGACCCCACGCAGCCTGCTGCCCCGGTGGTCGAGAGCGATCAGGCAGCCGAGGTCGCAAGCCTCGATAACGCGCTCAACAACCCCGATTTTACGTCGGTGTTTGCGCCCATCGATCCGCAGGCCAGCCGCAAGAAGATGGCCAAGCAGGCCGGTGTCGAGCCCGTCATCCTTATGGAGCATGTCACCAAGATCTATCCGGCACAGCCCAACAAGCCTGCACTCGACGACATCAACATCGAGATCTATCCGGGCGAGTTCGTCTTCCTGGTCGGTCACTCCGGCTCGGGTAAGACCACGCTGCTGTCGACGCTCAACCGTGACGTCAAGCCGACGAGCGGCCGCATCCTGGTTGCCGGTCAGGACCTCATGAAGATCAAGAACCGCAAGGTTCCGTTCCTGCGCCGCCAGATTGGCGCCGTGTTCCAGGACTTTAAGCTTCTGCCGCAAAAGACCGCCTACGAAAACGTGGCGTTTGCCCTGCAGTGCATCGGCAAGCCCAAGGGCGTCATTCGCAGCCAGGTGCCCGAGGTGCTGCGTCTGGTCGGCCTGGCCGATCAGATGGACTCGCTGCCCGACCAGCTTTCCGGTGGCGAGCAGCAGCGCGTTGCCGTCGCCCGCGCTATGGTCAACCGTCCGCCGCTGCTGATCTGCGACGAGCCGACGGGCAACCTCGACCCGGCGATCTCGCTGGGCATCATGAAGCTGCTCGAGCGTATTAACCGCACCGGCACCACCGTGATCGTCGCCACGCACGACCGCGAGATGGTCGATAGCATGCACCGTCGCGTGATCGCCCTCGAGGGCGGCCACGTTATTCGCGACCAGGAGAGGGGAGGTTACGGCAACTATGGCACCAACTAACGTGGGCTACTCCTTCAAAGAGGCAATCAGCCACTTCTTCCGTAACTGGACTACCTCGCTCGGCGCCGTCATCACGATCTTCCTTTCGCTGTTTATCATCGGCCTGTTCATTATGGGTTCCGCGATGCTGAACTCCGTGATCGGTACCGTCGAGGATCAGGTTGTCATTAATGCCTTTATTAGCGATGACGCCGATCAGGCAGACATCCAGGCCTTTGAGGCCGAGCTCAAGACGTGGAGCAACGTCAAGTCCGTGACCTATAAGGATAAGGACGACGCGCTGGCCGAGTACACGAGCAAGATGTCGGGTAACGCCGACGCCACCATGAGCGCGCTCGACGGCCAGAACCCGCTGCCCGCCTCGTTTGCGATTGAGATGGACGATCCGTCTCAGGTCGAGAGCACGGCCAAGAAGCTCAAGAAGGATGCCGATTTCCAGAAGATCGCGGATGACGGCGACGTCAACGCGAGCGTGCTGTACGGCCAGGAGGAAGTGAGCCGCCTGTTCCAGGTGACCAACTACATCCGCATCGCCGCCGTGGTGCTCGTTGGCCTTCTGACCTTTATCGCATTCATCTTCATCAACAACACGATTCGCCTGTCCATTACGGCGCGTCGTCGTGAGATTGCGATTATGCGTCTGGTCGGCGCCAGCAACGGCTTCATTCGTGGCCCGTTTATCACCGAGGGCGTACTGCAGGCCATTTTGGGCTCGCTGCTTTCCATCGGCGTTCTGGAGCTGCTGCGCAATCTGATGATTCCGCGTTTGCAGGAGAGCATCGGCTGGATGTCGTTTGCCCTGCCGATGCAGTACTACCTGGTGACCTATGCTGCGCTGATTCTGGTCGGCGTGATTATCGGCCTCTTTGGTTCTGCCATCGCCATGCGTCGCTACCTGCGCGTGTAGGCATGCCTGGAATTCATCCCTTCCAACGGGTCGTCTCTTATGGGGCGGCCCGTTTTTTGATCCCTAGGGGACGGCAGGAAAGCGAATCATTTGGGTAGACTCTTTGGAGTTCGCAATCGATAGTTAGGAGGCGCCATGGGGCGCAATAACAAGCATAAGCGTGGAGCTCGCAATAAGCGCGGGCCGGTGCGCAGCGAACGCCGTCCGAGCCTGACCGGGCGCGTGCAGCTCCATGAGCACAGTGCCTATGTCATAACCGAGAATGGCGACTACAAGGTCATGGGTCGCGGCAAGCGTGAGATCATGGACGGCGATACCGTTGCCGTGAGCATTAAGAACAGCCCGCACGGTGAGCGGCGCGCCGTGATCGAGGGCGTGGTTGAGCGTGCAGCCATAAGCGTGGTGGGTACGTACCAGACCGCCGGTCCGCTCGGTGTGATCGAGCCGCTCGATTCGCGCTTGAAGGCCGACTTCTTCATTTTGCCCGAGGATACCTCGGCGGATCGTCTGGGTGTCCACCCGGGTGATGCCGTTGTCGCGCGCATTTTGACCTACCCGACGCGCCTGGAATCGGGCACCGTGACGATCGAACGCCGCATTGGCGGAGATGACGCGCCCGATTTGGGCGTTCAATATGTGATGGCGCGTTACGGCTATACCGATAGCTATCCCGAGACCGCGCTAGACGAGGCCGAGGGGCTTTCGCTCGATGTGTCCGCGGCGCTTAAGGACCCGCTCCGCCGCGATCTGCGCGACCGCTTTGTCATCACGATCGACCCGGTCGACGCGCGCGACTTTGACGATGCCATTTCGCTGGAGCGCACGCCCGAGGGTGGCTACAAGCTGGGTGTGCATATCGCCGACGTTTCACACTATGTGGCTTGGGACGGGCATATCGATCTTGAGGCTCGCCATCGTACGACATCGGTGTATCTGGCCGATCGCGTGCTTCCCATGCTGCCCGAACGCCTGTCCTGTGACCTGTGCTCGCTTCGCCCTGACGAGGACCGTCTTGCGTTTACCGTCGATATCGAGCTCGATGAGCGGGGTCGCGTGCGGCATTACGATCCGTACCCCAGCGTGATTCGCTCGCGTGTGCGTATGGACTATGACGGCGCCGAGGCGCTGCTGGTGCGTGCCGGTGCGGTTGAGTATTCGGTGCTGGAGGGTGCGGCCGAGGATGTTGCGGCTGCCGAGGCCTCGCGCGAGGAAGCGCTTGAGCGCGGTCTTGCGTGCGAGGAGACCGCCCGCGGCTACAACATCGACCTCGGCGATTTCCTTGTCGCCGCCAACGAACTCGCCGAACTTCGCCGTCGTATTCGTCGCGCCCGCGGCTCAGTCGATTTTGACACGGCCGAGATTCGCGCTCTATTGGATGAGGACGGAGTGCCCGTGCAGATTGTGGCGCGTGAGCGTTCGTGTGCCACGTCGCTTATCGAGGAAGCCATGCTGCTCGCCAACGAGTGCGTTGCAGAGTGGCTGGCGGACCGTGATATCGAGGCCTGCTATCGCGTGCATGAGGATCCGAGCCCCGATAGCCTGCACGGTGCCGCCGTTGCGCTGGCGCAGCTAGGCATCATCGACGATCGCCGTGCGGCCGGTATTGCCCTGGGAAGTCCCGATGAGCTGCAGGCCGCGGTTGACGCCGCGGCTGGCACGGCCAACGCGCCGCTTGTTAACACGCTGCTGTTGCGCAGCATGCAGCGCGCACTGTACAAGCCGCGCAACGAGGGCCACTTTGCGCTCGCCGCGCCGTGCTACTGCCACTTTACGAGTCCCATCCGCCGCTATCCCGATCTGGTGGTGCACCGTGTACTCAAGCTGCAGCTGGCATACGAGCAGCTGGGCGGCAAGGACGCCTTGGTACGCACGCCGCGGCTCATCGGTAAAGGTCGCGAGTCCTTGCCACGCATTCTGCCGCAGATTTGCCGTGCGTGCAGCGATGCGGAGCGTGCGGCCGATGCCGCCAGCCATGCGACGCAAAAGATTAAGATTGCCCAGTACTATGAGGACCGTCTGGGCGAGCGCTATGCCGGAACCGTCTCGTGGGTTAGCAGTATGGGCCTGTTCGTACGCCTGGATTTGACGCAGGTCGAGGGCCTGGTTTCAATTAAGAGCCTGGGCAACGAGTGGTTCGAGTTCGACGAGGACGCGCTTACGCTGACGGGCGCCGACACGGGGACTCGCTATGAACTGGGCCAGCGCGTGATTATCGAGGTCTCGCGCGTCAATACCACGCGTGGACACTTGGACTTTAAGCTTATCCATTAGCTAAATCCCAACTCGTGGCGGGAGAGCGGAGGGCGGTCTTTCGGGGCCGCCCTCCGCATTTGAATCGTGGCTACCTTGCCGTCTGCTCGGCTGCCCGCTTACCTGCTATTTGAGAGGTAAAACCTACCAAAATAAACCTGTCCCTTTTTGGCAGGTATACAAGAAAGCGGGGATGAGATGGCGACGGTGTACGGTTATGCGCGGGTGAGTTCGCGCGATCAGAATCTGAATCGGCAGCTGGATGCGCTGGGCGCCTATGGCGTGGGCTCAGCGAATATTTATGCCGACCATGCGAGCGGCAAGGACTTCGATCGACCGCATTATCGCGAGCTGCTACACGTCCTGGGAGACGGGGACGTGCTGGTGGTGCTTTCTATCGACCGACTTGGTCGTAATTACTCCGAGATTCTTGAGGAATGGCGACGCATTACCAAGGAGCTCGGGGTTGCCATTGTGGTGTTGGACATGCCATTGCTTGACACGCGCTTCAGGGCCAGCGGCGCGCCGGATGTGACCAACACCCTGATTGCCGATATTGTGCTGCAACTGCTGAGCTACGTGGCGCAGGTGGAGCGCGAGAATATCCATCGGCGCCAGGCGGAGGGAATTGCAGCGGCGCGGGCGCGAGGGGTCCGTTTCGGTCGACCTCGCAAGCCGTGCCCTCCTCAGTTTGAGCTGGTGCGCGATAGCTATGAGGCGGGCGATATTACCCGCAGCCAGGCAGCAAAGTGCTTGGGCGTGTGCGTGGGGACGTTCGATCGCTGGATGCGCGAGGCGGGGTAGGGGTTTGCGTCGCTTTGTCGCTTCCTGTTGCGATTCAAATTTTGATACGGTGACGATGTCATTTGGGGCTACACTCGCTGATATTCAAAAAAGGAGGTTGGCCCTTGGCGCGCATAAAACAAATAATCGGATGGACCGCGATCATTCTGTTCGCTGCAACGCTGGCGGGTATCTGGGTGCTGACGGAGCAAAATGCGGTGGAGACGTCGTTGCTGAGCGAGTCCACCGCGCGTGTGGTGGAGGGTCAGGCCACGGGCGTTCAGGCTGCCGATGCCACGGGTGAGGCCCAGACGGAGAACGGAATGACCGGGGGCACCGATTCGGCTGCCCCGAATGTCCGGTCTGGCCGACTTGCTTCCATTCGCATATGGGCGGGCACAAACGTCCGTCGCGTTGCCCATACCGTAGAGTTTTTCTTCGTCGGATTGTTCGCCTCGGTGGTCGTGGTTTGCTTTTCCAAGCGTCCGTGGAGCGCATGCTCCCGTTGCGTGCCCGTATTGCTCTTTTGCGCCGCCTGCTCCGTTGGCGATCAGGTACATAAGATCTTTGTTCCCGGCAGGCATTTCGACATAATCGACTTGGGCTTCGACGCTGCGGGCTATGTCACCGCGATGCTGCTGGTATTGCTGGTCGCCGCATGGGTACACCACGCGACGCGCCCCATCGGCGCCCACGCGAGGCGCTAGCCGGTAACAAATCCGTTTCTGATAGGGCTGACTCGTTGAATCATTTTGTGTCGCACTTATTTCCGAGCGGTCGGATTTGAGGGGCGAGCGGTAGAGCGCTCGCCCTTTGTGCGCCACGATGCGGCACAATGTACCGCAAAAGAAGTTCTAACACGGTACGAATGGTTCGTTGGTCTTTAATTCTTCTCAACGGAGGTGTTTGAGATGGCAAACGGATTGCTTTTGCGGCTTCGAGAGCGAGTGCTCAGCGCGAGCCCAGCGGAGCGCAATGTCATCGCATATGTGAGCGCTCATCCGCACGAGGTGGTCGGGCTGTCCGTCCGCGGTCTTGCCGATGCCACGTTCTCCTCGCCCTCGAGCATTTTGCGTTTTTGCAAACGCTTGGGCTTTGCGGGCTATAAGGAGTTCCAGCGTGAGCTGATTGCCGAGCTTGCGCTCTTGGGTGACAAGAAAGACGTTGCCCTCGAGGACATCTCCATGGATGACAGCGTCGAGCGAATCGTGGGGAAGGTGATGAAAAGCAACGTACGAACGATCGAAGCGACGGCGCGAACGCTCGATTACACCGTCTTGGAGCGATGCGCGGCCTATCTTAAGCGGGCGCGCGCGGTCAATCTGTTTGGTATCGGTGCCTCTCGTTTGGTCGCGCACGATCTGGCACAAAAGCTCATGCGCGTTGACAAAGAGTGCCATCTGTACGACGACTGGCACGACCAACTCTTGTGTGCCAAGAACATGCATGAGGGCGATATTGCAATCGCCTTTAGCTACTCGGGCTTGACGCAAGAGGTGCTGGACTGCACCGCGGAGGCTCAACGCCATAACTGTCCCGTTGTGGCCGTAACCAAAGTTGATGGCTCGTCTAAGCTCGCAACCATGGCAGATGCTGTGCTCGGCGTCGCCGCAAGTGAGCCGCTGGTCCGCAGCGGTGCCATGGCCTCGCGTATGGCCCAGCTTATGGTTGTCGATGCCCTCTACGCCGCTTACGTTGCCAGCGACTACGAACGGGCGACGCATGTCATTAAGCAAAACTACATCGAGAAACAGGAAAGATGAGGTGAATGAATTGCTCGATTTAACGAAGTTCACGACCGAACAGCGAAACCAGCGAACGATGGATCTCGACACGATGACGTCGCTGCAGATCGTCACGACGATGAACGATGAGGATCTTCGTGCCGTCCAATCGGTCACAAAAGTGTTACCCCAGGTTGCCACAGCAATCGACTGGGCTGCTGAGGCGCTCGAGTGCGGGGGACGCGTCTTTTACATGGGTGCTGGAACCAGCGGCCGCTTGGGCGTGCTCGATGCTTCGGAGTGTCCGCCCACGTTTGGCGTGTCACCCGATCTGATTGTCGGGCTCATTGCCGGAGGCGAGACGGCGTTTATCAAGGCTGTCGAAGGTGCCGAAGACAGCGAGGAGCTTGGTGCGAGCGACCTGCGAGAACGCGGGCTCTCGGCTAACGATCTTGTCATTGGCTTGGCGGCAAGTGGGCGTACCCCCTATGTGGTGGGCGGCCTTGCATATGCCAGGACGGCCGGGTGCAAGACCATTGCAATCGCCTGCAACCAAGGGTCGAAGATCGGGGAGGGTGCAGATCTTGCCATCGAGCCCGTGCCCGGTCCCGAGGTGCTGACCGGCTCAACGAGGCTCAAGGCGGGAACGGTCCAAAAGCTCATTCTCAATATGATTTCGACCGGCGCCATGGTCAAGATCGGCAAGGTATACCAAAACCTGATGGTCGATGTGCAGCAGACGAACGAGAAGTTGGTGGTGCGCGGCCAGAACATCGTGATGGAGGCGACCGGCTGCACGCGCGAGCGCGCTGTTCAGGCGCTTGCAGATGCCGGTGGCCACGTTAAGACCGCTATCGTCTCGGTACTGCTGGATTGTGACGCCGAGCAGGCTGCGGTAGCTCTTGAGCGGGCGCGTGGTCATGTCCGAGCTGCGGTGAGTGGCAATGAGAAGAGCAATGCCGATGCCCGATAGGCGCACGGCGTGAGCTGATATGACATCCAGACGAGATATTCAATACAAGGAGGAGTTATGACGAACAAAGAGCTGGCTCAAAAGCTGCTGGACCTTTTGGGCGGTAAAGACAACGTGCTGGCAAACGCGGCGTGCATGACGCGCCTGCGCGTGACCGTCAAAGATGCGGGCAACGTCGACACAGAGGGTATTAAGGCACTCGATGGCGTAATGGGTCTGGTCGAGGACGATACCATGCAGATCGTGCTGGGTCCGGGCAAAGTGAATAAGGTGCTCGAGGAGTTCTCCAAGCTCACCGGCCTTGCGAAGGGCGTTGCCGACGAGAGCGTGGTTGACGCTGCGGCCACAAACAAGGCCGCGCAGAAGGCCAAGTACGAGTCCAAGCCGGTTCAGGCCTTCCTCAAGAAGATTTCCAATGTCTTCGTCGCCCTGCTTCCCGGCATTATCGCTGCCGGCCTTATCAACGGTATCTGCAACGTCATTAACGTCTCGACGGCAGGCGCGCTTGCAGGCGAGTGGTGGTACCAGGGCATTCGTTCCATGGGCTGGGCCCTGTTTGCCTATCTGCCCATCTTGGTGGGCTATAACGCGGCGCGCGAGTTTGGCGGCTCCGCTGCGCTGGGCGGCATCGCCGGCATGATGTGCATCGCCAACAGTGCCATGCCCCTGCTTGCGCCTGGCGCGGCTGATCCCGCTGCTGCCATTCTGCTGCCGCTCACCAATGCGCAGTACAACCCCGCTGCAGGCGGTATGATTGCGGCTCTCATCGCTGGTGCGTTTTTCGCCTGGATGGAGCGTCAGATTCGCAAGGTTATGCCCAACGCGCTCGACACGTTCCTGTCCCCGCTGCTGGTGCTCATCATCGGCGCCTTTGCTCTGATGCTCATCATCCAGCCGGTCGGCGCATGGCTGACGACTGCCATCTTTAGCGTTTTGACCTTTATCTTCGAGAAGCTGGGCGTCCTGGGCGGCTATATCCTGTCGGCAGGCTTCTTGCCGCTGGTGTCCGTCGGCCTGCATCAGGCACTCACGCCGATCCACGCTATGCTCAACGATCCCGACGGCGCTACCAAGGGCATCAATTATCTGCTTCCCATCCTTATGATGGCTGGCGGCGGCCAGGTCGGTGCCGGTCTGGCGCTGTACTTTAAGACCAAGAACGCCAAGCTTAAGAAGTATGTCGCCGAGTCTATCCCCGTTGGCATTCTGGGTGTTGGCGAGCCTCTGATGTATGCCGTTACGCTGCCGCTCGTCCGTCCGTTTGTGACGGCCTGCCTGGGTGCCGGATTTGGCGGCGCGCTCGCGGCGCTGCTTCACATTGGTACGGTTTCTCAGGGCGTTTCCGGTCTGTTTGGTCTGTTGATCGTCGTGCCCGGCCAGCAGCTCGGCTATGTTGCCGCCATGCTGCTTGCCTATGCCGCCGGCTTTGTCCTGACGTGGTTCTTTGGCGTTGATGAGCAGAAGATCAACGAGTTTTTTGGCGAGTAGTTTGATGGCGCGAGCCGTGTTGCTCAGGGCGCGCGGCGCGCGGCAGATTTCTTGATGCTATTGTTGTGCCGGCGGGGCTAGCTGCTCCGCCGGCTTTTTTAAAGGAGCGTTGAAGCGTGAAAACGGGTATTTCGATTTATCTTTCCAGCCCTCTGCAGGATATTGAGCGGACGATCGAACATGGCGCCGCGGCGGGTGCGCGCTACGCGTTTACCTCGCTGCATATTCCCGAGGATGGGGGAGCGGCGTATGCCGATAAGGTCCGTCATGTGCTGTCGCTGCTTTCCGCCCGCGACATTGCGCTCATTGCCGATGTGGGACCGCGCATGTGCGATTTGCTCGGGCTTGAGCGAATCGAGGACCTGCGCGATCTGGGGCTGGAATACCTTCGATTGGACTATGGCTTTAGTGCCCAGCAGGTCGCGAAGCTGTCTAGGGTGTTTCGCATTGTGGTCAATGCATCGACGGTGAGTTCCGACGAAATCGCATCGTGGCGTGAGGCCGGAGCCGATGTGGCCCGTTTTGCCGCCTGCCATAATTTTTACCCTAAGCCTTATACCGGTCTTTCGCTTGAGGACGTTGCTCGCACGAATCTTCGTCTTGCGGCGCTCGGCTTTGAAATCATGGCTTTTGTGCCGGGCGATGCCAACGTTCGTGGACCGGTATTTGAAGGACTGCCGACGGTTGAGGCGCAGCGCGGTCGTGCGTCAAAGGTTGCTCTTAACATGCTTGAGCTTGCACATGGTGCCGATTGCGACATCGTGCTGGTGGGCGACCCCGATCTTTCCGATGCGGGTTGGGCGCAGTTCGCTCAGGTTTCCGCCGGATACGTGGACGTGCATTGCGAGCTGGAGTCCGGCTACGATTATCTGCGGGGGCAGATTCACCATGACCGGCCCGACTCGAGCGCTCTTATCTTTAGATCTCAGGAGTCGAGGACGACGCTTAAGCCGGATTCCGTGCCGACGGATGCCGGAGCCGGTCTACCGCGAGGGATGGGGTCGATTGCCGTCAGCAATAGTGGGTACGGACGCTACGAAGGCGAGCTCGAGATTGCGCGGGTTGATCTTCCCGGCGATGAGTGCATGAACGTCGCGGGCCACATTGCGCCCGAGGCAATGGAGCTGCTGCCGTTCATCAAGCGCGGATTCGGGGCACGGTTCGTTTAGCGTGTGACCCGTGGGCTACAATTGGCCCATCATACGAAGGCGCCCCGTATGGCGCGTGCCTGTGTTGGCCGATCTGTATTCGGAGGATTCCCATGACCGTTCTGTTTGTTGAATATCCCAAGTGTTCGACCTGTAAAAAGGCCAAGGCGTGGTTGGACGAGCATGGGGTCGAGTATGTCGACCGCGATATCGTTACGGACAATCCCACAGCTGATGAGCTTGCGACCTGGATCGCTCGTTCGGGACTGCCGGTGCGGCGCTTCTTTAACTCGTCGGGCATGAAATATCGAGAGCTGGGCCTGAAGGCGCGCCTGGACGCGGGCATGACGGATCAGGAGTGCTACGAGCTGTTGGCGACCGATGGCATGCTGGTCAAGCGTCCGCTGCTGGTGGGCGACGACTTTGCGATTCCCGGCTTTAGGGAAGCGGCTTGGACCGAGGCGTTGCTGTAGCGGCCGCGGAAAGCGCGTCCCGCTTTGGGCGTTGATTATGGGATGCGGTTTCCGCATCGAGCCTCTAGGGGAAAGCGTGTCCCAGTTTGAGCGTTAATTCTGGGACACACTTTCCGGTTGAGGGCTCTGCGGGAAACTGCGTCCCGGAATGGGCGCTCAGAGTGGGATACACTTTCCGCTGGCGGGCCCGCCCCGGTTAATCCTCGAGCCGTGCCCACTCGTGCGGCTTGTAGACCTTTACGTGTTTGTTGGGCGTACCGCTCCAGTACTCCTCGTCCATAAAGGGCAGATATGCCTGAACGCCGGGGCAGATAAAGGGAATGCGTTGCTGCTGCAGTCGCTCGCGCTGGCGCTGCTCCAGATGCGTCTCGGATATAACGGTCGGCATGCCGGATAGTTCGACCAAGCTTGCCTGGATGCGCTTGAGGTCGGGGAGCCCTGCGTGCCATGACGTCCGCATGATCAAAAACGAGGCGCGGCGGTATTTTGCCTGCATCACGGTGATGGCGGGGCGCAGTGTGGGGTGGATTTTGCCCCGGTCGGGCCATAGGTCGGCCGTTATCTCGAGTCCCAGGGTTTCCCACAGGTAATCCAGCTCTTCGTTCATGGCGCCTCGATATCCGCATTAGAATAGATAGCCTGATTGTGTCCTCAGATGTCGCAACTTCGTTGAGGTAATCTGCCAACGGTAGATATGGGACGCTTGCGGCCTTTCGTCTTCGTGCGCGATCGAGGGCTTCACAGGTCCTTCACGGGTTGGGCCAATTTAGGCCAATTTGACCGAATTTCAAAAAAGTCAAAATTGGGGCTTGCGTCACGGCGGGACTTCCCGTATATTTCTTTCTTGCGCAAAGGCACAGCCGAGCGCAGCGATGCAGTCATTGGGATGTCGTCTAATGGCAGGACAGCGGATTCTGGTTCCGTCAATGGGGGTTCGACTCCCTCCATCCCAGCCATTGCATTTGCTACATATGGCCCGTTCGTCTAGCGGTTTAGGACGCCGCCCTCTCAAGGCGGAGATCACCAGTTCGAATCTGGTACGGGCTACCAAAATTGAACGCCCGGGCCTCGTAAGAGACCCGGGTTTTGTGTATTGACCGATGTTTAAGGCGCGTTGAGTCTGCCGCCTGGACCGAGGAGTTGTCATGGACCTGCCCATCAGCTTGCAAGACATCACGTATGCCGAGAACTATCTGGCGCAGGGCGACCTGGCTACGGCGACGCCGCTGCTGGAGCGTCTGGTGGAGCTCGCCGAGGAGTATATCGACGCCGAGTGCAAGACGGAGGAGAAGCGCCAATACTTTAGCTTCGATAGCAAGTTTGAGCGCTTGGCCTATCGCCGCGTGGAGAAGGATCCGCGCGAGCTCGTGCAGGTCGAGGTGCCGTTTGACCGCCTGTACTCTGACATGGCGTTTGCCTACATTCGCCAGCAGGATTATGTGAGCGCTCGCAATGCCCTGATGCAGGCTGTGCGTTGGGACCCCATGAACTGCAACTATCGCTTGGATTTGGCCGAGCTGTTCCGCGCACTCGAAGACAAGCAGGAATGGGCATCGCTCTCGTTCTCGGTGCTAGAGCGCGCGAGCGATGGCAAGTGCGCCGCCCGCGCTTACGCCAATCTGGGTCAGTACTTCTTGGAGCCCGAGACCGAGAACATTTCGGCTGCCGTGGGCTGCGCGCGTCTGGCGCTGCGCCTGGCGCCCAACGATACGCATACGACGCGCCTGCTCAACAAGATCCATA
Source organism: Collinsella sp. (assembly GCA_036312785.1). Lineage (GTDB taxonomy): Bacteria > Actinomycetota > Coriobacteriia > Coriobacteriales > Coriobacteriaceae > Collinsella. The sequence goes on from JAXJNG010000021.1 coordinate 21,373, forward strand.
CTACCTATCCGGATGCCGCCGAGGAGAGCGACGACCATGTGATGGGCGAGCTGGCGTTGCAGGGCGTTCCGACCTCACCTTCGGCCGAGATTGCCATCTGCCTGATTATGTGCGCGACCGATGCCGCAAGCGACGGCGACAAGCAGGAGGCGACGCGCCTGACGGTGCGTGCTCGCGACTTGGTGGGCGAGGAGGCCTGCGCGGCGATTATCAAACTGGTGCGCGAGAGCGATGCTGAGCTCAATGCCGAGCGCAAGGCAAAGCACACGGGTGTCGACAAGGGCGCTGACGGTGTCAAGGAGGCCGGCGATGCCCAGTAAGCGCGAGCGCAAGCTCATTTCCAAGAATCGCTCGGCACATCACGAGTACTTTATCGATGAGACATTTGAGTGCGGCATTGAACTGAGCGGCACCGAGGTCAAGTCGATTCGCGAGCGTGCCTGTCAGATCACTGACACTTTTGCGCTGATTCGTGGCGGCGAGTGCTGGCTCGTCGGCCTGCATATCCATCCTTATAGCCATGGTGGCGTGTGGAATCGCGATCCCGACCGTCGGCGTCGTCTGCTGCTGCACCGTAAGGAGATCGACTTTCTTGACGGCAAACTTCGCAACCGTGGTTATGCGCTGGTTCCGTTGGAGCTCTACTTTAATACCGACGGCCGCGTAAAGCTGCTGCTGGGTCTGGGTCGCGGCAAGAAGCTCTACGACAAGCGCGAGGACATGGCCAAGCGTGATGTCCAACGCGAGATCGACCGCGCCCTTAAGGAACGCAACCGCTAGGCACTCTGTATAAGTTGCGGTGGAATACGGACTGTTTTGCCTGTTTGAGGGGCTATTCAGTCCCTATTTCACCGCAACTTCGGGCGTCTCATCTTTCTTACTGTTCTGACACATATGTCTCAAAGGCGGCGTCCGTTATGGGTGCCGCCTTTTTTTGTGGGTACATACATCCATGAGGTTCCAACCCGAGCTAGGGGAGTGATCGTTATGGACAAAACTGCGTTCTTTACCATGCCGAGTGGCCTGTACGTGGTGAGCGCCGCGGCGGACGGGCTGCGTGCCGGCTGCGTTATCAACACAGCAGTGCAGGTGACATCCGCCCCGCCGCGCATCTCGATTGCCGTGAACAAGGAAAATGTCACGTCCGGCGTAATCGCATCGGCTAAGGCCTTTGCGCTGACCGTGATTGACCAGACCGCCGACATGCTCTATATCGGCAACTTTGGCTTCCGCACCAGCAGCGATTACGACAAGTTTGCCAAGTACGAGACCCACGAGACCGCTCTGGGCATGCCTTATGTGCCCGAGCACGCGGCGGCCTTGTTTAGCTGCCGTTTGATTGATACCGTGGACGTGGGCACGCATCTGCTGTTTATCGGCGAGGTTGAGGATGCCGAGCGCTTGAGCGGCGAGGCCCCGCTGACCTATGACTACTATCACAAGGTCTTGAAGGGCAAGACGCCGCCCAAGGCTTCGTCGTATCAAGGCTAGAAATGTTCTAAAAATACTTGCATTATATTATTGAGAATCTATACTAATAAACGAAGTACATCACCAGTCACGTTCGAGAGGAGAACATCATGGCTGAGGAGAAGAAGACGTATAAGTTTGTGTGCACCGTTTGCGGCTACGAGGTTGAGGTCGACACGCCCGAGCTGCCCGAGGATTACGTGTGCCCGGTGTGCGGCGTCGGCCCCGATGAGTTTGAGCTCGTCGAGGAGTAACTCGTAGACACACGGCGATTAGCCATACAGAGCTCTGTCCAAGGGCCCCGGTCGATTTCTCGGCCGGGGCCCTTTTGATTTATCTGACGGTTTAAAACGGCCTTACGTGTTACAGATTGAGACGTTATATCTGGACAGTCACGCCATCCCAATTACATCCCCGTTAGCAGCACGATGTCGAGAATCGTCACGATGACGCCGATCCCTACGAGCAGCGCGTTGAGCGGGCGCGAGTTGGCGTATTTGCCCATAACGCGGGGCGAACTGGTGAGTCGTATGAGCACAAGGACCGTAATCGGCAACTGAAGCGACAGCAGCGCCTGACTCCAGATGAGACCCTCAAAAGGATTCGGGACGACCAAGCACGCCGCCACTGCGCCGACGAAACAAGCCGCCACCCCGATCGAGGAATGTCGGTCGTGGATGTCGTATTCCTCGTCGAACATGCCTGCGGTGATGGTGCCCGCCGCCATGCCCGCCGTCACACTACTCGATATACCCGCAAACAGCAGTGCCACCGCAAAGATGGCCGAGCTTGCCGGGCCCAGAATGGGGGAGAGCATGGCCGCTGCGACGGCGAGGTCGTCTACGACCATGCCGTGCGCAAAGAAGGTCGTTGCGGCCAGGATGACCATGGCCGAGTTGATCGCCCAGCCCACGCCCATCGAAAAGAGCGTGTCGAAGAGCTCGTAGCGCAGACGTTCCTCGATAACCTGCTTGCCTTGGCCTTCGAAGTGCATGGATTGGATGACCTCGGAGTGCAGGAAGAGGTTGTGGGGCATAACGACCGCTCCTAGGACGCTTACGATAATCGCGGCCGAGCCGGTGGGCATACTGGGCGTGATCCAGCTTGCGGCGGCCATCGGCCAGTCGACCTTGACTAGCGTGAGCTCGGCCAAAAACGAGAGTCCTACCACGCCCACGAAGGCGATGATCCAGCGTTCGGCACGTTTGTAGGAGCTTGTCATGAGCATCGCCATCGATGCTGCCGCCACGATGACGCAGCCGGCGCGTATGGGCAGCCCAAAGAGCATCTGGAGTGCGATCGCACCGCCCAGGACCTCTGCAATGGCGGTGGCGATGGTCGCGAGATAGGCGCTGGCGAGTACCGTGCGTCCAATGAAGCGGGGGAGGTAGCGTGTCGTGGCCTCGGCGAGACAGGCGCCCGTGGCGATACCCAGGTGTGCCGCGTTGTGCTGCAGCACAATGAGCATAATCGTGGACAGCGTGACGATCCACAGCAGCGCGTAGCCAAACTGCGAGCCTGCGGCCATATTGGAGGCCCAGTTGCCCGGGTCGATAAAGCCGACGGTCACGAGCAGCCCGGGGCCGATGTGCCGCGCAATGTCTAGGCCTCCGTGACCACCGGTGCGTCGGGAGCCAAAATGTTGTTTGAGATGGTTGAACATGGTGAGCTCCTGCGTGCCGTTTGTTTGACGCCGCAAAGGATACCCGTTTTAGGCTCAGAAGTTAACCAAGACTAACAAAATTGTTGTATTTGAATAGGATGGTGAAAGGGGATTGCTGAAATGTCTTGATCTGTAACAACTAGGGATGGAAATTGGGTCTTACTGTTACAGATTGAGATGTTTGAAGCGGTGAGCTTACAGGTCGAACTTGGGCGCCTTGTTGTCGTCCTTGAGGTCGGCGGTGTCCACTCGTAGGGCGCGCGTTACGCGATTGTTTCGAAACGGGCGGGAAACACAACGGGCCGGCGATGCTCCTAGTATGCCTGTTCAACTGACTGTCTAAATATCTAGGGGAGGATCGCGATGCAGGCAGATTCCGCTCAGCAGCAGGGCCTTTGTCGCCCCGAATTCGACCACGATGCATGTGGCATCGGCGCGCTTGCCGATATCAACGGTGAGCGCCATCACCAGATTCTGGACGACGCGCTGTCCATTCTGGTCAACTTGGAGCACCGCGGCGGTACGGGACTCGAGAAGAACACCGGCGACGGCGCCGGCATCCTGTTCCAGGTTCCGCATCATTTTTTCCGCAAAGAGGCTCAAAAGTGCGGCCAGATTCTGCCGGCAGAGGGCGACTATGGCGTGGCCATGCTGTTCTTCCCGCAGGACGACAAGGGCGTAGAGGATGCCCACCGCGTGTTTGAGGAGGGCTGCGCCGAGGCCGGCGTGCCACTGCTTTTTTGGCGCGAGGTGCCGGTCGACCCGCACGATTTGGGCGAGACGGTCCGCGCCTGCATGCCCACCATCTTGCAGGCCTTCCTGGGCCGTCCGGACGACACGCCCGCCGGCGATGCCTTCGAGCGTCGTCTGTACGTGTGCCGCCGCACCATCGAGAAGAAGGCCGACGTCGAGTTTGCCCTGCGCGACAAGATCTTCTATGTGTGCTCCATGAGCTCGCGCACCATCGTGTACAAGGGTATGCTGGTCGCCACGCAGATGCGCCGCTTCTTCATCGATCTCAACGACGCCGCCGTCAAGACGGCCGTGGCGCTCGTCCACTCGCGCTACTCCACCAACACCACGCCCAGCTGGGAACGCGCGCACCCCAACCGTTTTATCATCCATAACGGCGAGATCAACACCCTCAAGGGCAACGTCAACTGGATCCGCGCCCGCGAGCCCAACCTGTACAGCCCCGTGCTGCAGCATGATCTTGAGCGCGTGATGCCCATCATCAACCGTGAGGGCTCCGATTCCGCGATTCTGGACAACGTGCTCGAGTTTTTGGTCATGAACGGTCGTCCGCTCACGCGTGCCGCATCCATGTTGCTGCCCGAGCCGTGGGACCACAACGTCAGTCTGAGTGAGGAACGCCGCGCCTACGACGCTTACCAGTCCATGCTCATGGAGCCGTGGGATGGTCCGGCGGCCATCGCCTTTACCGACGGCCGTACGCTGGGCGCCGCCCTCGACCGCAACGGCCTGCGTCCCGCCCGCTACTATGTGACGCGCGACGGCCGCTTTATGCTGGCAAGCGAGGTGGGCACCATCGAGGTGAGCCCCGAGAACATCCTGACGAGCGGCTGTCTGGGGCCGGGCCAGATGCTCGAGGTCGACTTTGCCCGCGGGCGCGTCATCTACAACGACGAGCTGCGCGCCCGTTACGCCAAGGAAAAACCCTACCGCGACTGGATTGCCGAGGAGACGCTGACCGTTGACGCGCTCGATAGGCCCGTTGCGGCAACGCCCGCCGAGGACGCCGAGGTGCCCGCCGCCGTGCGCATGGCCAAGCTCGGCTACCGCTGGGATGACGTCGACGAGGTCGTGCGCCCCATGGCCCAGCAGGGCAAGGCGCCGCTCGCCTCGATGGGCATCGATGCGCCGCTGGCCTGTCTGTCCAAGAAGACGCGTTCGTTCTTTGACTACTTCTATCAGCTGTTCGCTCAGGTCACGAACCCGCCCATCGATGCCCTGCGCGAGCACATGGTGACTTCGACCACGCTCTACCTGGGCAACCACGGCAACTTGCTCGAGGACTCCCGTACGGCCTGCCAGCTGGTGCGCTTGGAGCGCCCGTTGCTCAACGAGGGGGAGTTCGACCGTATCTGCGCCATCGACCGCGTGGGCTTTAAGACTCGCCGCTTCCGTGCCGTCTACCGCCGCGACGCCGGCGAGGGCGCGCTGCAGGCTGCGCTCAAGCAGCTTGCCGAGGACGTTGAGGCTGCGGTCCGCGACGGCGTGAACATCGTGGTGCTGAGCGATCGTGCCGCTGCGGGCGAGGTGCCCGTGCCGTCGCTGCTCGCCGTGGGCTGCGTGCACAACCACCTGATCCGCGCCGGCGTGCGTACCTTTGCCGACATCGTGGTGGAGTGTGGTGACGCCGTGTCCCCGCACGACTTTGCGGCGCTGGTGGGCTACTCCGCGAGCGGCGTCTATCCGTACAACGCGCATGCGTGCATTCGCGATCTGGCGGCACGCGGCGACCTAGACGTGACGGCCGAGCAGGGCATCGCCAACTACAACAAGGCTGCGACCGCCGGCATCGTCTCCATCATGTCCAAGATGGGCATCTCCACGGTGCAGAGCTACCATTCGGCGCAGATCTTCGAGGCCGTGGGCTTTACGTCGGAGTTCGTCAACGCGTACTTCGCCGGCACGGTGAGCCGTGTGGGCGGTATGGGTGTCGAGGACGTTGAGCGCGAGCAGAATGAGCGCTATGACGCCGCGCTCGCCATCCTTAAGAGCCCGGCTCCCGATCAGCTGCCCACACTGGGTCTGACCAAGTGGCGCCCGCTCGGCGGCGAGGATCACCTGATCGACCCTCAGACTGTCTACCTGCTGCAGACCGCCTGCCGCGAGGACAGCTACGACACCTTTAAGGAGTACAGCGCCCGCCTGCACCGCACCGGCCGTGCCGTGCGCCTGCGCGACTTGCTCGACTTTGATGCCAGCGGCCGCACCCCGGTGGCGCTCGACGAGGTGGAGCCTGCGCTCAACATCGTCCGCCGCTTTAACACCGGCGCCATGTCGTATGGCTCCATCAGCAAGGAGGCGCACGAGTGCATGGCCATCGCCATGAACCGCCTGCATGGCCGTTCCAACTCGGGCGAGGGCGGCGAGGATCCGCGTCGCGAGACCCCGCTGGCCAACGGCGACTCCAAGAACTCCGCGATCAAGCAGGTGGCAAGTGCGCGCTTTGGCGTGACGAGCCGCTATCTGTGCAGCGCCTTCGAGATTCAGATTAAGATGGCCCAGGGCGCCAAGCCCGGCGAGGGCGGCCACCTGCCCGGCAAGAAGGTCTACCCCTGGATCGCCGAGGTCCGTCAGTCCACGCCCGGCATCGGCCTGATCTCGCCTCCGCCGCACCACGACATCTACTCCATCGAGGACCTGGCGGAGCTCATCTTTGACCTTAAGAACGCCAACCCCGGCGCGCGCGTGTCAGTCAAGCTGGTCAGCGAGGCCGGCGTCGGCACCATCGCCACCGGTGTGGCCAAGGGTGCCGCCGACAAGATCTTGATCAGCGGCCACAACGGCGGCTCCGGTGCCGCGGCGCGCGATTCGATCTGGCACGCCGGTCTGCCGCTGGAGCTTGGCCTTGCCGAGGCCCAGCAGACGCTGCTGCAAAACGGCCTGCGCTCGCGCGTGGTGCTCGAGGCCGACGGCAAGCTCATGGACGGCACCGATGTTGCTGTCGCCTACCTGTTGGGCGCCGAGGAGTTTGGCTTTGCGACCATGCCGCTCATCTCCATGGGCTGCCTCATGCAGCGCGACTGCCAGCAGGATACCTGCCCGGCCGGCATCGCTACGCAAAACTGCCGCCTGCGTCGCGGCTTCCGCGGCAAGCCAGAGCACGTCGAGCACTTTATGCTCTTTGTTGCCGAGCAACTGCGCGAGGTCATGGCGAGCCTGGGCTTCCGCACCGTCGACGAGATGGTCGGCCATCCCGAGTGCCTGCGCCAGATCGAGGTCCCGGGCAACCGCAAGGCTAACCTGCTGGATCTGTCGCCCGTGCTGGCGAGCGCGACCTGTGAGTTTGGTGCCCACATCCCGGGTGCCGACGGCCGTCACTTCCTGCCCCAGATGGCTGCGGACAGCGAGCTCGACAAGACGCTCGACTCCACGTTGTTTGTGCCCTATACGGCCGATGCCCGTGCGCACCTGCGTCCGATTCGCTTCCGCGCCGACATCGCCAACGTCAACCGCTGCGTGGGCACCATTTTGGGCAACGCGGTGACCAAGGCGCATCCCGAGGGCCTGCCCGCCGGCTCCATCACCATCGATTGCGATGGTTCGGCCGGTCAGAGCTTTGGCGCCTTCCTGCCGCGCGGCATTACGCTCAACGTGTGCGGCGACGCCAACGACTACTTTGGCAAGGGCCTTTCGGGCGGCGAGGTGTCGGTGCGCCCCAACCCGCATGCGACCTACAAGTTCGACGAGAACATCATCGTGGGCAACGTTGCGTTCTTTGGCGCTACGAGTGGCCGCGGCTTCATTAACGGCCTGGCCGGCCAGCGCTTTGGCTTACGCAACTCCGGTGCCACGGTGGTGGTCGAGGGCTGCGGCAACCATGGCTGCGAGTACATGACGGGAGGTCTGGCGCTCATCCTGGGCGAGGTCGGGCAGAACTTCGCCGCCGGCATGACGGGCGGCGTGGCTTACGTCTTTGACCAGTACGGCACGCTCGATGCCCGTGTGAACCACGAGAGCGTTGAGCTTAAAGCCCCGACGGCCGGTGAGCTGGCGCAGATTCGTGCGCTCATCCAGGAGCACGTGGACGCGACGCAGAGCCCGCGCGGCATTAAGCTGCTCTACAGCTTTGAGACGATGAGCAAGCACTTTGTGAAGGTCATTCCGACCGAGTACGAGCGCGTGCTGGCGATTGTCGCCGCCGCCGAGGCCGTCGGCAAGACGCATGAGCAGGCCGAGGAGCTGGCGTTTGACATTGTGACCGGTCGGGCGAGTGCCGCGGATGTTGCTCGCTTCGATGTTGCGGGCGGTGCTGCGGGTGCTGCGTCCGTGGCTGCCAGCTCTGTTGCTTCGACCAAGAAGGAGGCGTAAGTGCCATGGGTAAGCCCGGTGCTTTTCTTGATATCGATCGCGTGACCCATGAGCTGCGCCCCGTGGAGGAGCGCAGCCGCGATTTCGATCCGCTGTACGTGGAGCTCGACGACGACGCGCGCCGTGCCCAGGCGAGCCGCTGCATGATGTGCGGTGTGGCGTTTTGTCAGATGGGCGCGAGCTTTGGCAAGGCACGTCCGAGCGGTTGTCCGCTGCACAACCTGATTCCCGAGTGGAACGAGCTGGTGTACCGCGGCCGTTGGGACGAGGCCGCCGAGCGCCTGTCACTCACCTCGCCCATGCCCGAGTTCACGAGTCGCGTGTGCCCGGCGCTGTGCGAGGCCGCATGCAACCTGGGCTCGGTCGATGGCCAGCCCACGACGATCCATGACAACGAGCGCGCGATTAGCGACCATGAGTGGGCCAACGGCGGTCCGCACCGCTTTGAGCCGGCAGGGGAGGGTGCACCCACGGTTGCCGTGGTGGGCTCCGGTCCCGCTGGTCTGGTGGCAGCATGGGAGCTTGCGCGTCGTGGCGCCCGCGTGACGGTGTTTGAGCGCGACGACCGCCCGGGCGGTCTGCTCATGTACGGCATTCCCAACATGAAGCTCGAGAAGTCCGTGGTCGAGCGTCGCGTTGCGCTCATGCGCGAGCTGGGCATTGTGTTCGAGCTGAGTGCCGACGTGAGCGATCCCAAGGTTACCGCCAAGCTCGACGACTTTGACGCCGTCGTGGTGGCTGCCGGTGCTCGCGCCCCGCGTGGGCTTTCGGCTGCGAACATTGATGCCCCGGGCGTGGTGTATGCCGTGGACTACCTGACGGCTTCGACCGTCTCGGTGCTCGATGGCGGCGAGCCTGTCATCGATGCACGCGGCTTGGACGTCGTGGTCATTGGCGGCGGCGATACCGGTAACGACTGCGTGGGCACCGCGGTGCGTCAGGGTGCGCGTAGCGTGCGCCAGTTTGAGTTCTTGTCGGCGGCGCCTGATGTGCGCGCGGCGAGCAACCCCTGGCCGCAGTGGCCCAACGTGAAGAAGACCGATTACGGCCAGCAGGAGGCCATCGCTGCCATGGGCGGCGAGATGCGCGCTTGGGGCGTGGATACACTCGAGGTGTTGCTGGACAAGAAGGGCGCGGCCGCGGGCCTGCACGTGGTCGATCTGGATTGGTCGGCGGGAAAGCCCGAGCGCATCGCGGGCTCTGAGCACGAGGTGCCGGCGCAGCTGGTGCTCATCGCCTGCGGCTTTACGGGTCCCGAGCATGGCGTGTTCGACGCCGTTGGCGTGCCTGTTGCCACCGCTGGTCGTCCGCTGCCGGTGATGGCTGCCGAGGGCTCGCACCTTGCGGCCCGTGTCGACGGCGTCGCCGCGGGCGCCACACCGGTATACGTGGCCGGCGATGCTCGCAATGGCAGTTCGCTCGTGGTAAGCGCCATGGCCGACGCCCTGGCCTGCGCTGCCGAAGTCGCCGAGGCGCTGGAGCTGTAAAGTAGTCATTTAAGAACGTCCCCAATGACTAGTCATTTTTTGTCTAGTCGTTGGGGACACTCTTTGCGAGCGATTTGCTCGTTTGTCGACGTACGGGTGTTTATTTGTCGACTTCTTGGGCTGTGGTCACCTGTTGTTTCTGTGGTGGCTGTGGGTATCTGGCTCAAAAGGGCGGGTTGGCCGTCTATGTTTACCTGCGGTTTTGTTGCGGTGCGCATTTTCGGTCAAGCTTTTCGTCAAGTGTTTGGTCAGCATCTGGTTTGCAGCCGGAGGCCTATTTTGCCCGCGCTGGTCGTGGCCGACCACCCTCCTCGTAAGCTCAAATTGAGGTCTATCAGTTTGAGGAGGATGCCATGACTGACCACGCTTTAGACCGAGCGCAGCTAGCCGAAGCCGTCGGCAACGATATTGCCGACATAGCCCATTTTTGGATGCTGCGGAAGTTCCAGTTTTTGGAGCCGGCGCGCGAACAGTTCGAGATCATTGTCGACCCGTGGCTCAGCTATTGCACCGAGCCTTCGCAAAACGAAATCATGGCCTACAACATGGCGTTTACCGATTGGCTGCTCTTCGAGCGCTCCTATCGCCATGGCAAGACGCTGCTCGAGCTGTATGTTGACGAGCCGCCGGCATCGCTTTCGCCTGCCTCGCTCAAGCGGCTCGAGCAGGTACGCGACACGCAGTATTTCTCGCGCTTTGGCATTTTGGACAAGGATCCTGCGAACGGCATAGTTGCGCTGAAGGATACGCGCACCGACCGTCGCTTTGATGTCTACGACCCGCATATCGTGCAAAAGGAGCATTGGAGCGACGGCGCGATTGCGGTGCGCCTCGCTTGCGTCGACGATGTCTGGCTGACGGCGGGACAGCTCTATCTGTACGACATCGCGCGCCTGAGTGACACGGCAGTCGATGGGCCGGGTGCGGTGCATCCGGAGGACCTGCAGGATGGCTTTGACACCTCGTGCATCAGCTTCTTTTTGCGCCTGGTCCGCGACATCATGGGCGCCCAGGGGCGCTACGTAAAGTCCCTCAACATCTACGAACAAGAATGGGAGTAGGGGATGTGACTGGTGTCGCCCTACAGCCCTGACTTTGTCTCAATCTGTAACGTTTAGCGGCTGTTTGAGCCCGTAACTGTTACAGATTGAGACGGAAGGTTGGCGGCTGTCGAAAGATCTTGTTCTGTAACAACTAGAGGCTCAAAGACTGTCTTCCTGTTACAGATCAAGACATTTGTCAGCGGAGGCAACGGTGACGATGGTCCATTTGTCTGACGTGGTGGTGACGAAAGTGTCTAATACCGTTCTCAAACACAAACATGCGACTCGCAACACGTTGGCGCGGAATAGAATGCTCGCGCGGCTCACGGAGACGGCCAAGCAAGGTGCGCTGCTCGCAACGCATGACAATACCGAGCTCATGTGGCTGCGACGCCATGTTGGAACCGACGATATCGCGGAGCCCGAGCCGTACCTGTTCTGTTTTCAGCATGATTGGGATGCATTGACGCCGGCGGAGCGAGCGCTGAGGACTATCAAAGGGCTTGCGGAATTTCATCCCGATTGGGCGTTTTGGGGCTATGACGCGGCGCTTTTGTGGGGTCTGGAGGTGCCGAATGATCTGCTCGGGCCGCGCTTTCTTGTTAAGACGGGTTGTTCGGTGACGTTGAGCGGCGGGTGCAGGTTGTTGCGTCCGCAGATGGCGGGCGCGCTCGAGCGTGTTGATGGCGTGCGGGTGACGTCGTTTTGGCGCACGGTGGAGGATTGCTTACTGCGTGCGCCGTTCTCCTACGGGTTGGCGATTGCCGATTCTGCACTGCGGGCGAAAGGCGTATCACGTTGGGATTTGTGCGAGCGCCTCCGCGCCGATTGCGAGGGCAGGCGAGGGTATCGCAGGGCACAGGTGATTGCGTCGTATGCGGACGGGCTGTCCGAAAACGGCGGCGAGTCTCGGTTCCGAGCGTTCTTTATTGCGTACGGCTTTCCAGTTCCGGAGCTGCAGGTGGAGTTTCGCGACCCGCTCGATTCGAGCCAGGTGTTTCGCGTCGACTATTTTTGGCGGCTCGAGAACGGGACGTGTGTCATCGGCGAGCTCGACGGGAAGGGAAAGTATACCCTGCAGGATGGTGGGGATCGGGGGTCGGTCGACCCATTCGTGGCAGAACGTCAGCGAGAGTCTCATCTGACGATGCTCGGGCACAAGGTGCTTCGGTTTACGTTTGATGAACTCAAGAACCCGGGGAAGCTGGCTGAAAAGATGAGACTGGCGGGAATTCAACAGCGGGCCGATCTGGCTGAGGAATGGAGACGCCAGTGGTATGGGCGCTGAGAGGTTTTGTCTCGATCTGTAACGTTTAGAAGTTGTTTGAGTTCGTAATTGTTACAGATCGAGACAAACCGGTGAAACGTCGACCGAATGTCTTGATCTGTAACATCAAGGGGCCCAATAACCCTGTACCTGTTACAGATCGAGACATTCCCCTGATGTTGCTGGGGTGGGGCTGCAACGTATTCCGTCCCCCCACATCCCCTCTTCCCTCCGTTAACCGATATGTCCGCAGCAATCCTGCCGCGCTGGATAATAATGGACAGATGTTCAAGTTTTCTGAGGGGGAGGAGCTTGATATGGCGTCTGCCGATCGTTCCACGTTGTTTATCAATGCGACCGTCCTGGATGGCTCGAAACATATGGAGCCGCAGCCCGATATGGCCGTGGCCGTTGAGCGCGGTGTCATCACGTGGATGGGGCCGAGTGCTGTGGCGCAGGCGCCTGCGGGTGCCGAGGTTATCGACCTGGCAGGTGCGTATCTCATGCCAGGCCTCATCAATATGCATGTGCATCTGTGCGGTTCGGGCAAGCCGGTTTCGGCGGGCGATGCGGGCGCGCTGATGAAGAAGCTCGATAATCCCGTGGGGCGCGCCATCGTGCGCCATATTCTTAAGGGCAGCGCCCAACAACAACTGGCAAGTGGCGTGACCACGGTGCGCGGCGCGGGCGACCCGCTGTTTGCCGATCTTGCCGTGCGCGATGCTATCGATGCCGGCAAGTATCAAGGTCCTCGCCTGGTGGCGCCGGGAACGGGTGTCACGGTGCCGGGCGGCCATGGTGCGGGTTTGTTCGCCCAGGTGGCCAACAGTCCCGCCGAGGCAGCCGAACAGGTGCGCGACCTGTATGCGCGCGGTGCCGACGTCATCAAGCTGTTCGTGACGGGCGGCGTGTTCGACGCTACCGAGGTGGGCGAGCCGGGTGTGCTGCGTATGCCGGTCGAGGTTGCCGCGGCGGCGTGCAAGGCGGCGCACGAGGTGGGCCTGCCGGTTATGGCTCATGTCGAGAGCACCGAAGGCGTGAAGGCCGCGCTTGAGGCCGGCGTCGATACGATCGAGCACGGTGCCCCGATGACTCCCGAGATCTTGGAACTGTACCGCGGCGCCGCGGGCACGCAGCTCGAGGGGCGTGCGCCCAGCGTTACCTGCACTATCAGCCCGGCGCTGCCGTTTGTATTGCTCGACCCGGAAAAGACCCATTCGACCGATACACAAAAGAAGAACGGTGACATCGTGTGCTCGGGCATCATCGAGAGCGCCCGTGCCGCACTGGAAGCTGGCGTTAAGGTGGGCCTTGGCACGGACTCGAGCTGCCCGTTCGTGACGCAGTACGACACGTGGCGTGAGGTGGCCTATTTTGCCAAGTATGTCGGCGTGGACAACGCTTTCGCGCTGCATACGGCCACGCAGGTCAATGCCGAGCTGCTGGGGCTGGGCGGCGAGACCGGCACAATCGAGTGCGGCAAGGCCGCCGATATTCTGGTGACGCGCGAGAACCCGCTCGATGACCTGTGCGCACTGCGTGATCCGACGCACGTGATGTGTCGCGGTGATCTGGTGCGCAAGCTCAAGGTGAAGCGTATTCCCGAGGTGGACGCCGAGCTCGACGCGATTATGGCCATGCCTGCCGAGACGTTGGCCGAGGAGCTTGCCCGCGATGGCGTGGCGTAAGCGCGCGATATGGCGATGCGACAAAGGGACAATCCTTTTGTCATAATCAGAAAAAGCCGAGGTCCCAGTGCGAGGCCTCGGCTTTTATTTGTCCCATAGTATGGCAGCTATGAGCGCGTCTCCATCTTGGCATGGCACTTGGGGCAGGTGACGCGGATCTTGCCTTTGCCCTTGGGAACGGAGAGCATCTGGCCGCAGTTGGGGCACTTAAGATAGGCCGTGGTCTTGCGGCCCTTCCACATCTTCTTGGCTGTGCGCTTGGCACGTTCAAAGTCTTCCTTGCTAGTACCGGCTGCGCGCGAGGCGTTGGCCGCTGCAGCTCCGCCGCCCAAGCTAGCTACAAACTTGCCCAAGCCGGGTACGTTTGCAGTCGCGGCGACAAAGGCCTCGTTCTCCTTGTGACGTGCGTCGATATTTTTGGACAGGCCGCGCAGCACGCCAATCACGATTACGGCGATGGCAATCCAGCTGAGCCACTGGATGCGGGCTATCGATCCGATCATCGCGATGACGATGCCGGCAAAACCCATCACGATGGTGAGTTCATCGGCACCATTGCGACCCTTCATAAAGTCATTCATGCAAATTGCCTTTCGTTCGATATGCTGCACGCCTTTATACCCGATTTAGAGCAAGGGGGACAGGTTAATCTGCACCAATGTGGTGCAAACATACCTGTCCCCGGAATACCAAGACGGTGCAAAGAAATCTGTCCCCAATGCCCCTATTACTTGGAGAGCTTGTCGACGACGCGTTCGATTTCGGCGAGCTTGGCGGCTTTGAGGTCTTCGTCGCCCGATTCGATTGCCGAAGTCACGCAGCCCTCGATATGCGCCTTGAGCACGTCGGCGTTAATGCGCGCGAGGAGCGCCTGCGTTGCCATGAGCTGCGTGGAAATATCGACGCAGTAACGGTCCTCCTCGACCATCCGCAAGATGCCGTCGATCTGGCCGCGTGCCGTCTTGAGCATGCGGGTCACCGATTTATGGTCTGCCATCATGTCGGGTCCTCGTTTCTGGTCGATCTTCCGGATGTCCCCGTCAGTTGCGGTGAAATACGGACCGTTTAAAGGCCTAGGGCGGCACAACAGTCCGTATTTCACCGCAACTTCTGAGGATTCAGTAGGCAGCGACTGCTATGCGGCGGTCACCGAAAGGGCGTGGAACTTCTCGCCGGCGCCCTCGACAGCGGCGGTGAGCTGCTCGACGGTCACGGTGTCGGCGCACTCCACCTGGACGGTCTGGGTCTCGTGATCGGCGTCGGCGTCGGTCACGCCGGCCACGTTGAGCAACGCCGTCTCGACGGTGGCGTCGCAGTGGCCGCACATAAGGCCGGAAGTCTTAATTGTGAAACGCATGGATATTCCTCTCTGTTGTGTCGGCTTTCCCAGGCACCCGACCTTGACCTTCAAGCCGTCGCTCGCGTACCAAAGTACGCGTCGCTCCTCTTTCAGGTCAATCTCGGGCACCTGGAAAACCCGTTCTAAATGGACTTAATGGTGAGCTTATTTTGCCACTTTTAGCTTAAAGGATTTTAAGCGCAGCGCATTGCTTACGACGCAGACACTCGACAGGCTCATGGCCGCGGCGCCAAACATCGGCGAGAGCTGCCATCCGGTGAGCGGGAAGAACACGCCCGCCGCCAGCGGAATGCCGATGCCGTTGTAGAACAGTGCCCAGAACAGGTCCTGCTTGATGTTGCGGATCGTGGCGCGCGAAAGCTCGATGGCGCGGGCGACGTCCATGAGGTCGCTGCGCATGAGAACCACGTCGGCGCCCTCCTTGGCGATGTCGGCGCCGGTGCCGATAGCAAGGCCCACGTCGGCGCGCGCCAGGGCGGGGGAGTCGTTGATGCCGTCGCCTACCATGGCGACCTTGCCGCCCACATCCTGCAGCTCGCGGACGTGGCGCTCCTTGTCGGCAGGGAGGACGTCGGCGATGACCTGTTCGCTGCTCAGCCCCACGCGGCGGGCGATGGCCTCGGCCGTCACGCGGTTGTCGCCGGTGAGCATGCGCACGTCGACGCCAAGCGAGCGCAGTGCGGCGATGGCCCCGGCGCTCGTCTCCTTGACCTCGTCCGCCACGGCGATGGTGCCGTCGAGCTCGCCGTTCTTGGCAAAGAACAGCGGCGTCTTGCCCTCGGCGGCGAACTGTTCGGCAAGACCCGCGGGCACCTTCGCGCCCAGCTCGTTCATCAGGCGCATATTGCCGGCGGCAATGGCGTTTTGCCCCTCGCGCGCCGTAACGCCTCGCCCGGGCACGGCGGCAAAGTCCTCGACGGCGCGCGCGACAATCCCTCGCGTCTCGCACTCGGCCATAATCGCCTCGGCCAGCGGGTGTTCGCTTGAGCGCTCCAGCGCGGCGGCCAGCTTGAGTAGCGCCTTTTCGCTCATGGCGGGCGATCCGTCGGCGCGCGTGGCTACCACGATATCGGTCACGGCAGGCTTGCCGCGAGTGACCGTTCCCGTCTTATCGAGCACCACGGTGCCCACGCTGCGCAGATTCTCCAGCGCCTCGGCGCTCTTGAACAGAATGCCCATCTCGGCGCCCTTGCCGGTGCCGACCATAATAGCGACGGGCGTGGCCAGACCCAATGCGCACGGACAGCTGATCACCAGCACAGCGACGGCGGAGGTGAGCGCTTCGTTCACGCTACCGGTCAGTGCCATCCACGCCACGAAGGTCATGGCCGAGATCACGAATACCACGGGCACGAACACGCCGGCGACCTTGTCGGCCATGCGGGCGATGGGCGCCTTGGTGGCGTTGGCGTCCTCGACGAGCTGGATAATCTTGGCGAGCGACGTGTCGGCGCCCACGCGTGTGGCACGGAAGGCAAACGAGCCGGTGCGGTTGACAGTGGCGGCGTTGACGGTGTCGCCGGCGGTCTTTTCCACGGGGATGGACTCGCCGGTGAGCGCGCTCTCGTCCACGGCCGAGCTGCCCTCGAGCACCACGCCATCGACAGGGATGGACTCGCCGGGGCGCACACGCAGCACCTGGCCGGGCAGAATGGCATCGACGTCGACGGTGGCCTCGCTGCCGTCCTCTGCCACGACGGTCGCGGTCTTGGGTGCTAAGTCGATGAGCGCCTCGATAGCGCCGCCGGTCTTGGACTTGCTGCGCGTCTCGAGGTATTTGCCCACGGTGACGAGCGACAGGATGGTGCCAGCGCTCTCAAAATACAGGTTGTCCATGCTCGTCATCATGGCCTCGTGCACCTGACCTGCGGCTAGCTGGTCGGCCATGATGAACATGGCGTAGAGCGACCAGGCGATGGAGGCGGTGGCGCCCACGGCAATAAGGGCGTCCATGGTGGGCGCGCCGTGCGCGAGCGATTTAAACCCGTTGATAAAGTACGCGTCGTTGACGTAGACGATGGGAATGAGCAGGACGAGCTCGGTGAGCGCGAGCGTCATGCTGTGGGTGTGGTCGGTGAAGATGCCGGGCAGCGGCCAGCCGAGCATGTGCCCCATGCCTATGTAGAACAGTGGGATGAGGAATACGATCGAGACGATGAGGCGGGTGCGCATGGCAGAGGCGGCGGCCTCCAACTTTTTGGTCGGTGACTCCATATGGGCGGCGCCGGACCTGGCTTGCGCACTTCCGCTTTGGACAGCGTCGGTGCCCGTGCTGATGGGTGAGGCCGAGTAGCCCGCGCGGTCGACAGCGGTGCAGATGTCGTCGGGGGAGACCTGCGCAGGGTCGTAGTCCACCAGCATAGAGCCGGCGAGCAGATTGACCGCGACGCTTTGGACGCCGTCGAGTTTGCTCACGGCGCGATCCACATGCGCCTGGCAGGCGGCGCATGTCATGCCGCCCACGTCGAACTTATCTTGAGCCATGGCTTCTCCTTTCTGTGACGTAGTGTCGGAAATGTTAACCTGCCGATACTATACACCCATACCCCCTGGGGGTGTCCAGTACAGAAAGAAATGTATGACATTTCGCTACAGATGAGGGTGGCTGCCGGGTTGGTGCACCATCCCCGCCCTTCGTCTCAATCTGTAACATCTAGCCCAGTTTTTGCCGAGCTGCTGTTACAGAATGAGACAAACTCTCCGGCGGCAAATCAATATCTCGATCTGTAACATCTAGCGGGGAAAATGACCTCTAACTGTTACAGATTGAGATTTTGTTTTGAGAGGTTTGAGTTTGTCTCCATCTGTAACAGTTAGACCGGTTTTTGGATTCCAGATGTTACAGATCGAGACGAACCTTCAGCAATAAACTCAATGTCTCAATCTGTAACATCTGGCGGGAAATATGACCCCTTACTGTTACAGATCGAGACAGACCGTCCGCGGCCAACTCAAATGTCTTGATCTGTAACATCTAGAGAGGTTTTTGACCCCTTACTGTTACAGATTGAGATGTTGTCTCGCGGGATTGGGGTTTGTCTCGTTCTGTAGCATCTAGACCTGTATCTGCCGAGCTAGTGTTACAAATCGAGACAACTGCCGGGGAGGGGTCCCGTCACGGCAAGACGCCCGCTCTCTAGATACAGAATCCGGGGATCACACAGGTTAGCTTGTTTGGCTTTTCCGCAGGCGTTGCGTACGTAAAGACGTCGCCGTCGTGGCCCACACGGTTTATGTAGAGCGTGCCTTCGGTCTCCGATGAGTCGGGGCTCACCGTGCGCTCCCACCAGCAGGTGTCCTTGCCCTTCCACTGGCGGACCATCGTCTCGTTCGTGGAATATGGGCTCACCTTGAGCTCGCGGAAGAGCTGATACTCCTTGCCCTCGCCGTTGTAGATGTCTGCCAGGTAGTGATAGTCCTCGGTAAACGAATCGGGCGGTTGCGTACCGCACAGCTCGACCATGGCGGGCAGCCAAAGGGTTGCGGGCAACTCGCTCAGGCACGATGCGCTGTTGGCGGCGCCCACATTGTTCGAGACCTTCTTGACACCTTTAATGAGCGCGCGCAACTCGTTGGGCAGCAGCTTAAGGCCGTCGCCGTTGAGCCACTCCCGCAGCTCGCAATCTGCCCAGCCGGCGCTCGGCGGTTCAGCCGCAGCGTTGCGCTCGGCAATACCCGCATCGAACATAAACGTCAGTCCGGCCTTGCCCGTCCCGTCCAGAAGCTCGTCGTGGCGGATGCCCACGAGCTGCGCGCCGACGTGCAGCCCATTGGTGAGCTTCACGCGCTTAGTGCATGGATAGGGGATATGCCCGTTGTCATCGAGCAGATGATAGCGCTTGGCAATCTCGCGTGCCTCGCTACGGGTCTCGGCGGCCTTAATCTTGAGCGAAATCTCCTGCAGCTGATCCCAGGTGTAGTCGTCAAGTGAACCGCGGATGCCGTCCAAGTAGTCGGGGATGCCAAAGCCATGGGTTGCCGCCCCGATAACGCCAAGCCCCGCAACGGCTGCGACAACGCCACCGATAATAAAGCGGCGGCGGGTCATGGTATCGTGCCGGGCCTGCTCCAGGATCTCTCTCGCGCGCTCGCCGGCGACGTCGACCTTAAGGTGCGTACCAGAATCGATATCAATCGCGGCCTCGTCTCCTGCGCCTTCGCGGCCCTCGGATTCGGCATCGGTGAGGTATGCCGAGAGCACCTCGAGCATCTGCTGCTCGGTGGGACGATCGCCCTGCTCGACTGAGATGCCTTTCATGATGATCTGGACGAGCGCTTCATCGTCCTTGCAGCGCGGCTCGAGCGGTGCCGGCTTGGTCTTGGTCTTTATGAGGTAGAACGAGCCGGTTGCCGCGGCACCCGTCGACTCGACATCGAACGGTTTGCGACCGCTGTAGAGCTGGTACAAAATGCTCGAAAGCGCATAGACGTCGATTGCCGGCGAACGGCGAAGGGCCGCGATGCCTTCGATATCCTGCGTGAGCATCTCGGGCGCGGCGTATGCGGGCGTGGCAAAGCGCCAGATGTCGGCGCGCCGGGTGATCGTGTCGTCGCCGAGAGCCATGGTCGCGGAGCCCATGTCGATGAGGCAGGGGTCAAAGGAGCAATCGGCAATCTGCTGCTCGAGCGTTCGGCTGGTGGTACGGAACATAATATTGGCAGGCGACAGATCGCGATGGATGACCGGGTTCACGAGGCCTTGGGTCATCAAGAGCGCACGAAGCACGGCGTTTCCGACGGCGGCGACCATCTGGGTGGTCAGCCCGCCCGAGGCGTCGTGCGGAAGCAGAGGTAGCGCCTGCTTGAGTGAGGTGCCCTCGACCCACTCCATGAGGATGAGCGGGTCATCCTCGCACGATCCGTAGCCATAGACGCGTGGAAATCCGCGCAGGTGCGAGACGGTACACAGATGACGGTACTCCTCGAACAGCGCGGCGGTGTTGGCCAGGTGCGCTGCCGATTGCTCGGCGGAACGGTCGGGGGCTTGGCCGGAAAGGATAGCGTTGTCCTTGAGCAGCTTGACGGCAAAGACCTCGCCGCTCGTGTTGGTCGCGCGCAGCACGTGCCCGATGTTGCCGTTGTTGCGGTGGGCCGTCTGGAGAATAAGCGTCATAAACCGACGTTTGGCGTCGTCCTCGGCGCTGGGGTCGACCGCCACGGCGGTATCGAACGTATCGAGACGGATGAGTTTGTCGCCATAGGCGCTATCGGTAGTATCCATGGCGTTCCTTTGTCTGGCATGGGTTGCCGCACGTATACGCGAGCAGTGCGGATATCGGTAAAGTACCATGATAGCCGCACTGCCCACGTATACCGCTGAGCATTGTCGTTTACGACGCAGAAGGTAGAAGACGAAAGACGGACGGCGACCGTCTTCCGATCGCCGTCCGCGCTAGTCCACAATGACAAGGAATGTCGTGTAGAGACCCAGATGGAGCCTGTCGCTGTTGGCGATTTCCACGGGGGGATAGACTTTGCCGGGCTCGCGTTGGTCGCGCGGCGGCTCAATCACAATATCGCCGTCGCCCGCGCCCGATTCGAGCACTGTGCCGTTGGTCGATCCAAGGCCCTGGGCGTACCAGTGCTCACCCTCGAGCCAAATGCGAAGATGCTCGCGCGATGCGTCGGCGCCCACATCGGTGATGCTGGGCGAGGTTTTGGGCAAAGAACCAATCACGGTGCCGCGCGGATCGCGTGTGAGGGGATGGATTTGCATGTCGGCGCAGTTGTCGGCATGGGTTCTGAGCAGACCGAGGTTGGGGGCGACGGTGCGCGGCTGTTCCAGGCTGTTCATAAAGCCACGTCCGACGGTAGTTTCGGTGGTGCCGAAGTGCCCGCCCGTCTTGCTGCTGCAAAAGCGCTCGACGGTGGCCACGCCCTGAACGGGATCGGCGAGCGCCCCCGTTGCCACAAAGAGCATAAGGTAAAGCGTGCTTTTCTCGCGCACGGCATTGCCGTCGAAGTTGTCGATGCGATTGAGGGCATTTGCATATAGGCGGCTGTCCAGCTTGTAGCTGGCGAGAGCCGACATCATTTCGTTGGCGGCCGGACCGCGATAGTGCTCGGCGATTGCCCGATAGGCGGACTCGCCGCCGCCGAGCTTGCTGCAGATTGCCGAGGAAAGGTTGAGTGTGGTGACGGTAAAGTCGCTGTAGATGGAGGGTGCGCACTGGTCAGGCTTGCGATGGACGATGTAACGGGTGAGATACGAGCGGTTGGAAGAGCATTTCTCGAGCAGGGTACTGCCGAGATAAGAGTTTCCATTGATGAGCATTCGGGCGATCTCGAGATGTTTAAGACCGCCGAACGAGCGAATATCGTTATAGAGGACCGAGCAAGGCGTCTCTGCTGCCACGGATACTTCCTTTGATTGCTTCCTAGCCAATATGGCGATAGGAATTAATGGCCCCGGTGGGCGACGTATTAAATGGCTGCACAATAAATAGTGTAACCAAAGCAACATTATAGGCCACATGTTCGAAATTGCAGGAAGACTGAGAGATTTGGTTTGGACTGGACGGAAATCCCCCTCTGTCTTGATCTATAACAATTTGGGCCGATTTTACTCGGTAACTGTTACAGATTGAGACGTTTGTGAACTGTGTCGACCGTTTGTCTCGATCTGTAACACGTAGAGGAAGATTTGCCCTGTAGATGTTACAGATTGAGACAATCAGCCAGGCCCGCCCCGTTCGCCCCGTCATCTGTGGTTTACGTGGGGGCATACGGAGTACGGGTATACTAACCGGCGGCGAATCTGCTCCATCGCTTAGGGCCGCTGCGTCTGGACGGCGCGTGATAGGGCTGCCAAAGCGATCGCCAGCGTGCTGAGCAACGTCCTCTCTGTGCGCACCTGTTTTTGTATGTATTAGCGCACTACCAAGCACGCCCGCGCGGCCGCATGCCGTGCCCCTTGCGCGTGCAGATAAGGAACAACAACATATGCGTAATTCTGTATCCGACGTCACGGACGCCGAGATTCTGGACGAGACCCGCGAGGCTATGGTCCAGGCTGCCTTCGATGCCGCCGATGAGGCCAACGCCGCCCAGGCCGTCGAGTCCGCTACCGAGAGCCTGCCCGCCTTTGACGAGCTGGGACTTTCGGACGAGATGCTCCGTGCCATCGAGAACCTGGGCTACACGGCGCCGACGCCTGTTCAGGCCGGTTCGATTCCTGTGGTGCTCGAAGGCCGCGACTTGCTTGCCGCCGCTCAGACCGGCACCGGCAAGACGGCCGCCTTTTTGCTGCCGACCATGAACAATCTGGAGCACATCGCTCCTCCCAAACCCGTGCGCGAGCGCGGCGGCCGCAACCGTCGTCGCGGTGCTAAAAAGCCCGAGGGCAACGGCCGCGGCCCCGTGATGCTCGTCATCACCCCCACGCGCGAGCTTGCCCAGCAGATCGACGAGGTTGCGAGCAAGATCGCCGACGTCACCGGCCATGTCGCCGTGACCGTCGTGGGCGGCGTGAGCTACAAGCCGCAGACTGCTGCCCTCAAGTACGGCTGCGACATCCTGGTCGCCACGCCGGGCCGTCTGGTCGATCTGATCGAGCAGGGTGCCTGCCACCTGGACGAGGTTAAGGTCCTGGTGCTCGACGAGGCCGATCGCATGCTCGACATGGGCTTTTTGCCCGCCGTCCGCCGCATTGTGCGCGAGACGCCGGCCGATCGCCAGACGTTGCTGTTCTCGGCGACCCTCGACGAGGAGGCCGTGGGCGAGATCACCGACCTGGTGAGCGACCCGGCCCGCGTGGAGATCGCGCCGGCCACGTCGACCGCCGACACCGTTGACCAGTTTGTGTTCCCGGTGTCCATCGAGGCCAAGAACAACCTGTTGCCCGAGTTTCTCAAGAAGGAGGGCCCGGAGCGCACGATCGTCTTTATGCGCACCAAGCACCGTGCCGATAGCTGCTGCCGTCGTCTGGAGCGCAAGGGCATCAAGGCCGCCGCGATTCACGGCAACCGCAGCCAGGCCCAGCGCGAGCGCGCGCTTTCTGCCTTCCGCGACGGCACCGTCGACGTGCTGGTGGCAACCGACGTGCTTGCCCGCGGCATCGACATCAGTGACGTGCGCTACGTTGTGAACTTTGACGTACCGGCCGAGCCGACCGACTACATCCACCGTATTGGCCGTACGGGCCGCGCCGGTGAGCTGGGCTGGGCCATTACGTTTGTAACCGAGCAGGACGTCGATGAGTTCTACGAGATCGAGAAGCTCATGGACAAGACCGCCGACATCTACGAGGCCGGCGACCTGCATGTGGGTCCCAACCCGCCTGCGGTTGACCCCGAGCGCGACCCTGCGGCCTTTAAGGTGAAGAAGAAGACCAAGCGTGGCAAGTCCAAGAGCAAGAAGAAGCTTGAGCAGGCACGTCGCGACGGCAAGCGCAACGGCGATGACTACGGCGATGTGGCCGGTCGCTCCAACCGCGGTCGCGACGAGCGTCGCGGCGACGGCGAGCGTCCGAGCCGTCCCAAGCGCGGCGGCAAGACCCGCGTGCGCGAGGGCGTTCAGGCTCGCGTGGACGAGGCTGTGGAGAGCGTGGCCCGCGAGGTGGCTGCCGAGGAGCGCGGCGGTGCTGGTGCCGCTGAGCAGCCTGCGCGCGGCAACCGTGCCGAGCGCCGTGCCAAGCAGTTCCAGGGCGAGGCACATCGCCGTCGCCGCGAGGACGAGGATCGCGGCGGTCGTCGCCGTGTCGAGCGCGAGGACGAGGGTCGTGGCTCGCGTGGCGGCAAACGCGGCGCGGGCAACCGCCGCCGTTCCGGCCGCGATGACGAGCGCGGTGGCCGTGATGAGCGTCGCGGCGGCGAGGGCCGTAGTGAGCGCGGTGGCCGCGGCACTGAGCGTCGTGAAGGCGCCCGCGGCAATGGTGGCCGCAGCGGCGTTGGCCGCTCTAACGAGTCGCGCGATCGTCGCGACCCGCGTGCCAGTCGCGACCGTCGCGATGACTGGCGCAACTACGACGATACCCGCGAAGAGCGTCGAGGCGGCTACCGTGGTGGTCGCGGCGGCAACCAGGCCGGCTCCCGTGGCGGTCGCGCCGGCGGTCGCGATAACCGTGGCAGCTATGGCAACAGCCGTGGCGGCAAGCGCGGCGGCAGCTCCCGTCGCCCCGGTGACGGCGGCGGCAAGCGCAAGTAACATACGCGTCGCGCGGTAAGGCGAGACGAGTTTGGGCCCCGAGCAGACTATGCTCGGGGCCCTTTTGTTTATCGTAACCACCGCTAGTCCAAATTTGATTGCCTCGGGAATGCAGCAGAGCGAGGAGCGTCCCCGGGTGCCGGCAGAAAAGGAACGTCCCTAAGTGCCGCATTGTGGGTAACGCGTTTATCGAATATGGCATTTATCTGCGGTAACGTTCTTTTTCACCGCTGAGGGTGACATTTTATACCGCCTGCCGAACTATGTGGAGACCTAACAACTTTTTAGGTCAGTGTTGTGCGTGTAGCAATTTCGCCCGGCCTCGCCTCCGGGCTGCCGCATGAGAGGGGATCTTATGGCTCGACTGCATGTAATGGAACGCAGCCACGCTCAGGCCGTCATGGACGACCTGCATGATGCGCTCGGACGCCGTCTGGCGGTGAGTTCGCTCGCCCCGTGTCCCGTTGAGTTTACGGCGGCGCTCGTCAACCTGTGCTCCACCCAGAGCTGCGGCAAGTGTACGCCCTGCCGCGTGGGCCTGAGCGCGCTGAGCGATCTGCTCGCCGATGTGCTCGAGGGCCGCGCCGACGAGTCCACGCTCAATCTGATCGAGCGCACCGCCCGCACCATCTATCTTTCGAGCGATTGCGCCATCGGCTACGAGGCCGGCGCCATGGCGCTCACGGCCATTCGCGGCTTCCGCGACGACTTTGAGCATCATATCCGCGAGCACTCCTGTGGCTTTGACCGCGATGCCCGCGTCCCGTGCGTCTCGGGCTGCCCGGCGCACGTCGATATTCCCGGGTACATTTCGCTCGTCGAGGCCGGCCGCTATGCCGACGCCGTCAAGGTCATCCGCAAGAACAACCCGCTGCCGCTCGTTTGCGGCCTGGTGTGCGAGCATCCCTGCGAGATGCACTGCCGTCGTGGCATGGTCGACGACCCCATGAACATCCTCGCCCTTAAGCGTTTTGCCGTTGAACGCAGTGACCTCAACGACCACAAGCCCCATGTAGTGGACAACACCGGTAAGCGCATCGCCGTGATTGGCGGCGGCCCGGCCGGCCTTTCCTGCGCCTACTACCTGGCCGTGATGGGCCATAGGGTGACCATCTTTGAGCAGCGCCGCCACCTGGGCGGCATGCTGCGCTATGGCATTCCCAGCTACCGTCTGCCGCGCGAGCGCCTGCAGGCCGAGATCGACTGGATCTTGAGCGCCGGTATCGACGTGGAGCTCGACCACTCCGTGAACGGCGAGGAGCTTGCCCGCCTGCGCGACGAGTTCGATGCCGTCTACCTGGCCATTGGCGCCCACAGCGATAAGAAGCTCGGCCTTCCGGGCGAAGAGGCGCCCGGCGTGGAGTCGGCCGTCAAGATGCTGCGCGCCATCGGTGACGACGAGCTGCCCGACCTGAGCGGACAGCGCGTGTGCGTCATCGGCGGCGGCAACGTGGCCATGGACGTGGCACGCTCTGCCGTGCGTTGCGGTGCCGAAAAGGTGAGCATCGTCTACCGCCGCCGCATCTGCGATATGACAGCCCAGGACGCCGAGATCGCCGGTGCCCAGGCCGAGGGCTGCGAGGTTCTGGAGCTTACGGCCCCGCTCGCCATCGAGACGGGCGAGGACGGTCGCGTGAGCGGCCTGCGCGTGCAGCCGCAGATTATCGGCGAGCCCCGCCGCGGGCGCCCGGCCCCGCGTGCCGCCGTCATGCCCGAGCAGGTCATTCCTTGCGAGCGCGTGTTCGTGGCCATTGGTCAGGACATCGACTCCAAGCCGTTTGAGGACATCGGCATCGCCTGCAAGTGGGGTCGCGTCGTCACCGATTCGGACGGCGCCGTGCCCAACTTTAACGGCCTCTTTAGCGGCGGCGACTGCCAGACCGGCCCCGCCACCGTCATCCGTGCCATCAACGCCGGCCGTGTGGCTTCGGCAAATATCGACCGCTACCTGGGCTTTGACCACAAGATTAAGCTCGACGTGGAGCTGCCGACCGTTCAGTTTAAGGGCAAGCACGAGTGCGGCCGCTGCGAGCTGGGCGAGCGCGAGGCCGGCGAGCGCATTCACGATTGGAATCTGGTCGAACAGGGCCTTACCGAGGAAGAGGCGCGCCAAGAGGCGAGTCGCTGCCTGCGTTGCGACCACTTTGGCTTTGGTGCGTTCCGCGGAGGGAGGAACCTGGAATGGTAGAGCTCAACAAAACCACCGTCGGTGACAACAGCGAAAACGGAGCGCACAATATGGTCAGGCTCATTATCGATAACTGCGAAGTCGTGGTTCCCGAGCACACCACGATCCTGGACGCAGCCAAGTCCGTCGGCATCCAGATTCCCACCCTGTGCTATCTGCGCGATCTAAACGAGATCGGCGGCTGCCGCGTGTGCGTGGTCGAGGTTGAGGGCTGCGATCAGCTGGTCGCCGCCTGCAACAACTACGTGCTCGACGGCATGGTGGTCCACACCAACAGCCCCAAGGCCCGCGAGGCCCGTCGCACCAACGTGCAGCTGCTGTTATCCCAGCACGATTCGCAGTGCACGAGCTGCGTGCGCAGCGGCAACTGCAACCTACAGACCATCGCCAACGACCTGGGCATTTTCTATCTGCCGTATCAAAGGCATTTGGCTGGCGAGGGCTGGGATTTCGATTTTCCCATCATCCGTGAAAACGATAAGTGCATTAAATGCATGCGTTGCATCAAGGTGTGCGAGAACGTGCAGGGCCTAGGGATTTGGGACCTGACCAACCGCGCCACGCATACCGCCGTGGGTACCCGCGGGCGCGCGCCGATCGGCAAGACCGATTGCGTCGCATGCGGCCAGTGCATTACGCATTGTCCGACGGGCGCGCTGCGCGAGCGCGACGATACCGAGACCGTGTTTGACGCGCTCGCTAATCCCGACAAGATCGTGCTGGTGCAGATCGCGCCGGCCGTGCGTAGCGCATGGGGCGAGGAGCTCGGCATTCCGCGCGAGGAGGCAACTGTTGAGCGCCTGGCTTGCGCGCTGCGCCGCGTTGGCTTTGAGTACGTGTTCGATACTGATTTCTCGGCCGACCTCACCATCATGGAGGAGGGCTCCGAGCTGCTCGAGCGTCTGGGCAAGGCCGCCAAGGGCGAGAGCGACAGCAACGGCTGACCCATGTTTACGAGCTGCTGCCCGGGTTGGGTGCGCTTTGTGAAGGCGCGCTATCCGGAGTTTGTCGACAGCCTGTCCACGTCCAAGTCGCCGCAGCAGATGTTCGGCGCCATCGCCAAGACCTACTACGCCAAGGTGCTGGGCGTGGAGTCCGAGCGCCTGTTCGTGGTGTCCGTTATGCCGTGCACGGCCAAGAAGGCCGAGTGCGCGCTGCCGAGCATGGTGGGCGAGGACGGCGCGCCCGATGTGGACGTTGCGCTGACGGTGCGCGAGATGGTGCGCATGATCCGCGCGAGCCACGTGAGCGTGGACACGCTGGTCGAGGAGTCGCTCGATACGCCGCTGGGCTTTGGCACGGGCGCGGGCGTGATCTTTGGCGCCATGGGCGGCGTGATGGAGGCCGCCGTGCGCTCGGCCTACTACTTGGTGACGGGCAAGAACCCGGATGCCGATTTCTTTACTGACGTGCGCGGACTCGACGGCTGGAAGGAAGCCGTCGCCGATATCGATGGCACTAAGGTGCATGTTGCCGTGGCGCACGGGCTGGGCAACGCCGCCCGCCTGCTCGACGCGATTCGCGACGGCCGTGCGAGTTATGACTTCGTTGAGGTCATGGCATGCCCGGGCGGCTGCGTCGGTGGCGGCGGTCAGCCCATCCACGACGGCTGCGAGCTGGCAGCCGAGCGCGGCCAGGTGCTGTGGGGCCTGGATGCGAAGGCGGACATTCGCTTCTCGCACGAGAATCCCGATGTTCAGGCGTGCTACAGCGAGTTTTTGGGCGCGCCGCTCTCGCCGCTGGCCGAGGAGCTGCTGCATACCGACCATCACGCCTGGTCGATGCCCAACGAGGGGACGTGCTAGCGATGGGCGCGTTTAATGTTGAGCTGTCGCGCCGGGGGTTTGCCTCGGCGCTTGCCGCGGGTGCGTTGTCGCTTGCGCTGGCTGGCTGCGGCGGTGGGTCTGCTGCGGGCTCGACTGCCGGGTCTGCCGCTGACGGTGCCGCTGCCGAGCCGGTTGAGGTACACGTCGCGTCGCTCAAGGGTCCGACGTCGATTGGCCTGGTGCAGTTTATGGACCAGGCGGCCGAGGGTGCCACGGATAACGAGTTCGACTTTGCGATCAGCGCCGCGGCCGACGAGATCGTGCCCAAGGTCATTCAGGGCGATGTCGATATTGCCCTGGTGCCCGCTAACGTGGCGAGCGTGCTCTACAACAAGACCGAGGGCGCGGTGCAGGTCATCGACATCAACACGCTGGGCGTGCTGAACGTGGTGACGGGCGACGCGAGCGTGGCCTCGTTTGGCGATCTGTCGGGTCGTACCGTCTACATGACGGGCAAGGGCGCCACGCCGGAATACGTCATGAACTACTTGCTGGAGCGCGCGGGCCTGACCGGCCAGGTGTCGCTCGAGTTCAAGAGCGAGCCCACCGAGGTGCTGTCGGCCCTGCTTGCCGACCCGTCTGCCGTGGGCGTGCTGCCGGAACCGTTCAAGACCGCGGCCATCGCCAAGAGCGAGGGCAAGCTGTCGGCGCCGGTAAGCCTGACCGATGTGTGGGATGAGCTAGCGGGTGACACGGATTCGCACCTGCTGACGGGTGTGACCGTGGTGCGCCGCGCGTTTGCCGAGGAGCATCCCGAGGCTGTGGCAGAGTTCTTGCGCTGCCATGAGGCGAGCGTGAAGGCCGTCAATGCGACACCGGCGGACTGGGCGCAGGCCGTGGTCGATGCGGGTATCGTCGATAACGCCGCGATTGCCAAAAAGGCGATTCCCGGGTGCATGCTTGTATGCCAGACGGGGAAAGATATGAA
The DNA here is from genome assembly GCA_036312785.1 of Collinsella sp. Classification (GTDB taxonomy): domain Bacteria; phylum Actinomycetota; class Coriobacteriia; order Coriobacteriales; family Coriobacteriaceae; genus Collinsella. Next base: position 50,498 of record JAXJNG010000021.1, read on the forward strand.
GGCGGCGCTCGGTGGGTACCTGCAGGTGCTGGCCGATGCGGATGCAAGCGCCGTGGGCGGCAAGCTCCCGGCTGATGATTTCTACTACATGGAGTAGCCCGTGCGTGCGTTTGCTCGGCAAATGACAGAGCGTGTGAAGGCGGCGGTGGCAGGTGGTGCCGTCGCCGCCTTTTGGCTTGCCGCGTGGGCGCTCGCGGCGGCGCTGGTGGCGCAGCCGTTGATCTTGCCGGGACGGTTGATTTTCAATCTCAACGCAACAGCCTGAACGGACCCCGCGTTTCCGCAGCTAGCGCAACGCGGAAATAGCTCCCGGCACTTGGCCATCACTTCGTTTCCGCAGGTGGAGGGGTTGTGGAGTCCGGTGCCCCCATGCCGCCGCCGCATGCTCCGCCAGCCCGCCGCGCAGCCGTTCCGGACTCAGCGCAACGGGCCCTCCGGCCCATGTCCCGGCCCGCCGCCTATCCCGCCAGCGGCCCCTCGCCCCTCGCGGCCCTGGCCCTTTCGATGCAGCCGGGCGTGAGGTCGAGCTCGCCGGGCGCCAGCTCCTCTATCCCGAACGCGTCCATGAGGGCGGAGGCGTCCTCCCCGAGGGCCATCCGCAGCACGCGCGCCGGCGTCAGGAACCCGAGCGCCCCCCTCGGCTCGGAGTTCACCTGCGACATGAGCAGCGCGCAGTCCGCCGCCGTCAGCCGGTCGAACCTGGCCCCGGCGCCCTTGGGCAGCAGCTTCCTGATCTCCACGTGGTTCTTCTCGCACGCGCCCTTCTGCTGGCTCTGCCGGGGGTCGCAGTAGAAGAGCCTGGTCTCGCCGTCCCGCTCGCCGAGCAGCGCCGCGATGGCGCCCTCGTCGGCGAACTCGCTCCCGTTGTCGGTGAGCACGGCGCCGAAGGCGCGCCTCGCGCCGTCCTCGCCGAGGACCCCGCGCAGGGAGGAGAGCGCCGCCAGGACCGAGGCGCACGTGCCGTCCGGCAGCGGCAGGGCCAGCTGGAAGCGGCTCGGGCGGTGCAGGAGCGTGAGGAGCCTGGCGGAGTCGCCCCTGGAGCCCTCGACGGTGTCCATCTCCCAGGCCGCGGCGCAGGCGTCCTCGCCGAGCGCGAGGAACGACGCGTGCGACCTGCGCGCCGAGTGGGACGTCGCCCTCTTCGGGGCCCGGCGCGACCTCGGCCTGTAGCCGACCTTGCGCCTGAGCTCCATGTTCGTCATGCCGTCGTAGCCGGCGTCCACCCACCTGTAGACGGTGGAGGCGCTGAGCCCGGGGGTCGTCGCCGCTATCTGCTGCGGGGAGAGCCCGCGCGCGAGCCCGTCCCTGATGGCCGCGAGCTTGGCGGCGGCGCCCTCCTCGGTCTCGTCGATCCCGGACCTGCTCGCCGAGAGCTCGGCGTCGGCCGCCTCCTGCGCCCTCCTGGCGCTGTAGAACACCCTGGGCCTCCTCGAGCAGCCGTAGCCCCTCCTGTGCGAGCAGCCGTTGCAGCACCTCGGCCACGCGGAGAGCCTGGGGCAGGCCCCCGACAGGTCCGCGGGCGCGGGCTCGCCGTAGCGCGAGCGCGGCGCGGTGACGTAGCGGTGCGCCGCCACCTCCCTGGTCACGGTCGAGGGCGACCTGCCGAGCTCCGCGGCGATCTCGCGGGCGCTGCGGTTGCGGTCGAGCATCCTCTCGACCGTGTTCCTCTCGTGCCTCGTGAGCCTCCCGTACGACCTTCCGGACGGCTTGGGTCTGGACATGCCGGCCTCCCTCCATCGCGGGCCGGGGGATTCCGGCCCCTCTGGGGTTGCCTACCCGGATTCGCGCCTCAGGACTCAGCGCAACGCGTTGCGCTGAGTCCTGAGGCTGTTGCAATGAAAATGAGAATCAAGGATCTTGCCGGGACCGGGCGCTGTTGTGGTGGCGTTGCTGCGACTGGTGTGTGATGCCGGCACGTGGGCGATTCTGGCAGGCTCGGGCTTGCGAATTTTGGGCGGGCTGGCGCTCGCTACGGCATGCGGTGGCGTGCTGGCGGGAGTCTCGGTGCGATCGCGGACGTTTGCCCGCCTGGTGGCGCCGGCGCTTTCGTTTGTTAAGGCGACGCCGGTTGCCTGCGTGGTGGTCCTGCTGCTCATTTGGCTGGGGTCGGCGCGCGTGAGCATTGCAGCGGTCTTTTTGATGGCGCTGCCGGGCGTGTATTTCTCACTGGTCGAGGGCTTGACGCAAGCGGATAAGCCGCTGGAGCAGATGTTTCGTCTGCATGGCGTGCGGGGCTGGCGTCTGTTTTGCGCCCATACCTGGCGCGAGGTCCTGCCGTTTGTGCTTTCGTGCGCCCGGGCCGTGATTGGCATGAGCTGGAAGGCCGGCGTGGCGGCGGAGCTGATCGGCATGGCGACGGGCACTGTGGGCGAGCGTATCTATCAGGCAAAGCTGCTTATCGAGACAGCGGATCTGCTGGCGTGGACCGTGTTGGTCGTGGCGGCATCGTGGGCATGCGAGCGTGTGCTGGTGTGGTTGCTGCGGGCTTCGGGGCCAGCGGCATGGCGTGTGGCCGTGCGGGCGCATGGGCGCGGTGCTCGCGGACGTGCGGCCTCTGCTGGTGCCGGCGCTGCGGCGGTGCTTGCGCTTGCCGTGGGCGATCGTGCGCCCTGGGCGCCGGCGCTCGACGGTCTGGTGCTCAACGTACCCGCGGGCGGGCGTGTTTGCGTGATGGGCGCTTCGGGCGTGGGCAAGTCGACGCTGCTCGCCCTGGCGGCGGGGGAGTGCGTGCCGTGCTCGATGGTGTTTCAGGACGCGCGCTTGATCGAGTCCGTCTCGGCGCTGGATAACGTGCTGGTGTGTGCCGATGCGCGCGTGGACGCCTCGAGTGCCGCAGCCCTGTTGCGCCTGCTGGTGCCGGGGGTCGATGTACATGCTCGTGTGGCCGAGCTCTCGGGCGGGCAGCGCCGTCGCGTCGAGATTGCCCGAGCCCTGCTGTGCGGCGGTTGCGCCGTCATTCTGGATGAGCCCTTTACCGGTTTGGATGCCGCTGCGCGTGATGCGACGGCCGGCGTCGTGCTCGAGCTGCTCGATGGCCGAACGCTCCTGCTCGCCACACATGACCCCATCGACGCTCAGGCGCTCGATATCTCGGACGTCATCACGCTCTAAATACTTACTCAGCAACAAAATGACCTGTTTTCCGTTCCCATGGGGTCAGATGTGGTATTCTATTTGCGGGGTAATACTTAAGAATACTAAGTAATACCAACGCCGCAGAAACACACTCCGGATGCGGGCCAATCGGGTTGCCTTCACAGCCCGTCGCCCAGCCGCGTGGCCCGCATCTATCCGCACCACCGTCGTTTCAAAAAGGAAGCGCCATGGCAGAACACATGACCCCGGTTGTCGCGAAGGTCTTGCCTGAAGAAAAGGCAGCCTTCGCGGCGGCAACTCAGCTTGTGGGTACCACGCCGTCCAACGCCATTCGCATGTTTATCGCCGCGTTCAATCGTTGTGGCACCTTTCCGTTCGACATCTCGCCCAACGGGGCCTTTGGCATTGCGCCCGATTCTCATCAACAATGACTGTCCCAAACTGCCGGCACTTGGGGACGCTCCTTTTCTGCCGGCAGTTAAGGAACGTCCCTAAGTGCCGGGTTTTGAGGAGGTTGGCATGCTCAATGCGCTGGTTTGGGCACTTGCCTGTTTTGGCGTTGTCGCTGCCGATATAGCCCTGAGCGTGGTTCTGTTTTCGGTTCTCGATGCCCTGTCGGTGCTGACGGGCTATCCGATCGACAATCTCGATATCCAATGGTTCCAGGCTGCCGCTCAGACGGCGTCGTTTTTGATGGCGCTGCTGTGGTGGCGTTATCTGTGGCCGCGCTCGTTTATGGCGCGCTGGCAGGGCGAGCGCCCGCTTGGCGGGGGAGCGCGTGGGGCGTGGAAACGCATCGCCTGCGTTATCGTGATTGGCCTGGCCCTGCAGGTGGTCGTTGGCTACGTGACCGACGCCGTACTGTCATTGTTGCCCGAGGTCGCGGCCGATTACAGTGAACTTGTCGAGGAAACGGGCATGGGCGACACCAGCTATCTCGCCGTCCTGACTACGGTGCTCGGCGCCCCATTTTGTGAAGAGCTGCTGGTGCGCGGCATCATTTTTGAGTTTTCGCTCCGAGCGTTTAACCCGCAGTGCCGTCCGCTCTGGAAACGCCGGCGTCGCGCGCGGGCGCAAGACGGCGCCATAGTGCCCTGGGCGGCCCCGAGTACCTGGGGCGTCGCCGCGGCAATCGTACTGCAGGCGGCGGTCTTCGGCTTTATGCATATGAACTGGGTGCAGGGCTGCTACGCCGGCGCCGCCGGTCTGGTCTTTGGCTGGGTGCTCGTGACCACTGGAAAGCTCCGCTACACGATCCTGCTGCACTTTGCCTTTAATGCCGGGTCGTATCTCATGACGTTGCTCTGGTTTGTGAACACGCCGTTCGACGTGGCAATTACGGTCGCTATCGCCGGCGTCATCCTCGTTGAAGCAATGCGCTCGCTGCGCCACGCGTGTGGGATGGACGCAGCGAGCGCACCGCTGCCCTAGTTGCGACGCCCGCCGCCGTTGGCACCCTGACGCCCCTGAGCTGCACGGTTGCGACCGGCGGTGTTCTGCGCACGCGACATGCCGCCGTGGCCCTTGCTGCCCTTGGGCCCCTTGCCGGCGGCGCCACCGTGGGTCTTGCCGCCCTTCTTGCCAGCGCCGTGTCCGCCGCCAGCAGATGTCTCGCCCGGGCGTGGCGGCACGGGGCGAATCAGACAATGCTTGGTGTAGCCGATCAGGTCACGACGCCCGGCCTTTTCCAGCGCCTCGCGTACGAGCTTGTAGTTCTCGGGCTTGCGATACTGGATGAGCGCACGCTGCATGGCCTTCTCGTGCGGGTCGCGCGCCACGTAGATCGGTTGCATGGTGCGCGGATCCACGCCGGTGTAGTACATGCACGTCGACATGGTGGACGGGGTGGGGTAGAAGTCCTGCACCTGTTCGGGCATGTAGCCCATGTCGCGCACGGCCTCGGCGAGGTCCACAGCTTCCTTCATCGTTGAACCGGGGTGGCTCGAGATCAGGTACGGCACCACGTACTGCTTGAGTCCGTACTCGCGGTTCAGGCGCTCGAATTTGCGACAGAACGCATCGTAGACGGCGCGGCTCGGTTTGCCCATTACGGAGAGCACCGCATCGCTCACGTGCTCGGGTGCCACGCGGAGCTGGCCCGAGACATGGTGCTCCAGCAGCTCGCGCAAAAACTCGTCCGAGGCATCGGCCATGGTGTAGTCAAAGCGGATGCCGCTGCGGACGAAGACCTTTTTGACGCCCGGCAGCTGGCGCAGGTCGCGCAGCAGCTGTGTGTAACCGCTCTCGTCGACCACCATGTTCTTGCACACGCTCGGCCACAGACAGCGCTTGTTCTTGCACACGCCGTGTTTGAGCTGCTTGTCACAGGCGGGGCGGCTAAAGTTGGCCGTCGGTCCGCCCACGTCATTGATGTAGCCCTTAAACTCGGGATCGCGCGTGAGCAGCTCGGCCTCGCGCATGATCGAATCGTGGCTGCGCATCTGTAACACGCGACCCTGGTGGAAGGTGAGGGCGCAAAACGAGCACTCACCAAAGCACCCGCGGTTGGAGCTAATGGAAAACTTGATCTCGGCAAAGGCCGGCACGCCGCCCGCCGCGTCGTAATCGGGATGCCAATCGCGTGCGTAGGGGAGTTCGGCCACCTCGTCCATCTCATCGGTGGTGAGCGTCGCCGATGGCGGGTTCTGCACCACATAGACGCTGTTGGGGTAGGGCTCTACCAGGCGATGACCGGTGATGGGGTCCATATTCTGCTGCTGCACGTTAAAGCTGCGCGCGTAGTTGAGCTTGTCGGCGGCAAGGTCATCCCAACTGGGCAGCAGGTCGTAGTCGTAGACCTCGTCGAGCGAACCCGTGCGGTAAACGGTGCCGTTGATATAGGTGATCTGATCGACGGGCAGTCCGGCGTCGAGCGCGTCGGCGATCTCGACGATCGCGTGCTCGCCCATGCCGTAGATGAGGATGTCGGCGCCCGAGTCGAGCAGTACCGAGCGCTTGAGCTTGTCCTGCCAGTAGTCGTAGTGGGCCAGGCGGCGCAGGCTTGCCTCGATGCCGCCGATAATGATGGGGGCGTCCTTGAACGTCTGGCGGATGAGGTTACCGTAGACCGTGACGGCTCGGTTGGGACGGTGCCCCTCCTCGCCACCGGGGGTATAGGCGTCGGTGTGGCGGCGGTGCTTGGTCACTGAATAGTGGTTGACCATGGAGTCCATGTTGCCGGCACTGACGAGAAAGCCCAGGCGCGGTTCGCCGAGCACGGTGATGCTGGCGGGGTCGGTCCAGTTGGGCTGGCAGATGATGCCCACCTTATAGCCGTGCGCGTCGAGTACGCGGCTAATGATGGCCATACCAAAGCTGGGGTGGTCCACGTAGGCGTCGCCGCAGATGTAGACAAAGTCGCACTGGTCCCAGCCGCGCGCATTCATATCGGCGCGACTGACGGGGAGAAATTTGTCGCGGCCCGGGCGCCAGGGGCGGGCGGGCGTCGCTTGGGAATGCTTGGCGCGGGCGACCGTGGCCTGCGCCTTGCCGCCGCGCTTTTGCTGCTGACCCTGTTTGCCCTGCTGTCCGCGTTGGCTGTTCTGAGCGTGCTGAGGCTTTTTTGCCACGATCCCTCCCGGTGTTTGTATGCTGCACGTAATTGTAACCAGTCTTTTTGGGACGGGGCTAAAAAGACTGGGGGAGTACATGAGCTGGGGATCGGCGCGTCGATGCGGGGATCGTTTGTTTCCAGACTGTGTATCTGCGCGTTGGAGAACCCGTCTCGCGCGCACGCCATGTTGTCAATGGGTTACAGTATGAACGGCGGCTATGTTTCCGCCAACGCACGAGAGAGTCGTCAACAAGGAGGATGCACGACGATGCAGCGTGCCAAACAGATATCGGAGTCTATTGAGCTGGGCATCATCTTGGCGCTCGCCGGTGGCTTTATGGACGTCTATTCGTACATTGGGCGCGATCATGTTTTCGCCAACGCGCAGACAGGCAACATCCTGCTCGTGGGCGTGAGCATCTCGGAGGGCAACTGGGCACTTGCGGGACGCTACTTCTTCCCCGTGGTGTCGTTTGCCGTGGGCATTATGCTTGCCGACCTGGTGCATGAGCGGTTTGGCAGCGTGATTCACTGGCGCCAGGTAACGGTGTTCTTTGAAGCTGTCATCTTGCTGGGCGTGAGCTTTATCCCGGGCGGCAATTTCAATCTGCTCGCCAACTGCCTCACTTCGTTTGCCTGCGGTATGCAGGTAGAGAGCTTCCGCAAGATCCACGGTCACGGCATCGCTACGACCATGTGCATCGGCAACTTGCGCAACGCGCTGCAAAACGTGGACGATTACATCATCACCCACAGGCGCGGCTTTTTGGAAAACGGCCTGCTGTATTTCGGCGTGATCTTTACCTTTGTGTTTGGCGCCGTGTTGGGCAACTGGTGCATTGAGCGCATGGGCCTGCACGCCATCGTCGTGGCGAGCTTGCTGCTGTTTGTCGCGTTTGCCATCATGTTCATCGACCGCGAGCGCGACTTGCGCTTACGCTGGAAGGTTGCGGCCGAGGCTTGGAAAGAGGGCTGCCGAAAGTAACCGAATGCGGCAAAGGGGCTGTCCCTTTGACGCATTATTTTTCATCATCTGTTGAAACGCTTTAAATAGTTTGACGTTCTCACGCGTTTTTTGTTTCAAAAGCGTTAGGATGGGACTCATAGCGTGGGGCGTAATGGATGCCCCGCACACGATGGGAGGCTATCAATGGCTAATCGTTTCGTTCTCAATACCATCTCTTATCATGGTTCCGGCGCCATCAAGGAGATCCCCGGCGAGCTCCAGCGTCGCGGCTACAAGAAGATCTTCGTCTGCTCCGACCCCGATCTGGTCAAGTTTGGCGTTACCGCTAAGGTGACCGACGAGCTCGACGCCGCCGGCATCGCTTGGAGCCTCTACTCCGAGATCAAGCCCAACCCCACGATTCAGAACGTCAAGGACGGCGTCGAGGCCTTCAAGGCCGCCGAGGCTGACGCTATCGTGACCATCGGTGGCGGCTCCTCCATGGACACCGCCAAGGCCATCGGCATCATCATCAACAACCCCGAGTTCGCCGATGTCCGCAGCCTCGAGGGCGTTGCTCCCACTAAGAACCACGCCGTGTTCACCATCGCCGTGCCGACGACCGCCGGTACCGCTGCCGAGGTGACCATCAACTACGTCATCACCGACCCCGAGAAGGTCCGCAAGTTCGTGTGCGTCGACACCAACGACGCCCCCGAGGTCGCCGTCGTCGATCCCGACATGATGGCCTCCATGCCCGCCGGCCTGACCGCTTCCACTGGCATGGACGCACTGACCCACGCCATCGAGGGCTACACCACCAAGGGCGCCTGGGAGCTTTCCGACATGTTCCACTTTGAGGCCATTAAGCTGATCAGCGAGAACCTGCGCGACTCCGTCGCCGAGGCCAAGTCCGGCCAGCCCGGCTCCGGCCGTGAGGGCATGGCTCTTGGTCAGTATGTCGCCGGCATGGGCTTCTCCAATGTTGGCCTGGGCATCGACCACGCCATGGCTCACACCCTGTCCGCTCACTACGACACCCCGCACGGCGTCGCTTGCGCCATGCTGCTGCCGATCGCCATGGAGTTCAACAAGCCGGTTTGCGCTGAGCGCCTGGCCAAGGTTGCCGTCGCCATGGGCGTTGACACCACGGGCATGAGCACCGCCGAGGCCGCCGATGCCGCCATCGCCGCCGTCAAGCAGCTTTCCGCCGACGTGAACATCCCGCACGTCTGTGAGGCCATGAAGGCTGACGAGATCGAGGTCCTGGCCAAGGACGCCATGGCCGACGCCTGCTTCCCGGGTAACCCGCGCGAGGCAACGCTCGACGACGTCATCGAGCTCTTCAAGAAGATCTGCCCGGCTGCCTAACTTGGTTCGGCGGGCCCCTGCCCGTTAGCCCCACAATCGTCCTCGGACATGTCGGAAGCCCCCGCTGCGCACTTCGTGCGGCGGGGGCTTCCTCCGTCCTGCGGAAAGATTGCGGGGCTAACGGGCAGGGGCCCGCCGGCTCGTTATCGTGGCGGGCGCAGTTCTGAGGAGCTCAATGGGTTATCTCGCTAAGTAAAAAGATGGTTCGCGGTGGTATTGTTGCTGTGGGTTTAATTCGATATGAAAGGGTGACTTTGGTGTCCAAGATGGATTCTACGCTCTCCTATATTACTGACCAGCTGAAGGCGCTTACCTCGATTGCTTCGCCGACGGGCTATACCCGTGCGGCGACTGATTATCTGATGGAGACCCTGCGCGATATGGGGTTTGGGCCTGAGCGTTCTAATAAGGGTAACGTGCTCGTTGAGCTTGGCGGCGAGGGCGAGCCGCTCGTACTGGCGAGCCATGTCGATACCCTAGGCGCCATGGTGCGTTCCATTAAGGACAATGGCCGCCTGCGCCCCACGACGCTCGGTGGGCATCAGTGGTCTACGGCCGATGGCGAGAACTGCACCGTCTACACGCGCGACGGCAATGTCTACACGGGCGTGGTTCTTAACACCGAGCCTTCGGCGCACGTGGCCGACGAGCCGGTCAAGATCATCGAGAAGAACATGGAGATCTTGCTCGACGAGAACGTCGACAGCAAGGACGATGTGCTCGAGCTGGGTATTCAGACCGGCGACATCATCGCTATGGATCCTCGCACGACGGTGACGGAGAGCGGCTACATTAAGAGCCGCTTCCTGGATGACAAGCTATCGGCCGCCATTTTGTTGGGCTTGGCGCGTGCCGTCGCCGCTGGCGAGGTGACGCTTTCGCGTAAGGTTTCGCTGCTCTTTACCGTGTACGAGGAGGTGGGCCACGGCGGCGCCTTCGTGCCGGCCGACACGCGCGAGATGATCAGCGTTGACATGGGCTGCGTGGGCGACGACCTAGGCTGCACCGAGCACATGGTGTCGATCTGCGCCAAGGATTCGGGCGGTCCGTACAACTACGACCTGGTGACGGCGCTGTCCAATATCGCGCGCGAGCTTGAGCTCGATTACGCTATCGACGTGTATCCGCATTACGGTTCGGACGTCGAAGCCACGCTCTCTGCCGGCTACGACATTCGCCATGGTCTGATCGGCCCCGGCGTGTATGCGAGCCACAACTACGAGCGTAGCCACATGGACGGCGTGCGCAACACCTTCGAGCTCGTCCGCGCCTACGTACAGCGCTAGCGATGCAGCGGCCTCGGCTGATACGGCAGTACCGACCGAGGCCGTCCTCTCTAAGTTGCGGTGAAATAGGGACTGTTTGGCGGTTTTAAACGCTTAAACAGTCCCTATTTCACCGCAATTTATGAAGGGGATGGGGCTACTTAAGTGCGCCGGTTACCGTGCCGCCGCCGAGGACGATGTCGCCGCGGTAGACTACAACGGCTTGGCCGGGGGCGATGGCTCGCTGCGGCTCGTCAAAAGTCAGCAGCATTTGCCCGTCTTCGCCGCGCGTAAGGGTCGCTGCCTGGTCCTTCTGACGGTAGCGGTACTTGGCGCCCACGCGAATGCCGCCGGCATCGAGCTCTGCCTCCACGCGGTCGGCAGGGGCGCTCCAGATCCAGTCGTCGGCCGTGAGTGCTGTGGCCGTCAGGTCCTCGGCCTCGCCCAGATGCACGGTGTTGTTGACGGCGTCGACGCCCGTTACATACACGGGATGCGCCATCGCGACGCCTAGGCCCTTGCGCTGGCCGATGGTGTAGCGCAGCGCGCCGTTGTGGCGCCCGACCACGCTGCCGTCGCGCCACACAATGTCGCCCGGTGCAGCGGGATGTCCGCAGCGGCACTCGATATAGCCCGCGTAGTCACCGTCTGGAATAAAGCAGATATCCTCGCTTTCGGCCTTCTTGGCGTTGATGAAGCCCTGTTCGGCGGCGATGCGGCGCACGTCGTGCTCCTTGTCCAGGCCTGCCAGCGGAAAGATTGTGCGTGCCAAGCGCTCCTGCGTAAGCGAATACAAAAAGTAGCTTTGGTCCTTCTTTGGGTCCTCGCCACGGTGCAGCTGCCAGGTGCCGTCGGACGTTTGGCTCGTTTTGGCGTAGTGACCTGTGGCGATGTAGTCGCAGCCCATATCGAGCGCTGCATCGAGCAACGCGCCAAACTTAATATGGCGGTTGCAGATGATGCACGGGTTGGGTGTCAACCCTTCCTGGTAGGCGGTCACGAAGCGCTCGATAACATTGCGGTCGAAGGTCTGCTGCAGGTCGAGCACATGGTGGGGTATCCCCAGGCGCTCGGCGACAGCCTTTGCGTCGGCGATGTCGCGGTCGACCTTACTCATGCCCGTGACGGGATCGGGCGCGGGGCAGGTGAGGCGCATGGTGGCGCCGACGCATTCGTAGCCCTGGCGCTTGAGCAGGTACGCGGTCACGCTGGAATCGACGCCGCCACTCATGGCGACGAGCACGCGCTTGTTGTGCATGGGGAGGTTCTCCTTGGTGGCATGTGGCCAAAAAAGAAAAGCGGCGCGGGAGGCTGGTTCCGCGCCGCAGACATTGTAGCAAGTTCGGGCGTCATATGGGACGCCCTGTTGGGATGAGCCCAGGCTGCCAGAAGAGAGGGAAGGCCGGCGTGCCTTGGACTCGTTCTAAGAACGAGAAGCTCTAGTCCTGGAACAGTGCCGTGGACAGGTAGCGCTCGCCGGTGTCGGCGAGCAGCGCCACGATGGTCTTGCCCTCGTTCTCGGGGCGCTTGGCCAGCTGCAGCGCGGCCCACACGGCGGCGCCGGACGAAATGCCCACGAGCACGCCCTCCTTGTGGCCCACGGCGCGGCCGGTCGCAAAGGCGTCGTCGTTCTCGACGGGGATGATCTCGTCATAGACCTGGGTGTCGAGGACGTCGGGCACAAAGCCGGCGCCGATACCCTGGATCTTGTGCGGGCCGGCTTGGCCCTTAGAGAGCACCGGGGAAGTGGCGGGCTCAACGGCGACGACCTGAATCTCGGGGTTCTGCTCCTTGAGGAACTCACCCACGCCGGTCACGGTGCCGCCGGTTCCAACGCCGGCGACGAAGATGTCGACCTCGCCGTCGGTGTCATCCCAGATTTCGGGGCCGGTCGTGGCCTTGTGGATGGCGGGGTTGGCGGGGTTCACAAACTGGCCGGCGATAATGCTGTTGGGGGTCTCCTTCTGCAGCTCCTCGGCCTTGGCGATGGCGCCCTTCATGCCCTTGGAACCGTCGGTGAGCACGAGCTGTGCGCCATATGCCTGCATAAGCTTGCGGCGCTCCACGGACATGGTCTCGGGCATGGTGATGATCACCTTGTAGCCGCGGGCAGCCGCCACCGAGGCGATACCGACGCCGGTGTTGCCGCTCGTGGGCTCGATGATGGTGTAGTCGCCACCGCGCACGAGCTTGCCGGCCTTCTCGGCCTCGTCGATCATGTTCTTGGCGACGCGGTCTTTGACGGAGCCGGCGGGGTTGAAGTATTCCAGCTTGACGAGCACGCGGGCCTTGAGGTCCTCATCGGCCTCAAAGTGAGTGAGCTCCAGAAGCGGGGTATGGCCGATAAGCTGATCGATGGACGTGTAAACGTTGCTCATGGTGAACCTCCAAAGTGTTCAAATGACTGGATACCGTGTGGTTTTACGGTGTGTGTAGCAGCGAAACCCACAAACCATATAGGTTGTTCGTTTTGCTGTTGGCAAGCATAGTAGACACTAAAGCCTAGTAACGCAATAGGAAATAGAAGATTATTACGAGTCGATTAACCATCTTGACCGGAACGGGTATTTTCAAAACCAATTTTTCGGCTAGAATTTCTACGGACTAAATGACCGAAAGGCAGCACTATACATGTTGGTTTCTACTAAGGGCAGATATGCCCTGCGCGTTATGGTCGATCTGGCCGAGCACCAGGCGGCCGGTCGCATCCCGCTCAAAGAGATCGCGGCGCGACAGGGGATTTCCGAGAAATATCTCGAGAACATCTTGGCTACGCTCGTGCGCGCCAACATGCTCTCGGGCATGCGCGGCAAGGGCGGCGGCTACGTGCTTACGCGCCCGCCCGAGCAGTATACGGTGGGCGAGATCCTGCGCCTGACCGAGGGCAGCTTGGCGCCGGTCGCATGCCTGGACGGCGACTGCAAGGGCTGTTCGCGTTCGGACGAGTGCCCCACGCTCGACGTGTGGAAGAACCTGGACAAGCTCATCAACGACTACCTCGACGGTGTGACGCTTGATCAACTTGTCGCTCCCAACCATGGCTACGACTACGTCATCTAACCCATACCCGCCATTTGGGGACGGAGCGGAAATGGTAGATTCTCTCGCCCTTTGAGACTTGACAAATAAGAAGGCCGCCCATTTTTGCGATGGGCGGCCTTCGTTTTGGGTCGATATGACGGTTCGTATTGAACAGTTCTAGCCCTAGGCGATGCTATCGAGAATGCTGCGCATGATGGATACCAGGATGCTGCCCATAAAGGCCGATCCAAAGCCGGCAATGGAGATACCAGCGCCCAACAGATTGACCGACAGGTAGCTGGCCAGCTCGAGCATAAAGCTGTTGACTACGAGCTGAAAAATACCAAGCGTAATAATAGTGAGCGGCAGTGAGATGACCGTCAGGAACGGCTTGACGAGCGAATCGACGATGTTGAGGAACAGTCCCACAAAGGCGAAACAGACCCAGGCCTCGGCAAAACCGAAGGGTTGGATGCCGGGGACGAGGAACGTGGCGATCGCGATGGCGATCGAAGTAAAGAGCCAGTTAAGCATAAAGCGCATGGTAGGGGGTCCTTTCTTGCGCGGGGAGAGTTAGTGACGCGTGAAGCAGCTTGCCGTGGCGACTTGGACGGCTGCGCGAACGCGGGGCCTTGCCTGGATGCCCATTGTCTCAAATATTCGTGGAGCTTACGTGCGCATATGGTTTCTAAACGGCGTTCGTCCTGAAAAACGCGCCGCTGGCAGAGAGTCTTGTCGCTTTAGTTTGGTGGTGTGCTACACTGCTACGGGCAAAAGCCACAGGCGTTGCCCTATTGCATAGAACGGGTGAACGATGCCCGATGTCAGTATCAACTTCGATGCCTTTTGGCGGGTTTGGCGGTGATCGATGAATATCGAGAACATGTTTGACAAGCCTGATGTCAAGCAGCTGGTCCACGCATTTAGCCTTTTGGACGACGAGAAGGATATCCAAGCGTTTTTGACCGATATCTGCACGCCGCGCGAGATTTGCGACCTTTCTCAGCGTTTGCAGGTTGCGCGCTATTTGGACGAGGGCGAGCCTTATGTTGAGGTTCAGGCCCGTACCGGCGCTTCGTCCACCACGGTGAGCCGCGTTTCAAAGGCGCTGAACGGCGAGTACGGTGGCTACCGCAAGATCCTCATTAAGTTGGAGGATGGCGAGTAGGCCGGCGACAACATTGAATTACGAAGAACCGTCCCTCCGGGGGCGGTTTTTTGATCCCTTGGGGACGGAGGAAAACGGATCACCGGGTTAGACTGACCCCCTCTGTGATCCATTTTCCTCCGTCCTCAAGGGATCAAATCTGTTGGCGTGGGGCAAATCTGTCCGCGTGGGCGGGTAGGATGGATGCATTGATTATTGCGAACAGTTTGAGCGGAGGACCATGCCTGTTCGAATCTATACCACCAATGCCGGCACGGATTTGAGCGATGCCGAGTCGGCGCTGCTTGCCGACCTTATTGTCCGCCACGGGCGTGCCGTGTTGCTGGCACCTACGTTTGCCGAGCTCGACCTGTGCCGTCATGATGCGGCGGAAGCCGGCGTTTCGCTGGGTATCGACTACAAGACGTCTACATCGTGGCTTCGCTCGCTTTGGGAGCTTTTGGGCGACGGGCGCGGTTTCGTCGACAACCTGCAGCGCCAGATGCTGTTCTCGGACATGGTCACGCGTCTCGACGATGCCGACCTGCAGCCGCTTTCGCGCAGCCAGGGCACAGTGCGCATGCTCGCGCGCATGGCCCGCGACGTGTTGCCGGGCGTTGCGGGGACGGGTGCCGAACGATGCCGTGGCGACAACTGCCAGCCTGAGCCAAAAAGCGATGCCGAGGCTCGTGTGTTCGAGCTTTTGCGCGCCTACGCGGGCGGTTTGGACCGTCGAGATATGGTTGAGCCCTGCGAGGCAGCTGACATTATGACCAGTGTCCTGGCCGATAGCCTGCCGGCGTGCACTCGCGCCGTATGCGTGCGCGGTATCACGTCGTTTACGCACGGTCTGCTCGAGCTGCTGTCTGCCGTGGCGAACAATGGGGGAGAGGTCGTCGTGCTGCTTGCCCGCGAGCAGGCGGCGATGCGCGAGGAGCTTGCCACGGCATTTGATGCCCGCGATGTGTTGTTTGAGATCGCGCCGCTAGGGGAGGGTGTCGGCGCGTCTGATGCCGCTTACGGGACCGCCGCTCAGCCTGCCTTTATTGAGGTCGCTGGCCCCCATGCCCGTGCTCATGCTTATGCGGACGCAATTGATGATCTGGTAAAAACGTGCCGGGGTTCCGAGGTCGACGGCGCTTCTGCCGACCCCGTGCGCGTGCTCGTTGTTTCTGCCCGGGCACCCCAGCTGTTCGGCGAACTCGCCTCTCGTCTGGCGGCGCGTCACATTGCGGCCGAGACGACTGAGTTCACGGCGTTTTCTCAATCCATTGCGGGCAGGCAGTTTGCGGCGCTTGCCGGCCTGATCGAGTGCATGAAGGCCGCCGATGAGGGCATGGCGTCAAAGACCGAGTGGTGGCCCGCGCCGGAGCTTACCGACTGGATCTACAGTCCGCTTTCGGGTGCCGACGCCGCGAGCGCCCGCGGCTTCGACAAGAACATACGCCTGTCGCGCAACAAGACCACTGCGGGCGTTAAGAGCCTGCTGCAGAGCGTCCAGGGTCAGGTGAGGGGCGCGCGCAAGGCGGCGAGCGACGAAAACTGGTTTAAGAACGTGCCGTGTGTGGTCTCGGACGTGTTCCAGGCGCTGTGGCGCGACAAACCCGTGACGGCGCTCAAGGCCATGCTCGCCGTTGCCGAGGCGCTGCCCGATCGCGCTCTAGGCGGCCTTGACGGCCAGGCCCGTCGCCAGGCAGAGACGGCTTTGCTGCGCCATGCCATCGACATCCTTATGAACGATGCTCGCGCACTCGACGTGTCGCAGGCCGCGACCGTGCCGGTTCTCGACGGCGTTCGAACCAAGGTGGACAAGCGCAGTACCGCTTACGATTACGCGACCTACGAGGTCGATCGCACGCCACGGGCACAAGTGCGCTTCGTGTCGCTTGCCGATGCGTCGGTTTTGCGTCCTGGCGGCTACGATGCCGTGCTGTTTGCCGATGTCGACCTGGACAGCTATCCGCTTTCGCACGAAGAGGGCCCGCTTGCCACGTTGATGGCCGAGCTGCGCCGCGACGGCGTGTCTTTGGAGCCCGCCGCCCTGCTGCGCGTGCGCTTTGGCCGTGCAATGCAGGCGACGAGCGGTCCGGTCGCGCTTGCCCGCGTGACACACGATCGCCAGGCGCGAGAGTGCTACCCGGCAGCCGTATGGACCGAGCTGCGGGCACATGCCGAGGCCGCTGGCGCTGCCAAGCCCACGTGCGTGGGCGAGGGCGATATCATCGCCGACTTTGATCCCGCGGCAGGTGAAGGCCTCAAGCGCGAGCGCGTGACCTGCGAAGCCCCTCAGCACCTGAGCGATGAAGCCATTCCGTATCTGGTTCTGCGCCGTCGCGATGGCGAGGGCGAGAACGCGCCGCTCGTGCCGCGTCTGACGTCCGCCTCGCAGATCGAGGCCTATTCTACCTGTCCACTGTACTGGTTCGTGTCGTATCGCGTCAAGCCCCAGTCTATCGACGCGGGCTTTGACAACATGGAGAAGGGCAACTTTGTCCACGACGTGCTGGAGCATCTGCATGCCCGTCTGCCCCAAGAAGGCATGGAGCGCGTGACGCCCGAGAATCTGCCGCGTGCACAGGAGCTGCTGCACGAGGTCTTTGACGAGACGTTGGCCGAGCACGCTGGCAAGCGCGGCACGGAGGGCCCGCTGGTGCCGCTCTCCCCGGTGGAGGAGCGCCAGGTGGCCGAGATCTTGCCGCAGCTGGAGGGTGTGCTTGCCTACGAGTCCGAGGCACTTGCCCCCTTTGCCCCGCGCTACCTGGAGTTCGCCTTCAACGAGCTCAAGGTCGAGTATGCCGGTTGGCCGCTTGGCGGGCGCATCGACCGCGTGGACGTGGACGCCGAGAATCGTGCCGTGGTGATCGACTACAAGCATCGCACGGGCGTTGAGGAGTTTAAGCTCGCCGACCCTACGGTGCGCGACGAGGAATCGGGCACGGCACCCATCGACGATCCGCGCTGGTTGCCACCACATACCCAAACGCTTATCTACGCCCAGGCCATGCGCCGGGCGCTGGATTTGGACACCCGCGCGGCGCTCTACTTTTCGACCAAGGGCGGCAAGCCGGCGTTGCGCGGTGCCGCGAGCGCCGAGCTGCTCGAGGAAGAGCGCGGCGACGGCCGCATCCCGGGCCTTAAGAAAGGTTTCCCCGGCGAGGGTGGCAGCATGGACTTCGACGCCCTGCTCGATCGCGTGGAGGCCGGCATCGCCGAGCGCTTGCGCGAACTCGAGGCGGGCAACGTCGCTGCTGTCGACCCGGCGTCGACGCAGGCCGCGCATGCCCGCTGCTCGTATAACCACGAAGGAACGTTTGTAAGGAGGGACGTGTAGACCATGGATCTTTCGACTTTGATGCCGCAACAGCTGCAGATTGTCAAAACGCTCGACCGCCCGCTGTTTGTCTCGGCGGGCGCCGGTTCGGGTAAGACCTTTACCCTCACGCGCCGCATCGTCTATGCGCTCTCGCCCGAATCCGGTCCGTTCGTCGAGCATCTGGACCAGGTACTCGCCATCACCTTTACCAAGGATGCCGCGGCCGAGATCCGCGACCGCGTGCGCCGTGCGCTTATCGACGAGGGTATGGACGAGGAAGCACTGACCGTCGACGACGCGTGGATTTCGACCATTCACGGCATGTGCTCGCGTATCCTGCGCGCGCACGCGCTGGAGCTGGGCATCGACCCCGAGTTCACGGTGCTCACCGATACCGACGAGCTCATGGATCAGGCTGTTGAGCATGTGCTGGGTCGCGCGACGGCACCCGATGCCGCCCCCGAGCTCGCGGCATCGCTCAAGGCCCTCTATGCCTGGTATCCCATGGCGGGCGAGGGCGGTTCCTTTGGCGGCGGTACGACCATCAAGGGTCTGGTGCGCGACCTGCTGGAGCTGTCGAGCCAGTTGCCGGGCGGTATGGACGACGTGCGCGTGGCGCGCGGCCAGGCCGATACCTCGGCACTCGCCGATGCCTATCGCGCGGCGCTGGGTGCGAGCAAGGCCTCGACCGAGAAGGCGCAGGCGGCGCTCGATGCCATCGACGCGTTCGAGGCGAGCGGCAAGACCATGGCCGATGCGGCGCGACTCATGATGTCGTGCACCATGCCGCGCGCGAGCAAGGCATTCCCTAAGGAGCAAGCCGAGCTGCTCAAGGCCGAGGCCGCCGATGCGTTTATCAATATCGTGCTTGCCTGCGGTGGCCCGGCGCTCGATGCGCTGGTGGGCCTGGCCCGTTCCGTGGAGGCGGAGTACCGTGCGCTCAAGGCCGACCAGTCCGCGCTCGACAATAACGATCTGCTGCGCATGGCATATGAGGCGCTGCGCGATTATCCCGCCATCCGAGCCGCCTACGAGGGCCGCTTTAAGATGGTCATGATCGACGAGTTCCAGGATACCGACCAGATGCAGGTCGACCTGATCCGTTACCTGACCGGCGCGGGGGAGCGTGCGCTTTGTACCGTGGGCGATGCGCAGCAGTCGATCTACCGCTTCCGCGGCGCCGAGGTCGAGGTCTTCCGTCGCCAGGAGCGCAAGGTGGGCTCGTCTACCGCGCCCGAGGCGACTGCCGCGGCCGACGCCCCTGCTGGCGAGCTCGTTAAGCTCGTGCGCAACTTCCGCAGCCATGACGAGGTGCTGCGTTACGTGGCGCGCGTCTTTGATGGCGACGATGGCGGCCTGATGCAGGGCTTTTTGGATCTTGAGGCGAGCGACGGCCGCAAGGACACGCTGGTGGCGGACGCCTCGCGTCGCCAGGCCCTCTTTGTTGCCGGCGGCAGTACGCAGGAGCGCACGCAGGCCAAGGCCCGTGCGATCGCCGAACGCTTCCGCGCACTTGCCGATGCCGGCCAGCCCCAGGGCGGCATGGTGCTGCTGCTGGGCCGCATGACCAACGCAGATGTCTACGCGCAGGCTTTCCGCGATCAGGGGCTCGACTGCGTCATCGCGGGCGGCTCGGTCTTTGCCCAGGCTGCCGAGGTGCAGACGGTGCGTGCCCTGGTCTGCGCGCTCGCCAATCCGGCCGATACGGCGCAGGGCCTTATGCCGCTGCTCGCCTCGCCGATGTTTGCGCTCGGCGCCCAGGAGTTCCTGGCGCTGGCGACCAAACTCGACGAGCAGACAGGCGAGACGTCGCGCCGCAACATCGATGCGGGCATCATGAGTGATTTCGACGTGCCGGGTTTGCAAGACTTGCCGCTGGTGACGCGCGCCCGCGAGGTGCTGCGGTATGCGCTTCGTCGCGTGGGCCGCGATTCGTTCGCCGCCATCGCGCGCGACGTGGTCAACGCCTCCGGCTGGTTTGTGCGTCTGGCACAGCGCGGTCCCGAAGGCAAGGCCATTGCCGCCAACGTGCTCAAGGCGCTCGACGCCGTGGCCGAGGCGGAGGCCGAGTTCGGTAACTCGCCGCGTTCCATCGCGCTGGCCTTCGACCGCTTCTTGGCGGGCAAGGAAGCCCCGGGTGCCCTCAACGAGGAGGGCGACGGCGCGGTGCGCATCATGACGGTTCACGCCTCTAAGGGTCTGGAATATCCGGTCGTGGCGGTCGCCGAGTGCTTTGGCGTGCGTAAGCCCTCGGGTGCGGCACAGATGGGTCGCGTCGAGGGAGGAGCGCAGGTCGTGGCGCTGCCGGCACGCTTCGACGGCGTTAAGCTCACCGACGGAACCTTTGTGAAGGGCGACGACGTCAAAAAGCAGTTTGAGCACGCGTTTAAGGGCAAGGGCACGTCGCTGTGGCTACCGCCGGAGCTCATGGAGGATGTCTGCGCGACGGGTTCTCCCGCCGAGGCATTCGTTCGCCTGCGCAACGACGACCTGCAGCTTTCGCTCGAGGAGCGGGCTCGTCTGCTCTATGTCGCCATGACGCGTGCGCGCGAGCTGGTGATCTTGGCGATGGATGCCGGCGTGAGCCGCGGCAAGGTGGCGGCGCCGACCTTCGATGTCGAGACGGATCTGACCTACGATGTCCTGCGCCGCATTCTGCCGACGGACGCTCTGGACATGCCGCAGCTCGATAGCGACCGTTTGGTGTTCGACAACTCCAAGCCGGGCGACTACGAGCTCATCTCGCTCGCGGGCTTTACCTTTGGCGAGCAGGCGTTTGAGGCCAACGCTTCGCTGGATGTCGAGGGCAGGCTTGTCCGCGGCGATGCCGATGCAGATGCTGCCGACGATTCGGCCAGTACAATCGTCCCTGGTCCTGCCGACCCCAAGCCCGATTCGTTTGAGCTTGTGTATCCCCAGGCAGTGGGCGTGCGCATGGGCATCTGTCCATTTCCGGTGCGTGACTCGTATAGCTACTCGTCAATCGCCGCGGCGCTCCATGCCGAGACAGAGGACCGTGCCGCCGAGGCGCGTGTGCCCATGGACGAGGCTGGCGATGATGCGGAGTCGGATGGTTCCGAGATGACGGATGCGGACGTGGCCGCTGTCGAGCCCGCCGGCAACCCCATGGCGCTGGGCTCGGCGTTCCATGCCGCCTGCCAGTGGCTGATCGAGATGGGTTCCGATGCGCTGCCCGCTGAGCGTGCCGATGCTCTGGCGCGCCTGTGGCGCCTGACGCCGGAGCAGCGCGAACGCTTCGACGTTGCCCTGAACCGCTGGCTCAAGTCGGCTGTTCGTGCCGATCTGCTCGCGTGGCCGTGCGTTCGCGCCGAGGTGCCGTTCTTTTCGCTGGGCTGCGAGGACGAGGACATCGCTCGCTACGGTGCCTATGCCGAGGGCGCCATCGATGCACTGGCCACCGACCCGGCCGATCCGTCGCGCGCCCTGGTCATTGATTACAAGACGGGCGGCACGCCGGACGAGACGCCGGACCAGCTGCTCGAGAAGCACGCCCTGCAGGCGCGCGTTTACGCCGACGTGTTGCACAAGGCGGGCTTTGAGGCCGTGACCGTCAAGTTCGTCCGCGTGGAGCAGCCGGATCCGACCCTCTTCGTCGAACCCGCCGAACCTCAAGTGGTCACCTACAACTTCTAGCCCTCAGATAACTTGCGGTGGAATACGGACTGTTTTGGCCAAAAAGCCGCCAAACAGTCCGCATTTCACCGCAACTGCAAGAGGAGCCGTGTTGGTTTGGCTAGGTTCGGGTGCTGTCCGTGCCGTGCGGTAAAATCGTTCAGTCAGAACACGAACCCGCATCGGAGCTCATCACATGGCATTCGTCCATCTGCACAATCACACTGTTTTCTCCATGCTCGACGGCGCAACCCGTATCCAGGATATGGTCAATCGTGCCGTTGAACTTGGCATGCCCGCCGTGGCCATTACCGACCACGGCTACATGTATGGCGTGCCCGACCTGGCGCTGGCCTGCGACGCCGTCAATCACAACACGCCCGAGTACAAAACCTGGAGCCACGACAAGGCCTTCTTGGAAAAGGACCGCCGCGACGAGCTGGTGGAGCCCGATCCCGAGGAAAACCCGCGCGAGCATGCCCAGTACGTCAAAGACATGGCCATGTGGGACGAGAAGGGCAACATCGACGAGCTCAAACCGCCCCTGGTCATCAAGCCCATCTTTGGCTGCGAGGTCTACTTTACGCCGGACGAGACCCTTGCCCGCGACCACAAGCCCGAGCTCTACCACATGATCCTTCTGGCCAAGGATCAGGAGGGCTACGTCAACCTAATGCAGACGGTCTCCGAGGCCGCCGTGCAGGGCTTTTACTACAAGCCGCGCGTGACGCTCGACAACCTGCGCCGCCATGCCAAGGGCATGATCTGCACGAGCGCCTGTATCGCGGGCATCATCCCCAAATACATCGACCGCGGCGACATGGAAGGCGCCATCAAGTGGGCCGAGACCTTCCGTGATACCTTCGAGCCCGGTGACTTCTACATCGAGATCCAGGAACACGGCATCACCACCGACAACGGCCTGACTGACGAGCAGATGGACCGCACGCTCATCGACATCGCCAAGCAGGTGGGCGTCAAGGTCATCGCCACCAACGACTTCCACTACCTGCGCCGCGAGGATGCGCCCGTGCAGGACGTCATCATGTGCATTGGTATGAATGCCAAGGTCGACGACCCCAACCGCATGCGCATGACCGGCTCGGAGTTTTACATGAAGACCGAGGAGGAGATGCGGGCGATGTTCCCGTATTGCCCCGAGGCCTGCGACAACACGCTCGAGATTGCTGACAAGTGCTACGTTGAGCTGGACTGGGACTCCATCATATTGCCGCGATTCCCGTTGCTCGATCCCGGCGAGACGCACGAGAGCCAGTTCCGCCGCGAGTGCGAGAAAGGCCTGCGCCAGCACTACGGTGACGACTGGGCCACGCGCGAGATCGGCGGCGTCAACATCAAAGAGCGCTTTGAGTACGAATACAAGGTCATCTGCGACAAGGGCTTTGCCGCCTACTTTTTGATCGTCGCCGAGTACGTGCAATGGGCTAAGGACAACGGCATCGGCGTCGGCCCCGGCCGTGGCTCGGCCGCCGGCGCTATCGTCGCCTACGCCATGAACATCACCGCGTTTGACCCGCTCGAGAACGGCCTGATGTTCGAGAGGTTCCTGTCCCCGCAGCGTACCGAGATGCCCGATATCGATATGGACTTCGACGATGAGCGGCGCCTCGAGGTCGTGGAGCACGTTCGCCAGCTCTACGGCCCCGAGAAGGTCACCCACGTCATCACCTACTCGACCATTAAGGCCAAGCAGGCCATCAACGACGCCGCGCGCGTCCTGGACTACCCGGTCTACATGGGCCAGCGCCTGTCCAAGATGGTCTCGAGCGACCCCAAGGTCAAGCTCAAGCAGGTGCTCGAAAAACAACCCGGCAAAGAGGATCTGTTTAACCCCGACTTTGCCGAGGCCTATAAAAAGGACGACGACGCCCGCCGCATCATCGACACGGCGCTCTCGATTGAGGGCCTCACCCGTGGCGAGGGCGTGCACGCGTGCGCCGTTCTGATCTGCCGCGACCCCGTCAACGAGCATGTGCCCACCAAGCTCGACACCAAGGGCGGCGTCGAGATTACCCAGTACGAGGGCCATACCGTTGCCGACATGGGCCTGCTCAAGATGGACTTCCTTGGCCTGCGCACGCTGACGGTTATCTCCAAGGCCAAGGCAAACATCAAAAAGAACTTCGGCATCGACATCAAAGAGGAAGAGATTCCCTTTGACGATCCCGAGATCTTTAAGCTCATGGGCTCCGGCCACACCGCCGGCGTCTTCCAGGTCGAGTCCGCCGGCATGACGGCCACGATCAAGAACATGAAACCCACCGAATACAAGCACGTCGTGGCATTGATCGCTCTGTACCGCCCGGGCCCGCTGGGCGCCGGCATGGTTTCGTCCTACATCAACCGTATGAACGGCAAGGAGCCGGCCGTCTCCTACGACGACCGCCTGGACGACATCCTGGGCGAAACCTACGGCACCATGGTCTACCAGGAGCAGGTTATGCTCATCTCCGTCGAGATGTGCGGCTTCTCCAAGGGCGAATCGGACTCGCGTATCCGTAAGCCCGTGGCTAAGAAAAAGATCAAGCTGCTCACGTCGACGGTGCTCCACTGGGAGGATGGCTCGGACGAGACCACCTACGACCACTGGATGAACGGTGCTATCAAGAACAACTACACGCGCGAGGTCGCCCAGAAGATTTGGGACGATGTTCTCGAGTTCGCGTCTTACGCCTTTAACAAGTCGCACTCCGCCGGCTACGCCATCCTGGTTATGCAGACGGCGTGGCTCAAGGCGCACTATCCGCACGAGTACATGGCGGCCGTTCTGACGTCCTACACGGGCAAGACCGACAAGATCGTTCATTACGTCTCGGCGTGCCGCCACGACGGCATCCCCGTGCTGTCGCCAGATGTCAACGAGTCCGGTACCGAGTTCACGGCTACCAAGGAGGGCGTGCGCTTTGGTCTGGCCGGCATCCGCGGCGTGGGCACTGGCGTGGCGCAGGCGATTATCGCCGAGCGCGAGGCGGGCGGCCCGTTTAAGACGCTGCACGACTTTGTCGAGCGCGTGGACTCGAGCCAGGCCAACCGTCGCGTGATCGAATCGCTCATCAAGGCAGGCGCCTTCGACTCCACGGGGTATCCGCGTCGCCAGATGATGCACTTTGTGGATAAGAACAACCCCGAGAACATCATCGATGCCGCCGTGAAGCGCCAAAAGGATCGCGCGAGCGGCCAGACGTCGTTCTTCGATATGTTCGGCGACGTTGAGGGCTCGGGCTTTGAGGTGAGCGTGCCCGATCCGGACGGCCAGGAGTGGGACCGCCACCTTAAGCTGAGCCAGGAGAAGGAGGTTCTGGGCATCTATGTCTCGGACCACCCGTTGCGCCCGTTTGAGTATGCACTTAGCAAAGCGCGCGACTTCTCGTTCTCGCAGATCGACACCGGCTATGAGGTGCAAAACCCCACGGGCGGTACCATCAACCAGGAGATTCCCGAGGGCAAGGCGCTGTGGTGGGCCGGCATGGTCTCGAGCGTGTCCAAGCGCGTGACCAAAAACGGCGACCCCATGGGCATCGTGCAGCTCGAGGACATGGAAGGCGAGGCCACGGTCGTGGTGTTCCCCAAGACCTACAAGGAGGCCGAGGGGTATCTGTACGGCGAGGTCGATCCCGAGACCGGCGCGCAGCTGTCCGACGCGTTTGTGCGCATTAAGGGCAAGCTCGAGCGCTCGGACCGCGGCGACCAGATCATCGCGCAGGAGATTGTGCCGCTGGAGCTTAGCGAGGAGAAAAACAAGCCCAAGGTCTTTGAGGTCATGGTGCCCAACAGCCGCTTTAGCCAGGGCAATATGGCGCGCCTGGCCACGGTGCTCACCACCAACCCGGGCGGCGACCGCGTGGAGATCTTTATTGAGCAAGTCGACGGGCGCGTGCTGCGCGCTGAGGTGCCGGCCAAGGTCAATGCACGCTCGATTCCGCTGCTGGCAGAGGCAAAGGCCATCGTCGGCAACCAAGGCCGCGTGACGGTTATCTAAGCTACCCCGGGTGAGATTGGAGGAAGTGATGGCGCAGGGGACGTTTGTGCAGGCGCTTCGCAAAGAGGCGGCGTTGAGCGGAACCTTTATGAAGGGGCGTTCGCTCATGCTCAACGGCGCCGTTCTGTCGATCGAGGACAGCGGCTCGCGCTTCTCCAAAAACGTGACGGTTGAGGGCTCGGTGCGCGGCTCGCGCGGCGACCTGTACAAGACGCACGTGGCGCTTGACATGGACGAGCACGAGGTGATCGACTACGACTGCGATTGCCCCGCTGCCTATCGCTACCCCGGCATGTGCAAGCACGCCATCGCCACGGCGCTGGCGTACCTGGACGCCAGCGGTGCCGAGCCCGTCGAAGGTTTGCGCACGCCGGTCCGCACGTTTGCGGCTCAGCCCAAACAGTCCGCGCGTCCCGCGCCTACAACGCCCACGGTCAACCCCAACTTTCCCTTCCCAGCACCTGTCCCCACGAGTCCCAGCCTCATGGCGGCGCTCTCCGATCTTTCGAACGCGCGCATGGATGAGCTGGCGAGCATGCGCCGCAAGCTTGCCGGTGCCGTTGGTCCCGACGCCCCCAAAGCGGCGTTGGAGCCCTCGTTGGTGCCGTACTACAATCCGCTGTTCGCCGACCGCTTTAGCTGGGCGCTCGAGTTCCGCATTCGCTGCGGTTCGGTGTCCTACGTGGTCAAGGATATCGACGGCATGGCCGATGCCTACGTGCGCGGCGGCACCTTCTCGTACGGCAAGAAGCTCACGTTTGTCCATACGCCCGAAGCCTTCGAAGATGTGTCGACAAAGCTGCTCAGCCTTGTCTTGACGACAGTTGCCTATCTCGATGACATCACAAGCTCGCGTTCGGCGTCGTACGACTTTGCCCGCAGCGGTTTTGTCGCCGAGCGTCAGTTGCCGCTGTCCGAGCATAGCATCGTATATGTGCTGGACCTGCTGCGCGGCCAGACCATCTCTTTTGAGCCCGCCTGGTCGCGGGGGACGACGACGCATCGCACCTATGACGTGGCGGTTGAGCTGTCTCCGCAAGGGGAGGACGAGGCGTCCGTTAAGCGCCCACCGCTCCTTGCCGCCAAAATCGCGCCGGCGGCTGGTGGTAGCTACGATCTGCGCCTGCCGGCCGATGCATACTGCTTTGCTTCGGGCGACGTAGCTTATCTGGTCGACACCCGCCGTGCGCGCCGCACCGATGTGGCGTTTGCCCAGCATGCGGCGCCGTTCCTATCGCGCTTGCTGCCCTGTCGCACGCCAGTCCATATCGCTGCCGACCAGGTGGGGGAGTTCTGTCGTATGGCTCTGCCCATTTTGCGCGACTATACCGACCTTACCGCGCCCGCTGCGCTCGATACCGTGGCGCCCGAGCCGAGCTTTGCTATGGCAATCGGCGTCGACGATGGGCTCGTGACCTGCAAAATTACGGTTACCTACGGCGACTGGTCGGCAGACCTCTTTAGTCTGGGCGCTCCGGGCAGCCCCTTCGAAGAGCAGCGCCCGGGCGTGCCGCCCCGCGACGAGGTGGCAGAGTTTCGCGTTATGGATACGGCGGCCCTGTATTTCGACTTTTACGAGGGCGGTCTGGCGTTTGAGGAACGCGATGACGAGAGCTTGTTCTGCCTGCTGACCGAGGGCCTGTCTGCCCTGTCCGAGTTGGGTGAGGTTATGCTCAGCGACCGTCTGCGCCAGATTTCGGTCCGTCCCGCGCCCAAGCTTTCGGTGCGTGCGACCGTCAAGAGCAACCTGCTCGATGTTGAATTGGGCGCGAGCGGTCTTTCGGCGGCCGACCTTGCCATCTATCTGGACTCGTACAAGCGCCACCAGACGTTTGCGCGCCTTACGTCCGGCGACATCATTCGCCTGGACGAGGGCGCCCGCGCCGCGTTTGGCCTTGCCGAGGACCTGGGTGTCGATGCTGTCGACCTGCTCGACGGCGTGTCGCTCCCCGCGTCGAGTACCCTGTTCGTCGATAGCATGCTTGCGCGCACGCCGGCGCTTGAGGCCGATCGCGACGCTGCGTTCCGCCGTACCGTCGAGCGTCTGGACACGCTCGGCAAGATGGACTTTACGGTGCCGGTCTCGCTCAAGGCCACACTGCGCGGCTATCAGGTCGACGGCTACCAGTGGCTCGGCTCGCTCGAACACCTGGGCCTTGGCGGCATCCTGGCCGACGACATGGGCCTGGGCAAAACGCTCCAGATGATCGCGCATATCCTGGCGCGCGTGGAGGCGGGGGACACCAAGCCCACGCTCGTGGTATGCCCGGCCTCACTCGTGTACAACTGGACTGCCGAGCTGGAGCGCTTTGCGCCCTCGCTCGATGTGTGCGCCATCGTGGGCGCCAAGGCGCAGCGTCGCGTACAGATTGCCGGCGTGGCCGAGCATAACGTGGTCGTGACGTCGTATGACCTTATGCGGCGCGATATCGACGAGTACGCCGAGCAGGACTTTGCCCGTGCGGTGCTCGATGAGGCCCAGTACATTAAAAACCCGCTCACCCAGGTGGCGCGCGCCGCAAAGCGCTTGCCTGCCGGCGTGCGCTTTGCCCTGACGGGCACGCCCATCGAAAACCGCCTATCCGAGCTCTGGAGCATCTTCGACTTTTTAATGCCGGGCCTGCTCGGCACGCGTGAATCGTTTGCAAAGCGCTTCGAAAGCCCGGTCGAGCATGCCGAGGGCGACAGTGCCGCTCGCCTGCAAGCGCTCGTGTCGCCGTTTGTGCTGCGCCGTGTCAAGGAAGACGTGGTGGCCGACCTGCCCGAGAAGATCGAGGATACGGTCATGGCGCAGCTCACCGGCGAGCAGCGCAAGCTCTACCTGGCCAACCAGGACCGTATCGCCCAACAGGTGCAGCACCGCGAGTCATCCGAGTTTAAGAAAGACAAGCTCAAGGTGCTCGCCGAGCTCACCAAGCTGCGCCAGATCTGCTGCGACCCGCGTCTACACTACGAGGATTACAAGGCGGGGAGCGCCAAACTCGATACGTGCATGGAGCTCGTGCACGGCGCCCACGACGGCGGACATCGCATCCTGTTGTTCAGCCAGTTTACGGGTATGCTCGATATCATCGGTAAGCGCTTGGCCAAGGAGGACATCGTCTTCCTTAAGCTCACGGGCGCTTCGTCTAAGGAGAGCCGCGCCAAGATGGTCGCGCAGTTCCAAGCGGGCGAGGTTCCGGTCTTTTTGATTTCGCTTAAGGCGGGCGGCGTGGGCCTTAACCTGACGGCTGCCGACGTGGTCATCCACTACGACCCGTGGTGGAACGTGGCGGCGCAGGACCAAGCGACTGACCGTGCACACCGTATTGGCCAGCAACATACCGTGACCGTGTACAAGCTCATCGCCAAGGACACGATCGAGGAGCGCATTATGCAGATGCAGGAGTCCAAGCGCGATCTGGTCAACAGCGTGCTCGGCGGCGACGGCATCTCGTCGGCACTGTTCACGCGCGAGGATGTCCTGGCGCTGCTCGGCGGCGACGGGCGCTAGCCGCGCGCGGGTGGGGCCGTCAGGGCGGATGGCACACGCTGTCCCATCGTCCCCGCCCGTTATGTGTTCATTTGCAATGCCGTGGATGGTTTGTCTGCCTTTGGGCATAAGAACCATCAAGAACATTGGCACATCAGCAAAGGAGAACATCATGGCGAAATTCTTTAAGGACCCCGACGGCAAGCTCATCGCCGCCCTTGGCGACGACGTTGCGACCCCTGCCGGTTGCACGGAACTGACTGCAAACACTGAGGACGCGGCGCACGAGAAGCACGTGCCTGTTGTCGAGACCGAGCGTGACGGTCACGTGATTCGCGCACGCGTTGGCTCGGTCGAGCACCCCAGCCTGCCCGAGCACTACATTGAGTGGATCGCCCTTGAGGCCGAGGGCCGCTTGGAGGTCCATTACCTTGAGCCCGGCATGAAACCCGCGACGTTTTTCGCGGGCGGCTCCAAGACCGGTACCGTCTATGCCTACTGCAACTTGCACGGGCTGTGGTCCGCGACATTCTAGGAGCGCGCCCCCGCTCGGGGTATCATAGCTAGCATATGCACATGTAAGCGCCGACTGCATTATGCGGCCGGCGCTCTTACTACGATTTCGATGGTTTACGACGGAAAGGGCTGAGCCATGAAGCTCGCGCTTGCACAGATCGATATGCGCCTGGGTGATATTGAGGGCATTTGCGGCCGCATCGAGGACCAGGCTCGTCTGGCCCACGTGCGCGGAGCGCGCGTGCTGTGCGTTCCGGCTCCGCTCTTTATGGGCGCCATGCCCGGTGGCCTGGTGGGCGCTGCCGACTTTGAGCACGACGTGCTTGCCGGTTTGACTGGTGTCGCCGAGCGTATCCAGGAGCTTGACATGATCTGCATCGTGCCCGCGGCGGTTTCGTTTGAGGGCCAGCCGCTGCTCGACTACATGATGCTCAAGGACGGTCATGTGGTGCCGGCGCGTTCGAGCATTGCCCTGCAGCGTGGCGAGAACAACGACACACGTTGGGCGCCGCCGGTGTTCGACGTGGACGGCGTGCGCATCGCCGTGATTTTTGACTTGGACCGCGAACTCGAGATGCTGCCGACCGGTGTTGACCTCATTGCGTATTTCCAATTCAACGCGTTTGACATGACCGACCGCGAGACTGCCGCCATTGCTGCCGTTCGCAGCGGCGCCTACCGCAAGATCGCATCCAAGCGCAGCGTGTGGTTTGCCTGCATGGCGCCGGTCGGTGCCTATGACGAGTCGGTGTATACCGGCGGTTCGTTTGTGCTCGACGACTGCGGTCGCGTGGTGGCCCAGGCGCCGTGCTTTGAGGAGAGCCTGCTGGTTCAGGAGATTCAGCGCGGCGTGATGCTCGATGCCCTGGAGGATCACGAACTGCCCGAGTTCCGTTCCGAGGAGTGGCTGTGGCAGGCGCTGGTGCTCGCCGTGCGCGACAACGCCCGAGCCCACGGTGCGTCGCGTGCTGTGGTGGCACTCGAGGGTGACTTGCCGTCGTCCCTGCTGGCGGCGCTGGCCGTCGACGCTCTGGGCCCGCGCAATGTGATTGGCCTGGTGCTGGGGCGCAACCGTATCTTTACGCCGGCGCAGGAAGAAGCCGAGGCTGCCCGCTGTGCCGCCGTCCGCGCCATCGCCGAGCGTCTGCACATTCGCACCGTCGAGCGCGATGCACCGGATGCGGCGCGCGTGCTCGATCGCGACGTGTCGGCGGGCGATGCCGAGCGCCTGCGCTCGCGCACGCTGGGCCTGATGCTGGAGGATACGGCGCTCGAGCTGGGTGCGATGGCGCTGAGCCCGCTGTCCAAAACTGAGTACGCGCTGGCGGCGCCGGCGCTTTGCGGCGGCTACCAGGGCGACTTTGCGCCCTTTGGCGATGTGTACCTGTCGACGCTTGAGTTTGTGGCGCGTGTGCGCAACCGCACGTCTGCCGTGGTGCCCCAAGAGCTCGTGACGCTCAACGCAGTGGAAGATTGTATGGAGCGCGTGCTGGCGCAGGCGCTCTCGACGCTCGACGGTCCGGTCGATATGCTCGACCGTGCGGCACAGCTGCTCGGCGGGCTTGAGCCGGGTGAGGTCGATGGCGCGCTCGAGGCGCACGTGGACCGCAATCGATCTTTCGACGACATCCCGATGGCCGCTGGCAAGCCTGAGGCCTGCTCGCTGCTGCTGATGCTCGTTCGACAGGGTGAGGCTGCCCGCCGCATGTTGCCGATGACGCCGATCGTCTCGGCCCGTTCGTTTGCCGAGCGTGCCTGGCCGTATATGCTCGCGTGGTCCGACCTGGGGCTTAACGGCAAGGAGCGTATGACGGTCGATTCGCTGGCGCGCGCCGAGGTGCGCCGTTTTGCTGACGAGGATACGAGCGAGCGCGTGCGAAACGAGATGATGGGCGTGCTGGGCGAGCTACTGGGTATTTCGCCCGAGCAAATGGAGGAGCTGCGCTCTGAGGACGGTCAGCGTCGTTTACACGAGGGAATGAAAAAGTTCGAGGGCGAGGTTCAGGACGCCATCGATAAGATGATGGGCGGCCAGGGTGGCCCGCAGGGTGGGCCCCAGGGTGGCCCGATGCCGCATCCGCCGGTTGATCCCCGACAATTTCCGTTCTTCTCTCAGAACTAGGTCGCTGCGCGCCCGCCAGAGCGGCAATCTGCCTTTCAATCGTCGGACATGACCGCCAGGTCAATGCCCTCCTCTTTCAAGGCACCTTGCTCGCTCTGGCGGGCGCTCGCTTGCGTATACTCAACCTACAATTCGATCTCGGCTGACTTATAGGGCTAGCGTTGTGTTATTCTAGAACAGACGTTCGTGAATGATGCGCGGGGCCTTGTCTTGCGCTGTGCTTGTGGCGAGGGGAGGTTGGCTTGGTTATCTTGGGCATCGACCCCGGTTTGGCCCATACGGGTTGGGGGATTATCGAGGAGCGGCGCGGCGAGGTTCGCTGCCGTGCCTATGGCTGCATCGAGACCAGTGCCGGAAGTCCGCTCGCGGTGCGCCTGTCGCATATCGCCCGTGACCTTAAGGATGTCGTCGAGCGTTATCGACCCGACACGGCTGCTGTCGAGAGTATCTACTTTGGCGCCAACGTTCGTTCGGCCATCCCCACGGCGCATGCCCGCGGTGCTGCACTCGTAGCGCTTTCGGAATGCGCGCTCGAGATTGGCGAGTACACGCCCATGCAGATCAAACAGGCTGTGGTGGGCACCGGCGCCGCGGACAAGCGGCAGGTCGCCTACATGGTACGCACTCTAACACAGCTCGACCACGACCCGCATCCCGACCATGCCGCCGATGCCCTGGCCTGCGCCATCTGCCACGTAAACCTCAGCCGCACCCGCGCCCTCACCGGTGGCGAGTTCTATCAACAGAGAGGAACCGGATACTGATGATCTCCCAGCTCCACGGAACGCTTGTCGAGGCCACGATGAGCTCGGCTGTCGTCGATGTGTCGGGCGTTGGCTTTGAGCTCGGCATCTCGGGCAGCACTGCGGCCACGTTGCCGACGCCCGGCGGCGAGGTCCGCCTCTACACGCGTATGCAGGTGCGCGAGGACGCCATGACACTTTTCGGTTTTTCCTCAAAGGATGAGCGCACGATGTTCGACCGGCTCGTGTCCGTTTCGGGCGTTGGCCCGCGCCTGGCGCTCGCCGTGCTTTCCACCTATACCGTGGGGCAGCTGTATTCGCTGGTGATGGCCGAGGACGACAAGGGCATGGCCAAGGTACCCGGTGTGGGCAAAAAGACAGCTCAGCGCCTGATCCTGGAACTCAAGAGCACCTTTGCCAAGGATAAGGGCTTTGTGCCGGTCGACGTGATTTCCGGACAGGTTGCGATGCCCGTGCCCGCTGCCGCTCCCTCGGTGATCGATGATGCCCGTGCGGCGCTCCTTTCCATGGGCTTTAGCCCGCAGGAGACCGATGTTGCCCTGAGCGGGTATGATGGGCAGAATATGCGTGTCGAGGATCTGCTCGGCGCGGCGCTTAAGCGACTCGGAATGGATGCGTGATGTGGGAAGCCGATGACTCTCAGGACTTGTGGGCGACGCCCGGTAACTCGCCGGCGGCATCCATGGCGCACGGCGAGCGCATGGTGGGCTCGGAGCTGACGGCCGAGGATCTCGATGTCGACCGCACTTTGCGCCCTCAGCGCCTGGACGATTACTGCGGCCAGGAGCACATCAAGCAGAGCCTGCGCGTGTTGATCGAAGCGGCGCAGAGCCGTGGCGAGACGCTCGACCACGTGATCTTCTCGGGTCCTCCGGGCCTGGGCAAGACCACGCTGGCCACCGTTATCGCCAACGAGCTGGGCGCTCAGATCAAGACCACGAGTGGCCCTGCCATCGCGCGCACGGGCGACCTGGCGGCCATCCTTACTAACTTGCAGCCGGGCGATGTGCTGTTTATCGACGAGATCCACCGCCTCAACCGTTCGGTCGAGGAGGTCCTGTACCCCGCGATGGAGGACTTTGCCCTCGATATCGTGATTGGCAAGGGTCCGGCGGCGCGCTCGATTCGCCTGGATATCCCCAAGTTTACGCTGGTGGCGGCAACGACCCGCTCAGGCATGTTGACCGGCCCGTTGCGCGACCGCTTTGGCATTTCATATCGCCTGGATTACTACACGGTCGAGGAGCTCGCGCAGATTGTGACGCGCTCGGCGACTATCCTGGGCGTGACGATCGACCATCCCAGTGCACTCGAGATCGGCTCGCGTTCGCGCGGCACGCCACGTCTTGCCAACCGTCTGCTCAAGCGCGTGCGCGATTACGCACAGGTGCGCGGCAACGGCCCCATCGAGCTCGATATCTGTCGCCAGGCGCTCGAGTTCTTCGAGATCGACGAGCTCGGTCTGGACTGGATGGATATTCGCATTTTGGAGACGCTCGCCAAGACGTTCTCCGGTCGCGCCGTGGGACTTACGACCCTTGCCAGCGCGGTGGGCGAGGACCCAGGCACGCTCGAGGATGTCTATGAGCCCTATTTGCTGCAGTGCGGATTGATGATTCGTACGCCGCAGGGCCGTCAGGCAACCCTCCGCACCTTTGAGCACCTGGGGATTGAACCTACCGTTTAGGGCGTTTTGTTTTGGCGGGCTGTTGGACTATCGCTGGGCATCGGGTAAACATATCGCCGTTCATCGGTTATGGGCGTTTTACTGTTGCGCGCCCGTGCTATGCTGAATTGGTCTTTTTCTCATTCGGTAACGAAAGGACCGCCCATGCCTACTGACATCGAAATCGCACGTTCTGTCACGCCGCTGCCTATTACCGAGGTGGCCAAGAACGCCGGCGTCGACGTTAAGCACCTTATTCCGTACGGCTTCGACAAGGCTAAGGTCGACTATTCACTGCTCAACGAGCCGACTGATCACCAGGCCAAGCTCGTCCTCGTGACCGCTATCAACCCAACGCCCGCGGGCGAGGGCAAGACCACCACGACCATCGGTCTGGCCGATGGCCTGCGTCGTCGCGGTATCAAGAGCGCCGTGGCCCTGCGTGAGCCTTCGCTCGGTCCCGTCTTTGGCGTCAAGGGCGGTGCCGCTGGCGGCGGTTGGGCCCAGGTCATTCCCATGGAGGACATCAACCTGCACTTTACCGGCGACTTCCATGCCATCGGTGCTGCCAACAACCTGCTGGCCGCCATGCTCGATAACCACATCCAGCAGGGCAACCAGCTCGGTATTGACGTTAAGCGCATCACTTGGAAGCGCGTCGTCGATATGAACGACCGTCAGCTGCGCCACGTCATCGACGGCATTGGCGGTAAGGCTCAGGGCGTGCCGCGCGAGGACGGCTTCGATATCACCGTCGCCTCCGAGGTCATGGCAATCCTGTGCCTGTCTACGAGCATCAGCGATCTCAAGGAGCGCCTGGGCGAGATTGTCGTCGGCTATAGCTTTGCCGGCGAGCCCGTCCGTGCCCGCGACCTTAAGGCCCAGGGTGCCATGGCCGCGTTGCTTAAGGACGCGCTCAAGCCCAACCTGGTGCAAACGCTCGAGGGCACGCCCGCGTTTGTCCACGGCGGTCCCTTCGCCAACATTGCCCACGGCTGCAACTCCATCATGGCTACGCGCATGGCCATGCGTTTTGGCGATGTCGCCATTACCGAGGCCGGCTTCGGCGCCGATCTGGGCGCCGAAAAGTTCCTCGACATTAAGTGCCGCATGACGGGCGTTCGCCCCAGCGCCGTCGTGGTCGTTGCGACCGCTCGTGCGCTGAAGTACAACGGTGGCGTCGCCAAGGCCGACCTCAACGAGGAGAACCTCGAGGCACTCAAGGCTGGCATGCCCAACCTGCTGCGTCACGTCGACAACATCCAGAACGTTTATGGTCTGCCCTGCGTGGTCGCCATCAACCGCTTCCCGACGGACACCGAGGCCGAGCTTGCGCTCATCGAGTCCGAGTGCCAGAAGCTCGGCGTCAACGTTAAGCTTTCCGAGGTCTGGGCCAAGGGCGGCGAGGGCGCGCTCGAGCTGGCCGATGAGGTCATGCGTCTGATTGAGCAGCCGAGCGAGCTCAAGTTTGCCTATGAGGACGGCGCCGATGTGGCCGACGCCCTCGATGCTGTTGCCACCAAGGTTTACCGCGCCGACGGCGTTGACTTTACGCCGGCCGCCAAGCGTCAGCTTGCCGAGCTGCGCGAGAACGGCTTTGGCAACCTGCCGGTATGCGTGGCCAAGACGCAGTACAGCTTTAGCGACAACGCCAAGGCCCTGGGCGCTCCCGAGAACTTCCGCATCACGGTGCGTGAGCTCAAGGTTTCCGCCGGCGCCCACTTTGTGGTCGCACTGACTGGCAGTGTTCTGACCATGCCGGGCCTGCCCAAGGTCCCTGCGGCCGAGAACATCGACGTCGACAACGACGGCAACATCACCGGCCTGTTCTAAGCTCGCTGCTCATAGCCGCTTGCCCGCCCCGTCGCGCCTACCAAGGCCCGGCGGGGCTTTTTGATCCTTAGGCCCGCGCATGTCTTGTAGATACCGACGGACTCTGCCCATCATAGGCTTTTGCGCTGGTAGAATGCATGGATAACTTGATGCTTACAGGCGACGGAAAGGAATCGTTGCATGGATCAGGACAAGACAACCGTGATGGGCGGCTGCGGTTCCGCGCAGGCTGGCGATAGCGCCGATGCGACCCGCGTTGTTCCCAACCCCGGTTATGTCGACCCCGCCGCGACGCAGCCTTCTGCCGAGCCCACACGAGTTATGGGCTATGGCGACGCGGCGCAGGACCCTTACGCTGCATCTTTGCAAAGCCCCTATGGCAACGCGGCGGCAGACCCGTTTGATTACGCGCCGCAGGATTCTTATGCCGCCTCGACGCCGAATCCCTATGATGACCTGCCGCAGAATCCCATTCCGCAGCCTCAGCAGACGACGTATATGCCTCGCACGGCGCAGCCTCGCTACGAGTCGCGCGAGCCGTATCGCGAGTACCCCAAGTCGATTCCGCAATATGGCGAGGACGAGGAAGAGACGCCGTCGCGTTCGTCGAGCGTGATTAAGAAGATCCTCATCGTGCTGGCGATCTTCTTTGCGCTGTCGGTTGTGTTTGCCATCGTGTCGGGCATGCTCAACAAGCGAGGGAGTTCAACGGCCGATACCGCTGCCGAGCAAACCGAGTCCGCCTCGTCTAGCACCGTCGATCTGAGTGATATCCCGGGGCAGTACTGGTCCAACGCCAAGAAGATCCTCAAGTCGCGCGGCGCCGATCTTTCGAATGCCGTGGTCCTGACTGATGATGGCTCAACGCCCGTCGTCGATGCCAACTGGGTCGTTACATCTGCCTACTATAACGACAACGGCAACCTCGAAATTCAACTCACGCACAAGAACAGTTCGGGCAACTCGTCCGACGGCCAAAGCGGTACCGACAGCTCGAGCTCCAATACGCTGGAGGACTTGAGCAACAAGGCGCAGGAGTTGGGAGACAAGGCGCAAGAGCTGGGCGATACGGCACAAAATCTGGGCGATACCGCGCAGAACTTGGGCGACATGGCGACGGATGCCTGGAACGCCCTACAAAACGGCATCTCGGGCGCGCAGGGAAACTAGCTGTTAAGTGGGCTACAGCTGCTCGGCCGGACGGTCGGGCGAGCTAAAGCCCGAGTCAAACGTAACGACGCATGAGGCATCGGGTCGGCGCTCGTGCACGATGCGCGTGACGAGCCCCAGCAGCTCCTCGTCGGATATGTCAAAGCCGTCGGGACGCACAAGGTCAAATGACACAAAGCCATCGTGCTCGTGCAGGTCGTGGATGGAGAGCGCAGGATCGATCTGCATGATGCCGCGCTTGACCCAGCCGCGCAGGTCGTCGCCGGTGGTGGCGATGGGGTCGCAGTGTAGCGTGATACCGATGCCCATCTGATGCTTGATATCGTGTTCGATGGTGTCCAGAATCTCGTGGTGCTCAAAGGCATCGCCCTCGCCGGGCATTTCCACGTGTGCGCTGGCAAACTGACGGCCGGGGCCGTAGTCGTGCACCATGAGGTCGTGTGTGCCCAGGACCTGCGGATAGGACATGATCTTGTCGCGGATTGCCTGGACGAGCTTGGGGTCGGGCGCTTGCCCCAGCAACGGGCTGATGGCGTCGCGCACCAGGCCCATGCCGCTGATGCAAATGAAGATGCCCACGCCCAGGCCCGCCCAGCCGTCGAGGTCAAAGCCTGTCGCTTGCGAAATAAGCGCCGCCGCTAAGACCGAGCCCGAGGTGATGACGTCGTTTTTGGAGTCCTGCGCCGTGGCGATGAGTGTCTCGGAATCGATGCGGTTGCCCAGCGTGCGGTTGAACGCTGCCATCCAGAGCTTAACGAGCATGGACGTAGCCAGTGCCGCAAGGGAAATAAACGTGTAAGCGGTGGGCGAGGGCTTGATGATCTTGGTGACCGACTCGAGAATCAGGTTGATGCCGACGGCGCAAACCAGGACGGCGACGAACAGGCCGGCTAGGTACTCGTAGCGGCCGTGACCATAGGGGTGGCCTTCGTCTGCCGGGCGGCTGGCAAGGCGGAAACCGAGCAGGCTCACAATGTTGCTCGAGGCATCGGAGAGGTTGTTGAAAGCGTCGGCGATGAGGGAGACGGAGCCGGCGAGCAGACCCGCGATGCCCTTGGCCAGGCACAGGGTGATGTTGAGGCCAATGCAGACGAGGCTTGCGGAAAAGCCCGCGTTGGTGCGGCAAGATGCATCGACCGGCTCGCTCTCGCTGCCGGGAACAAGCGTATGTACCAGCCGATTTACAAATAGCATAGCGGTCGTCCTCACAATCATGTTTAAGGGGATAGTGTAGCTCGCACGGGGGCGCCGTGCGCCGATGCTCAGAAAATGCAGCAATAGTCTGCCGGTGCTAACGAACGAGCCTTCTCGTCTGCCTGGGTGGTCCATTTTGGGCCACATGGGTATGGGCATGTGCCTGCTTGCTCGACATACTTAATGTCGACAGCCCCTGTGCAAAGGAGGACGTTTCCATGGACGAGATGTTTGCCATAAAATGTCAAAACTGCGGCGGCCCTATGTACTCGCACCAGGCTAAGCGCAGCTTTGAGTGCGCCTATTGCGGCACGGTGGTTCCGTGGCAGGCGGACGCCGGAGAGCCCAAGAGCGCTTTGGGTATTCGCCATACGCCGTTGACGGTGGTGGATGGACTGCTCAAACTCACGCATGTGTCGCAACTCGAGCGCCCGCAGGACCCG
Organism: Collinsella sp.; assembly: GCA_036312785.1. GTDB lineage: Bacteria > Actinomycetota > Coriobacteriia > Coriobacteriales > Coriobacteriaceae > Collinsella. Next base: position 89,023 of record JAXJNG010000021.1, read on the forward strand.
GACTGGTATTTCTTCAATGCGCACTGGCGCAATCAGTCGGTCCTGGAACATCTGCTGTGGGAGGATCGCGGCACGGCGCAGGAGTTCCAAGAGGCCACGCATGTGAGCATTCCTTGCCCCTTCTGCGGAGCGTCCTTTGAGGGCGAGTCAACGCAGCGTGTGTTTGAGTGCCCGTCCTGCGGCAATAAGATCGGCATTGCGGACCTGCTCAAGCCGGGGACGTTTAGCAAGCGCCTGACCATGGGCGTTGGTGCGGAGTATGTGCCCGAGCAGGGTATTCCCTGCGAAATCTCGCCGCAGCAGGCACGTGCCAACGCGCTGCAGCTGGTGCGCCAGTATCCGGATGCCTTTGCCGGGCACGACGTGGAAGACGCGATCCAAAACGACATGATGCTCTTCTATTTCCCCATGGCGCTGGCGGACTTGCGCATGATGGCGAGCTTCCCGGGCAAGGGCCTGAGCAAGGAGGCCTTGGTGTACTACGAGGTGCTCGACTGGGCATACCCCAGGGCAAACTACCTGGACGTTCGCCTCATGGGCATTTTGGAGCCGTGGGACTTTGCCAAGGTCGGTCCGTTCGATCCCGCCATGCAGGAAGGTGACTTTCGCGTTGTCTCAGTCGATGCGTCTACCAAGGACCAGGTGGTCATTGATAAGTTGGCGCTCGACGTTGCGGGCAACGACGCCGAGGCTGTACTGGGGCTCAATAAAAAGAGCATTCGCATGTGGGCGCGCAAGGCCCGCAAACATAAGGACGGCCTGGTGATGGTGCCGGTCTACTTTGTCGATCGTCCGGCGACAGACGGCCGCGATGGCGAGCAGGTGCGCATTGCCGTAAACGGCCAGACGGGCCGCGCGGCCGCGGTGGTGTTTAGCGACAAGCGCGAAACGCATATCGTGGCGCCGCTCAGCCCGAGCCTGCATCTGTCCGGTGAGAGCACCGTGCACGCCACGCCCTTCGAGGTCAAATACGTTAAATCGCCCTTCCTGTACCAGATCGTGCGCCGTGGAGGCGGCGAGCAACCGCGCCAGGTTGCAGCCGCCGTCGAGGGTTCCTACCGAGAGGAGAAGCCCAAACGCCGCGGTCTGCTGGGTGCGCTATTTGGGAAGTAGGGGAGTAGCACCGGTTGTTGCCGTAAGGTGATGGCCGGGGGTGCGGGGCAGCTCTCAGGAGTGCGGGCTGCCGTCTGATTGTTTGAGGTTGATTTCCGATCTCAGCCGAACACATTGAGCAAATAGGCCATTCCCGCAGTTAGCCGAACGCCCCCGCGGCCCCTCCTGGGGTCCGGGGGCGCCGTTTTCCCAGTTGAAGGAACGGTGGAGATGTGTTTCGATGGGTCCGGTGGCCATGCTCCGCCCGCCGCCCGGCACCTCTTCCCAGACTCAGCCGGACGGTCGGTCCGTCTATTCCGTTTTTCCTCTAGGCTAGGCCAGCGGGGCATCGCCCCTCTCGGCGCGCGCCCTCTCGATGAGCCCCGGCGTCAGGTCGAGATCGCCGAGCGCCACGTCCTCCACGCCGTAGGCGTCCAGCAGCGCCGCCGCGTCCTCCCCGAGCATCGCCCTGAAGGCGCGCGCGGGCGTCGAGAAGCCGAGCGCGCCGCGGGGCTCGGAGTTCACGTGCGACATGGCGAGCGCCAGGTCGGCCGGGGAGAGCCGGTCGAACCTGAGTCCGGAGCCCTTGGGCAGCAGCTTCCTTATCTCGACGTGGTTGCGCTCGCAGGCGCCCTTCTGGTCGCTCCGCCTGGGGTCGCAGTAGAACAGCCTCGTCTCGCCGGGCCCCTCGCCGAGGAGCGCGGCGATCGCGCCCTCGTCGGAGAACTCGGCGCCGTTGTCGGTGAGCACGGCGCGGAAGACCCTGCCCATGCCGTCGGCGCCGAGGACCTCCCTGATATCGCCCAGGGCGGCCGCGACGCGCCCGGCGGTCTTCTCCGCCAGCGGCAGCGCGAGCTGCAGCCTGCTGGGGCGGTGCAGCAGCGTGAGCAGGCAGGCGGAGTCCTCCCGGGCGCCCTCGACGGTGTCCATCTCCCAGGCCGCGGCGCACGCGTCCTCCCCGAGGGCGAGGAACGCGGCGTACGACCTGCGGGCGGAGTGGCGGGTCGCCGCCCGGCCGGCGGCGCGCCTCCTCGGCCTGTAGCCGACCTTGCGCCTGAGCTCCATGTTGGTCATGCCGTCGTAGCCCGCCGAGACCCAGCGGTAGATGGTCGACGGCGACAGGTCCACCGGGCCGCCGTTGCGCGCC
>JAXJNG010000022.1:0-31826 GCA_036312785.1 Collinsella sp.
TGCGCGACGCCGTCCCGTACGCGGCCTAGCGGGCGGCGGGATCAACCGAAGAGGAAACCAAGCGGGGGGCCTGGCGCCCGGATGCGCCATGCCGAAATGGCGCGAAGCACACGGTTGACAAAACTATAGAGACACGTCCCAAATTGACTACCCCGGATGTCCGGTTTGCCCGCCGCAACAAAACTCTGTCCCAAATAGCTACTGATCGAGCTTGACCTTCTGAATCGTGCAGTGACCGATGCCCGTGAGGCGCACGATCTGCTTTATCGAAAAGCCCTCGTTTTTGAGCGTACGGATGTAGTTGTCGCGCACGGCTTTAGGCAAATCTTTAAGGTGGTGAGGCTCATACGGCTTAAGGAGAGCCTGTGCAAACTCCAGTGCATCTATGTCGCTCACATGAGCGCCGTCACGGAAGCAATATCGATTCGGTTCTCCCGAGGTACTGAAAGCAAAAAATCTCTGAGAATCTCCGAGCAAACCTAGCACACATTCAGTCATACAAATACCCGGGTATCCCATATATTCGCTAAAACTGCTCCAACGATATAGTGAAGCAGTCCCAATCCTGGCTTTCGCAGGATTATCGTGAATATATCTCACACAGTTGAGCAGCTGATCATCGTTAAGAATCGGCACGCTCTTAAATCGATCCTGAAAAACTGGTCCCTTCCGTCCGGTTTTCGCGTTGAAATACATCGCATATGCAGTCGTAACAGAGTGCATGCAATCGCTCAGGTGAACATGTTCATCATCTAGCAACAAGTGAATATGGTTGTCCATAAGGCACCAAGCAATGATATTAACGTCGTATTTTCGGCATTTCGAGGCAAGCAACCGAATCAAATATATCCGATCATCGGCATCCTCAAATATCAGCTGACCACCACAGCCCTTTTGGACGACATGGTAATAGCCGTAAACAGAGATTTCCCGCGCGGTCCGAGTCATACGCATCTCCTCCTCTACAGATAACAAATACGTTACCCGAGTCGGAAAGCTAAATATCACGCAATGAACCGCAACTCGCTTCTATCGGCGAACGGTAGGTAGTAGCTAAAAAAGCCCCGTCCCAAATTAGCTACTTTGGGCAAAAAGAAAGCCGGGTAGCTGCGGAAAACCGCAACTGCCCGGCGATATGCGTGAGGGTAGCTAAACCCCGTCTCAAATGAGCTACTAGAGGAGATTGAGGGGGAGCTGGGGGGCGTCTCCCCAGAGTTTCTCGAGGCGGTAGAAGTCGCGGGCTTCGGGAGTGAAGACGTGGACGACAACCGAACCGTAGTCCATGAGCATCCAAGTCTTCTGCTCGCGGCCCTCGATGGAGAACGGATGCTCGCCGCAAGCCTCGGCGACCTTCTCCTCGATCTCGTCGACAATTGAATCGACCTGGCGGTTGTTGGCACCGGTGGCAAGCACAAAGTAGTCGCACACATCGGAAAGCTCGGTCAGGTCGAGCACCTGAACGTCCTCGCCCTTCTTGTCGTAGGCGGCCTGCGCGGCGGCGCGGGCGACATCCTCGGCGGCGACACCGCTCGCGGACAGCGAGGCGGCAGTGCGGTCGGACGTGGCGGCGAAGCTCTTGTGCTCCACGCCTTCAAGAATCTGCTCGTCGGTCATGGTCTCGTCGGCCATGGAATACCTCTTTCTAGACAGCCCGAGCTAGCGCAGCTGGGCGTAATGGTTGTAAATCGTAATAGCCGTGGGATAAAGATAGCGCCCGGACTGGATCACATAGACCAGACCCTGCGCAAAACAGGAGAAGAACAACTCATCGAGCGTCGACTCCCCCACCATCTTGCGCAGCGCATGCGCATAGTCGCCGTGGCGGTTGGGCTCGATGGCATCGGCCACAAAGACCACCATATCGAGCGGCGTCATGTCGCAGGCACCCACGGTGTGACGGTCGACAGCCTGGAAAACGGCCGGCGACAGCTCGGGAAAAAGCTGCGGAAGCTCATAGGCGGCAACAGGGCCATGCAAAAGCGGCGTCGCGGCAGAAGGAGAACCGGCAACCTTGATGCCATAGTGAAGCGCGCGGGCCACGAGCTCGTCGTCGGAGAGCACTTTGTCCCAGTCATGGATCAGGCCGGCGGCAGCGGCATCAAAGCGGTCAACGCCGTAGACCTCGGCCAGATGAAGTGCGGTCTCGGCAACACCCAGCGAATGCACATAGCGCTTGCGCTTATCCTTCATGCGAACATCGAGCAGCTCTTGAATGCGCTTGAGCAGCGCGCGCTCATCGCCCTCAAACTGATCCTCTACCGACAACGTAGACCCCCCATCACTCAAAATCTTCTTGGCTCAAATCGGCATATAGTCTGCGTTTGCGAATGTAGCCGAGCACGGACTCGCTCGTAAGATAGCGCACGCTCATGCCGCGGGCAACTCGCTTACGAATGTTCGTCGAGCTGATCGCCAGCGCCGGAATCTGAATATAGCGCACGTCGAACGGCAGCCCCGACTCTTTGATTCGGGCACGCGCTGTATCGATATCAAAGCCCGGTCGTGTCGCCGCAATAAAGGTAGCAAGCTCAGCGATTCGTTCGGCATCATGCCAGGTCACGATATCGATAATCGCATCGGCGCCCGTAATAAAGTAGAGCTTTACCTGCGGCGGGTAAAAGTCGCGAAGGGCATGAAGCGTATCAGCCGTATAGGTTACGCCCGGGCGGTCGATCTCGAACCGGCTCGCCAAAAAGGCCGGGTTCGCGGCGGTGGCGAGGACCGTCATGGCATAACGGTCCTCGGCAGGCGTCACCGGCTTGTCAAGCTTAAAGGCAGGCGTGCCCGCCGGCATAAAGAGCACGGCATCCAAGTCGAGGGACTCACGCGCCTGCTCGGCGGTCACCAGGTGCCCGTAATGGATGGGATCAAAGGTGCCACCCATAATGCCGAGCCTAAACTCCTGCCCGTCCTCTAGAGGGAGCTCGGGCAGACCGATTCCACCGCGCAGCGACATGGCCTACTCGCCCTCCGAGGTCTCGGCATCGCCCGCGGCATCCGCCGCATCGACAACCTCGACGCCCTCATCCGCAGCATCGGCCACGTCAATGGCCTCGACGGCAACGTCCTCGCCAGCATCCTCGAGCTCCTCGTACTCCGAGAAGTCCTCGGCGCCCTCAAAGTCAAAGGCGCGCTGGCAAATGCGGACCTCGTCGCCCGCACGGCAACCGGCCTTCTCGAGCGCGTCGTCAACACCCATACGCGCAAACTTATGCTGCAGGTAAATGACGGCTTCCTCATTTTCCCAGTCGGTCTGGATGACCATGCGCTCGATGGCACGACCGACCACGCGGAAGGCACCGGGCTCTTCCTGGACAATGCGGAAACGCTTCTCACGCTGCAGGCGACGGCGCTCCCACTCATCGTCGCGCAGAACGACCGGCTCATCCGAGACCGCCAACTCGGCGCGCAGCTTAGCCACCTGCTCGCCCACGGCAAGCATCAACGTGTTGAGACCGGCACCCGTCACGGCGGACACGGCAAAGAACATATGGCCGTCGTCGAGCGCTGCACGCTTAAGGTCGACAATCTTGTCGGCCGTGCCCGGCGCGTCGCACTTGTTGGCAACGACGATCTGCGGACGCTCCGAGAGCTCGGCGCCATACTGCTCGAGCTCGCGGTTGATGATGCGATAGTCCTCGACCGGATCGCGATCCTCAAAACCACCCGTCATGTCGACGACATGCATGATCAGAGCCGTACGCTCAATGTGGCGCAGGAACTGGTGACCCAGGCCCTTGCCCTCGCTCGCGCCCTCGATCAAACCGGGAACGTCGGCAACGACGTAAGAATATTCGCCGGCACGCACCATGCCGAGATTCGGCACGAGCGTGGTAAACGGGTAGTCGGCGATCTTGGGGCGGGCGGCACTCATGCGCGCGATGAGAGATGACTTACCCACCGAGGGGAAGCCCACGAGCGCGGCATCGGCCATAAGCTTCATCTCGAGCTCAATCCAGTGCTCCTCGGCCGGCTCGCCTAGCTGGGCAAAGGCCGGAGCGCGGCGCACCGACGTCACAAAGTGGGTATTGCCCAGACCGCCGGCACCACCGGGCGCCACGACGACGCGCTCGCCGTCGTGCACCAGGTCGGCAATCTCGAACATCGGTGTCTGCGTCTCGGGGTCGAGCTCGCGCACCACGGTGCCCATAGGGACCTTGAGAATCAGGTCCTCGCCGCTCTTACCGTTACGACGGGCACCCTGCCCGTGCGTGCCGCGCTCGGCGCGGAAGTGATGCTTAAAGCGGTAATCGATCAGCGAAGACAGCTGAGCATCGGCCTGGATGACGACATTGCCGCCACGACCGCCGTCGCCGCCATCGGGGCCGCCCTTGGGGACAAATGCCTCGCGCCTAAACGACATGCATCCGGCTCCGCCGTCGCCGCCGCACACGTTAATGCGGCTGATATCGGTGAACTGTGACAACAGAATCGCCTCCTACAAAAAAGAGGGAGACCCTTGAATCCTAAAACTCAAGTGCCTCCCACATATGTGCTCTATGAAGGGTGAATTACGCGTTCGCGAGCGGGCGTACGCTGACCCTGTGCTTGATACCCTTGTGGAACTCAACGGTACCGTCGACCAGCGCGAACAGCGTGTCATCCTTACCACGGCCAACGTTCTCACCCGGGTGGATGTGCGTGCCGTGCTGACGGACGAGAATCGTGCCCGTGGTTACCGTCTGGCCGGCATAGCGCTTCGTGCCAAGGCGCTGACCGCGGGAGTCACGGCCATTACGGGAGGAACCGAGTCCTTTTTTGTGTGCCATTGTGTATACCTACTCTTTCGTTACGAGTGTAATCTACTCGGCGACGGGAGCCTCGGCAACAGCCTCAGCCTCTGCCTTGACAGCCTTCTTGGCGCGGGAGGTAGCCTGAACCTTCACGATCTTCAGCTTAGTGAGCTGCTGACGGTGACCCTTCAGACGACGATAGCGCTTGCGCTTGTGGAACTTGAAGACCAGCTGCTTCTCGCCCTTGAACTGCTCAACGATCTGAGCGGTAACCTTGGCCTTGGCCAGCTTGTCGGGATCGGTGACGATCTTCTTACCATCGTTGAGGAAGATAACCGGCAGGGTGACCTTGTCGCCCTCATTGCCCTCGATCTTCTCGACGGTGATGACATCGTCGGTGGCGACCTTGTACTGCTTGCCGCCCGTGTTAACGATTGCGTACATGTTTACTTGCCCTTCATGCATCAGTTAGTGCAACAGCCGAATATAGTAGCAGGCGAAAATACCCCCGTCAACGAGTATGTGGAGCAAATCCACAAGTTCGCACAGGTATGGGGCTGACGAGTCGGCCCTCGTCGTCCTCGCATGCTTGATTCTGACGCTCGACATCGTAGGAGCAGATGGTCACGAGGTCTTGCATACCGGTGGAAACAATAGGTGCATCCACGCCCGGGGTCAAGCCCTGCAACAAAACATCAGCAGCGGAAAGCAAAATTTCCGGACGCATGGAGCCCTCGTTGTCGGCATGGGTGTCGAGCATGAGCACCAAATGGTCCGGACGCTCCCCCGCCGTGAGCTCATAGCCCACGAGTGTGTGATCCAAATCCAAGCGCTTGCTCTTTTTGCCACGCGCGTAGTCGATGCCATGGTCCGCGCGCAGCGTGTCGATCGCACGACGCACCTCGTCGACGCTTACGGGCGCCTCGGGGTCCAGATGCAGGTCGATGCGATACGACAGGCGCGTGAGCTGCGCCGTCAACGCCGGCGTGCGCACGTCGATGTACGCCGCCTCGATGGGCGCCAGATCGGCCGGAGACGCCGCAGCCAGGCGCCCAAACGCCTCGTCGAGCGCCACGAACTCGGTCATAAACAGGTCATACCACTCGCAGGTCGACGACGTACCCACCGGTAACGCCGAAGAGAAGCCCACGCGCATGTGCGGAGAGAAGCCCTGCGTGACGGCATAGGGAAGTCCCGCACGGCGCACGATGCGCTCAATGGTATGGATCACTTCGAGATGGCCAAGGTACTTAAGGCGATCGCGCTTGCCATAGCGAACACGAAGTCTAAAGAGCGAGGGGTTGTCGGTCAGGCGCTCACTCATGCGCGATCACCCATCAATACATTCTTGGCGTGGAGCGTGGGGCAGATCCCGCAGCCGGTGCACGACGTGCGGGTGCAGTCGGGAGTCGTGACACCCTCGAGCGAGCGACGGTACTCGCGCTCGAGGAAGCCGCGCGTGCAGCCGGGACTCACATGCTCCCACGGCAGGCGCCAGTCCAACTCGTAGGGCAGGTGCACAAGCTCATTGAGGTCGATGCCGTTTTTGGCAGCAGCCTCCTTCCAGTTATCGAGCGAGAAATGCTCTACCCAGGCGTCAAAGCGAGAGCCAGCGCGCCAAGCATCGATGATGACGGGCGTCATGTCACGACCGGCGCGGGACAGCGCAGCCTCGATGAGCGAGGTCTCGGCATCGTGGTAATGAACGCGGACGGCACGGTTGCGAACGCTCGTGATAAGCAGCTTCTGGCGACGCTTGACGTCGTCGTAGTCGAGCTGCGGGCACCACTGGAACGGCGTGGCAGCCTTGGGGATAAAGACCGAAACCGAGATGGACACCGAGATCGAGCCGCGACGAGCCTTGGGCACCACGGAACGACCGAGCTCCAGCACGTGATCGGCCAGATTTGCGATGGCCACGATGTCCTCGTCGCGCTCGCCGGGAAGGCCCATCATAAAGTAGAGCTTCATGCGGTTCCAGCCGGCCTCGAAGGCCGCCTTGGCCGCACGGTCCAGGTCCTCCTCGGTCACGTTCTTGTTAATGATGTCGCGCATGCGCTGGCTGCCGGCCTCGGGCGCGAACGTCAGGCCGCCCTTCTTTTCGCCGGCGACCGACTCGGCCATATCCACGCCAAACGAATCCAGGCGCTGCGACGGAATAGACACGCGAATACCCGTATCCTCCAGGCGACGGTTGAGCCTGCCGAGCACGTCGCGAATGCAGGAGTGGTCGGTCGTGGAGAGCGAGGTCAGCGACACCTCGTCATAGCCGGTCTTTTCCAGACCCTGAATCACCGACGAGACGATCTGGTCGGCCGAGCGCTCGCGCACCGGGCGATACGTCATGCCGGCCTGACAAAAACGACAGCCGCGGGCGCAGCCGCGCAGGATCTCGATAGACAGGCGGTCGTGAACCAGCTGCGCGTAGGGCACGCACGACTGCGACAGCGGATTCGTGGCGCCGAAATCCTCGACGACGCGCTTGTAGACCACGGTCGGCGCATCCTTGCCTTCACGCGGCACGGTGTAGCCATGCGGCGAGCAGGGCTCGTCGTGACGAACCTCATAGAGCGACGGCACGTAGTTGCCGGCAATGGATGCAAGCTGCTCGACAATCTGCGCGCGCGGGACCCCTTCGTCACGCAGGCGGCGATGCAGCTGGCAGGTCTCGAGCAGCGATTCCTCGCCCTCACCGATAAGGATGGCATCGAAGAAGGCCGCGTACGGCTCGGGGTTGTACACCGAGGGGCCGCCGGCGATGATGATGGGGTCGTCTTCACCTCGGTCGGCCGCTAACAGCGGAATGCCAGCGAGGTCGAGTGCCTCGAGGAAGTTCGTCACCGCCATCTCGTGCGGCACATGCAGACCGACGATGTCAAACGAAGCGACCGGCGCTGCGCCCTCGAGCGAGAGCAGCGGAATGCCTGCCTCGCGCATAGCGTCACCCATATCGGGCCACGGCACATAGCCACGCTCGCAGGAGATGCCCTCGGCCTGGTTAAGGATGTTGTAGAGGATGGCGATACCCTGGTTGGGCAAACCGACCTCGTACACATCCGGATAGATCAGGCAGCAACGGTAGTCGGCATCGGCCTTGGAAAGCGTGCCCCACTCGTGATCGATATAGCGGCTCGGCTTCTCGACCTTGGCGAGCAACGGCTCAATTAAATGAAAACAGTCTTGGTATGCAACGCGCAACGGAAAACCCCTAAGCAGCGAGATCGGATGCGTCTTGGTAGGACGCCATAGGACGGGTAGCGCCCGCGACCGTGGTCACCAGATCGCGAACGCGGGAGAACGTGGCAGTGACCACCTCGTTGGCACGGCTGTAGTCGACATCGCGCTCGTAGAGCGAAACAAGCGCACGGCCCATGCCGTAGGTGCCCGCGGCAGCAGTGAGCGCCTTGACGGCAAACCCAATATGCGGCGTCTGTTTGACGAGCGCGCGGGTGACCGCGCGGATCACAAGACCGCCGGCAAGCACGCCCGCGACCTCGTAGCCGCGCTCAGGCTTAATGCCGCGTCCAAAGACGGCAGCGAGCTCAAAGAGCATGCCCACCTGCGCCAGCGCCATAACGGGATAATCGGCGCCCGGCAAAAACACCAGCGCACCGGTCGCCATATTGGTGAGCGCGCACGAGGTAATGATACGATTGGCCGCCGCGATGCGCATGAAGGCAAAGTTCGCCGCAAAAGCCGTTTCCTTGTCCGTGCGATCGAGAATCCAGCGGGCAAGCGTCTCGAGCAGATACGTCTTATCGGTTGCCGCTACCACGCCAAGCATGGGCGTGGACTCCTCGATAAACGGCACCTCCACAGCAGACTCGGCAAGCACGCACACGGGCGCGCCGGCGATCACGAGCTCCTGCGCGGCACTCTCCAAGCGGTCGGAACCACACGAGAGCACCAGCACCACATCGGTATCGGTCTTTGGAGCAATTCGCTCCTCCCCCAGACGCTCGACGCGCACAATGCCCGAGGTCGTCTGCGGCACAAAGGCATCACGCACCGTCTCGGCCAGAAAGCGCGAGGCAGACGAATCCAGATAGACCGAGACGCGCACCGGCGTATCGGAATCCTTCTTAACGGACGCGCCCATCTTAAAAGCGCGGGTCAGCTTATCTACGGGAATTTTCATAGCAAACCCCTCCAGCGGTTACGCGGCGCCCGAACGATGCCGCCATATGGATTGTACGATACCCACCGTCAGCAGCTGAATCATCATCGAAGACGAACCGAAGCTAATAAACGGTAGCGGAATACCGGTAATCGGCATCATGCCGATGCACATGCCGATGTTTTCGAAGGTCTGGAACGCCCACATGCCAACGATGCCAACACACGAAAGACGCAAAAACAGGGACTCGCACTTAAAGGCGACGCGAATCGTCGAAAAGATCAACAGCACGTAGAGGCACAGGAGCAAAAAGGAACCGCAAAAGCCAAAGGTCTCGGACAGGAAGGCGAAGACGAAGTCGGTGTGGAACTCAGGCAGAAAGCCGCCGGCCGACTGCGTCGCATGGCCCAAACCCTTACCAAAGAAGCCGCCCGAGCCAACGGCGATAAGCGACTGCTGCAGGTTGTAGGCATCGTCCGAATCGGCATTATCGGGGTCGATAAAGACCGTCAGACGGTTCATCTGGTACTGCTTGATGAGCACATCGTGGCCGAGCAACGAATCAAAGACCGAATCAAGCGCCAGAACGAGGGCCACCAGACCCACGAGCAGGGCCAGGGTCGACAGCACCCATTCGCGGCGTGCACCGCTCATACAAATGACGATGGCGCCCGAAACAAGCACGACCAGGCCCGAGCCCAGGTCGCCCATGGCAACGACGGCCAAAAACGGAATGGACAGCATGCCGCAGAGCTTGACGTAGTCGCGAACGGTATCGATGCGACCGTTATACTGCGAGCCAAGCGTAGCAATAAAGAAGATGGTGATGAGCTTGGCAAGCTCAACCGGCTGGAATGTCAAGCCGATACCGGGAATCTTGATCCAGCCCGTCATGCCCAGACCGCCCGTATAGGACAGACCTGGAATCTTGGGCGAGAGGATCACGATCAGGTCGATGACGAGCAACGCCGTCGAGAAATTGGAAATACCGCGCAGGTCGGTACGCCAGACCAGCACCGCCAGCACCGCTCCGATGCCAATTCCCAGCAGATGGCGTGAGAACGAAGCGTCGGCCTTAAACTGCGAAGCCGACCAGATAATGATGGCACCGTAGGCGACGAGGGCCACAGTAGCCACGAGCACACCGATATGCACCTTTTGGCGAAACGTGCCGCGCGAGGCCGAAAGTTGCTTGTTGACACGGTCCAGGCTGCTGCGAGAGCCGGTCTTGGTTGAACGGAACAGATCCGCCGGAGAAAAATCCATCGCAACCTCCTATCGAACCGAAGAATCGCCCGAGGCCGAAGAGGTATCGGGCTCGTCATAAATCACGCCGAGCACGTCGCGCACGACATGCATCGCGGTATCTGAGCCACCGCCGCCCTGCTCCAGGACGGTAGCGATGACATACTTGGGGTCATCGGCCGGTGCATAGGCGCAGAACCACGCGTATTCATCCTCGCCACTTTTCTCGCCCGTGCCCGACTTGCCGTATACCTGCGGCGTCAGGGTGCCAAAGTGAGCCGCCAGGGACGTCGATGCCGTGTAAATCACGTCGTGCATGCCGTTGCGAACAAGAGCCAAATCCGAATCGCTGTTGATCTTGGCCTCCAGGCGCTTCTTCTTGCCCTTGCCGTTGTACTTATAGGCATCGCCGTCGCCATCGCGCGACACGGCAGACAAAAACACGTGAGGCACGTACTGTTTGCCGCCGTTGGCAAGACCCATATAGGCACACGCCATCTGCAGGGGCGTCACCAGGATGTCGCCCTGACCGATGGCAATGTTGGTCATATCGCCGGCATTCCACTTGCGGTCCTCGGCAGATGCGTCGGTGAAGTACGACTCTTTCCACTCGGCATCGGGAATACGGCCCGCGCCCTCACTCGGCAGATCGATACCGCAGGTCTTGCCTAGACCCCAGCGACGAAAGACCTCCTGCAGACCCTCGGGATGTTGCTCGTCATAAAAGAACGCCTTGCCCATGTCGTAGAAGACAGGGTCGCACGAGTTGGCGATACCCGACTGCAGCGTCATGGTGCCGTGGCCGGAATGCAGCCAGCAGTACTTGCCCCACGACTTGCCCAGACCCGTCCAATAACCCGTGCAGTTGGTCGTCTGCCCCGACGTGTAGGTTCCAAACTCAAGACCGGCCAGTGCCGAGAGCGGCTTGATGGTCGAGGCCGACATGTACTGTCCGCTAATGGCGCGGTTGAGCAGCGGGTGGGAACCCTTGTCATCATTGAGCTCGGTCCACACGTCATTTGAGACGCCGCCAATAAAGACGGACGGATCGAACTTGGGCTGGCTCGCCATGCCCAGGATCTCGCCATTGTTGGGATCGAGACACACTACAGCGCCGTTGCCGGCATTGCTGTAGCCAGTGGTCTTGGCAAGCTCGATAGCGCTCGCCAGCGCCGTCTCGCAGGCCTGCTGGATCTTAAGGTCGAGCGTGAGCTTAATGTCAGAGCCGGCCTTCGCGGGCACGGCGCCGGCCTGACCGGTCACATTGCCCGAGGCATCGACCTTGACGGTCTGCTCACCACGAATACCCTGCAGCAGGTTTTCGTAGTAGCTCTCAACGCCCGCCTGGCCCACGATATCGCCCGACTGGTACGTAATCTTGCCAGCAGAAGCATCATCATCGCCAGAGGTTTTCTTATTCTGGGCCTCGAGCTGCTCGGAGGTAATGGTGCCGGTATAGCCCAAGATATGGCATGCCGTCTCGCCATATGGATACTGGCGCTCGGTACGCTCGGCAATCTTGACGCCCGGGAACTCGCCGGCATGCTCCTGAATATAGGCAACCGTGGAGCGACGGACGTCCGTCGCGATGGTATGCAGGCTCTGAGCGCCCTCTGTATTGTCCTGAATATTACGAAGGACCGCCACGTAAGGCATTCCAAGCACGTTGGCAAGATGGCGAACCAGAACCTCATCCTCGGCAAGGTCGCGGTAGGCCACGACAGCAAGTGAGGGACGGTTCTGGACAAGCGCCACGCCATTGCGGTCGAGGATGCGACCGCGCACAGCGGGTGTTGTAACGGTGCGAGTCTGATTACTATTGGCCTGCTTCTCGTAATAGTCCGATGAGACCATCTGCATGCCCCACAGCTTGACGGCAAGCGCCGCAAACATCGCGCCCACACCCGTGGTGAGGATGGAAAAGCGGCCCTTAAAGGCGGTCGACGCGGTATTGCCCTCGCCCTCGGTGGCGCGCGGGGCCGTTCCATGCTGCGTATCGTAGGTAAAACGGGAATCGCCACGACGCATGACGACCAGCGCGACCACGATGGCCACAACCAGCACGATACCGGCGATAATAACCGTCATCTGGGAAGACATCTACGGGCCTCCCCTATTTGAGCTTGCGGGTCTTGGGCTTAAAGCGCATACCCGTCTGGCGTCCGCCACGTGCGGAGAATCCATAGCCGGACTGCGGCACGACGCCGGACATCAAAAACGGAATGGCAACCAGACCCGTCAGGATCGAAGACGGCAACGCATGCCCAAAGATCGCCACGACAAAGCTCGTCTCCAAACCCATAAACAGCAAGATGATGCTGTAGATCACATTAATGACGAGCGCAAAGGCGCCCACGGTGATGCCGCGCGCACTCGGGGTACCGCCCGTCTGACCGACGGCGCTGTGCACCAGGGCAAAAGAGCCCACGGTCAGCAGGAGCGACATAACGCCCACCGGCACGGCAGCGGACAGGTCATAAAACAAGCCGCTGCAAAAACCGCACACGACGGCACGGGTCGGGTCGCCCGAGAACACGCTTAGGCACACCAGGATAATCATGAAGTTGACGCGACCGCCCGCAATGGAGATCTGCGGTGCCAGGCCTGCCTGCAGCAGCACGCACACGATGGCGGCGATCACAAACGTACGGGAGCTCATCCCCTGCTCGTGTAGATCCATGGACATGCCCCCTATTCGCTCGAGCCAGAATCGGTCGTCTCGGACGTGTCGGAACTGTCATCCGAGCTCTCGTCCTTCGTCTTGGTCGCAGCGTCGCGCGACGTTCCCTGCGGCGTGCTGTTGGCCGTACTCACGTCCTCATCCGAGGCCGATTGTTCGTCGGTCAGCGAGGTGATGACCAGCACTTCCTCGTTGTTCTCGGCCGTGGTCTGAGCGCGCACCACAATGGTGTAGTACACGTCGTTTGCCGATTTCTCAACCGACGAGACGGTGCCGAGCGGTAGACCCTTGGGGAACACGCCACCGATGCCCGAGGTCACGATGATGTCGCCAACCTTAACATCGGAGTCGACGCTCACGTACTCAAGACGCAGCGTGCCGTCAGCCTGACCCTGCAGCATGCCCTGGGCGCGCGTGTCCTGCACCATGGCGGATACGCCGGAGTTCTCGTCGCCAATCAGGCGCACGGTGGACGTTTTGGCCGAGACTTCGATGATCTGGCCGATAACACCGGCCGAACTCGTCACAGGCATGTTGATGGTAAGCCCGTCGGCAGAGCCCTTGTCGATGGTAACGGTCGAGGTCCAGGCATCGCCGGAGGCACCGACAATACGAGCAGCGGTCGATTTGAGGTTGTAGGTCGACTGCAGGCCGACCAGCCCCTCCAGACGCTCAGCGGTCTTTTGAGCCTCAGAAAGCTCGGCGACCTTAGAGGTCAGCTCCTCATTTTGCTTCTTGAGCTCGTCGAGCGTGTCCTGCGACGCCGTTAGGTTAGAGAACACGTTGCCAATCGCATTGAAGGGAGCCGCCACAGCCGAGCCCACAAAGCGCACCGGAGAGGTAATCGTCGTTACGCCCGAACGCACGGCATGAATCGGCCCTGCCTCGCCCTCGCGGATGTAAAACGTGAGCAGCAACACCGAAATCAGGCTGAAAACAATCAACGGGCGCATACCCGTTGATTGTCGCTTGGTATTCAGATTTGTGGAGAAACCCGAAGATCGTGCCAAATGGAATCCACCTTTTGGAAATTAAGCATTGGTCTGGACGAAGCCGCCATCAAACGCATTGGCCTCGAGCACGCGGGCGCAGCCGTTAACGACATTATCGAGCGCCGTGGGGCTGACGTTGACCGAAACACCGGTCTCATCGCGCAGGCGCACGTCGAGACCGCGCAGCAGCGCACCGCCACCGGTCAGCAAAATGCCGTAGTACATAAGGTCCGAGGCAAGATCGGGAGGCGTAGCGTCGAGTGCGTCCTTGACGGCCTTGGCCATCTCGTCGAGTGGCTTGTTGAGTGCGCGACGAATCTCCTCGCTCTCGATGCGCACGGTCTTGGGCAGACCGGTGATCACGTCGCGGCCGTTGACCTCGACGTCGAGCTCGTCCTTGAGCGGCACGGCGGAACCGACCTTGATCTTGATGTCCTCTGCCGTACGCTCGCCGATGGCCAGGTTGTAGGCATCGCGAACGTGCGTGAGGATGGCCTGGTCGAACTCGTCACCGGCAATACGGATGGACTGCGAGACGACGATGCCGCCCATAGCGATAACAGCGACCTCGGTGGTACCGCCACCGATGTCGATGACCATGGAGCCGGTGGGTTCCTCGACGGGCAGGTCGGCGCCGATAGCGGCGGCCATAGGCTCTTCGATCAGATAGGCCTGGCGGGCACCGGCCTGGATCGTGGCCTCAAAGACAGCTCGCTTCTCGACCGACGTGACGCCGGAAGGAACGCAGACGACAACGCGCGGACGCGGGGTCCACGGATAGCGCTTCTCGGACGCCTTGTCGATAAAGTAGCGAAGCATGGCCTCGGTAACATCGAAGTCGGCGATGACGCCGTCCTTCAGGGGACGAACGGCCACGATGTTGCCGGGCGTACGGCCGAGCATGCGCTTTGCCTCGATACCGACCGCCAGGATGCGCTCGTCGTTCTTGTCGATGGCGACAACAGAGGGCTCGCGAATGACGATGCCCTTGCCGCGCACGGAGACAAGCGTATTTGCGGTGCCGAGGTCGATGGCAAGATCGCCCGCATAGCTACCGAAGAACATATCCATCAAAGAAAACAACGCAACTCCTGATGTGTTGGATGATTGCTGGAAAACTACTAGCTCATCATACTAGCGCAAGCCCGGCACCTCACTTGCGGTGAAGCGCCGGGCAAAGCTAAATCCCATAAGGTCACTACTGGTTGTCAGCAGCCGAGAAATCCATATCGAGCGAGGAAACGGCCCAGCCGATATGGTTATCGGAGCGCACGAATTTGACGGTGTACTCCTGCTCGCCGCCCTTGGACAGCGATGCCTTAACCTTAGCGGTCGTCTCGGTCATGGACTGATCCATGCCCTCGACGGACACGGTGGCACCCTGCGGAATCGAGGAGATGATCATCGACTTGGCGTCCTCGGACAGGCTCGAGGCCAGGCAAGACTCGGCCTTTGCGGTGTCACCGTCGCCGGCAGCCTGGAACAGATCGGTAACGACAGACTCCTGGGACGGGAAGCCAAAGCCGCGCGTGTAGGCAAAGCCCAGACCGCCCGCGGCGATCAAAATGAGCAGAAGCAGCACGATGAAGACTTTGAGACCCGTGTGGCGATGGCGGCGACGAACCTTGGCCTGCTTACGATCCTGACGGTCCTGCTGGACCATCTCGGACTCGGACAGCGTAAAGAAGCCGGTGTCCGAGGGATCGGGCATAAACTGACCAGTCGCGCCCGTAGGATCGAGCGGATCGACGGCAGGAGCGTCCATCGCGGGCGCCGGAGCCGTGGCCATAGCCGTCTGGGCAGACAGCGCGGCAAGCGAATCGTGCACGCGGGCAAGCTCATCGGCCTGCTCGGAGGTGAGCTGGTAGATGCCATCGACAGTAGCGGCGTTAAAGGCGTCGAGTGCGTCGGAGGGGCGGCCGGCGGCAGAAAGCGCCTGACCCATGCCGGCGTTGAGCGCACGCGTGTCGTCGCGGGGGCCGGCAAAGTCGATAGCCGTGCGGTAGGTCTCCACGGCATCCGCCGGACGGCCGAGCTTAATGAAGCAACGACCAAGCTCGCCGAGTGCGGCGGCAGGAGCCGGATTGGCGCCGTCGATGGCAGCCTGACGGAAGGCAGTACCCGCGTTGGCATAGTCGCCCGACTGGAACAGCGCGTTACCCAGGCCCAGATAGGCCTTGAACGGCGTGGCATAGGAAGCATCCTGCGTAGCAGCAGAGAACGCCTGAGCGGCCGTCGTGTAGTCGCCCACGGCGGCGAGTGCCTTGCCGCGGTTGGTGAGCAGCGCGCCGCGCTTGCCGTAGGTGCCGTCATTGAGGGCAGCGGCGTAGGCCTCGGCGGCCTCGGCATACATGCCCAGGTGCATCAAGGCGTTGCCACGAAGGTGATCGGCCTCGCCCATAATCTCATCGGGAGTTTTTGCCGCCCCAAGCATCTGGGCTGCAGCGGAAAAATCACCCGCGCGGTAAGCGGCGCGGCCCTGTTGGATCAGCTGGCTATTCAAGGAAGTCCCCTTTACTCGTGAACGATCTCGACATGGACGATCTCGTCGCCGGCACGCAGCTGCGAAATCACATCGAGACCCTCGACCGTGGTACCAAAGACGGTGTAACCGGAATCGAGGTTATGCTGGGCACCCAGGCAGAAGTAGAACTGCGAACCCGCGGAATCGGGGTCCATGGAGCGTGCCATGGCAAGGGCACCATCGACATGGCTGTTGCGCGGATTGGTGGCAAACTCGCCCTTGATGCAGTAGCCGGGGCCACCGGTACCGGGCATGCCGTCGGGGCCCTCAAGACCGGCAGCGACGTCGGCGCCGGACATATCGCGGGTATTGGGGTCGCCGCCCTGAATGACAAAACCGGGCACATAGCGATGGAACTTAAGGCCATCATAGAAACCCATCGTGGAAAGCTCGCAGAAGTTCGCGACATGAATGGGAGCGCCCTCACCGTCAAACTTGACCTTGATGGTACCCTTCGACGTCTCGATAACGGCGCACTCGTCGCCGGCAAGCTGATACTCGGGCGTGTAGAGCTCTTTCTTAAAACCAAACATGTGGTTCCTTCCTCGTGCGTTTAAAGCATATTTGTACGAATTGTAGCAATAAGCACGGGCTTACATCAATTGCGCACGTAGGTTATGCCGACTATGGCGAACTAATTTTAGGAACGCTGCTGCGGCTTCCAGGAACCCACATTGGCGTCGTACTGGTTCAGTGCGCTGTTGCCGCCCTGCGCGATGGGCGCCAGGATATCGCTTTGGTGGGAACTCATCGACTCGCCATCGGGAATGGCCAGCGAGATGTCCCAGCTCTGGCAGATCACGTCGACGCGCTCATACATCCACTCGGCAAGCTGCTTTAAGTGGGCGATGTCATCCGCATAGACCGTATCGTCCTGTACTTTCAGGTTGTTGAGCTCATCTTGCGTCTTTTTGATCTGGTCGCGCAGGGCGTAGGCACTCTGCGACAGCTCCTGACGGGTGGACAGCGGCGTTCGGAGATAACCGTTGTTAAAGGAATCGATGACCTCGCCGATCTGGTCCTCGTCACCGTAGGACACGATGGTCTGATACAGACCGTCGAGCCTGGTATAGAGCTGATCATCGGTGAGCACGGTTTCTTCCTGGACCACCTCGGCAGAATCGTCCTGCTTGGTATCGTCCTCAGTCGCCTCGCCCTTTTGGCGCGTAGGGAAGGTCGTCTGCGCGGCCTGGCCAAACTGGTCATAGAAGCCAGGCATGACACCCATGGGATCGGCCGTCACGAACCAATAGGCACCGCCGCAAAGGACGGCAAGGACCGCGATGACGATGAGCGGCTTGGGGATATGACGCTTGTGCTTGTGATAGGCGTCCTCGTCGGGGTGCACCTTGCGCTTGGGTTTTTGAGCATCGTCATGCAGGGAAACGGGCGTGGGAATATCGACCTTGGGGATACCGAAATCCTTATCGAAAGCCGGCAGCACGCAGGTCTCGTTAGGATCAGCGGCATCCGAAAGCACCGCAGCGGCAGAGGCCGGCGCATGCGGCACCTCGGTATCGATCTGCTCTTGCGTTAGGCGCGGAAAGCCCGCCGTGCGGCCCGCTGCCAGGTCGGATGCGGCCGCGTCCTCAGAGAGGATACCCGGAGCGGGGCGTCCGCATTTGGGGCACGTACGATCATGCGGAGAAAGACGGGCACCGCAGCCCTCACAGAACACGAACTCGGTGTGCTCGGGACCATCGCCCGGACCCACATAGGCGTTGCAGTAGGGGCAAAACGAGGCGCCGTCCTCGATAGTCTTAAGGCAGTGCGGGCAGATCACGGCATCCTCTTTTCGAAGCAATTCAAACAATCGAGGTTAGAGCATAACATCGCCACGGCCCCACAGGAACAAGGCACCAATTCAACATCGCCAGGGCGCGTAGCTACTTCTTCTTTTTGCTTGGCATCGAGACCTTGATGCCTTGGGCGGACTTGGTCACGCGAGAGCGCTTGGCTCCGGCACTCTTCTTTTTCTTGGGCTGGGCCTGGGCCACGCCCTCGAGTGCGCGGGCCTCGGCCTCGCGAGCGGTGCGATCTTCGCGGCGCTGCGCCATGTCGGCGGCGACGCGCTTGGCAAAACGCTCGGCCGTCGAACCCGTCGAGCTCACCTTGCCGCCACCGCGACCCAGGTGGACGCACACACCACGGCCAAAACCAGTTGCGGCATGACGACGACGCGGCTTGAGCGAATCCATCATCGTGGCGAGCTTAAAGAACACCGAGCAGGTAAAGACCACGATAACAGCCAAGATAACCATCTGGCCCATCGACAGGTTGGCAATAGACAGCAGCTCCGGGAATCCGATAACGCCCACCAGGATGCCGGCGACTACAAACACAAAGAGCACCACACGTAAGGGCGTGAGAGGCTGCGAGATGCGCCAGATTAGGCTGACGCTCGCCGCGCACGACGTAAGCAGGCACATCGTAGACAGCGTGAGCTGGCTAAAGCCAAACACGCGCGCCACAAAGATATCGAGCGCCGCAGCCAAAATGACCGCAATCGACGCCGGCAGTGCACGCTTGAGTACGTTGCTCAAAAACGCACCCTTCACACGAGCATTGTTGGGCTCCAGGCCCAACACAAAGCCCGGCGCGCCGATGCAGAAGAAGTTAATGAGCGTCATCTGGATGGGCTCGAAGGGGTACGGCGGCAGCGCGATACACAGCGCCGCCAGGCCCATCGAGAACAGCGTCTTGGTCAGGAACAGTGAGGCCGAACGCTGCAGGTTGTTGATGGAGCGACGGCCCTCGGCCACCACGGCGGGCATCGAGGCAAAATCGTTGTCGACGAGTACGATCTCGGCCACGTTGCGCGCGGCATCGGAGCCAGCCGCCATGGCGACGGAGCAGTCGGCCTCCTTGAGCGCCAGCACGTCGTTGACGCCGTCGCCCGTCATGGCCACGGTGTGCTCGCGGCGCTTGAGCGCCTGCACGAGCTCGCGCTTCTGCTGCGGGGTCACACGACCAAAGACATGGTAGCGGTCCACTGCGGCATCGAGCTTGGCCGGCGTATCGAGCGTCGTGGCGTCCACATAAGCGTCCGCCCCCGGCACGCCCACCACGCGCGCGATCGACGACACCGTACGCGGGTCGTCGCCACTGATCACGTTGAGGGTCACGCCCTGCTCGTTAAAGTAGCCGATGGTTTCGGCCGCCGAAGTACGGATCTCGTCGCGGATGGTCACAAAGCCCACGGGCTCGGCCTCGCCCACCATATCGCCATCGGGCGAAAAGCCGTCCACGCGCGCCACCACGAGCACGCGGCAGGTATCGGCAAGCTCGGCGACACGGTTCTCGACCTGCGAAAACACACGATCGGAGAGCACAAACTGCGCCGCACCCATCACATAGGAGCCCCGCGCAAACGACGCGCCGCTCCACTTTTTGGAGGACGAGAACGGAATGACCGACAGCGGCTCAGACACCTCGACCGGGCGATCGGCGTAATAGTTGAGCAGCGCCTGGCAGGTCTCGTTGGCATCGGCCGAAGTCGCACGCGCGACGTTAGCCAGCGCAAAATCGAGCACCGTGGTATCGACGGGAACGGCCGCCTCGTCCGAGCCGGCGTCTAGGCTCACGCCCTCAACCGGCAGCGGATACGTGCCCTCGACCTCCATACGGCCCGACGTGATGGTGCCCGTCTTGTCCAGGCACAGCACGTCGACGCGAGCGAGCGTCTCGATGCAGTAGAGCTGCTGTGCCAGCACCTTGCGGCGGGCCAGGCGCACCGTGGCGATGGCGAGCACCGACGAGGTCAGCAGCACCAGGCCTTGCGGGATCATGCCCAGCAGGGCACCCACCGTGGACAGCAGCGCCGACGAAGGCACATGACCAGCCAACAGCTCGGAGAAGCACCACGAAAGCGCGCTATCGCCCGGGGTTCCCGCGGCATCCCACAGCTCGCTCACACTCGAGGCAAACAAC
Organism: Collinsella sp.; assembly: GCA_036312785.1. Classification (GTDB taxonomy): domain Bacteria; phylum Actinomycetota; class Coriobacteriia; order Coriobacteriales; family Coriobacteriaceae; genus Collinsella. Next base: position 20,222 of record JAXJNG010000022.1, read on the forward strand.
GCCAAACCGAGCGGGATCATGATGATGCTCGCAAAGCGCACGATGGCGTTAAGCGCGTTCATGATCTCGGAATTGACCTTTTTGACGTATTTGGCCTCGTTATTGATCTTAACCACGTAGTTGTCGGCGCCGACATGGATCACGCGAGCGCGCAGCAGGCCCGAGTCGATAAAGCTGCCGCTCATGAGCTCGGAACCGGGCTGTTTCTTGATAAGGTCGCTCTCGCCCGTCAGCAGGCTCTCGTTCACGAGCGCTTCGCCGGAAACCACCACGGCGTCAGCGGGAATCTGGTCGCCGCGCCCCAGGCGGATGATGTCGTCGAGCACGATCTGGTCCAAGTCGAGCTCCACCTCGGCACCGTCGCGCACCGCGATGGCCTTCTTAGAGGTCAGCAGCGTGAGCTTATCGACCATCTTCTTGGACCGCATGGATTGAATGACGCCAATAGCGGTATTGAGGAACACCACAAACAGGAACGTCAGGTTCTTAAACGAACCGGTCAAAATGACCAGGAACGCCAAGATCACGTTGGTCAAATTGAACAGCGTGCAGAGGTTCTCGATGATGAGCTCTTTGACCGACTTGGTCTTGAGCTCCATGTTGCGGTTGATCTTACCGGCGGCGATGCGCTCCTCGACCTCGGCGGTCGAGAGTCCGCGCTCGATATCCGTTGCTGCCATACCACGTCCCATCACGTCGCGTCGGTATAAGAAAAACCGCCCGGACCATGCGAGGTTCGGACGGTCTTACGTTCGATGGTGCCCCATGTTGGATTCGAACCAACGGCCTTCTGCTCCGGAGGCAGACGCTCTAATCCCCTGAGCTAATAGGGCCAACGTTTGGCATTATACCCAAGTGCACCACGGGCTATCAAAATAAAAGAAAAAGCTTTGCAATTCCGAGGAAGACGCGGCACAACGGCCCACTTTAGAAGGCAAAAGCGAGTCAGATAGTATAAACTCTCATGCACCATATATACACGGCTCGCGATGCGGGCCGTTTTTGCAAAAGTTATCCATCGAGGTGAGAGGCACACCATGATTGCAATTTTAAAGCAGAGCGCCAGCGACGAGGCCGTCAGCCATATCGTCAGCTGGATTGAGAAAAAGGGTCTCAAGACCGACGTCTCGCGCGGTGAGAACGAAACCATCATCGGCCTGGTGGGCGATACGACCAAGATCGACCCGTTCCTGCTCGAGTCCATGGACGTCGTCGAGCGCGTGCAGCGCGTCTCCGAGCCGTTCAAGCGCGCCAACCGCAAGTTCCACCCCGAGGACTCCGTCATCGACTGCGGCCACGGCGTCAAGATCGGCGGCGACCAGTTCCAGGTCATCGCCGGCCCGTGCTCCGTCGAAGGCGAGAACCTCATCCGCATCGCCCGCCGCGTAAAGGCCGCCGGTGCCACGATGCTGCGCGGCGGCGCCTACAAGCCCCGCACCTCCCCCTACGCTTACCAGGGCATGGGCCCCGCCGGCCTTGACCTGCTGTGTGAGGCATCGGCCGAGCTCGATATGCCGATCGTCACCGAGATCATGGACCCGCGTGACGTGCAGGTCTTCCTCGACAAGAAGATCGACGTCATGCAGATCGGCGCCCGCAACGCCCAGAACTTCCCCCTGCTCAAGGAAGTCGGTAAGACCAAGACCCCGATCCTGCTCAAGCGCGGCATGTCCGGCACGATCGACGAGCTGCTCATGGCTGCCGAATACATCATGAGCGAGGGCAACGACAACGTCATCCTGTGCGAGCGCGGCATTCGCACTTTCGAGACCCGCACCCGCAACACTTTTGACCTCAACGCCGTGCCGGTGCTGCACCACCTGTCGCACCTGCCCGTCGTCGCCGACCCCAGCCATGCCACCGGCTACACCCGCTACGTTGAGCCCATGGCGCTCGCCGCGACCGCCTGCGGTGCCAACGGCCTGGAGATCGAGGTCCACGACGAGCCGAGCCGCGCCTGGTCCGACGGCGCCCAGGCCCTCACCCCCGATCAGTTCGACGACACCATGCGCCGCATCCGCGCCATTCGCGAGGTCGTCTGCCAAGAGACCGTTCAGGAGTAGCACATGGGAACGGTGAGGAACGCACGCGTTAACCAGGGCGGCCCCAAGTGCGCCGGCATTGTGGGCCTGGGCCTTATCGGAGGCAGCTTTGCCCGCGGCTATGCGCAGGCGGGCGTCCGTGTGCTGGCCTGGGATCCTGATGACGATGTCATGACGGCTGCCAGCATGGGCACTGTCGCCGGAGAGCTCAACGACAAGACACTCGGCGAATGCGACATCATCGTCCTTGCCTGCTATCCCGAGGCATGCATCGAGTGGCTCGAGGCGCACGCCCAGGCGCTCGCCGACGCCACCGACACCGAGGCCATCATGGGCCCCGTGGTGATCGACACGGTGGGCGTCAAGGGCATCGTGTGCGAGCGCGCCTTTGAGCTTGCCCGCGAGCACGGCTTTTACTTTGTGGGCGCGCACCCCATGGCGGGCACGCAGTACTCGGGCTATGCGCACTCCCGCGCCGACCTGTTCCAGGGCGCGCCACTCGTGCTCGTGCCGCCCGCGGTGGACGATGCGCTCAAACTGGAGCTTTTGGGCCAGGTGCGCGAGATGGTGCGCCCCTTGGGCTTTGGCAAGTTCAGCGTGACCAGCGCCGCCGAGCACGACCGCGTCATCGCCTTCACGAGCCAGCTCGCACACGTCGTCTCAAACGCCTACGTCAAAAGCCCGACCGCCCAGGTTCACCACGGGTTTTCGGCCGGTAGCTACCGCGACCTTACCCGCGTGGCGCACCTCAACCCCCAGATGTGGTCGGAACTCATGATCGACGACGCCGACGCGCTCGCCTTCGAGATTGACCATCTGATCGAGGCACTCGGAGCCTACAGCCGAGCGCTCAAAGACCACGACCAGCGCTATCTGGAGAACCTCCTTGCCGAGGGCGACCGTATCAAGCGCGCGCTCGACGACGAGGCCTCCCACTAAACCACCTATCACGCCAGGTCGAAAGGACCGAAGCTTATGGCGATTACCATCGATATCGACACTGCACGCCCCTACCAGGTGCATGTTGGCACGTTTTTGCTGGAGCAGGCGGGACCGCTCGTGCGCGCCACTGCTGGCGGCACCAAGGCCGTCATCGTGACGGACACCAACGTGGGCCCGCTCTACCAGATGCCCGTTAAGCAGAGCCTGGAGGCGTCAGGCTACGAGGTGAGCATCTGCACCTTCGAGGCCGGCGAGGCCCATAAGCGCGCCGAAACCTATGTTGCAATTTTGGAGTTTGTGGCCGAGCACGAGCTTTCGCGCTCCGACGTGATCGTGGCACTCGGCGGCGGCGTCGTGGGCGACGTGGCGGGCTTTGTGGCCGCTACCTACATGCGCGGCTGCAAGTTTGTGCAGATCCCGACGAGCCTGCTCGCCATGGTGGATTCGTCGGTGGGCGGCAAGACCGCCATCGACTTGGCTGCAGGCAAGAACTTGGCCGGCGCCTTTTGGCAGCCGAGCGTGGTTATCGCCGACGTGGGGTGCCTGGCCACCCTCACGCCCGAGCAGTTCGCCGACGGCTGCGGCGAGGTTGTCAAACACGCCGTGATCGCCGACCCGGAGCTTTTCGCCGAGCTGGAGAAGACCCCGCTCACGCTGGAGCTGCTCAACCGCGATGTGGCCCGCGTGGCGCTCATCATCGCCCGCAATATCGACATCAAGCGCGCCGTAGTCGTCGCCGACGAGCGCGAAACCAACCAGCGAAAGCTGCTCAACTTTGGACACAGCGCCGGACACGCAGTCGAGGCCTGCGAGCACTTTGAGCTCGGCCACGGCAACTGCGTGTCGATCGGCATGGGCATCATCACGCGCGCCGCGGCCCTACATGGCATTTGCGACGCCGAGCTGCCCGGTCGCATTGAGGAGCTCTGCGCCCGTCACGGCCTCAAGACCCGCTGCAACTTGGATGCCGATGCCGTCTTTGCCGAAGCGCTCCACGATAAGAAGCGTGCGGGCGACACCATCGACCTGGTGATTCCGCACGACATTGGCCGCTGCAGCATCGACCGCACGCCGCTTTCCACCTTCCACGATTTAATTGCCGAGGGCCTCGGCAAGAAGGGAGACGCATCCGCATGCTAGCCCGCATCACCCCGTCCCCGCTCAAGGGCACCGTTCCCGCCATCGCATCCAAGTCGATGGCTCACCGCCTGATCATCTGCGCCGCGCTTGCCAACGGCGAGACGCACGTCACCTGCAACACCACCTGCGCCGATATCGAGGCGACGGTGCGCTGCCTCACGGCGCTCGGCGCCCGCATCGAGACCGTCGAGGACGGCTTCCAGGTCCACCCCACCATGAAGAGCGTTGAATTTGGCCTGCTCAAGGCTCTCGCCGGCGGCACGCTCGACTGCGGCGAGAGCGGCTCCACGCTGCGCTTTATGCTGCCCGTCGCCTGCGCGCTGGGTGCGGAGGCCACTTTTGTGGGCCAGGGTCGCCTGGGCGCTCGCCCGCTCTCCCCGCTCTCGGACGAGATCATCGCCGCCGGCTGCGACCTGCAGGGTCTGGGCGGTTTTCCGCTCAAGACGAGCGGCCGCATGCGCCCGGGCACCTTTGTGCTGCCGGGCAACGTGAGCTCGCAGTACATCTCTGGCCTGCTGTTGGCAGCCCCGCTGCTGGCCCAGCCCTCCTGCGTACAGGTGACCGGCCTCATAGAGAGCCGCCCCTACATCAACCTGACGATTCAGGCCATGAAGGCCTTTGGCGTCGAGGTCAACGTCGAGCGCATCCCGGCCAAGGACGGCCAGCCCGAGATCACGAACTTCCGCGTGAACAGCGGCTCGTACCGCACACCCGGTAGCGTGGCCGTCGAGGGCGACTGGTCCAACGCCGCCTTTTGGCTGTGCGCCGGCGCCATCGGCACCGACCCCATCACTGTCGAGGGCGTGTCGCTGAGCTCCGCGCAGGGTGACCGCAACGTACTCGCCGCGCTCTCGCGCTTTGGTGCCCGCATCGTGCGCTCCACCAACGCCGCCACCGTCCAATCCGACAAGCTCGCCGGCTTTGAGATGAGCGCCCACGACATTCCCGACCTGGTGCCCGTCATCTCGGCCGTGGCCTCGCTGGCGCAGGGCCGCACGTTCATCCGTGACTGCGCGCGTCTGCGCATCAAGGAATCCGACCGCCTGGTCACCACCACCCGTGAGCTCACCGCGCTGGGCGCGCAGGTGCGCATTGCCGGTGACGACCTCATCATCAAGGGTGTCGATGCCTTTACCGGCGGCGAGGTTGATTCGCACAACGACCACCGCATCGCCATGATGGCCGCCATTGCCGCGAGCCGCGCCACCGGCGAGGTCGTGATCCACGGCGCCGAGGCCGTCAACAAGTCCTATCCCGATTTCTTCGACCACTACCGTCTGCTGGGCGGCAAGGTCACGCTCGAGGAGGAATAGCATGTCCTCGACCTTTGGCAACGTTTTGCACTTGAGCATCTTCGGCCAGTCGCACTCCCCCGCTATCGGCTGCTCGCTCGATGGCATTCCGGCAGGTATCGCCGTGGACCAGGAGCAGCTGCAGGCCTTCCTTGACCGTCGCGCCCCCGGTCGCGACGAGACCGCAACCAAGCGCCGCGAGGCCGACGCCGCGCACATCATCGCCGGCGTGGTCGATGGACACACCACCGGTGCGCCTATCGCCGCGATCATAGAGAACACTAACACGCGCTCCAAGGACTACTCCGAGCTGCGCCGCAAACCCCGTCCGGGCCATGCGGATTTCCCGGCGCGTGTGAAGTACCACAACATGCACGACGTCGCTGGCGGCGGACATTTCTCCGGCCGCCTAACGGCTCCCCTATGCATCGCCGGCGGCATCGCGCTGCAGGCGCTCGAGGCCCGTGGCATCAAGGTCATGGCGCACGTCGCGCAGATCGGCGGCATCTCCGACCTGCCCATGGACGACATGGTCTATCGCGAGGCCGACCGCAAGGCGATCCTTACGAACGACCTGCCCTGCATCGACGCCGCCGCTGCCGGTCGCATGCGCGAGGAAATTCTGGCCGCGCGCGATGAACTCGACAGCATCGGCGGCATTGTGGAGTGCGGCATCTACGGGCTTCCCGCGGGCATCGGTGACCCCATGTTCGATGGCATCGAGAACCGCATCGCGCAGATTGCGTTTGGCATTCCCGCCGTGAAGGGCGTGGAGTTTGGCATGGGCTTTGCCGTGGCCGCCATGCGCGGCAGCGAGAACAACGACCCATACCGCGTTGATGCAGAGACCGGCGACATTGCAGTCGAGTCCAATAACGCCGGCGGCATTCTGGGCGGCATCTCCACCGGCGCACCCGTCATGTGGCGTATGGCCGTGAAGCCGACGCCCTCCATTGGCCGCGAGCAGCAGACCGTAGACATGGACGCCATGGAAAATGCCGAGCTCTCGATCCACGGCCGCCACGATCCCTGCATCGTCCCCCGAGCCGTCCCCGTAGCCGAAGCAGCCGCAGCGCTGGCCATCTGGGACGCCCTCCTCGAGGACGCAGGCCAGCTTTAGTCCACCCACCCCAAGGGTAGTTAATTTGCGACGGGGCTATTTTAGCTACCCCCATATGCCAGTTGATATTTGCCCTGGCTCTCATCGATTCGTCAACAATCAAAGGGTAGCTAAAAAAGCCCCGTCGCAAATTAACTACCCCAGGCAACCATTCACGAAAGGGGCCTCCATGGACCTTGCCGATATTCGCCAGACCATCGATGGCATCGACACTACGCTCCTCAACAGCTTTGTCGAGCGTATGGACATTGCCACCGAGGTCGCCAAATCAAAGATCGAGATGGGCAAGGCCGTCTTTGACCCCGCCCGCGAGCGCTCAAAACTCAACAACCTCGCCAGCCGCGCGCCCGAGCGCTACGAGGCGCAGACCATCACCCTGTTCCGCCTCCTTATGAGCATGAGCAAGGCCGAGCAGCAGCGCTACATCAACGAGCTCAAGGGCATCACCGTCTCGCAAAAGGCCCACGCCACGGCTGCAGCCTTTGACACGCCCTTCCCTCAAACGGCCACAGTTGCCTGCCAGGGCGTGGAAGGTGCCTATAGCCAGATCGCCGCGTGCAAACTCTTCGACGTGCCCGACATCGCGTTTTTCGAGACCTTCGAAGGCGTTATGCGCGCTGTGCGCGACGGCTTCTGCGAGTTTGGCGTGCTGCCCATCGAGAACTCCACCGCCGGCTCGGTCAACGCCGTCTACGACCTGCTCGCCCAGTTCGACTTCCACATCGTGCGCTCGCTTCGCCTCAAGATCGACCACAACATGCTCGTCAAGCCCGGCACCAAGCTCGCCGACGTGCGCGAGGTTTACAGCCACGGCCAAGCCATTGCCCAGTGTGCGGGCTTTATCGAGTCCCACGACCTGCACGCCACCAAGTACCCCAACACCGCCATGTCGGCCGAGATGGTCGCCAGCTCCGAGCGCACCGATATTGCCGCCATCGCATCGCGCAGCTGCGCGGCACTCTATGGCCTGGAGGTGCTGGAGCCCAACATCCAGGACTCGGACAACAACTACACGCGCTTTGTCGTCATCAGCCGAGAGCCGCGCGTCTATCCCGGTGCCAACCGTACCTCGCTCATGATTACCACGGCCAATGAGCCGGGCGCCCTCTACCGCGTGCTCGAGCGCTTCTATGCGCTCAACATCAACCTCATCAAGCTCGAGAGCCGCCCCATCCCCGGCCGCGACTTTGAGTTTATGTTCTACTTTGATCTGGACTGCCCCTTTGGCAGCAAGGCCCTCGACGACCTGCTCGATTCCATCGACGACGTGTGCGAAAGCTTCACCTACTTTGGCAGCTACACGGAGGTGCTCTAGATGACCGATACCGCCGCAACCCGCCCCTACGGAGTGCTGGGCCGCGTGTTGGGCCACAGCTACACCCCAACCATCTACAAAGAGCTCGCTGGGCTCGATTACGTGCGATTTGAGCGCGAGCCCGAGGACCTCGCGGCCTTTATGACGGGCGACGAGTGGGAGGGCACCAACGTGACCATCCCCTACAAGCGCGCCGTCATGGAGTACCTGGACGAGCTGAGCCCGCTCGCCGAGCGCATGGGCAACGTCAACACCATCACGCGCCTGCCCGACGGCCGCCTGCGCGGCGATAACACCGACTACTTCGGTTTTCAGTGCCTGGTCGAGGAGCTGGGCGTAGAGGTTGCCAGTAAGAAGGCCCTCGTGCTCGGCGCCACCGGCGGTGCCGGCACTACGGCCAGCATGGTACTCGACGACCTGGGCGCCATCGTCGTACCCGTGGGTCGCACAAGCGAGGTCAATTACGACAACATCGCGCAGCAATCCGATGCCGCGCTGCTCGTCAACTGCACGCCTGCCGGCATGTTCCCCCACTGCCCCGACGCCCCCTGCACGCTCGAAGGACTCGATGCGCTCGAAGGCGTCATCGACATTGTCTACAACCCCGCCCGCACGGGTCTGATGTTCGAGGCCGAGCGCCGCGGCATCCCCTACATCGGCGGACTGCTGATGCTCGTGGCACAGGCGGCACAGGCCGTCGAGCGCTATACCGGCCAGGTCACCCCGCGCGAGCGCATCCTGGACGTAACGGAGCGCTTGTCACGCCGCGAACAGAACATCGCGCTGATCGGCATGCCGGGCTCGGGCAAGACCCGCGTGGGTGAGCAGATTGCCCTGCTCACGGGGCGAGAGCACATCGACCTGGATCGCGCGCTTGAGGAACGCCTGGGGATGCCCTGCGCCGACTATATCGTCGAGCGCGGCGAGGCGGCCTTCCGCGAGCAGGAAACGGCGGCGCTCTCCGACATCTCCAAGCGCAGCGGCCTGGTGCTTTCCACCGGCGGTGGCGTGGTCACGCGAGACGAGAACTATCCGCTGCTGCACCAGAACAGCAAAATTGTGATGCTCAACCGCAAGCTCGAAGAGCTCGCCCACAAGGGCCGCCCCATCACCGCACGCGACGGCATCGATAAGCTCGCGGAACAACGTATGCCACGCTACCGCGCCTGGGCCGACCACATCATCGACTCACGCGACTGCGCCGCCAATACCGCCCAAGCCCTCCTCGACACCCTCCCACCCGCTCTCTAAAAAAACCACCACAAAGGGGACAGGCACCTTTGTGGTGGTTTCTCGACTGCAAAGGAAGCAACCATGAAAGCACTCGTCATCAACGGCCCCAACCTCAACATGCTCGGCATTCGCGAGCCGGGCATCTATGGCAGCGACAACTACGACCGCTTAGTGCAGATCTGCCAGGAAGCGGGCGCCGCACAGGGCTTCGACGAGGTCGAGGTCTTCCAGTCCAACCACGAGGGCAACATTGTCGACAAGATCCAGGAGGCCTACGGCAAGGTCGACGGCATCGTCATCAACCCGGCTGCCTACACGCATACGAGCGTGGCGATCCTCGACGCCCTCAAGGCCGTTGCCATCCCTGCCGTCGAGGTGCACATCAGCGCCGTAGAGACGCGCGAAGACTTCCGCCAGGTGAGCTACGCCCGCCTAGCCTGCTTCGCCACCATCACCGGCGAGGGCCTGCAAGGCTACGCCCACGCGCTGGAGCTGCTGAGGGAACGTCTCGAAAAGTAGCCTCGCGAGCAAATCCATCAACGCGATTCACACGCTAATAATGCCAGTGCCGCCAGCAGCAACCTCGCTACTGGCGGCACTTTATTACTGGCATATAATCATTGCAGTCACACAACGTCTGGAGACGCGCATGTTAAGCATCCATCTGGGGGATTACCCCGGTTCCATCTACGATACCGAAACCTATTTTAGGAACTCATACTTGGACTCATGGTTCGAAGACCCTATGGCCGCACAGATTATTAAAAGCGTGGACGGATCAGAGCTCATCGGTCCCCACAACATCGTAAGCAAACAGCTGGGCTCGATCACCCCACTCGAACTGTCCGGCGGCGTTAAGACGCTGCTGCTGGTGCGCAATCTCCCAAATATGGTGTTCAACGCATCCACCTGCGGAGACAACTGTGCCCGCTGGCTACTCAAGATCGGCAAAGAGCAGGATGTGATGGTGACCTTATACCACATCATGAAATTCCCCTGGAAGAGCCTTGAAATCCGCATTGAAAACGATGGCCGCATCGTCAGAAACATGCAGGAGTTTGTCGGCGCCACGAATGACTTTTTGGATGTTGATGAGTAATGAAGGGAACGCATACCGTTGTCGTAGAGCGTGCAAAGGTCAAATACACACTCACGTTTAAGCGCAATATTTCCTTTATACGCGGCAACAGCGGCACGGGTAAAACGACGCTCATCTCGATGATTCGCGACTACAACGACCGAGGACCGGAAAGCGGCGTTGCACTCAGTTGCGACGTGCCTTGCGAAACGCTTTCCGGCAGACGCTGGGAGCGCGAGCTATCGATCATCGAAGATTCAATCGTCTTTCTAGATGAGGGTAACGAGTTTATCTACTCAAAGGACTTCGCCAAAGCCGTCAACGGCTCGTCCAACTATTTTGTTCTGATATCTCGTCGCGATGCCAACGAGCTCCCCTACAGCGTTGATGAGATCCTGAAGCTAGTCAACACGACAAGTAAAACAATCAATGGCCGCAAGAGCGACAGGCGCTTCTACTCGGTGACCAAGCCGCTATATGACCACACGGCAAGTATGCTGTATCAGGATCTAAATGTTGGATTCGAGGTACCCGACGCCGTAGTTGTCGAGGATAGCAAATCTGGCTATCAATTCTACGACGCTCTTTGCAACCGACTCGGGATCCCCTGCTATACCGCCACCGGCGTTGCGAATCTAAAACGTACGATTCACGAATGTCCCGAGCAAAACATCCTTGCTATTGGAGACGGAGCAGCATTTGGTCCCTACATCGAAAAGGTGCTCGGACAGCGCGTTTACAAGAACGTACGCTTGTTCCTCCCCGAATCATTCGAGTGGACACTCCTGCAATCTGGCCTCATTCCCAGTAACGATATCTTAAAAATCCTCGAGGATCCCTCAAGCTATATCGAAAGCCGCGACTACCTGAGCTGGGAGCGGTTCTTCACCGATGTGTTGATCAAATACTCGGCAGACACTCGCTACGCCTACAGAAAGGTAAAGCTCAATGAGCAGTACCTGAGGCCGCAGGCGATGAATGCAGTTGCAAACGTCTTGCCCGAGTGCCTGAAGGCAGACTAGATACAGCGGGGAGGGCCAAGTTGGTCCTCCCCGCTTTTGTTACGCCTTCTTGATCACGTACGCCAATCCAATATCGCAGGCACAGCGTACGATTGACGCGAAGAACCACGATGCTGGCAGCGTCATAAGCAGAGGCTTGCTCACGCTCGGCTCCAGCCCCCTTTGGCGCGCCGTATAACCAATCCACATCAGCAGCACAATAGCAGCTCACGCCACGGCTTCGGCCTAAACGTATACCCGGCAAGAACAAAGAACACCGGCATGTGAAAAAGCCCGGACCACCAATGAACTGCGCCCCAAATCTTGGACGCCCTAAATAGCGACTAGGCCGCAAGGGCCTGATTCCGGTACTCCTCCGGGGTCAGGCCCTTCAATCTTACCTGCCTCCGGCTCGTGTTCCAGTGGACTATGTATTCCTCCA
>JAXJNG010000023.1:0-72643 GCA_036312785.1 Collinsella sp.
CCCTTCTTCCTCTTTCCGGACATGCCGTCCTCCGATCTTCCGGGGCCGGCCGGTCCGGCCCTCAGGGTATCGGGTTCCCACATTCATCCGTACATGTACGGATGAATGTGGGAGGTGTTCGGATGAAGTCGATAATCAAGGAACCTTGGTCATCAATCACATCTACCGCGGGCCGATAACGCCCGCCTCATGTGCTGCGATATAATCAATCTCACTAGATGCCAAATCAGCAAGCCGAAGGAGCTGACGTGCTAACAATTCACTATGGTGATATGGAAAACGTTATCTACAACACGTCCGTTTACTTCGATAACGTATATTCGCCCCAGTGGTTTCAAGACTCCTTTGCCCAAAGGGTCATAAAATCCATCGACAAAGGCACCGTGGTAGGCCCCAATGCAATCGATACCAAGATTCTAGGCATCATTCCTCCCGAGAAACTATCCAGCGGCACCAAAACGCTACTGCTTATGTACTTTATGCCGCAGAATATATATAACGCCTCAAATTGCGGTGATAATTGCGCCTACTGGATTCTGAGGATCGCCGCGCAAAAGGATCTAACAATCAATCTCTACCACATAATGGATTTTGGAAACGGCAAATTCACGGTAACCATTGCAAATACGGGCGATATAGTCCACACAATGTTTGACCTTGTCCCCATAGCTGGAAAATGCCTAAGGGAGAACTCCTGATGCGCGGATCATACAAGGTAATTATTCAAAATAACCGGGTTCAGTTTAAACTGACCATCAATAGAAATCTGACCATCATCCAAGGTAACAGTGCTACAGGCAAGACAACTCTGCTTGATATGGTGGCAGCTCACGAAGAGCTTGGGGCACAAAGCGGCGTAACAGTAAGTTGCAAAGTGCCCTGTAAAACAATATCTGGAAAATATTGGCGTAGAGATCTCCAAGAGATTTCCAGCAGTATTGTTTTTATTGATGAGGGCAATACTTTTGTTCGATCAAGAGAATTTGCCCATGAAGCAAAGCGTAGCTCAAACTACTACGTAATTGTCGCCAGAGAGTCACTGCGCCAACTGCCCTATAGCGTTGATGAAATCTACGGTCTTAAGAACACCAACCGAACCACAACGAAGTATCCCGTTTACTCTCGTGTCTACACCTCTACATATCGTATTTACGGTGATACTGATTTTAGAGGCGAGAGGCCCGAGCTTGTCATTGTCGAGGACACAAATTCGGGCTACGAATTCTTCAGTTTGCTATGCAAAAAGAGCAGCATTAAATGCATCAGCGCGGGAGGCAAATCAAATATTTGCAACTGCATTATGGACGCACCGGAAAACGACATCCTCGTGATTGCCGACGGTGCCGCCTTTGGACCAGAAATTGCGGAAGCAGCTGCTCTATTGCGCCGAAAGAACATCAAGCTATTCCTACCGGAATCGTTTGAATGGCTCGTGTTGAAGTCGGGATTATTCAACAGCAAACACATTAAGGACATGCTGCTTAACCCCGCTGAACATATCGAAAGCTCAAAGTTCTTTAGCTGGGAGAAGTTCTTTACTGCAGAACTCATCGAATGCTCACGAGACACACGTTTTCGATATGACAAGAGCTGCTTGAACGAGGAGTACCTGAACCCCACCGCTCTTGCAGCTCTGGAGGATACTTTGCCGGACCTTGGCATTACTTCGCACTAAAACGAGAAGTACTCACTGTCGGAGGATAGGTTTGGTCCGAGCCACGGGTCGCCATCGAGGAAGAACTCAGGCCAGTGCTGCATGAACAGCGCCTGCTCACGCTTCCAGCGGCGCAGCTTTTCCTCGTTGGCCTCTTCCCTGCCGCGCGAGGTGAACTCGTAGTGGTACAGCTCGGCATAGGGCGTAAAGATGGTGCGGTAACCCGCCTCCCACACGCGCAGGCAAAAGTCTGCGTCGTTAAAACCGACGGCGAATTCCTCGTTGTAGCCGCCGACGCGCTCAAATACGTCGCGTCGCACCATCTGGCAGGCACCCGTCACGGCGCTAAAGTTGCCCGGGCGCACGGCACGGGCAAGATAGCCCTCGCGCTTTGCCGAGAAGTCCTGGTTGGCATGGGCAAGTGCGCCACGCACGCCAACCAAAATGCCGGCATGCTGCACCAGATGATCGGCAAAGTAGAGTTTGGCGCCCACCACGCCCGCATCGGGACGCTGCAGATAGCCCATCATCTCTTCGATAAAGTCCGGGCTTATGACCTCGGTATCGTTGTTCAGCAGCAGCAGGTAGTCACCCTTGGCGTGCTTCACACCAAAATTGATGATCTGAGAGTAATTGAACTCGCCCGGCCAGTACACAACGCGCGCGATGCCCTTGCCTTCGGATGCTGCAGCCACGCGCTCTGGCAGGGTTTCGTAATACGCAAACGTCTCCGGGGCTTCACTGTTGTTCTCCACCAAGACGATCTCGTAATTGGTATACGTGGCCTTCTGGGCGATCGACATCACACAGGCATCGAGCGTCTCAATGTGATCCTTGGTGGGGATCACATTGCTCACCAGCGGCGCAGGCTCCGGCAGCGCATGGCGCATGCGGTAGACAAACGGCGTCTCGGTCTCCTCGACCGTTCCGTGAACGCCCAGCGCGTTAAAGTGGCGCTGCAGCGCAAGACGACCCGCTTCAATGGCATACGGCTTGCTATCGGCAGAGCCATCGGCGGTCGATCCCGGATGCACGCGCCAGTGATACAGCACATGCGCAACGTGCTCAAAGCGCGCGCCGGCTGCAAGGCAGCGAAGCGTCAAGTCGTAGTCCTGGGCGCCCGCAACGTCTTCTGGGGACATACCAATGTGATCGATGAGCGCCTTCTCCACCATCAGGAAATGCGTCACGCAGTTATGGCTATAGAGCAGGTCGACGTTGAGTACGGTCTTAAAGACCGGCTGGCCCCACTCCCCCGTTTTCTGGAACATGTCCTCATCACAGAACAGGACCTGGGGACGCTCGCCCTCGGCCGCCTTGTTCAGTGCGGAAACATACTGGAATAACGCGTCCGGTTCCAGAATGTCATCGTGGTCCAAGAAAGCGATGTAGTCGCCTGTCGCTTGCTCGATACCTGCGTTGGTGTTGACCACAATGCCGCCGTTGCCGGGAAGCTCGATGCGACGGATGCGCTCGTCGTTGGCACCTGCCGCAAGGGTGGCCACCGCGTCCCATTCGGGCGAGGCGTCCATAAGCAGCAATTCCCAGTTGTCATAGCTCTGGGCTTGCACCGATTCCAGCAGCTCGCGCAGGTAGACCCGATCAGTCTTGTAGCACGGCACCACAATGCTCACGAGCGGTCTATAGGCAAAGGCCGCCGAAGCGACACGCTGGCACGCCAAATCGCCCGGCTTTGCGCGATGCTGCTCAAACCAACGTCGATAAGCTGCGTCGTCTGCACGCGCGTCCTTCATACGGTTCCAGCTGTCGTCGACCATGCCGTTGTACAGGCGACCATCCATGGCGCAAAACCCGCTTTGGATCCGCTCTGTGGGATCGCTCACGATCGCGACAAAATCTCGTATATCCTGAGGCATCTCAACACTCAGATACGATTTATTGATGCGGCATCCGTTCTGCTGCGGAACATCGACCTGCGATTCAAACACATGCACGGTAACATCGATGGCATTCATATGCGTATCGAAGATCTGGAGCTCAGGCGCGCACTGGGGGTCTCCCGCCCAGGTAACCTCATAGCGCCACACCGCGCCGACGTCTGCCGGCAAATAGCGAATGGCATCGATTTCGTAGCGGCCGCAGTGTTCGCCACGCTGCGCATCGCGGATAAGCGCGCACAGCGCAGGCTTTGCTTTGTAGTTAATCTTGGATTCCAATTTGGCCACGCGGCTATCGAGACGAATAGAGCCCAACCTTTGGCCACCGGATGCAAAAACGGCATCCATCGACGAGCCATCCAAAAACGGAAGCACCAAAACGGCGAGCTCGCGCTCGTAATCGGAAACAGAAGGGCATAGCGCCAGCACACGGCCATGATCGACCGGGAGCACCAGTGACGGCAAACAAGAACCGCTCGTAGTCGCATGGGCAAAAGTCTGGGAATCCTCCTGCTCAATAAGCCCCGCGATATCCTGACCGACAAAACGAAGCAGCACAAACAGACGGCCCTGACTGCGGCAAAGTGACAAACGCTTGATACTCATCTACACTTCTCGCTTTCCCAGAGCGTTCGCAGCCATGCGCTTGCACGCGCCCAAGCGCCCAAACCTCAAGACGTCGTAATTGAACATGAGTTTTTTGCACGAACGAGCAGCGGGCGCCTTACCGACAAGCGCCGCACGCACCATGGCGGCAACAGAAGAAGCGCATTGTGCGAGCGAAGCATCACTGCCCACAGCAGAACCGTTAAGCGCCGCAGCAACGGCGGCAAACACCTTGCCGCAGTCCGAACCAAGCAACCTGAGCGCATCGTACAGCACCAGATCACATAGGAAGTACGCCAGGTCATCGGCATGATGAGCATCGAGACCGTCGCGCTGCCAGTCAGCCAGCACCGCGGAGTAAATCTTCACGTGCTCCAGCAGACGCGTCTCGTCGTCGTAGCGCATGGTGTCCATGAGCGAACCTTTGCGTGCCACGCGATACTCGTACAGCTTGTTCGAGATAAGCGCGGTCTTGCGCGAGCGACCGTACACGGCAAAATCGAAGACCTGGTCCTCGCCATACTTAACGGTTTCATCGAACACGATCCCGTTGCCCAGCAAAAAAGCGCGCTTGCAAGCGGTGCGCCATGCAAAGGGGCGAGACGCCTCCTTAAACAGCAGGTCGGAGCTATAGCCCTCAAACGAAACGTCGCGTGGGCTCAGCACATAGTTAAGCCACGGATACCCTGCCTCCAGCGGATACGGGTTCGCGCCAAAGGTCAAAACGTCGCAATCCTCACGCTCAAAGGCATCGACGATTACACGGCACGCATCGGACGTAAATCGGTCGTCGGAATCCAAAAACGCAACGATAGGCGCCGTGGACGCGGCGATGCCTGCATTACGCGCACTCGACAGGCCGCCGTTCTCCTTATCGACCAGCGTAAAGCGCGCGTCCTTTTCGCAATAGGCAGCCGCAATATCGCGCGAGCCGTCCGGCGAGCCATCGTTGACCAGCACGCCTTCCCAATCGGGCATGTCCTGCGCAAGCAGGGAGTCCAGGCACCAGGCCAGGCACTCCTCCACTTTATAGATGGGAACGACAACGGAAATCTTGGGGGTAGCCATAGTCACTCGCTCCTACTGTGCGGCCGGAACGTCATCGGGGTGCGGGTTGTCGCCGTAGGTGCACTGATACGTCAGCACACGCCAGACCAGCGGCAGGCCGCCAATCTTAAAGTAATGCTTAAACGTATTGAGCTTGCCCGGCTTCTTAAAGTCAAAGCGCGAATCGATATAGGCGCGGGGCGACTTGACCATCAGGCGCAAGTCGGTCTCGCCACGCGGATCAAACAGCGACAGATCAAAGCGACCGGCATCCCAGTCGGCCTTGAGCTCGGACGAGGCTTTCTTCCAAAACTGCTCGCGCAGTTCATCGACCAGGCGCTCATCGTTCCAACGGTACGTATCGACCTTCATGCGCATTAAAATACCCTGAAGCTGAGCCTTAAGCTCGGGGCGTTCATCCAAAAAGCGCTGCATCTCGGCGTATTCGTCGCACACGCAAAATACCTTGTTGGGCGAATTAACGGAGCTCTTCTCGTTGTCTTGGCGATAGCACAAAATGGGGTCCGCGATAAACGCAGCACGCTCGGCGCATGCCCAGACCTTAAAGTTAAAACCCGCATCCTGATACGAGGCACCCGGCGTGGGAAGGAAGCGAATCTGATTGTCGTTGAGGAACGCGCGCCGATAGATAGCCGACCAAATGGAAGGCTTGCGGTAGAAGATGCCCGGGCGATCGACGGGGCGATACGCGGCGCCCGTCATATGCTCGTCGATAATCCCAAACAG
Organism: Collinsella sp.; assembly: GCA_036312785.1. Classification (GTDB taxonomy): domain Bacteria; phylum Actinomycetota; class Coriobacteriia; order Coriobacteriales; family Coriobacteriaceae; genus Collinsella. The sequence goes on from JAXJNG010000023.1 coordinate 5,953, forward strand.
CTCACGTCGCTCGCTGGGCGTGGACCAATACAGATAAAAGTCGCCCTTTACCGCATCGGCATGCTCAGCATCGGCCTTGGCGACCAGCTTTTGAAGCGAATCCTCAAACATAAAGTCGTCGGACTCAAGGATGCCCACGTACTCACCGCGCGCCATCTCCAGGCCACGGTTCATCGAGTCGCCGTAGCCGCTGTTGGCCTTGTCGATCATCTTTACACGGGGGTCGTGCTCCATGTACTCGCGGATGATATCCGGCGAGCTATCGGTGGAGCCGTCGTTGATGCAGATGATCTCGATGTCATTGAGCGTCTGCGCCACGGCGGAATCGAGGCACACGCGCAGATAGCGCTCGACATTGCAAATGGGGACAAGCAGCGAAACTTTAGGGGTATCAGAGTTCTGCAAGAGAACCTCCCGTTGAATAGCGTGTAACAGGGTTATTTTAGCAGCCGAGTTGCGGCGGGCGGCAGCGCTTGGAATTATAGAAAGCGCTCCAGGCAGGCTTTGAGACCGCGAGTCGAAAGATAGAACAGCGTGGCGTCTGCCATCGAAACGCCCGAGGTCGCCGCAACGAGCTTGTGGGCAACACGGCGAACGGCACCCTTAGCAGGCATATCCGCCCACTCCGTTCCCAAAAACGTCGTGAGGTCCATGTTGACGCGAGCCGCCACGCGATGGAAGTCATCGGCATCCAAGCGCGCCAGATCGAACACAATTAGGTCCAAAAACCAAGTTATCAGCTCGCCGGGACACAGGTCCAAAAGACCATAGGCCGCCCAGTCTTCCAAGACCTCCTCGAGCATCTTCATGTGGGCGTCAAGCTTTTTGGCGCGCGCCTCGGCACTGTTGAACTCGTGCGTCGCCGATTCGCTCTCCATCACGTAGTGGTAGAACTTGTCAGGCATGACGACGGTCCTGCGGGCAAGCGCATAAGCCGCAAATTGGAAGACGACGTCCTCGCCCAAAGCCAAACCGGGGGCGAAGCGTATGCCTTCGCGATTGAGCAGCTCGCGCGAAAAGGCTGCACGGCAGGCATAGGGCTGCGCATTCGAATGGAACAGCAGTTGGGGATCACGGGCGCCGAAGGTACCAGCTTTGGGGCTCATGAGTTGCTGGACGCGTTTGGGGGCAGCATCGGCAGGTTCACAGACGCCGCCAAAAACGGCGGCCTCGGCATCTGCAGACTTCATGGCATGCAGCACGCGCTCGATCGTCTGGGCATCGATGTAATCGTCGGCGTCCACAAAAAAGACGGTCTCGCCCTCGGCGGCATCGATTCCGACATTTCGAGCACACGAGACGCCCGCGTTTTCCTGATCAATCACCAGTACGCGATCATCGGCCTGCGCAATCTGGCGCAACACGTTCAACGAATCATCAGTCGAACCGTCGTTGACGCAGACAACCTGAATCGAGCGCTCGGACTGGGCCAACAGCGAATCGAGGCATCGCTGAATGGAGCGCGCAGAGTTGTAAACGGGGACGACAATGGTAGCTTTAGGACACGAGGCCTCTCCCATGCCGACCTACCCCCTCAGCGATTCGATGAGGAAGGCGGCGACCACGCCTGGGCCTCCAACCGAGGCGTAATACTTGGCGCGCCCCAAGGCACCATCCGTCGCAAAACTCGGATGCTCGTCAACCCAGCCCTCAGGATCTTTGAGGATGGCAGCGAGATTTGCGCGCTTCCACGGCTTGAGGTCGTCAAGCGAAAACTCCCCCGCGTCCAAGGCCGCTTGGAACTCCTTGGCCATCTGAACCAGGAACTCCTTATAGAACTTAGGCGCCAGGCGCACGTAGTTCCACATGTACGAATCGTACTTAATGAGCTGATTGAACTTGAGCATGCGCGCGACATCGCCGCTTACGTGGTCGCGGGCATAATTCTCTCGAATCCAACGCTCAATCTCGGCATACTCGGTATTGACGCAAAAGACCTTAGCCGAAGAATTGACCGAGGAATTCTCGTTGTCCTGTCGATACGACAAAACGGCATCATGCAGGTAAACAGCCTTATTGGCGCACGCGATCACCTTAAAGGCAAATGACGTGTCCTGAAAGGATGCCCCCGGAGTCGGCAGGAACTTAATGCCGTTGCGCTCAAGAAAATCGCGACGGTACACGGCCGACCAAATCGACGGCTTTTGTTTAAAGAACTGCGTTGTATCGCTCGGGTGCACTGGCTTGCCGCAATCCTGAGGTCTAAACATCTCGTGCAGCGAGCGGCGCTCCTCGGGCTTAGACCAGTAGAAATCAAAATTCGCCTTCGCAAAGTCGGCATTATTGCTATCGGCGGCCGAGACAAGCTTTTCGAGTGCGTCGGGCGCCATAAAGTCATCGGACTCCAAGATGCCAACGTACTTGCCACGCGCCATCTCCAGACCGTGGTTCATCGAGTCGCCGTAGCCGCTGTTGGCCTTGTCGATCATCTTGACGCGCCCATCGCGCTCCATATACTCGCGGATAATCGCCGGCGAGTTGTCGGTCGACCCATCGTTAATGCAGATGATCTCAATATCCTTGAGCGTCTGCGCCAGGGCGGAATCGAGGCACTCGCGCAGGTAGCGCTGAACATTGTAAATGGGAATAAGCAGCGACAGAACAGGGCTGCCAGAGGCGTTAGTAGACAAATGTGCTCCTTAGGAAATACCTGTCGTTTCATGGTATCAAAGGGTCAGCGCGCCAGCGGGCGTTTATATAATCTATGGAGCCTCTTGCGGGCAAAGCAGCCCCACGTCATGCGGCGGGCCCGTGGCAGGTTCCTGCGTTTTATTCAAAGCTTGCCGTCAAGGCGCGCCGAGCCTTTACAATAGATGCCGTCCCAAGGACGTATTCGATAGCTTCCGTGCAGCGCATGCGCGCCGTGCGTGAAAGGATATATTGCCCCATGCCTTCAACCCTTCCCGCTCCCATCGATAAGCTCGCCATCGTCGTCGTTACGTACAAGCGTCAGGAACTCCTGGCCAACTTGTTCGACTCCATGACCGAGCTCACTGCCGCGCCCTGGCGCATCGTGATTGTCGATAACGAGAATTCGCGCGAGACCGAGGCCATGTGCACCGCATTCAACGAGCGCCTGGCCAACCTGTGGGGCATCGACACCGAGCAGCCCGACGCGCAAGGCGGCACCGACCGTGTCATCTACGCCCCGCAGCTCGAAAACGGCGGCGGTGCGGGCGGCTTCTCCGCCGGTACTAAATGCGCCTACGACCTGGGCGCCCAGTGGTTCTGGGTGATGGACGACGACGTGCTCGTCATCCCCGAAGGCATCGAGCGTCTTGCCAAGTGGACCGACCGCTACGACGTCATCCAGGGTTCGCGCCTAGACTTTGACGGCGGCGCTTTCTTTTGGCAGTACCAACTCATCCTTTCACTCGGCATTCCCAACCCTGTCGCCAAGTGGGACTTGGGCCCCGAGGGCTACCGCGCCATGAACCAGCTGTGCTTTGAGGGCGGCATGTTCTCGCGCCGCGTGGTCGACAAGATCGGCCTGCCCGATGCGCGATTCTTCATCTACGGCGACGATGCCTGCTACGGCTATGTAGCCAGCCAGCACTTCCCCGCCGCCGTTGTTGCCGACGTTGTACTCAAGCGCGCCCGCGCCGTCTCTAATTGGGACATTGCCGGCAAGCGCCAGCTCAACTCTACGAGCGACACCAACCGCTACTACATCATGCGCAACCGCGGCTTCCTCGCTCGCTATATGCAGATCTACGGTGACTACCACCCCATGCTGTTCCGCCTGGGCAATGCCGCGACCTTCTGCAAGGAATTCATTCGCCTGGCTGCGGTCGATAAGTGCTTTAAGACCGGCATTCCGGCGCTGCGCCGCGGCATGAAGGACGCCCACAAGATCATCAAGGATCCCAACTGGAAGCCCATGCCGCCCATGAAGGACACCGAGTAACGGAAGCCGGAAACACCTCAGCTCTTAAAGCCGCTGGTACACCGTAGCCACATGCTGTCCATCAAACCCAAACCCCCAGCGCATGCGGCCAACGCCGGGGCGTGGTACACGAATTTCGTCGATGCCGTCGCGCTCTATGTCGAGTAGCGACTGCACGGCCAGCAATTCCAACCCCAGCGCATCCACATCGGGGTCATACATCATATTGATCGTTATAAGCGGGCGCTCGTCCAGCATGCCGATCGTATCGGCTATGTCGAACACGGCGCCCGTAGGAAAAACCTGGATGTCCCAGCGACCCGCGCCACACTTTCGCCTCGAGGCAGGATTGGCATAGCCCGGCAAGCCAAAGCAGAGCCCCTGCAAGAGCAGATGATATGGCAGCGGCGCATCTGGGTCGGTCGCACCGATTCCCGCATCTCCCAGGATGCGGCTTAGCGCCCGCCTCACGGTATCCTCGTCCCCACGGCACAACCCGTCGCGAAACGCATCGACGTCTCGAATGTCTTCGGCAGCACACTCAAACCACTCAATAATCACTAGACGCAAGGCCTGGCGAAGCTCGTTATTAGGCAATCGCAAAGCACGGAGGCGATCGCCATGCTCTGGCTTCTCAGTCATATCCGTCGTCAGGAAACCTGACAGATACAGCGCCGTCCACAAGCCATCATCAGGCGAGGCCTCTAGCCCCGCAGCGTCCAAACAAAGCGGGACCCCAACGCATCCATGGGCCTCGAGCAAATTAAACAAGACCGAAAGGCGGTCGAGATTCCAGTCACTAACTACCCTACTCAGGCAATCCGCATACCCATACAGATCGGCACGCACGGGCGCCGTGCAGCCTCGGTCCAGAAAACCGATCACACGCGCTGGACTCGAGCAATAGGCCCTACCAAACCGATATCCCTCGAGCCATTCACGTGCATCATCCAGGAATTCCTCGCGCCCAGCATGATTCAACAGAGCCTGGACCTCGGCATCCGAAAAGCCGAAACAACGGTCACACCAGGTCGAAAGCGGCGTCGTCAGACAATACGAGCAGCCATGCAAAGAAAGCGCCGCTTCGGCAGGACCGGGACACTCCCCCATCAGACACGTCAGCCGCAACGAATCGCGCGCAGCGACAATGGCGTCGAACAGCACGCGATCGAATAGCCCTGCCGGATCAGCACCGGAAGCGCCCCTCGCGCTTGCACGGCCCAACCATGCCGCATCGTACCCATCAACGAGCAATACAACCTGCTCATCGCAGGCAATCTCCAGCAGCTCAATGAGCACACCGAGCACCGAGGCGACCTCGTCCTCGCTCGCCGCACCACGCGCAACGCGTTCGATGTGACGCACCTTGTCTCGAGCTAAATCCGGAGCTTCCAAGAGTGGCAACAGGCGAACACATTCGCCCGAAAGAGCATTGTGCACGACGCCGGCAACAGCGGCCCCGCACCTTGCAGCGCCAGAAAAGTCCAGCGATATCACCGGATAGCAAGCATACTCATCCCGATAGCGCCCGCTGTTCGCATCCCAAATCTGAGCATCGGCAAACAAACGCTGACCAGAGCGACCGACCGCTGGACGCTCCAGAAAAGCCTTGAGCATCGACAAGTTCATGCTCTTGCCAAAACCCTCGGGTCGACAGCACACCACAACGGACGCGTCGCAGTCCAACACATCGGCAATAAACATGGTCTTGTCAACCAGCATGCAGCAACCAAGGGACTCCGCATAGTCGTGCATGCCAATGGGCAAATCCGCATCGTCGGCACAGCCGATCAAGCGCACACCAAAGCCAGCAGCACAATCAACATTTGCCTGTTCAGACACCATAACGTTCCCCCCCCAAATCGCAGCACGATGCCAATTGTAATGACCGCCTCGCGCGTACCGACGACGCCGCTCGAACATATCGGGCAACGGTAGCAACAAGAGGTATGAGGGGGCATAACTAATCGTTGCACAACAAAACGGGGCCCAATGTATTCGTACCGGACCCCGTCCCAACTCTTTAGTCATCTAGCAACCAAGAGGCTACTCCTCCGAGCCGTCCTCCCCAGAAGCTTTCTTCTGCTGATCGAGCTTATGCTTACCACTTACGATAGACGTAGCGCCCAGTGTGGCCAAGCTTGCACTGGCAAGGCTCGCCATAACGATAAGGTCGCCCGTCTTGGGCATGTTGCCGCCAGATGACTTGGTCGTTGTAGTCGTCGTGGTTGTAGTGGTCACCGTCTTGGAGTCATTTTGCTCTTGGACCTGGTTGTCAGCACCGCTCTCGTCGTCTTCGGACTGTTTCTTTCCGTCCTCGGTCTTGTTTTTGTCCTTCCCCTCAGATTCAGACTTCTTACCCTCGTCCTTCTTCTGAGCGGATTTGTCGTCCTTCTCCTCAGAGCTAGAACCCTTATCGGATTCGGTCTTCTCGGAAGCCTTGTCCTTGGAGTCGTCCCCTGCGGCCTCGGTCTTTTCCGTGGAAACCTGATCAGAGTTGTCCTTGTTCTGGGCGGAGCCGTTATTGACGCCAGCCATCAGCGAAGAACCCAGCGTAGAACCAAGCTGCTCGGAGAAAGAAGGCTTCTTGTCCGGCGAAGCAACGGGAGCGTCCGGCGCCTTATTCGAGTCGTCCTTGGAAGCATCGGAATCAGGGGTTGCATCAGAGCCGGAGCCGTTGTTAGAGCCGGTGTCAGCAGAGGAATCGCTCGAGCCGGTAGATGAGTTAGAGGTGTCAGCGTCGGTCGAACCAGAAGCGTCGCTGTCCGTATTGCCGGCAGAGCTTGAAGACGAATCGCCCGCAGCAGAGCCGTTCAAATCGGAGCCGTTCGAGGTAGAGCCGTCGTTGGTAGCGCCACCAGCAGAGCCATTACCGTCAGCATCGGTCGAGGGCGCATCCATCCTGTCATCGTTGACATCGTCACTCGAGCCGTCATTCGAATCAGGTGTCGGCGAGGGCGCCGGCGTAGGCTCGGGCTGCACGGGCGTCGCAGCGGCAGCCTCATCCTCGGCGATATAAACCAAGCAGTCTTTCAGCTCATTCTTATAACGATTCTTCCAGCCCTCATGATACTGAGGCTGACTCGAAAACTTGGTGGCGACATTGTTGACCACGCTATTGGAGAGCGCCGTCACAAACTCTCGGTCGGACATATCGTTGGAAAGATTCGCCCAGCGGAAAAAGTCCCTGCAGCCACCAGTGCCGCACATGTTGGTGATGCTCCACACCATGCCCTTGACGCAATCGGCGCGGCCCGAAATATCAATACCCAGGCCGCTCTTGAGCCACGCCTCGGTCACCGCATAGTACGAGTTGTACGCATAGGCATCTTGAAGTGCTGAGAACTCAACAGGATCGGTGTTGTACGCACCTTGGAAGGCATCCTGAGCGATATGGCCCAACTCGGTGAGCTGGCCGTTCTCGTACATGGCATTGCTCGTGTTGGAAATCTCGCTGCCGCGATCAATCGCATCCTTGAGCATGCTGTATTTTTCGGGGCTGTAGTTGTAGACCTGCTTCATAAACGGAATGAGCGACCAACGACGGTCGAACTGGTAATAGCCCAGCGCGTTGTAGCCGTCACCATACGAAAAGCCCTGGTTATAGTTGCCGTGGCTCTCGTATTTGGTGAAGTACTTCATCTCGGCGGTCACGTTGACAAACGAAACGCCCTGAACCGACCTCAGCACGCCCGAGAAGGATTGCTGGGTGTAAAGGCCCTTATCGATATCGGTGGCATCCGAGGCTACGCCCGGCGTGGGCTCCTCGGCAGCGGCGGGTGCCGGCGCGGAAACGGCGCCAAACGAAAGCGCCAGCGTCAGGCCCGCGACAATAGCAGAATGCTTGGGCTGCATAAGATCCTCCCTGCATTGGTGTAGTTAAAGTGCAGTTTGCAAAGATAGAATTAAGTATTGCAGTTCACCCGTTGTTGCACAACAACCCCTCGGTAAACGGCAACAACCCTCCGCGAAATCTTAAGGAATTAAACAAACTGGTCGTCGGGCGCCATCAGAAGCTCGCCGTATCGCTCCATCAGCCCGTCCCTCAACTGACAAAAAGCGGGAATATATACGTTCAAGATGCGCTGAATCAAATCTTGAGCGAGCTTGTTGTCATAGATATGGACGTTGGTATTGCGGTCTCTGAGCATATCTAGCCAGGCCGCCTCATCAATAAAGTCGTAGAATCGGTACGACTCCTTTAAGATGGCACGAGGAGACCCCGACGCGGCAAGCGTAGCGCCCTCATACTCGAGCAGACGCTTAAGGAGCTTCCAGCTCAGTTCAAATTGAAGATTGAACTTATTAATCAATCCACTCTGAACAAAATCATTGTTGAGATCCTGATTGGGCGCATCCTCAAGATTCGCCAAGGCGCTAACAAAGTTCTCATATTTTTTCATACAGAATCACACCATCCTTGGCAATCTCATCGAGCAATTGCTGCGATAGGGACTCGTCGAGATTGACGACATCTACATCTAAAAGAGTATCAAGATGTTCCTCGATCAAATATGAGAAACGGCCGAAATCCCGGCAACCTGCTACGGCGATGTCAATATCGCTCTTGGGCAAGTTGTCGCCTCGAGCACGAGAACCAAACAACACGACCTTCTCGGCGTCACATTCCCGAGCAAAAACTTCGATTTGCTTGTACACCTTGTCGAGAGATGCCATTTGCACCCCTACAGCTTAATGTCAAAGTTGATTTCGGGGACGGCGGCCAGGTCGGCCAACGTCACGCCGTCGACGTACTTTTCGATCACGTCGTCCAGACCGCGCCAGAACTTGACGGTCGAGCACAAATCGCTACGGGTGCAGCTGTTGTCGATGCCATCGCACGCCACCGGAGCCGTGCTGCCCTCGACGGCACGCAGGATGTCGCCGGCACGCACCTCGGCCGGGTCCTTGGCCATCATGTAGCCGCCGCCCTTGCCGCGCACGCTCTTAAGCAGGCCCGCCTTCATAAGCGGACGAACCAGCTGCTCCAGATACTTTTGCGAGATATGCTCGCGGTCGGCAACCTCGCGCAAGGCAATCTTGCCCTCGGCGTCGCCCAGCGCCGCGATATAGATCATTAACCGGAGGGCATAGCGGCCCTTGGAAGAAATGAGCATACCTACCCTCCCATCGTTACTGGGACAAAACCAGGCTTGTTTGTCCCAAATCCTATGCACGCGGGGCAAACAAACCTGATTATTATGTCCCACATCTAAAAAGTCGAGTGGATTAGTCGGGTTTTCCCTTGACTAACGCCGAACCCATAGTAACTTTATTCCGAGAAGATTCCTAGGGTTTAGTACACCTATGAGTACACCATATACAGAGAGGGACAGCATGAGCGCAAATCCGCTGCTTTCCATCGAAGGTCTGACCGCCTCCGTGGACGAGAAGACCATCCTCCACAACGTCAACCTCAACGTCGCCGCCGGCGAGACCCACGTGCTGATGGGACCCAACGGCGCCGGCAAGTCCACCCTCGGCCACCTGGTCATGGGCGACCCCGTCTACACGGTCAACGACGGCCGTATCGTCTTTGACGGCCAGGACATCACCGAGCTCACCACCGACAAGCGTTCGCGCGCCGGCCTGTTCCTGAGCTTCCAGGCCCCGGTCGAGATCCCGGGCGTGCCGCTGTCGAGCTTTTTGCGTGCCAGCATCGCCGGCCGCCCCGGCCTGGAGATGAAGGGCAAGGAGTTCCGCCGTCGCGTCAAGGAGCTCGCGGCCGAGCTCAACATGGACACCGCCTACCTCAACCGTGAGCTGGGCGTGGGCTTCTCGGGCGGCGAGAAGAAGAAGGTCGAGATGCTCCAGCTCCTGTTGCTGCAGCCCAAGCTCGCCATCCTGGACGAAACCGACTCGGGCCTAGACGTCGACGCCCTGTCCACCGTCAGCCACGGCATGGACGCCTACCGCAAGAGCTGCGACGGCTCCATGCTCATCATCACGCACAACACGCGCATCCTAGAGCACCTGGATGTCGACCGCGTCCACGTTATGGTCAAGGGCCACATCGTGCGCGAGGACGACGCCTCGCTCATCCCCTGGATCGACAAGAACGGCTTTGAGACCTTCGAGCGCGAGGCCGCCGAGCAGCGCGCCCAGGCCGAGGCCGCCGCTGCCGAGCAGCAGGCGTAAAGGGGCGACGCAATGACCAAGAACCGTACCGAGGTCGCGGACATCGACCGCAGCCTCTACGACTTCACCTATGGCGAGGAGGGATTCGAGCGCCTCGACGCCGGCATCACGCCCGACATCGTGCGCGAGATCAGCACCAAGAAGGACGAGCCGCAGTGGATGCTCGACCTGCGCCTCAAGTCCCTCGAGATCTTCAATCGCTTCCCCGACCCGACGTGGGGCCCCTCCATCGAGGGCCTGGACATGGACAACATCGTCACCTACGTCAAGCCCAACACCGACCAAAAGCACGACTGGGAGTCGGTGCCCGACGACATCAAGAACACCTTTGAGCGCCTGGGCATCCCCGAGGCCGAGCGTAGCTACCTGGCAGGCGTCGGCGCGCAGTACGACTCCGAGCTCGTCTACCACAACATGCAGGACACGGCGTCCAAGATGGGCATCGTCTACTCCGGTATTGAGGAAGCCCTGCACGATCCGCAGTGGGAACCGCTCATCCACGAGAAGTTTATGACGCTCATCCCGCCCACCGACCACAAATTTGCGGCCCTGCACGGCGCCGTATGGTCGGGCGGCTCGTTTGTCTACGTGCCCAAGGGCACCAAGCTCGATTTCCCGCTGCAGAGCTACTTCCGCCTTAACGCCAAGGGCGCCGGCCAGTTTGAGCACACGCTCATCATCGTCGAGGACGACGCCGACCTGCACTTTATCGAGGGCTGCTCCGCGCCCAAGTACAACGTGGCCAACCTCCACGCCGGCGCCGTGGAGCTCTTTGTGGGCAAGCGCGCGCACCTGCGCTACTCGACCATCGAGAACTGGTCCAAGAACATGTACAACCTCAACACCAAGCGTGCGCGCGTGGACGAGGACGGCGACATCGAGTGGATCAGCGGCTCCTTCGGCAGCCACGTGGGTTACCTCTACCCCATGAGCGTGCTCAACGGCCGCCGCGCCCGCTCGAGCTTTACCGGCATCACCTTTGCCGGCGCCGGCCAGAACCTCGATACCGGCTGCAAGGTCGTGCTCAACGCGCCCGAGACCTCGGCGACCGTCGAGACCAAAGGCATCTCCAAGAGCGGCGGCATCCAGACCTTCCGCAGCTCTATCGTGGCCACGCCCAAGGCGGAGGGCTCCAAGGCAACCGTGAGCTGCCAGTCGCTGATGCTCGACGACCAAAGCCGCTCCGACACCATCCCCGCTATGGACATCCGAGCCAAGAATGTCGACATCGGCCACGAGGCCACTATCGGCCGCATCGGCGACGACAAGGTGTTCTACCTGATGAGCCGCGGTATCTCGAAGGAAGAGGCCCGCACCATGATTGTCAACGGCTTTGCCAACCCGGTCTCCAAGGAGCTGCCGCTGGAGTACGCCGTCGAGATGAACAACCTGATCAAGCTCGAGATGGAAGGAGCGATCGGATAATGAAACAGGAAACCAACACCGCTGCCACCACGCTCGAGCAGGTCAACGCGATGCCGGCTGCCACATGGGGCTGGCTGAAGATGAATCAGACCAAGCTCGAGCTCTCTGATGAGCTTGCCGCCGCTCCCACCGAGACCGTTGAGGTCGAGGGCTTGGAAGAGCAGTTTACTGGCGTGGCAGACGCCTTCGACACCGCCATGGACGCCATGGCCGAGCGCTTCCCCGAGCGCCGCGCCTCCGCGCCCGGTGATGCCGCCGACCGCGCCCGCATCACGCCCGAGACCGAGCTCGACGTGCCCGCAACCTCCGTCTACCAGGCCGGCGCCATTAAGCTCGAGGAAGAGCTCTCCCCTGCTGAGGCCTTCGAAACCGGCATGGGTGAGGCTGCCTACGCCTACTTGGCCGAGCACGCTACCAAGCGCATCGTCATCGATGTGCCCGCATACAAGCACGCCACGGTTACCGTGCGCGTGAGCGGTGTCGATGCAGCCGCGGCCATCGCCGCCATCGACGTCGTCGCCCGTCCTCAGTCGACGCTCGATCTGCTTATTGCCCTGGACTCCCCCGTTGCCGGCCAAGGCGTCGTGGGATCCGTGCTGCGCGTGTGCGCTCACGAGTACGCCACCGTCAACGTGACCTGCACGCAGACGCTCGACGATAGCTGGATCGCGCTCGACGACACCGGCCTGTTCCTGGACGAGGGCGCGCGCGTCAACGTGCAGCACATCGTCCTAGGTGCCGGCGCCAGCGCCACCGGCCTTGCCGGCGACCTGCTGGGCGATACCGCCAAGGTCACCATCGATACTGACTACCTGGGCGCCCGCGAGCAGGTGCGCGACTTTAACTACGAGCTGCGCCACCGCGGTCGCAAGACCGAGTGCGAGATCGACGCCAACGGCGTGCTGACCGGCACGTCCAAGAAGGTCTACCGCGGCACCATCGACCTCGTGCACGGCTGCAAGGGCGCAACCGGCACCGAGCGCGAGACGGTGCTTTTGGCCAACAAGGGCGTCGACAACAAGACCATTTCCGTCATTCTCTGCGACGAGGACGACGTCGCCGGCAACCACGGCGCCACCATCGGTCACGTCCGCGACGAGCAGCTGTTCTACCTCGCCTGCCGCGGTCTTGACCAAAACGCCGCCGAGGACCTGTTCATCCGCGCCAAGCTGGAGGACGCCGCGCTTTCCGCCACCGACGAGCGCACCCGCGCCGCCGTCGTCCGCCTGGGCAACAACCTGATCGACAACTTTGAAGAGGAGCTCGCATGATCGACACCGAGCACGTTAAATGCGACACCTGTACTGCCCCCGAGCCCATGGAGCTCGACGCCAGCGACGAGGCTTCGCGCGGCTGGCCTACCGTCGACATCGAGACCAATCCCTACAAGGCACAGTTCCCGCTGTTCCAGCAGCACCCCGAGATCGCCTTCCTCGATAGCGCCGCCACCACGCAGCGCCCTGCCTGTGTGCTCGACGCCGAACGCGACTTCTACCAGCGCATGAACGCCAACCCGCTGCGCGGCCTGTACTCGCTGTCCGTCGAGGCCACCGAGGCCATCGCGAAGGTGCGCCAGCAGATCGCCGACCTCATCGGCGCTCCCCAGGCCAACGAGGTCGTCTTCACCCGCAACACGAGCGAGTCGCTCAACCTGGTCGCCAAGAGCTTTGCACCCACGGTGCTCGAGCCCGGTGACGAGGTCGTCATCACCATCATGGAGCACCACTCCAACCTAATCCCGTGGCAGCAGGTCTGCCGCGAGACCGGCGCCAAGCTCGTCTACCTCTACCCCACCAAGACCGGTCAACTCACCACCGAGGAGGTTCTGTCCAAGGTGGGCCCCAAGACCAAAATCTTGGCCGTGGGTCAGGTTTCTAACGTGCTGGGCGTCGAGAACCCGGTCAAGAACCTCGGCAAGCTCGTGCACAAGTACGGCGGCTATCTGGTCGTCGACGGCGCACAGTCGCTGCCGCACATGCCGGTCGATGTGGCCGACCTGGGAGCCGACTTCTTTGCCTTTAGCGCACACAAGGCCATGGGCCCTATGGGCATCGGCGTGCTGTGGGGCAAGATGGACCTGCTCAACGCCATGCCGCCCATGCTCACCGGCGGCGAAATGATCGACTCTGTCACCGAGCAGGACGCCGTCTGGGCGCCCGTCCCCGAGAAATTCGAGGCCGGCACGCAGGACGCCGCCGGCATCTTCGCCACGGGCGCCGCCCTTGATTACCTGGTCAACACGGTGGGTTACGAGAACATCCAAGCCCGCGAGCAGGCACTCGTCCACTACCTGATGGGCGAGCTCATGCAGCTCGACTTTGTCCAGATCATCGGCTCCATCTATTGGGACAACCACCACGGCGTTGTGAGCTTTAACGTCAAGGGCATCCACCCGCACGACGTCGCGAGCATCATGGACATGGACGGCGTCTGCATCCGCGCCGGCCACCACTGCGCGCAGCCGCTGCTCACCTGGCTGGGCGTCGAGAACCTTGCCTGCTGCCGCGCCAGCGTGGCCTTCTACAACGACAAGGCCGACATCGACAAGTTCATCGCCGGCCTGCATCACGTTTGGAGCACGTTCAATGGGTAATCTGTACACCTCCACCACGTTTATGGAGCACAACTCGCACCCCGACTATAAGTACGAGATGGATGCCCCCACGCACGAGCACGACGGTATCAACCCCAGCTGCGGAGACGAGCTCACCTTGCAGCTGCGTGTCGAGAACGATGTAATCGAGGAAGCCTCGTTTACCGGGCACGGCTGCGCCATAAGCCAGGCCAGCGCCGACATCATGGCCGACCTCATCACCGGCGAGACCGTCGATGAGGCGCGTCGCTTGGCAGGACTCTTTCTCGCCATGATTCGTGGCGAGCAGCTCTCCGAGGAGGACCTGGAAGACCTGGACGAGGCCGCCCAGCTCCAGGACATCTCGCACATGCCCGCCCGCGTCAAATGCGCCGAGCTCGCCTGGCGCACCCTCGACGGCATGCTCACGGGACAAAATAATCAGTAGTATTTGTCCCAAATCTTAAGAATTTTGTTGGCCGAATCGCTTGGCATGAGCGGTTTGGCCATTTTCTATTCCGAGCCGTCGGCTTGCGCCTTCACCCGCGCATAAGCGCACACGATACGAGAGACGGTACTCTTGCTGATTCCCGTATACCGCTCGATCTCGCGCACCGTATAGCCGCCATCGTGCAGGGCAAAAATGATTCCGTCTCGCCGCGAGGGCGCAACGGTCTTGAGTTCGTTAAGCGGCACGCCTAGGCGTTTCGCCATCTTGTCGGCAAACGAATGCCGCTCCCATTCCGTCTCTTCCATGTCGTGAATCACGGGATCGAAGCCGTCGGGAGTCTTGAGTGAGTAGTCGATAAAGCCCTCTGCCGACCCAAAGAGTTCGAGCACTGTAGACGGATCGGAGAAACCTATCGTCGCATCGCCGTCATACATCCGCAGATACTCGGTAAAACTGCTCCACGGATAACGTTCGATTAGGCTAACGCCCGCCTCCTGCGGATCGGCGTGTACGGAGCGAATGGCGGCCATCAGATGACGGTCGGTATCGAGCGAACGACGATCAAAACGGTTCTGGAACAGATGCCCTGTGCGCCCCGTGCGTTTATTGAACCGCCGCGCGTACGTCAAAAGCAGTCGTTGCATCGCCGCGCTCATCGTGTCCTCATAATCCGAGAGTACCAGATCCACGTGATTGTCCATAAGGCACCAGGCGATAACCGTCACGCCCGCCTCGCGGCAGGACTCGCGCATCAGCTCTAAAAACTCCCACCGGTCTTCATCGCCCTCAAAGATGAGTTGCTTGCCCGTACCGCGGGCACAGACATGGTAAAAGCCGGTAACCGTTCTCCAAACGCGCTGCATGGCGCTCCCTTCGCCGGGATCTGCTTGCCATCCAATACAGCACGATTGAAGCGTGCCATCAAAACATTCACGCAAAACAATACACTCGTGCGGCCAAAGGCAGTAAACGGGCGGCGAACGGCACCGTTGCAACAGGTCAACCCCTGCAACACTTACAAGAGCCGACCAAAAGCTTGCCCAAAACGGACCCCCTCTACGGAAGTTCACGACCACAGAACATAGCGTTAAACCGTTTCAATTAAAACTTCCGGACTTCTCGCTACGAAAACTGAGCCGTTCGCCGAATATTCCGTGCATTTCGCGGTATTATAGGGGCTGCATGTCATGTCCCTTTCGAAGGGTCGCCCGGCAATCGCCAGCCACGACCCCCAGACGGGACGCCAACACGATAGAGAGGAGAGGCATGCAGTACTCACAGGAAGTGGAGAACATGTGCCCCGTTGCCAAGGGTGCATACCACGGCCCCGCACCCATCCCCGAGGAGGGCAAGTGGGTCCAGGCTAAGGAGATTTCCGACATCTCCGGTCTTACGCACGGTGTGGGTTGGTGCGCACCTCAGCAGGGCGCCTGCAAGCTCACGCTGAACGTCAAGGACGGCATCATCGAGGAGGCCCTCGTTGAGACCATCGGCTGCTCGGGCATGACCCACTCTGCCGCCATGGCTTCCGAGATCCTTCCCGGTAAGACCATCCTCGAGGCCCTCAACACCGACCTCGTCTGCGACGCCATCAACGTTGCTATGCGCGAGATCTTCCTGCAGATCGTTTACGGCCGCAGCCAGACCGCGTTCTCCGAGGGCGGCCTGCCCGTGGGCGCCTCCCTCGACGACCTCGGCAAGGGCCTTCGCTCTCAGGTCGGCACCATGTTCGGCACCAAGGCCAAGGGCGCTCGTTACCTCGAGCTCGCTCAGGGCTACGTCACCCGCATGGCTCTCAACGACAAGAACGAGATCATCGCATTCGAGTTCCTGAACCTCGGCAAGTTCACCGACGCCGTCAAGGCCGGCAAGACCCCCGAGGAGGCCATCGCTGGCGCTATGGGCCACTATGGTCAGTGGGAGAACGCTGCCAAGTACATCGACCCGCGCACCGACGAGGAGACTCACTCCGTCGCCAGCGTGTTCCCGGTTCATGAGTAGAAAGGGAGGGAAATAACTATGACTGTTACGTTCGAAGGTTACGAGCGCCGCGCTGACAAGATCAACAAGTGCCTCGCCGACAACGGCATCGCCTCCCTCGAGGAAGCTCTGCAGATCTGCACCGACAAGGGCTTCAACCCGCGTGAGATCGTCAACAACACCCAGTCCATCGCCTTCCAGAACGCCGAGTGGGCCTACACCCTCGGTTGCGCTCTCGCTGTCAAGCGTGGCGCCAAGTCCGCTTCTGAGGCTGCCGCCATCATCGGCGAGGGCATCCAGGCCTTCACCGTTCCCGGCTCCGTCGCTGAGGACCGTAAGGTCGGTCTGGGCCACGGCAACCTGGGCGCTATGCTGCTCTCCGACGACACCGAGTGCTTCGCCTTCCTGGCCGGCCACGAGTCCTTCGCTGCCGCTGAGGGCGCTATCGGTCTGGCTCTGAACGCCAACAAGGCTCGCAAGAAGCCGCTGCGCGTTATCCTTAACGGTCTGGGCAAGGACGCCGCCCAGATCATCGCCCGCATCAACGGCTTCACCTACGTGAAGACCCAGTTCGACTACTACACGGGCGAGCTCAAGGTCGTCGAGACCATCCCCTACTCCGATGGTCCCCGCGCTGCCGTTAACTGCTACGGCTCTGACGACGTCCGCGAGGGCGTTGCCATCATGTGGCACGAGAACGTCGACATCTCGATCACCGGTAACTCCACCAACCCCACGCGCTTCCAGCACCCCGTCGCTGGCACCTACAAGAAGGAGCGCATCGAGGCTGGCAAGAAGTACTTCTCCGTCGCTTCTGGTGGCGGCACTGGCCGTACCCTGCACCCGGACAACATGGGCGCCGGCCCTGCCTCTTACGGCATGACCGACACCATGGGCCGTATGCACTCCGACGCCCAGTTCGCCGGTTCTTCCTCCGTGCCTGCGCACGTCGACATGATGGGTCTCATCGGCATGGGAAACAACCCCATGGTCGGTGCCACCGTCGCTTGCGCTGTCGCCGTCGAGGAGGCCCTCAAGGCCTAATCGCGCCCGCACGATGCTCATATAGTTGAGCTTTGGAGCCGCTACCTTTCGAGGTGGCGGCTCTTTTTGTTTACACTGACGCAGGGTAGCTAATGCCGGTATATCAGCTGGGGCGAAATACGAGATGTGAAGAGATGGAGCGTCAGAGCGTCCATGACGCCCACCTGCCATATTTGCCCTTTACCGATTTGCCGAGTCTTTGCGGCCCCATTGCCGATCACCCGTGCGACAATGCGCCGGACGAGAAAGGAATCCGATGGAATCGACTGATGTACTGGTAATTGGATCTGGCATTGCGGGCCTTTGCGCCGCCATCGAAGCGGCACGCACAGGTGCAACCGTCGCTGTGGCAAGCGCCGGCAAGACTATGAGTGGATCGAGCTTCTTCCCGGGCACCTGGGGCCTCGGCCTTATTGGCCCCGTCGACGAGGCCGACGAGCAGAATCTCATTGACACCATCCAGGCCGTCGGTGGCGGCGTTGCCGACCCCAAGCTCGTCCAGACATTTGTCCATGGCATTCCCCAGGCGATTCAGTGGCTCGAGCAGGACCTGGGTGTTGAACTCCAGCGTCCGCAAAGCGCCGAGAGCGCCCAGCAAAAGCAGTTTATCCCCTGCTTTGACCACAAAACGCGCATGTGGCGCGGCCTCACCCGCAAGCCCCTTGAGGACGCTCTGACAGCCCGGATCGAGTCGCTCGGCATTCACCTGCTCCCCCGCCATGAGCTTATCGACCTTGTTGAGGACACGAACGGCAGAGTAACCGGAACCGTGCTCTACGACCGCGCAAATGAGCATCTCGTGCCTATGGCAGCCAAGGCCACTATCATCGCTGCGGGCGGCACGGGTGGCTTGTTCGAGCGAAGCCTCACTTCCGCCGACGTGCTCAGCTCCTCGCAGGCCATCGCACTGGCGCACGGCGCGTCCCTTACTAATATAGAGTTCATGCAGATGATGCCCGGCTTCATTGAGCCCAAACGCAACCTGGTCTTCAACGAGAAAACCTGGCGCTACGTACATGTAGACCAGCCGGTAGATATTGCCGACGACAAGCTGGACGACCTGCTCGAGCAGCGCTCTGGATATGGTCCCTTCACGTCACGCTTGGCCTCCCGCGCCATCGACCTTGCCATCGATCAGGCAGGTGTCGAAGGCCTGGCACTCCACTACGACTTCCCCCGCGAGGATGTCCCAGAGTTTGTGCAGACCTTTGCCACCTGGCTGCAAGACGAGCACGGCATCGCCCCGGCTGACGAGATGCGCGTTGCGATGTATGCCCACGCCGCTAACGGCGGCATCAAGATCGATACGACCGCGTACACGGGCGTTGAGGGCCTCTACGCTTGCGGCGAGGCGACAGGCGGCATGCACGGAGCCGACCGCATTGGTGGCTTATCAAGTGCCAACGGCATCGTGTTCGGGCGCATCGCAGGCGCATCGGCAGCCCTTGCAGCGCAGAAAGAGCCTGAGACAGCCCTGAAGGCGGATATCGCCCTCCCCCAGTACGGCATTGCCACAACAGATGCCGAACGCCTGACACACAGCCTTAGGCACACGATGAGCACCTATTGCATGATCAACCGCACCGAGACGGGCCTATCCGAGGCACTACACGAGCTTGAGGGCTTAAAGACGGAGACAACGACCTTGAGCACACAGAAAGCCCAGGACAGCGAAGTCGCAGCCCTCGCCCGCCTGCAATCGCAGATTCGACTAGCACAGGAAATGGTCAAAGCCATGCGCAAGCGAACTGAAAGCCTGGGTTCGCACTTTCGAGCGGACTAAGCTGAGCACCCCTCTAGAGCAGAATACAACTTCTCGATATTAATGGGTCCCGTGAGCTCAAAGCAACACGGGGCCCATTCGTGTCCGCGCGGGCAAATATACTCATTCTGAATACGGAGTCGACATAGTCCACGTAGACAAACGAACAGAAAGGAAGAGATATGGACAGCAGGGATATCGAGAAATGGCGTGTCGAACTTGATAGCTACGCCCATGTAGAAGACGGCGTTGAGTATTGGCTCGCACGCGATTTAATGGAACCCCTCGGATACACCCAATGGCGTAATTTTGAGACTGCAGTTAAGAGATCCATGGCATCGTGTGACACGAATAAAATGCCTGTTGCCGCCCATTTTGCTGAGGCCAGCAAAATGGTAGATGCCGGCATCGCCAAACGAGCCGTAAAAGACTACAAGCTGACGCGCTATGCATGCTATTTAATCGCCCAAAACGGAGACCCAAACAAGCCGGAAATCGCGCTCGCACAGGCATACTTTGCCGTGCAGACGCGCCGCCAAGAGCTCATAGAGCAGCGCTTCGCAGAGATTCAGCGCTTGCAGGCGCGCCACTCGCTATCCGATTCGGAGAAACAGCTCTCGGGTATTGCGTTCAAACGCGGCGTGGACTCCAAAGGATTCGCGATCATCAAGTCGAAGGGCGATGAAGCGTTATTCGGCGGCAGAAGCACGGCGGAAATGAAGCAGCAGCTCGGCGTACCCAAGAGCGCGGCATTGGCGGACAGGTTAGCCGATGTCCTCATCAAAGCAAAGGACCTTACGAACTCGATGACGGCCTTCAACGCCGAGGAACACGACCTGTACGGTCTGGACCAGATCAAGCAAGAGCACGTCGAGAACAACACAAGCGTGCGTGGCAGCCTCATCGACCGTGGGATTGTCCCCGAGAACCTACCGCCTGCCGAGGATACAAAAAAGCTCGAACGTCGCGTGAAAGCAGACGAGAAAAAGCTCAAGGAGGGTACTGACGGTTTTACCGATCCCCAGGGTAGGCTCGATCTGTGAAAGCGGCCGCGCCCTTTCGGGTTCGACCCCATGCGAGGTCAACAAAAAAGACGGCCAACCGAAGTTAACCGTCTTAACATGCTTTGGTGGGCCGTCAGGGGGTCAGCCTGCTGCGCAGGCGGCCGCTGCGGCGCCAAGGCGCCTTGCGCGCTGCGCTGGTAAATGCTTACGCATTTCCTCAGCTCCGCGCCCTTTCGGGTTCGACCCCATGAAAGGTCAACAAAAAAAGACGGCCAACCGAAATTGACCGTCTTAACTTGCTTTGGTGGGCCGTCAGGGGGTCGAACCCTGGACCTTGGGATTAAGAGTCCCCTGCTCTACCAACTGAGCTAACGACCCAAAGCTAGAGTCCGTTGTAGCGGACTTTAGAGGAGATATCGTGTGGTGGGCCGTCAGGGGGTCGAACCCTGGACCTTGGGATTAAGAGTCCCCTGCTCTACCAACTGAGCTAACGACCCGATATCAACACGAAGCAAGAACTGGGGTGGGTAAAGGGACTCGAACCCTCGACCTACGGGACCACAACCCGTCGCTCTAGCCAACTGAGCTACACCCACCATGTCCTGTGCGCTTCGCGCTCGACTATTATTGCAAGGAACGCCACACGATGCAAGCCCCAATTTTCAAGAATTTTGAAAAGAGTTTTTCGGATCCATTTCGAGCATTTCCCACCGGTTTCATAGGAGTAAACTTGCCCCACTGCAAATGCTCGAAAGGACCGGCATGAAAGAACTCTCCAACCGCACGGCAACGTTTACCGATTCGGTCATCCGCCGCATGACGCGCATCTCCAGTAAGTATGGCGCCGTCAACCTGTCGCAGGGCTTCCCCGACTTCGATCCCCCGGCGCAGCTGCTCGATAGCCTCAGCACCATCGCCGCCGATCCCAAGCCGCTCTATCACCAGTACTCCATCACCTGGGGCTCCCAGGCCATGCGTGAGTCGCTTGCCGCCAAGCAGGAGCATTTTATGGGCATGCCGGTGAACCCCAACGAGAATATCGTAGTCACTTGCGGCTCCACCGAGGCCATGATGGCCGCCATGATGACGGTCACAAACCCCGGCGACAAGGTCGTCATCTTCTCGCCATTCTACGAGAACTACGGCGCCGACACGATCCT
Organism: Collinsella sp.; assembly: GCA_036312785.1. Classification (GTDB taxonomy): domain Bacteria; phylum Actinomycetota; class Coriobacteriia; order Coriobacteriales; family Coriobacteriaceae; genus Collinsella. The sequence goes on from JAXJNG010000023.1 coordinate 27,375, forward strand.
CTCGGGTGCCGAGCCCATCTACGTGCCGCTTAACCCACCTGCGTTCGACTTTGACCGCGAGACACTCGAGGCGGCCTTCCGCGACAACGATCCCAAGGCCATCGTCCTGTGCAACCCTTCCAACCCCTGCGGCAAGGTCTTTACGCGCGAGGAGCTCACCTTTATCGCCGACCTCTGCAAAAAGTACGACGCCTACTGCATTACCGACGAGGTATACGAGCACATCGTCTACGCGCCCCACGAGCACGTCTATATGGCCACGCTGCCCGGCATGTTCGAGCGAACCATCAGCTGCAGTTCGCTGTCTAAGACGTACTCCATCACCGGCTGGCGTCTTGGCTACACCATTGCCCCGGCCCAGATCACCGAGCGCATCAAGAAGGTCCACGACTTCCTCACCGTGGGTGCCGCCGCTCCCCTGCAGGAAGCCGTCGTCACCGCCCTCAATTTCGACGGCAGCTATTACGATGAGGTCCTTGACCTCTATACCGCCAAACGCGACCTGTTCTGCCAAGGGCTCGATAGTATCGGACTTAAGCACAACGTACCGCAGGGCGCCTACTACGTGATGATGGATATCTCTGAGTTTGGCTACGACAGCGACCTCGAGTTCTGCGAGGACCTGGCCTCAAAGGTGGGCGTGGGCGCAGTGCCCGGCTCGAGCTTCTTCCGCGAGCCCGTCAACCATCTGATTCGTTTCCACTTTGCCAAGCGAGACGAGACGCTTAACGCGGCACTGGAGAACCTCAAGTCTCTACGTGATAAAATTAAGCCGCGCGGGTAAGGACGGCCTGGCAGCTAAAGTAGCCAAAGAAGCCTCGCACCGCCCGCCGCGTTGCGAGGCTTCTTTCTATAGCGCTTTCTTAAATGGTTTAGAGCTCTATACTTTAGTCACGGAGCAACTCGTCCCAGAGAGAGGAATACTATGGCAGAACAGCAGCTTATCGGAGCGCTCGAGGCGGGCGGCACCAAGATGGTCTGCGCCACGGGCTATGCAGACGGCACGGTCCTGGAGCGTGAGCAGATCGCGACCACGACCCCGCAGGAGACCGTTGAGGCCGTCAATGCATGGTTTGCCGACAAGGGCATCACCGCGCTGGGCATCGGCGCCTTTGGCCCCACCGCAGTCAACCCCGCGTCGCCCCAATACGGCAAGATCCTGGAGACGCCCAAAACGGCATGGCGCTACTTTGATCTGCTGGGCACCATCCAAAACGAGCTCAATATTCCCTGTGGCTACGACACCGACGTCAACGTTGCCTGCTTGGGCGAGGTCACCTTTGGTTGCGCCCAGGGCCTCACCGACGTGGTCTACCTGACCATCGGCACCGGCGTGGGCGCCGGCGTGCTCTCGGGCGGTAAGCTCGTGCACGGCATGATGCATCCCGAGGCCGGCCACATCCTGGTCACGCGCGACCCGCGCGACACCATTGGCGAGCATAGCGCCTGCCCCTTCCATGACAACTGCCTCGAGGGCCTCATCGCCGGCCCTGGCGTTAAAAAGCGCTGGGATGGCAAGAGCGCCGGAGACATGGCCGATGACCCGGAGGCCATGGACCTGCTCGCAGGCTATCTGGCACAGGCGCTCATGACCTACACGCTGTGCTACGCACCGCAAAAGATCATCATCGGCGGCGGCGTGGCCGACCACACCCCCATCGTGCCGCTCGCACGCAAAAAGTGCGCCGAGATGCTCAACGGCTATATCGTCACGCCCGAGGTCAACGACATCGATTCCTATATTGTCAACAACAGCCTCGAGGGCAAGCAGGGCATCATGGGCTGCCTGGCCCTGGGCGCACAGGCGCTTCAGTAGCAGACGCACCCACAGGGCGTGGCGCGCTCGGCAAATCCAACCTACGGAACGACGCCACCACGCCCCATATAAGCCCTCAAATAAAAAAGGCCGCCTAGGACCAAACAATACGTCCTAGGCGGCCTTTTTGGCGTACATCAGCGACCGTAAGAGATATCGGAGCACAACGCCCATTGCCGCTCCACAGCAGTCGATCATCACATCGGTGATCATGCCGGCGCGTCCCGGCACAAAGAGCTGAATCGTCTCGTCGATCGAGGGAATCAGCAGCAGGAACACCTCCGTGGGCAGCAGCACGTCAAAGGTGTGCCGGCCCTCAAAATCAAAAGCGTGCGTTGCCAGGATGCCGAGCACCATATACTCGGTAAAATGCGCGCACTTGCGAACAACAAAGTTGGTCACCCATTCATATGGAAGTCCCACGCCGTGCAGGAAACCGCGGATAGTTTCCATGACCGTTAGGCTCAGCGAGCCCGACCCCGAGCCGGGAACCAGCGAATTGCCCCAGATCAAGAGCGCCGTCAGGCAGGTTACAACCGCCCATTTTCGATTGATCTTAACCATGCAGAAGTTATGCCTCCGCGCGGAGCGGCGCGAAGCTGGCGGTACCGCCCTCGATAACGCTCAGATAAGCACGGCCCGTACGCTTGGCGGTAGAGGACTGTAGGCGCTCGATCTCTTCCTCGAGGATCTGATTGACGCGCTCGTGACGACGATTTTCCATAATGCCGGCGGCAATAGCCTCGGCCCGCTCGATGCTCTCGCGCGAGATGCGGGCGGTATCCTCGGGGAACACAGCGCTGTGACGGCCGACATAGGCGGGGGCAGCAGGCTGAGGGGCAGCAACGGGAGCGGGCGCTACAACAGGAGCGGGCTCGTCAATCTCATCCAGAATCGCGGTGGCGGCGGCCCACATGTCCTCGTGGCCCGAGTAATCGGCCATGGGGACATCAACCTCGAGCGAGGCGTCCGGAAGGTCGCCGGTGTCGATGCGATCTTGGGCATCAATCGATGCGGTGATGGCTGCAGGCTCATCGAGGTCATCGAGATCGATGTCCGCGGCACCGGAGATGATAGGCATGCTGGCGAGGTTTGCGTTGTACGGCGCAGCCTCAGCCGCCTGCTGCTGGGCAGGAGCGCCCCAAAGCGAGCTTTCGGCGGCACGACGGGCGGCAACGGCCTCCTCGTCCGCGGCCATGGCTTCATCAACGTACGAATTGTCGGCAGAAGCGTTCGCGTCCGCCGAGGTAGCGCTGTAGGCGTTATTGGCTGCCGCGTTGGCGACGAGCGCCACGAAAGCCGCCGTGCTGCCCGCAGGGGCGGCCTGGGAGCCAGACACGGCGCGTGCCGCGGCGGCGATGTCGTCGCGATTGAAGGAGTCGGTCTGCCCGCCGTTGGTGAGCTCGTCGATGGCGACTTGATAGACGTCGCGCGAGTGTGCAGGGTCGCAGCTCACCGGCGAATCGTCGTCGAGCATACTGTCGATCATGGACCAAGCCTCGTCCTCGTCCATAGCATCTGCGGCTCGAGCGATGGTAGGGACACCATCATCGGCATGACGGCGCTGGAACGCACCAGTCAGGCCGGAAAGGAATGCCGAGGTAGACTGCTCCGCCTGAGCCTGAGAAGCAGAAGCCGCAGCGTAAGGAGTCGCATCCTGCTGCTGAGCTGGAATCGAGGCGGTCTTGAACTCGCTTTGATGCTGATTGAGATTGGCGGCACCGCCCATGGCATCGGGCTGGAACAGACGCTCTTCACGCTGCGCACGATACTCGGAGATACCCAGCGAGGCGGCATAGATACCCACGCCCGCCACCGCGCCCACGGCGAAGGGAACCGCACCCGCCACGACCGTCTCGTTCACAGACGAAAACGGCAGCGTCGCGGCATACATAACCACGGGAGCGGCAAGGCCGATCCCGCACGAAAGTCCGGCAAGGACTGCTCGTTGTGTTGCATCAGAAGAAGCCATGAGCTCTCCCCATCTTCCAGCACCCAAATCGCATCATTTAGTTGGCTGCGCGAGAGAAGATGAAGCGGGGCTATGCCCCAAAGCAACGGTATATGGTTCGTTTCATCTGCGTTTTCCGTCGCGAAGCTTAAAAGCTATTATGCGAAACCGCCCAGTCGATTGCAAGCGACGATGTCGGATTGAAACGGGAAACCTGCTGCTCGTCGGTCTTATGGTCAAAAAATGGTGACGAACGGCGATATGGAAAAGGGCCGAGGCTCAAAGCCCCGACCCTTTATTGCATTGATGACTATCGCTGCGTGTGGATGACAACCTAGAACGTCTGCTCGTAGTCGCTGTGTTTTTTGGCCGAACGCACCAGGAACTCCTGGTTGGTGTTGGTGCCCTTAAGACCCTTGATAAACGACGCGGCTGCGCGCTCGGTGTTGTTCATGCCGGCAAGAATGCGACGCAGGCCAAAGACAAACGGACGCATCTGCTCGTCGACCAACAGGTCCTCGTTACGCGTACCGGAGGCAACGGGGTCGATAGCCGGGAAGATGCGGCGGTCAGCCAGGTCGCGGTCGAGCTTAAGCTCCATGTTGCCGGTGCCCTTGAACTCCTCAAAGATGACTTCGTCCATCTTGGAACCGGTGTCGATGAGGGCAGAGGCCAGGATGGTGAGCGAGCCACCGTTCTCGATATTACGGGCTGCGCCCAGGAAGCGCTTGGGCGGATACAGGGCCGCCGAATCGACGCCACCCGAAAGGATGCGGCCCGAGGCGGGCGCCGCCAAGTTGTAGGCGCGGGCAAGACGCGTGATGGAGTCGAGCACCACCACAACATCGCCGCCCAGCTCCACGATGCGCTTGGCGCGCTCGATGACGAGCTCTGCCACACGAGTGTGGTTGTCGGCGGGCATATCGAAGGTCGACGCCACAACCTCGCCCTTGATGGAACGCTGCATATCGGTGACCTCTTCGGGGCGCTCGTCGACGAGCAGGCAGATGAGGTGCACCTCGGGGTTGTTAATCGAGATGGACTGGCAGATCTTCTTGAGGATCGTGGTCTTGCCGGCCTTGGGCGGGGACACGATCAGGCCACGCTGACCCTTGCCGATCGGCGACACGATGTCGATGGCGCGACCAGTAATGGAGTCCTTGCCGTGCTCCATGCGCAGCGGCTCGTTGGGATAGACCGGGGTAAGGTCGCCGAACTTGGGACGGCTGCGAATCTGCTCGGGGTCCAGACCGTTGACGGTCGTGATTTTGGCGAGGCCGGCGCGCTTGTCGCCGCCGCGCGAAGGACGAAGCGAGCCCTCGATGACGTCGCCCGTGCGCAGGCGCGCGGAGCGGATGAGGTAGGCGGGCACGAAGGCGTCGTCGTTGGACTTCATGTAGCCGTGGGCATGGATGATGCCTGAGCTATCCGGGCGAATCTGCAGAATACCCTTGATGTCGCGGAAGCCCTCGGCCTTCGCGGCGGTGGTGTAGATCTCTTCGACGAGTTCGGCCTTCTTCTTGCCGGTCGTCTCAATCTCGAACTCCTTGGCCTTCTCGCGCAGCTCGGCGACCTTCATGGCCGCGAGCTCCTCGCGCGAAAGCGTGGGCTCGGTGGGGGCGGCGTTGCGCTCCTTGTTGCGCTGTTTGCGATCGCGCTGGCGGTTACGACGGTCGTTGTTGCGCTCGTCCTTGCGGTCGCTGCGGTCGTCATTGCGCTTGTGCTGGCGACGGTTGGGGCGAGCGCCGTCTTCGGCCTCGGCGGGCGCGGCGCCATCGGTTGCGGCGGCGTCGGCATTGGCCGCAGCGGCGTCATTGGCCTCGGCGCCGGAATCGACCTGCGCTTCGACATCAGCCTGCCGCTCGGACGCCTTGGACTTAGCGGACTTCTTACGACCGCGCTTGGGCTTCTCGGGCGCAGGCTGTTCGACGTCCTGGGACTCAGCGGCATCAATCGATGCATCGGCGGTCGTCTCGGCGGAATCCTCGGACGCACCCTTCTTGGCAGCCTTGGCCTTGGACGTGCGCTTAGCAGCAGTACGATGGCTGCGACTAGGGCGGACGTCGGCGGGCTCGACATCAGCAGAAACGGCCTCGGAAGTCGTAGCATCCTGGACGGGCGCGTCGGCAGCGGTTGCAGGCTCGGCGGTCGCCGCAGCATCCCGAGCGGCGGCGGCTGCGGCTGCGGCCTTCTCGGCCTCGACGAAAGCCTTGGGCTTGCGACCGCGACGGTGCGGGCGCAAAGCCGGATCGACAACGGGAACTTCGCTGGCCTCGGCAGGCGCAGCGGGCTCAACAGGCGATGTGCCCTCCCCTGCCGCGGAACGGACCGAAGCCTCAGCGAGCTCGGGGGTTACCTGATCGGCAACCTGCTCGGCCTTAGCAGCCGTGCGACGGCGTGTGCGCGGTGCCGGCTTCTCGGTCGGTTGGTCGGCGGCAGGGGTCTCGGGCACAGACGGGGCTGCAAACTCGGTCAGAGCCGCGGCCTCGCGCTCGGCAGCACGACGGCGGGCGCGCACCACCTGAGCCTCGCTAATCTGCGCCAACGCACGTGCCTGCGCGACCTCATCGGAAATCGGCGCCGAGGAGTCAGCTGCAACGGTGCGCTTGGCGCGCGTCGTGCGCGTGGTACGGCGCTTGGGCTTGGTGACCTCCTCGCCGTCAGCAGCAGGCTTGGTCGTGCGGCGCGTACGCTTGGGCTTTGCCGGAGCAGCCTCCTCACCAGTTGCAGGCACGGCCTTCTCAGCCGCTGCAGGCGTAGGCGTCGAAGCAGCCTTAGGCGTCTCAGGAGCCGAGGCTTGCGCGGGCGCCGCGACCTGGTCCGACGCAACCGGTGCAGCGGGAGCGGTCTGCGTCGTCGTTATTTCGTTTTCTTGCTGTTGATCAGACACAGTGTTTGCTCAACTTTCTTTTCAAGCCCTGTGATCACATGCTCCCTGCATAAACCTTCAGGGCGGCTAAACAGTCTAGCTCCGTCAAATACCGACGGACATCATTGATCTGTATCGAGATATTTGCGTCATATACGCAGCTTTAGTGTAACACAACCGCCGCCACCTGCAACTTAGTCATTGGACGTTCTTAAACGCCCAGTCATCAGGGACACTCCTCCTCAAAAGCGCCTTGAAATGTCGCGCCAGAGGAGTGAAGCCGTGGCACCTGGAATAGCCGCGCCACGAATCGCGCCCATCTGCTACGTTTGCCCCGAGCCCCTGACCATACCCTTGTTTTTTCAAAAACAACGAGTCTGCTACCTGCGGTTTTAATATCGTACTTTTCGGCATGGTTCGGGATATGCGTCCAAACGTAGGAGATGAGCCCAATTCGTGACGGACGGTATCCCGCCACCCCTCTTCGAGACAAAAATGATCCGTTTTCCTCCGTCCCCAAGGGACAATTTTCAAAACTACGCCGGATTACGGGGCCAGGATGCTGCAAGCCAACCATACCCTGCATTATCAAGAAACAATAAGCCATCTACCTGCGGGTTTAATTTCACTATTGGCACCATGGTCGCCAGTTGGCGATTCAGCCCCGTAAACCGGTATAGTTGCAATTTGGTAGCATTTCCCAGCAAACCAAATAGTCTCACCAAACGCAAAAAACCCGACCTCCGCATGGAGATCGGGCTTATAGGGCTCAGCAAAGCCGAACCTACACGGTCAAATGATCCGTAGCTTACATCTGCTCGGGCGCGGAAACGCCAACGAGGGTGAGCACCAGGGCGAGCGTCACGCGAACGGCGTCGCAAGCGGCCAGACGGGCGCGCGAAAGCTCGGGGTCGACGGGACGGCCCTCGCTCGGCAGAACCTGGCAGGCAGCGTAGAAGCTGTGGAAGTCGCCGGCGAGTTCCTCAGCAAAGTGCGTCAGACGGAACGGGGCGCGGTCGCGAGCGCAGCTGGCAATCAGGTCGGTGAGCTCGTTGAGCTTACGCGAAAGGGCGAGCTCGGTCGGGTCGGTCAGCAGCGAGTAATCGACGTTCTCACCGATGGCCTTGGCGGCGACGGCCTTCATGCCCATCTCGTCAGCCTGCTCGGGCGTAACGTCGGCGGCACGGCGCAGGATGGAGCACACGCGGGCGTGAGCATACTGCACGTAATAGACCGGGTTGGAGTTATCGCGCTTCTTAACGGCCTCAATATCGAAGTCGACCATCTGGTTGGAGCTCTTGGAGATGAGCGTGTAGCGAGCGGCATCGGAGCCGACCTCGTCGACAAGCTCCTGCAGGGTCACCATGGTGCCCTTGCGCTTGGACATACGGACGGGCTTGCCGTTACGCAGCAGGTTGACGAGCTGGCCCAGCAGAACCTCAAACTTGCCGGGATAGCCAAGAGCGTCGCAGACGCAGCGGACGCGCTCGATGTAGCCGTGGTGGTCGGCGCCCCAGATGTCGATGACGTGGTCGACGCGCTGGAACTTATCCCAGTGATAGGCGACGTCGGAGGCGAAGTAGGTGTACTCGCCGTCGGACTTGATCAGAACGCGGTCCTTGTCATCGCCCAGGTCGGTGGAGCGGAACCACAGGGCGCCGTCCTTGGTGTAGAGATAGCCCATCTTGTCGAGCTTCTCAAAAGCGCGGTCGACGGCGGAGGTGCCGGCGGTCTCGCCCTCGGTGTCCTTCACATACAGCGAGCGCTCGGAGAACCAACGATCGAAGTCGCAGTTAACGGCATGGCAAAGGTCGCGCATGTTGTCGACCATCTTTACATAGCCGCGCTCGCGGAAGCTCTCCATGCGCTCCTGCGGATCGGCGTCGACCCACTTATCGCCGTCGGTGCGCCAGAACTCGGCGGCCTCGTCGATGATGTAGTCGCCGCCGTAGGAGTCCTTGCCCAGGGTCTCGGCAAAGTTGTCCTGATACGGATGGGTCTCGGGATGCTCGTCGTTCTCGTCGGCAACAAAGGCGTCGCGGTCGGCGATCAGCAGCTTGTGAGCCTCGTCGATATCCACGCCCTGCTTGGCGATGATGTCGGCAAGCTGCATATAGCGCGTGCTGATGGAGTTGCCGAAGGTGTTCATCTGAGAGCCGTGGTCGTTGATGTAGAACTCACGCTGGATGTCGTAACCGGCGTGATCCATAACGCGGCAGAGCGAGTCGCCCAGCGCGGCCCAGCGGCCGTGGCCGATGTGCATGGGGCCGACGGGGTTGGCGGAAACGAACTCGACCTGGGTCTTCAGGCCACCACCGACGTTGGACTTAGCGAAGTCCATACCCTTCTCGCGAGCCTCGCCAAAGATGGCATTCTTGACGGCAACGGAGAGGTAGAAGTTGATGAAGCCGGGGCCTGCGATCTCGACCTTCTCGATCGCGGGGTCCTCGGGCATATGGGCAACGATGGCCTCGGCGATCTTGCGCGGGGCGCAGTGGGCCAGCTTGGCGGACTTCAGGGCCATGGTAGAGGTCCACTCGCCATGAGAAGTGTCAGCCGGTCGCTCGATAGCGCAATCGTCAAGTTCAAATGCGGAAAGGTCGCCGGCCTCCTGGGCCGCAGCAAGCGCAGCGCGTACCAGCTCTTCAATCTTCTCGGGCATAGATCCTCCTTGTGTTAAAGCCCCCGAGCTCTTGGTCACTCGTAGGGCAAAAGCCAGAGTTTGTAGCACTCTATCACAAGCGACGGGCACTGTCGCAGGGTAAAGCTAATAGATATTGCATATGCACAAAAATGACTACAGCTTGTATGGAGTCACTCAAAGATGCCGGTCTGCCTGCAGATTATGCAGGCGTTGAAAATGCATAAAGGTGTGAATGAGCTGCGTCTGTTATCGAATACTCTTACCTATCAGAGTTGTGTGCTTTTCCTGCATAAAGTACGGGTTTGCGCACGTCAGCGTGTTATTCTAGACATACGTAAATTCGTATAAGTTGGAGGTAGCATGTTCTCAATCGGTCAACACGTCATTCATCCGGGCCAGGGAGTCTGCACCGTCGTCGGTTTTAGGGACGACACACCGCAGCCCATGCTGCTGCTCGAGACCAAGCAGGGACATGCGCAGACGATCCTCATGTACCCCGTGGCGCAGGCCGACCGTCTGCACGCCGCCATCTCTCAGCAAGATGCCGAGCACCTGCTGAGCCACTATGACGAGCTGGAGTGCGACACCTTTACCGAGCGCAACAGCTCGCTTGAGGAGACACACTTTAAGCAGCAGCTCAAGCTGGGCGCGCCCGAGACGGTCCGCGTGGCAAAGACCATGATGCACCGCATTCGCCAGGCCGAGGAAGCTGATAAAAAACCCAGCTCCTACTACATGCGCGTACTCAAGGAGGCCAAACGCCGCTCCATCGAGGAGTTCGCCGTGGCCCTTGGCGTCACCGAGGAGGCCGCCGAAGCCCGCCTAGCCCAAGCCGCCCTCAACTAACCCATCCGCGCCAAAAACCACCACAAAGGGAACAGGCACCTTTGTGGTGGTTTTCTTGTTCTAGTAGTATTCATTCTTATCGATACCCACGAGCACAAGGAGTCTCTTATGGCAGAGCCGCTTACCGCCGGAATCACCCGCGACCGCGCGTTCGAACTGCTCAATGAGCACAACAAGGACCCGTTCCATATCACCCATGGCGAGACGGTCGAGGGCACTATGCGCTACTTTGCGCGCGAGTTCGACCCCGAGAACGAGGAGTTTTGGGGCATCGTCGGTCTGCTGCACGACCTGGATTGGGAGGAGCATGAGGACGACCCCATTAACCACACCATCTATGCTGCCGAGATTCTTGAGGGCGAAGGTGCGTCTCCCGAGCTCATTCGCGCCATCCAGACGCACACGTCGGACTTCAACACCTCACTGCCCAAGCCCGAGCTGCAGATGGAAAAGATCCTGTTTGCCTGCGATGAGCTCACCGGCCTGATCGGCGCTGCCGTCATCATGCGCCCGAGCAAGAGCGTTATGGACTTTACGACTAAGTCGCTCAAGAAGAAGTTCAAGGACAAACGCTTTGCCGCCGGCTGCTCGCGCGACGTGATTTCGCAGGGCGCCGAGATGTTGGGCTGGGAGCTCCCCGAGCTCTTTGACCGCACCATCGCGGCCATGCAGTCCTTCGCCCCCGACCGAGATACCTTCCAGGCCTAACCGTCAACGCCACCTAAAACCACCACAAAGGGGGCTTATAGGACAAAATGTGTGTCCACGTTGGGGGCATCGGCGCAGGTCGATGCCCCTTTTTCAGCCGTTTAAATTCCGTGCCCGCTTTTAACCGCTCGGACAGAATGTGTGTCCGGTTGCCTATCGTTCCCGCAGGTAGATAACCTTTTCCGGAACCGTTAAATATCCTTTCGGAAGAGGTGCCCATGAAGGCCGTTTATTGCCCCTACTGCGGCGGTCGGACCAAGCGCAACGGCAGGACCTCATCGGGGTCCCAGCGGTGGAGGTGCACGGCCTGCGGCGCGTCGACGACGGTGAGGTACGACGACACGGCGACGAGGCTGGACGAGTTCCTCGGGTGGCTCCTCTCCAAGGACTCCCAGGCGGCGATGCCGGGCGGCGGGCGGTCCTTCAGGCGCAGGACGGCCGAGTTCTGGGAGGTCTGGCCGATGCCCGTCCCCGACGGCGAGCTGCACCGCGTGCTCCACGTCGACGGGATCTGGGTCGCGCGCGACCTCGTCGTGCTCATATGCTGCAGCGGCGAGAGGGTGGTCTCCTGGTACATGGCGAGGTCGGAGAACTCGAGGGCGTGGTCGGCCCTCATGTCGCCGATCCCGGCGCCCGAGGTGGTCGTCACCGACGGCGGGAGCGGGTTCGCCAAGGCCGTGCGCGAGACCTGGCCGCGCACCAGGGTCCAGAGGTGCACCTTCCACGCCTTCTCGCAGGTCAAGCGCTACACGACGACGCGGCCGAAGCTCCAGGCGGGGCGCGAGCTCTACCTCATCGCGCGCGACCTCATGGGCATCGAGACGCTGCACCAGGCCGAGCTCTGGGTCGAGCGCTACCTCGACTGGTGCGGGTTCTGGGCCGACTTCCTGGAGGACAGGACCGTGGTGGACGGCAGGAGGGTCTACACCCACGAGAGGCTGAGGCGGGCGCGCTCGTCGCTGTCGTCGCTGGTGTCGGCGGGGACGCTGTTCACCTACCTCGACCCCGCCCTAGCCAAGGCCGGCCCGCTGCCGTCGACCAACAACATGATCGAGGGAGGGGTGAACTCGCAGCTGAGGGCCGTCCTGCGCAACCACCGGGGGCTGACGTCGGTCAAGCGCGTGAAGGCGGTGTTCTGGTGGTGCCACGCGCACTCGGGGGACGCGAGGACGGCGCGCGAGAAGCTCGCCGCGATGCCGACCGACGCGGACATCGACTTCCTGTTCAGCGTCTACTCCGCCTCGCCGTCGCGCGAGGACGGAGGGCCGGAGTGGGGCGACAGGGCCGTGTGGGAGGACCTCCACCACAGGGACCCGTACCCGTTCTGGCTTGATTAATGGATAGAAACGGATGTTCTATCGGGACACACATTTTGTCCTATAAGCCCAAAGGGGACAGGCACCTTTGTGGTGGTTTTTGTTTGCGCGGGCGTTAGGGGCGGACCTGGCCGGTGCCGCGGAGCTTGTATTTGTAGGTGGTGAGGGCCTCGGCGGCAAAGGGGCCACGGGCGTGGAGTTTTTGGGTCGAGATGCCGATCTCGGCGCCCAGGCCAAACTCGCCGCCGTCGGTGAAGCGCGTGCTGGCGTTGGCGTACACGGCCGAGGCATCGACCGCATCCAGGAAGCACTCGCAAGCATCCGTGTCCTCGGCAACGATGGCCTCGGAGTGCATCGTGCCGTAGCGGTTGATGTGTGCGATGGCCTCGTCCTCGTTTGCCACGACCTTCACGCTCATCTCGAGAGCCAGGTACTCGCGACCCCAGTCCTCCTCAGTCGCGGCGACGTAGTTGTCGCCCTCGGCAAGCCCAGCGTCGGCACATGCGGCGCACGTGGCCTCGTCGCCGTGAATGAGCACGCCGTGGTCGTGCAGCACGGCAACGACCGCCGGCAAAAACGAATCTGCCACGGCACGGTCGACCAGCAGCGACTCGGCGGCATTGCACACGCCTACGCGCTGGGTCTTGGCATTAACGATAATGTTGAGCGCCTTATCAAAGTCGGCGGATTCATGCACGTAGATGTGGCAGTTGCCAGTGCCCGTCTCGATCACCGGCACAAGCGACTCGCGCACGCAGCGCTGGATCAGGCCTGCACCGCCGCGCGGAATGAGTACGTCGACAATGCCGCGGAGCTTCATGAGCTCGCCAGTGGCCTCGCGGTCGGTGGACTCGATCATCGACACGGCCTCGCGCGGGAAGCCCTTGGCCTCGAGCGCATCGGCCAGCAGCTCGGCGATCATGGCACACGAGTGATAGGCCAGCGAGCCGCCGCGCAGAATGCAGGCGTTGCCGGTACGGATGCAGATGCCTGCGGCGTCGGCCGTCACGTTGGGGCGCGCCTCGTAGACCATAGCGACCAGGCCCAGCGGAACACTCACACGGGTCAGGTCCACGCCGCTTGCAAGCACGCGGTGGTCGAGCACGCGGCCCACGGGATCGGGCAGCTCGGCGAGCTTTTCCAGGCCGGCGGCCATGCCCTCGACGCGCTCAGGCGTCAGCAGCAGGCGATCGAGCAGTCCGGCCGAAGTGCCCGCATCGCGCGCGGCGGACATGTCGAGCTCGTTGGCGGCGACGATGGAGTCGACACCGTTGCGCAGTGCTGCGGCCATGGCGCGCACGGCCTCCTGGCGCTGCTCATCGCTCGCCGTGGCAAGCGAGGCCGACGCTGCCTTGGCGGCAACGGCAAGATCGTGGACATACGTGGCTATATCGACCGACATGGGCGGCCCTTTCTCCTAGAAGTTTGCAACCATGGTAGCCGATTTGTGCATGGCCTCGCCCGCGGCGGTAGAATTGGTCAACCCGAAACACCGCAACGAACGGAAGACTCACATGGCCCTCATCACTTCGTACCACGTCCCCGGCCTTTACGTCGAGGATCACAGCATCGACGTCCCCCTTGACTGGCGCGGCCTGGAGCCGATGCTCCTGGCCGTCGGCAGCACCATGCGCCGCGGCGCTATGCCGGCACCCATCGCCGGCGCGCCCGAGAGCATCAAGCTCTTCTACCGCGTGGTTTGCGCGCCCGACCGCATCAACGACGATCTGCCACTGCTCCTGTTTTTGCAGGGCGGCCCCGGCGGCGAGAGCCCGCGTCCGCTGTCGCCCACAAGCGACGGCTGGATCGAGGAGGCCGTCAAGCACTTCCGCGTGGTCCTTCCCGACCAGCGCGGCACCGGACGCAGCAGCTGCGTGGACGGACGCACGATCAAGGCACTGGGTGATCGCGCAACGGCCGCCGGCGCCGATACAGCACGCTCGCAGGCGGACTTCCTCAAGCGCCACCTCGCCAGCTCCATCGTGCGCGATTTTGAGTACCTGCGCCTAGTGGGCTTTGGAGGCAAGCCGTGGGTCACGCTCGGCCAAAGCTACGGCGGCTTTTTGACGCTGAGCTATCTGTCGCTCTTCCCCGAGGGCGTGGCGGCGAGCTTTACCTGCGGCGGCATCCCCCACGTGCCGGCGAGCGCCAGCGAGGTCTACGCGCACACCTTCCCGCGCATGGCCGCCAAGACGCAGCAGTATTACGACCGCTACCCCGCCGACGTCGAGCGCGTGGCAGCCCTGGCCGATGCGCTCGAAGCACAGAAGCCCGTGCTGCCCGACGGCTCGCCGATGACGGTCGAGCGCCTACAGCTCATGGGCAGCGACTTTGGCATGAAGCCGAGCTTTGAGCGCATGCATTGGATTATCGATCACGCTTTTGTTGACGGCGACGGCACGCTGACCTGCGGCTCCTCGGTATCCGACAGCTTTTTGATGCGCGCCTTCGAGCGCACCAACACGCGCACGAATCCGCTGTACTGGACGCTGCAGGAGTTCATATACGCCGACGGCGACACTATGCCCATTGGCTGGGCCGCGGCTGAAGAGAAGGCGCACCGCGCCGAGTTCGACACGCTCGCACGCCCGCTCATGTTTACCGGCGAGGCCATGTTCCCGTGGATGTTTGAGCAGATGCCCGAGCTTAAGCCGTTTAAGCCCGCCATGGACCTGCTGATGGAAGACACCAGCTGGGACAAGATCTACGACCCGCAGCGCCTGGCCTGCAACGAAGTTCCGCTCCAGGCCGCGGTGTATTTCGACGACATGTACGTGGATTCGGGCCTGCAGCTCGATACGCTCAGCCGCGTGGGCAACTCGCATGCCTGGGTGACCAACGAGTTCGAGCACGACGGCCTGCACGGCAGCGTGGTATTCAAGTACCTCTTCGACGAAGCCCTCAACCGCGGAGACCTGCGCCGGATCTTCTAGCAAAGGAGTGTCCCCAAGTGCCGGCACAAAAGGAACGTCCCCAAGTGCCGAATAAGTACCGACAACGACGATGCCGCAGGTAGAGGACGGAAAGCGAAAACGCCCCTAAGCGAGCAAGGTGACGTGAAAGAGGAGGGCATTGACCTTTTGGTCATGCCCGACGATTGAACGTCAGATTGCCGCTTAGGAGCGTTTGCAGCGTCAATTGGTTAAGCAAATACAATCAGATTATCTCGATGAATCGCCGGCTTCTCGGCCAGGTTAGCGAGCAGGCGGTTGCTGGCGATCTGGTCCTGGCGGCGACCGGCAGCAAGTTCCAGCACGTCCGAATCGGCCTCGGCGATACCGCGGGCGACGACCATACCGCTCGGATCGCACACATCGAGCACATCGCCCTCGGCAAACTGGCCATCGACCTCGCGAATACCCACCGCAAGCAAGGAAGAGCCACGGCTAACCAGCGCCTTCGCAGCACCATCATCAACCGTCACCGACCCATGTGCCTTGTCGCCCAGCGCGATCCACAGCTTGCGGGGCGCGATGTCCAGACGCTCCGCCGGCGGATCGAACAGCGTGCCCACGCTCTCGCCGCGGGCCAGGCGCACGAGCGCATCGGGCTCCTCGCCCGAGCAAATCACGCTCTGAATGCCGGCCGTCATCAAAATGCGGCTCGCGCGAATCTTGGTGATCATGCCGCCCGTACCCACCGATGTGGAAGAATCACCCGCCGAGGCAATGATCTTGGCATCGATCTTATGCACGACCGGGACAAACTCGGCCGTCGGATCCTCATGCGGATTGGCGGTGTAGAGGCCGTCGATGTCCGAAAGCGTCACGCACAGGTCCGCCGAAACCAAGCAGCTCACGAGGGCCGCGAGTGTATCGTTGTCGCCGAACTTGATCTCGTCGACGGTGACGGTGTCGTTTTCGTTGACGACCGGCACCACGCCCAGCTCCACCAGGCGCAGCAAAGCGTCGCGCGCGTGCAGGTAGGACGTACGGCGCGCCGTGTCGTGGCGCGTGAGCAGCACGAGCGAGGTGAGTAGGTCACGCGCATGGAACTCCTCGTCGTAGGCCGACGAGATGATGCACTGACCGGCCGAGGCGCAGGCCTGCAGGCTCGGCAGGTCACCGACCGGTTTGCGGTCGAAACCCAGAACGGGATAGCCACAGGCAATGGCGCCGGAGCTCACCACGACCAAGCGCCAGCCGAGCTTGCGCAGGGCCGCGGCCTGATCGGCCAGGTCACCGATAAACGCACGGTTGACCTTACCGTCGGCACCCACCACCGTGGACGAGCCGATCTTTACCACCATCGTTTTATGAGAAGTCGTCATACGTCAAACCAATCGAATGTTGAGCGAGCGGACGAACGGGTGAGCGAGAATATGATCCGTTTTCCTCCATCCCCTTCGGATCATTTTGCCCAGGGGAAGGCCGAAGCCGCGGCCATGTTCTTGCGCACGAGTTCGTCGCGCACCTGGGCCAAGCCCTGTTCCATGCCCACCACGTAGGTCTGCGGATACAGGAAGCGCTTGAAAGCCGCGTCCAGATGATCGATTGCCCAAGCACAGCGCTCGCGTGCGTCCTCGATGCTCTCGCGCGGGGCTACCGCACTGCCATCGCGTACGATCGGCACCAGCAGCTCGCGATACTCAAGCTCGGACACATCGGTCACCAGGGCGGCATCGTTCACGGCCACAAGGGTATTGCCGCGCGCGGCGCCCTCCCCCGCCAGATGATCCTCGTCATAGATCATGTCGCAGACCGGGCCGCCAAAGCCATCGTAATAACGGCGCACGCGCTGCACGCCGGGAATCGTGCGCTTGTAGGGCTGCTCGGAGAGCTTCACCACCGGCGTCCACGGGTCCGTCTCGCTCGCGCGGCGGGCCGAAAGCTTGTACACGCCGCCCAGCGCTGGCTGATCGTAGCAGGTCGCGAGCTTGGTGCCAACGCCAAAGCTATCGATGGGCGCGCCCTGGTCGAGCAGCGACTGGATCGTGTACTCGTCCAGGTCGTTGGAGACCGAAATCCCCACATAGGGCAGGCCCTCGGCGTCAAAACGGCCGCGGACATACTTGGACAACTTAGCCAGGTCGCCTGAGTCAATGCGAATAGCCGACAGGCGCTCGCCCGCCGCCTCCATCTCCTTGGCAACCGTAATGGCATGCTCGCAGCCCTCGCGCACGTCGTAGGTGTCAATGAGCAGCGTACAGTTCTTGGGGCTCGACTTGGCAAACGCACGGAAGGCCTCAAGCTCGGAATCGAAGCTCATCACCCAGCTGTGCGCGTGTGTGCCAAAGACGGGGATGCCGTAGCGGCGCCCGGCAAGCACGTTAGACGTGGACGAGCAGCCGGCCACGTAGCTCGCGCGCGCAACAGCCAGGCCGCCATCGGGACCCTGGGCGCGACGCAGGCCAAACTCGGCGACGGGGCGACCATCGGCGGCCAGCACCACGCGCGCCGTCTTGGTGGCGACGAGCGTCTGGAACCCGACGATGTTGAGCAGCGCCGTCTCAAGCAGCTGGCACTCGAGCGCAGGACCGGTGACGCGCACCATGGGCTCGCGCGGAAAGACGAGCTCGCCCTCGGGAACGGCGTCGATATTTACATGCGCACGAAAATCGCGCAGGTAGTCGAGGAATGCGGACTTGAACATCGCGCCGCCGGCAGGGGCCTCAAGCGAAGCGAGGTAGTCGATGTCCTCGGGCGTATAGCGCAGGTTCTCGACCAGCTCGGGCAGCTCGGCGGTGCCACACATGACGGCATACGCGCTGCCAAAGGGATGGTCACGGTAAAACGCCGTAAAACAACCCTGCTCATTGGCCTTGCCGCTCTCCCACAGGCCCTGGGCCATAGTGAGTTCGTACAGATCGGTGAGCATTGCGATGTCGGTGGGATGCGAGATGTCGGTCAAAGCCATGGGGCGACCTTTCGGATGTGTTGTGCAGAGGTTGATGGTTGGCGAGGCGGGCGTGCGGGCATGGAGCCCGGCGCGAACAGGTTAGTACAGGCCCATGCTGCCCGTGATCGTGTAAACCATAAAGAC
The DNA here is from genome assembly GCA_036312785.1 of Collinsella sp. Taxonomy (GTDB): domain Bacteria; phylum Actinomycetota; class Coriobacteriia; order Coriobacteriales; family Coriobacteriaceae; genus Collinsella. The sequence goes on from JAXJNG010000023.1 coordinate 45,507, forward strand.
GATAAACGCGATGAGGGCGAGCACGATGATGATTTTTTGAGCCGGAGCCATGCCGGGGATCTCATTCTCGCCCGTAGGCTCCTTGGAGGTGACCATGCGCTGGGCAAAGGTCATCTCGTCACGGCTCGGTTTGGGCTCGGCGGGCTTGGGGTGAGCGGCTTTTTTGGGCTGAGGTTTGGGTGCGGCGGGCGCAGGCTTCGCGGCGGCGGGCTTGGGTGCGGGCGCGGGCGCCGGTGCGGATGCGGCGTTCGCAGCGGCCTCCTCGGCCTTCTCGCGCTCGGCACGCAGGGCGGCCAGCTCCTCACGCTCGCGGCGCGCCTCTTCCTGGGCCTCGCGACGAGCCTTCTCGGCGCGGAGCTCTTCCAACTCGGCGCGCTCCTCGGCAGACAGTGGTTGGGACTCAAGCTCGGCCATGGTATTGCCCTTTCTTTTTAAAAAAGCCGCCGACACAATGTCGACGGCTTATCAAATCCAAGGGTGGAGACGAAGGGAGTCGAACCCTCGGCCTCTGCCATGCGACGGCAGCGCTCTCCCAACTGAGCTACGTCCCCAGGACAAGTTGATATTTTACCTACGGCTCGCCAACTGTCAACGCCCAATACCCAGTCTTTTTGGGACGGGGCTTTTTTGACTACTTTGCGAACGCCGGCTCGACCCCACCGGGAGTAGTCTTTTTGGGACGGGGCTATTTTAGCTGCCCCGACAGGCAACGCGAACGATTTGGCCGAACAGCGGCAGGGGTAGCTAAAATAGCCCCGTCCCAAAAAGACTACTCAAAAAGCCCCGTCTCAAATTAGCTGGTTTGGGCACTAGTAAGAACGCCGGTGGTGTCGAACGCCGGGGTAAAGCTCTCGTCTACCGCGCCGCCTTCTTGCCAGAACATCGTCGTAAAGCCCAGGTCGTCGGCATGGTCGAGCACCTGCTCGTACTCCTCGCGCGTCACGGCGCGTGCCAACTCGCCGCCCTGCTCGCGCATGAGCGCATTGGGCGTGTACTGGTTCATGACCGAGATCGGCACGTCGCCCACCGTCTGCCACACCAGATCCAGCACGCGACACGAATCGTCCGCATGACCCGGCAGCACCAGATGACGCACGATGATGCCGCGCTTCATGAGCCCGTCCTCGTCCACCAGCTCTCCCCCGCGGCGCTCAATCTCGCGCGACATCTGAGCCAGGCCCGACACGGCCACACGCGGGTAGTCCTGAATATGAGAGAGCGACTGCGCAAGCTCGGCATCGGCATATTTAAAGTCCGTAAGCCACACATCGACCAGATCGCCGAGCGCAGCCACGGCACTCGCCCGCTCATAGCCGCTCGTGTTGTAGACGATCGGGATGTCCAGCCCGCGCTCCCGCGCTGCGGCAATCGCGGACGGCAGCAGGTGAGCATAATGCGTCGCCGTCACCAGGTTGATGTTGTTGGCACCCTGGTCCTGCAGCTCCAGCATAATCTCGACCAAACGCTGGGGCGTAATCTCAAGACCGAAATTGCCCGTCGAGATCTCGTGGTTTTGGCAGTAGACGCATTTGAGCGAGCAACCGCTAAAGAAAATCGTGCCCGAGCCGGCCTCGCCCGAGATGGGCGGCTCCTCCCACATATGAAGCGCGGCGCGGGCCACCTTGAGCGTGTCGTTAGCACCGCAGACGCCGTGCGCGCCCTCATCGCGCGCCGCACCGCAACGGCGCGGACACAAATGGCAGGCGGGCGAAAAAAGTTCGGTCAACGACGTCGGCATAAAACCATGCTCCAAAACAACGATTCAGCAGCTCAAACGTAAAGGGATCAACCCCACAGACGGCTCGAGCCCAAGGCGCCGTAATCGTCCGACACGATTTTTGTAATGTCAAGACTGGAATCAATAAAGTGCCGCTTTATGATGTAGGTATTCCGCCCCCCGCGGAGCAACTGGGTGAACCGTCGCGTTTATTTAGGGAGCCCACACAGTCGTACCTAGTACAGGTATCCTTCGTTGTTAAGGACGCTGGAACAGTCGATGAGGGCACCCACCTGTTTTAGGTGGGTTCATTTTCGTAACGTGGGGGGTGGTTTTCTTTTGCCGAAAATCACCATTACAGTCCATATGGATCCCCGCCGGCATCCCGACAAGCCATCGACAACATCCCAATATCTGGTAAGCGCGTGATTATCGCTGCGTGCAATTCCATGCACCCCCCTTGGTCGAGTATTATGGTTCGGCTATGCCCTTTGCGCATGGCGTTCTTCTGACCTTTTCCTTCGACGCTTGGCGGTTTTTAGATTCATGGCTTCATCCCCGAGCTACATACCGTACCTATGCGTGGCAGCGGCGGCCTTTATCACGACCTTCCTCGCGGTGCCCCTGGTCAAGCGCTTGGCAATTAAGCTCGATGCCGTCGACTATCCTTCTAAGCGCCGCATCAACACCAAGCCCATCCCGCGTTTGGGCGGAACGGCGGTGTTTTTGGGCCTGGTCGTTGCCTGCATTGTGCAAATCCTAGGCACCTGGCACCTAGGCTGGCCACCCGTCCTGGTGCCGCACCCGCGCCTTCACATTAGCTATCCCATGCTGGCGCTCTCCTTTACCGTCATCTTTGCGACCGGCGCGATCGACGACGTCTTCCAGCTCACGCCCAAGCAAAAACTGGCCGGACAGGTCCTCGCCGCGCTTATCGCCTGCATGGGCGGCCTGCGGATCGGCGTCATCGTCAACCCGTTTGCCCCCGGCGAGATCATGCTCGGATGGCTCGCCTACCCCATTACCGTGATCTATCTGGTGGCATTCACCAACATCATTAACCTCATCGACGGCCTCGACGGCTTGGCCACGGGTATCTGCGGCATCGCGTCGTTCACCATGTTTTCGATGGCCGTTCTCTCGGGCCGCATCGACGCCGCCGCGCTCTCCATTGCGCTCTTTGGCGCCTGTCTGGCCTTTTTGCGCTACAACTTCAACCCCGCAAGCATCTTCTTGGGCGACTCGGGGTCGCTGCTTCTGGGCTTTGCACTGGGCTCCATCTCACTGCTCAACGTGAGCCGCACCGCCGCACTCACCTCGCTTATCATTCCGCTCATCGTTGCCGGCGTGCCCATCATCGACACGTTCAGCGCCATCGTGCGCCGCAAGCGCGCCCACATTAGTATCGGGCAGGCCGACAAGGGCCACATCCACCACCGCCTCATTCAAGAGGGCTACAACCAAAAGCAGGCCGTACTGCTCATCTATGCCTGGTGCATCATGCTTTCGGCCGGCGCCGCCGCGATTAACCAGGTCGAAGTGCCCATGCGTGTGCTCATCTTTACCGTGCTCGCCATTGGCTCGGCGGCCTTCGCCAAGCACCTGCACCTGTTTGAACCCGTGCTACGCCACCATTACAACAAGCGCACGCACGAGGACGAGCTCGTCACCCCCGACGACCCCGCCTTTAAGCAGGAGGAGCAGGCAGCCGAGGAGCGCAAAGAAGAGCGCCACCACAAGCTCTAGGGCAAGCTGCCAAGGATGTGCCAAGGCACCGTTAGCCAAGCGCGGCCGCGCCGCACCCATCGCACATGCCGCACCACGCGCGTCCCTCTCCCGCCCCTCGCCTACTTACGCACCACCCCTCCAATAAACGCGTTATCATCTTGACCCATGAACATACGTTAGGAGCAATCATGCCAAACGAGAACAGCTACGAAGTCGCGCTGCAAAAGAGCAACGCCATTCGCGAGGGCCTGACCAAGACGCCCGAGAAGTTCACCATGCTCACCGGCGACCGCCCCACCGGCCGTCTGCACCTGGGCCACTACTTCGGCACCCTCAAGGGCCGTGTTGAGCTGCAGAACATGGGCGCCAAGACCAACGTGCTCATCGCCGACTACCAGGTCATCACTGACCGCGACACGACCGAGCACATCCAGGACAACGTGTACAACATGGTCATGGACTACCTTGCCTGCGGTATCGATCCCGACAAGACCATGATCTACGCGCACTCCGCCGTGCCCGCCGCCAACCAGCTCATGCTGCCGTTCCTGTCGCTGGTGTCCGAGGCCGAGCTGGCGCGCAACCCCACGGTAAAGGCCGAGATGGAGGCCTCGGGCCACGAGCTCACCGGTCTTCTGCTCACCTACCCGGTACATCAGGCCTGCGACATCCTGTTCTGCAAGGGCAACGTGGTGCCCGTCGGTCGCGACCAGCTGCCGCACATCGAGCTTACCCGCACCATCGCTCGCCGCTTTAACAACCGCTACGGCAAGGTGTTCCCCGAGGTCGACGCGCTGCTGTCCGAGACCCCGCTGCTGCCCGGCCTGGACGGTCGCAAGATGAGCAAGAGCTACGGCAACGCCATCAATATTTCGATGACCGCCGAGGAGACGGCCAAGCGCATCAAGAAGAGCCAGACCGACTCCGAGCGCATGATCACGTTCGACCCCGAGAACCGCCCCGGCGTGTCTGGCCTGCTTTCGACGGCCGCCATCTGCACCGGCCGTTCCGAGGTCGAAATTGCCGAGGAGATTGGCATGGGAGGCTCCGGCCAGCTCAAGAAGTACGTGACCGAGGCCGTCAACGAGTACTTCGCACCGATCCGCGAGCGTCGCCAGCGCTACGAGAACGATCTGGACTATGTGAAGGACGTCCTGCATGAGGGCAACCGTCGCGCCAACGAGATCGCCGAGCAGACCCTGGCCGAGGTTCAGGACGCCATGGGCATGGTGTACTAGACCGATCTGCTGGCTTGAGCTTTCGATTGCTATAGGGCGGGCGCTACGGCGTCCGCCTTTTTTGGAGCCGGACCGCTTCGGCTCCGTCCATCGCACTCCCCGACAAACAGGAACAGGCCCGCTGGCAGTTAGTTGCCAGCGGGCCTGTTCCCGAAGTACACCGTTGAATCGCACAGAGGGGAGGAATGCGAATCAAACTCAACAGGGCAGGCTTTTTCATCGCCTATTGCCTGCTCCGTTGCTGAAACCAATATAGTTCACCGTGGTTTACTTTCTAGCGTCAATATGCGCCGCCATACCTTCTCCATAAGTTAGCTCCGGTAAACCTGCAACGGAAAACCACCACAAAGGGGCAGGCACCTTTGTGGTGGTTTTGACCACGGCAGAGCCGCTAGAGTCCGGCAGGCCAGCGACAGGCGGCCAAGTCGACGTGCATGTCGTCCTTAAACGCCACACCCTCCCCCAGCAGAAGCTCACGTTGAGCATCGGGCCCGCCAAAGGCAAAGCCCTCACAGATACGGCCGTCGGCAAACACCACGCGGTGACAGGGAATCTCGCCGGGGCGCGGATTGCTGTGCAGCGCGTAGCCCACGTACCGCGCACTCCGCGGACGACCGGCGAGCAGCGCCACCTGACCGTAGGTGGCGACCATCCCCTCGGGAATCTGCTCGACCACCTCGTACACCCGTTCAAAAAAGCCCTCAGACGCCATTGCTCGCTCCCTTCCACCCGGAAAAGCATAAACCACCACAAAGGTGCCTGTCCCCTTTGTGGTGGTTTATGGCAGATCGGTTAGTTGGCGGGATGGAAGAAGGCTACGGCTACGGCGCCGGGGCCTACGTGGGTACCGATGGTGGCGCCAATGGTGTGAACGGGCAGTTCGCCCTCGGTGTGACCAGCCCACAGCGCAGCGCTGTCCTCGATATACTTCTTGAGCACCGCATCCGAAAGACCCGTATAGCCGAGCGCCAGCGGCATGGAAAAGTCGATGCCGCCCGCCTTTTCGACCTTTTGGTTCAGCAGGTTGCGGCCGTTCTTGGAACCGCGCGCCTTGCCCAGCTGCACGATCAGACCGTCCTCGACAGCCACCACGGGCTTTACGTTGAGCAGCGTGCCCACGGCGCCGGCCGCAGCAGACAGACGACCGCCGCGCACCAGATACTCCAGCGTCTCGAGCAGGCCGATAACCACCACACGGTCGCGCACGGCCTCGACAGCCGCCGCGATCTGAGATGCACTGCGGCCCTCGTCCACCAAGCGCAGCGCATATTCGACCAGGACGCGCTCGCCCAGGGTGACGTTGTTGCTGTCTACCACGAACACGTCGCCACCTGGCGCCTCGGCAAGTGCGGTACGGGCACTCTGATTGGTGCCTGATAGCTTAGCGCCCACGGTAATAATCACAGCCTCATCGCCGGCTTCACGAACCTCGGAGATGGCCTGCGAAAACGCGTACGGGTTGACCTGGCCGGTCTTGGGCAGCTCATCGCGCTCCACGAGCATCTCGTAAAAGCGCTGGTGATCGATGTCGATGCCATCCATGTACACATCGGTGCCAAAGGTGACGGACAGCGGCAAAACGGCCAGTGCCGGGTGCTCGGCCGGCGACATATCGCTTGCGGAATCGGTAATAATGCGGACGGACATAGCGAATCCTTTCTTGCGCAGGTCCCGCGCAGGGAATTTTGACAGCAAGGCCCCGGCACGGTATACGCGCTCAAACAGGACTATGCAGTTGTTAATTGGAAGCAAAAGCCTTGGCGGCCCTACAGCTCGCGCAGGGTGTTGAGAATCGTACGCAGCGACGCATACATCTGCTCGCGCTGCTCCACACCCATAGCCTTACCGGTGGTATCGAGCACCTCGCGAATGATGCGGTCCGCCTCGCTCATGCTCTCGCCGCCCAGAGCGGTCAGGCGCACCGGAGCACGATACTTAACGGCGGCATCGCCCGAATCATCGACCTCGACGTAGCCGCCCTCCTCCAGATGCGCGAGCGTACGCGAGACGGCGGCGCGGGTCACGCCTGCCATGCGAGCCAGGTCAGCGCCAGTCAGGCCGTCCTTGCTGCGCTCAAGATAGTACAGGCACATCACGTCGGAGCCCTTGAGGCCCAGCCTTGCGCCCTCGGATGTCTTAATGCGCTGGATCTCCTTGTAGAGCCCACTGATCAGTCCGACAAAGTCCTCGAAACGTGTCTCGTCGTTCTGCTGCATGGGAGACGACCGCCTTTCGCTTGCATAATGCTTACGGGTAAACATCTTAGTCGCATAAGGCGACACCCGTACCCAAATACCCCATTTGTTAACCCATCAACATAAAAACCACCACAAAGGGGACAGGCACCTTTGTGGTGGTTTTGACCGGCGAACATGATCCGCAGACGCCGCTACAGCTCCACACAGGGATTGTCGCGGGTCACAAGCGTCTTAACGACAACCATCGCTCCCAGATAGCGCTCGAGCAGCTCGGCTAGGCGATCGATCGCGGCCTGGCAATCCCCCATCCGCTCGGGCTCCACGCACTCAATCGCCAAGAACGCATCGGCCGAATCGTCGGACAGCGCCGTGCGAACGCCGTCGCGCCAGTTCCAGCAGCGGCACACGGCGCCCGCATCATCGATGTAGGCGAGCTCGCCGGGCAGCGTCGGATCGTCCGCCTCCTCGCCAAGCGGCAAGAATGCATCGCCACCGTCGGTCACCTTCAAGCGAAGGTCTCCCTCGATCGCATGCAGATCCTCGCCTCCCACGGGCAGCGCGTAGGTCAGCGACACCGTGTTGTAGATATCCACCGCGGGCGTAATGTGGCCCACCGGCTTGCCTTTGAGCACGCGTTTGAGCAAGTTCTCGATCGAGCAGCGCGCGCCTTTCTTGGTCTTGAACAGACGATAGGCCTCGCGCCATGCCTTGACCGGTGCGTTCTCGCTGATAGTGTCGCTGGTCAGATGACGCTCCGCATCGATATTGGCGCGGTCGAGCAACGCCGCAATCGCATCCACGTCCTCTTGAGAAATCTGAGCCGTGGGCTTCATGCCCTCCACGACCACAACACCGACCGCTGCCTGCGGAAACAGCTCCCAGAATGAATCCTCGGCAATAAAGCTCTTCATACGCTCTCCCTTCATTGTGCGCGCCCGAGTGAGGGCGCCTAAACAAAAAGCGCCCTCACAACGGCCACCTTCAAAGTCCTACGGTGCCGTCACAAGAACGCTTGCGCTGTCCCCATCCGGAGAAGGGGACGATATGTCAGGCGTATTGTAACCCGAGTCATCCACGCGAGCAAAACCACCACAAAGGTGCCTGTCCCCTTTGTGGTGGATATGGACTCACGGCGAAGCTAGTGGCGAAGTCCCAGCAGCCCGCGGCCGCGATGACGGGCCTCGGCGGACACCTGGACGTGCGGGCCGGCGGCCTTGACGGACTCGGGCAGGTGCGAGTACTTCTTCTCGAAGTTCTCCTCGAACATCACCGCCAGGTTGTGCGCGGCCTCGTCGTAGCGCGCGGTGCTCTGCCAGTATTGGCGCGGCACCAGGATGCCATCGGGCACGCCGTGGCACGTCGTGGGAATGTCGACGTTAAAGATGTCGTCGTGCACGAACTCGCTATCCTCGATGGTACCGTCGAGGGCGCGCGCGACCAGCGAGCGCGTGTAGGCCAGCTCGATGCGATGACCTACGCCGTAGCCGCCGCCGATCCAGCCGGTGTTGACCAGGTACACACGCGTGCGGCCGTCGGCAATGCGCTCGCCGAGCATCTTGGCGTAAACCATGGGGTCGAGTGGCATAAACGGCTCGCCGAACAGCGAAGAGAACGTGGGCGTGGGCTCGGTGACGCCGACCTCGGTGCCGGGAATCTTAGCCGTAAAGCCCGTCACAAAGTGGTACATGGCGGCGTCGGCCGTCAGGCGCGAGATGGGCGGCAGCACGCCAAAAGCGTCGCAAGTCAGGAACAGCACGACACTCGGAGTGGTGCCCATGCCCTTAGTCCACGCGTTAGGAATGTGCTCCACGGGATAGGCCACGCGCGTGTTGTGCGTGATCGAGATGTCGTCGTAGTTGGGCTTGCGGTTCTCGTCGAGCACCACGTTTTCGCAAATGGCGCCAAAACGGACGGCGTTGAAGATCTCGGGCTCGTGGAAGGCGTCCAGGCCCTCGCATTTTGCGTAGCAGCCACCCTCGATGTTGAAGATGCCCATGTCGGACCAGCCGTGCTCGTCGTCGCCGATCAGCAGGCGCGTGGGGTTGGCAGAAAGCGTGGTCTTGCCCGTGCCGGACAGGCCAAAGAACACGGCAGTCTCGTGCGTGACGGGATCCATGCTGGCCGAGCAGTGCATGGGCAGCACGTCATCCTCGACGGGCAGCAGATAGTTCATGACGCTAAAGATCGACTTTTTAATCTCGCCGGAGTAGCCGGTGCCGGCGACCAGAATCACGCGTTCCTGGAAGTTGATGACCACGGCGGCGCTGGAGTTGAGGCCCTTGATGGCAGGATCGCACTGGTAACCGGGCGCTGCGAGCACGCAGAAGTCGGGCTCGCCGGTGCGCGCGATTTCGCGGGCGAGCGGACGGGCGAGCATTTGCTTAATGAAGAGTGCCTGGCTGGCACGCTCGCAGGCAACAAGCAGGCGACGCGTGTGGTTGCGGTCAGCGCCCGCCATGCCGCGCGTGACGAACACGTCGCGCTCGTTGAGATAGTCGACGATGCCGGCCTTGATGGCCTCATAGCTCTCGACGGACAGTGGGCGGTTGACCGCACCCCAGGCGATCTTGTCGTGAACATCGGGGGTGTCAACGATAAAACGATCGTTGGGCGAACGACCAGTGCGCTCCCCCGTCTCGATCACGAGCGCGCCATTAGAAGCCATACGGCCCTCTTTGCGACGAATAGCGTGCTCGACAAGCTCTGCCGCCGGCAGGTCCACCAGCAGACGGGGTTGATTCTCGGCGGGATCTTCAACGAGCGTAATACCAAAGTTGGACAGAACTTCTGCAGGGGTAACACCAGGCATGGGGCCTCCTTTAAAAACGCGACACGTTGACGCGACGCGCACTTTACTCACGTAAAGCCTGTTGTACCCGATATGCAAAAACGTTTTTGCGGCAAGGGCGGCAAGCCCGCCCAACGGTCAAAAATCGCAGGCAAGCGGCCTAGTCATTGGGGACGCTTTTAAACGACTAGTCATTGGGGACACTCTTGATCTTGAACAGGCAACATTCAAGGAATGTCCCCGGATGCCGGCATTAGGGACGTTCCCAAAGTGCCGGCACATAAGGAACGTCCCTAAGTGCCGACTACAGCGGCAGGCCTTGGCCAAGCATGGCTATGGCGCTCATCAGGACCAGCATGCCGGAAGCGTAGGGCAGCACCGCGCCCAGGAGTTCGGCATCCTTACCGCGCACGTGCACGGCGGCAAGACCAATGGCGAGGGTCTGCGGCGAGATCATCTTACCGGCGGCGACGCCCAGGGCGTTCAATGCGACCATCCAGTAGTCGCTCACACCCAGCGCAGTGGCGGCCTGGCTCTGAATGGGACCAAACAGCATGCCCGAGGACGTACCCGAGCCGGTCACGAACGCACCGACTGCGCCGATCCACGGAGCCAGAATCGGGTAGAGACCGCCGGCGACCGCAATGCAAAACGCACTGATCGACGAAATCATGCCGGCATAGCCCATCACCTTGGCGCAGCCCAGTACCGAAAGCATCGTGATCACCGTCGGCGTCATCTGCTTCACAGTCGCGGCCAGCACCTCGCCCATCATGCGCGGCGAAGCGCCCTGAATGGCACCGCCGACAAACGCCGCCAGGAAAATCCAGACGCCTGGCGTGTTGATCCACGAAAACGTAAGCATACCGGGATTCTCACCGCAATACACCTGCACATGGCTCGCAAACGGCGCGAGCGCAGCATGTACAGCGGGCACCAGATTAGACGTGCCCAGCAGCAACACAAAGATCAGGATGAAGCACGACCAAGCCGAAAGCGCCGACTTAACGGTGAGCTTCTCCCCCGCCTCGATATTCATGTGAAAGCGTGCGTCCAGATGCCCCGACTTCTCGGCACGCATGGCAAGCGCAGCTGTCAGCGCGAGCGAAACGATGGATCCTACGACCACGGCCAGCTCGGGGCCCACAAACATGGCAACGACCAGAGCCGCGCCGACAAACGAAACGCCGGAGAGCAACGCCACGCCGGCAACACCGTGCAGACGCTCGCCCACACTCGCGGCATTGCCCTGGTCATCGGCAACACGGCCCGCAACCAGCACAATAAATAGCGGCATCACCACAAAGAACGGTGCGAGCTGCACCAGCTGAACGGTCGCTAGGTGAAGGGAATCCAAACCCACCAGGTCGGCAACGGACACCGTGGGGATGCCGATGGAGCCGTAGGGCGTGGGCACGCCGTTGGCCAGCAGGCAGATGAGCACGGCAGGCACGGCCTCAAAGCCCAGGCCCGCGAGCATGCCGGCGGGAATGGCGACAGCGGTACCGAAGCCGGCCATGCCCTCCATAAAGCCACCGAAGCACCAAGCCACGAGCAGCGCCAGCAGACGGCGGTCGCTGCTGATGGAGGTGATCATGCTGCCGATCACGTCCATGGCGCCCGTACGAACGCACAGGTTATACGTGAACACCGCGGCGATGATCACCAGGACGATGGGCCACAGAGCCATCAAAAAACCTTCGAGCGAGGCGGTCGCGATCTGCGCTGCCGGCAGGTGCCACCATGCGAAGGCAAGCAAGCACGAAAGGACAAACGATCCGATAGCGGCCTTCCAAGCTGGCCATTTAAAGCACAGCAGCATCACGACCAGCCAAATAATCGGCACAAGAGCCAGTAAGAATGCGGCGACGTCCATAGGTAGAAGCTCCTTGGTACCGCGTGGGCGGCATCGAGGGTGTCACAAAACTTCAACAGGATACCGCACGTTTACCGACAAATTACAGCCGCCCGCCGAAATTATTGAACAATCCGTTCAAAAACACGAGCGAACACCGTCGCGTCTATACTAAAGCGCAGCAATAGAAAGGACTCCGCTTTGAGCATCACGCCCCTCGATAGCATTCGCCGCGCCATCGCCCGCCGCAACGGCACCTCCAACCCCGCTGCATCGAGAGACGGCGCCGCGAAGGCCCAGGGCGGCCGCATCGAGAACGGCCTCTTCCCTGCCTCGCACACTGCCGAGGAACTCGCACGCATCCAAGAGCTGAGTCAGCGCAACGCCGGCGGGCCCGATAGCAGCCAAGCCACACGTCGCCGGCGCGAACGCGATCGCAAGCCCGGCCCCGTCCGCCGCATGGTCAACGCTTGGTGGAACCGTCTGCTCGGCGCCGTCTACGGCGGCGGCTTCTCCATGCAGGAAGCGGAATACGAGGAGCACGCCACCAGTCGCGACTATCTTTGGAACACCCTCGGCACCGCCGTGTGGGGCTTGGCGTTTCCGCTGCTCACCATCGTGTCTACGCAGCTCGTGGGCGCCGAAGAAGCCGGCAAGTTCTCCATCGCCTTTGTCACCGGCACGCTCATCATGATCGCGTGCAACTACGGCGTGCGCAATTTCCAGGTCTCGGACATCGACGAAAAGACGTCCTTTGCCTCCTACCAGCTCAACCGCTGGCTTTGCGGAGCGCTCGCCCTAGGCTGCGGCCTCATGTACAGCAGCGCCCGCGGCTATGACACGCAGATGGCGATGATCGGCCTGGGCGTCTACCTGTATAAGGTCATCGACGGCATCGCCGACGTGTACGAAGGCCGCCTGCAGCAGGCCGACAAGCTCTACCTGGCCGGCATGAGCCAAACGCTACGCTCCGTCGGCGTCATCGCGGTCTTCAGCGTGGCGCTGTTCCTCACGCGCAGCATGCCCATCGCGGCCATGGCCATGGGCATCGCCGCGATCGCCTCGCTCGTGCTGGTCACCGCGCCGCTCGCCCTGCTCGAGACCGAAAAATCGCGCCGCGTGAGTCTGCGCGAGGTCGGCCACCTGTTTGTCCATTGCGCCCCGCTCTTTGGCGCGCTATTCCTGTTCAATCTTATCGAGAGCATGCCCAAGTTTGTGATGGAAGGCACGCTGGCATACAAATATCAGCTGTACTTTAATGCCCTGTTCTTTCCTGCGCAGGCTATTCTGTTGAGCATTGGATTTGTCTATAAACCGCAGCTCCTGCGCTTGTCGAGCATTTGGGCTAATCCTCGCAAGCGTCGTCGCTTTGACCTGATTATTGTTGCCGTTATGGCGCTGATCGTGGTCATCACCGGCGTGTGCGCCGCATTTATGACAGGTCCCGGTATTCCCCTCATGAGCTTTATGTACGGTCTCAGCTTTGAGCGCTACCGTACGCTGGCGCTGCTGATGGTCGTCGCCGGCGGCGTCACCGCGGCCATCGACTTTATCTACGCCATTATCACGGTGCTGCGCCATGCCGGTGACGTCACCAAGGTCTACCTGATTTGTTTTGCCGTGAGCGTGGTTTTGCCGGTGATTCTGATCAACCTGCTCGGCCTGATGGGCGCCGTCGTGAGTTACCTAGCCATCATGGCCCTACTGCTGGTACTGTTGATTATCGAGTACGCCCACATCCGCCAACGCATCGAACGCGACCGCAACCCATACGGCGCCTAATTAGCTGCCCCGGTCATCGAAATTTGCGATGGAATCGCCCCGGCTGGGGTCTCGTTGAAGACAATATGCATCACGTAAAACTAAGTGAGTAGATTTTTACCGAATCCCCGACCACACCGACAGAGCACAAGTCTGTGACCTGCGGTTTTATTGAGGCAAATATGTTGGGTGCTCGGCATTTCCAAAAAAGTCTACTCACTTAGCCAGCGGGCACCCAAATGATTATTTAATCCCCGTCCCAGAGAAATCAATTAGCGGGCAGAAGGGCAAAAGTAGCCAAAAAAGCCCCGTCCCAAATTAGCTACCACTTGCACCGATTATTCGCCCGGGTTGATGTTCGCGTAGAACTCCGCCCCATCATCGAGCCGCAGGATGCCCACGCGACCGAACTCGGAGCCGGTGGCGGCGGCGCAGTCGATATCGATACGATCGGGCACACCGGCAGTGTCCTCGCCGCCCAAGCGCACGATCTGCCCGCGTCCCGATTCCTCATCGAGCCCCGCCAGACCACCGACCTCGCAATAGCGCCCAAGCGATACCGTGGGCGTGTGGCCGCTCACCACGACCGGGCCCTTGCCCTCGGCAGAAAGCAGCCCGGTCGGCACATCCCAATAGCCGTGACGAATCCATAGCAGGTCATCGGACGACTGCACCGCGAGCATCTGCTGCAGCAGCTCGCGATCGGCACCCACCGCTCCGACGCCGTCGCCGCAATCGACACCATGCGCAAGCAAAAACGCACGCGCCGCCTCGGTCTGAATGCCGGCGTGCACCAGCAGGTACGGCCGCTCGGCAGTCTCGACCACCGCGTAGAGCGGCAGCGCGGCCATCCATCGCACGAGCTCCTCGTATGCCTCAAATTCCATGTCGTTGAGTTGCTCGCGCGTCGTCCAGCCACCGTTGATATCCCAGGTCTCGGCATCGAGCGGATCCTGGCCAATGATGGCATCGAGCATGATCTGCTCGTGATTACCCTTGAGCACGCGGGCGTTGGGCAGCGAGCGCACGAGCTTAATAACGCCGACCGGATCGGGCCCGCGATCGATCATGTCGCCCAGCACGTACAGTGTGTCGTCGGACGTCAACGAGATCTTAGACAGGGCCTCGTCAAGCGCACGCACGTGCCCGTGAGCATCAGATGTCACATAGATCGCCATGGTACGCCTCTCCTTGCATTGCGGCCGAAGCCCGGCGCCGCAACTAAAACTTCAAGTTGAACTTAAACGTTACCCATTGTACTCCGTTGCAATAAAGCTGGAAAGGGTTTCCGAGCAGAGGCAAAGACGGAAGCCGTCTATGACGATATCGCGCACGCCCGCAATCCAACCCCATAAACCCACCATCTTTGGGTACAAATAACCGCAGACAACTGACCGTGCCACGCCAACCACCCAGGAGCGGACACTACCCATGAACCAGATCCTTCTTTTTATCGGCCTCGTCATCATTTTGTGCCTGACCATCAAACCCGTCGGCAAAAAGCTCCCCTTCCCCACCCTGCTCATCTTTATCACGCTGGGCATGCTGTTGGGCGTCAACGGCCCGACGCATATCGACTTTAGCGACTACGCACTCACCGAAACCGTCTGCAGCACGGCGCTGCTGTTCATCATGTTCTACGGCGGCTTTAACACCAACATCGACCGTGCCAAACCTGTCGCCATACCTGCAATGCTACTGAGCACGCTCGGCGTCGTCATCACCGCAGGCATCACCGGCGTGTTCGCCCACTTTGTACTGGGCTTCGACTGGATCGGCGGCCTGCTGTTGGGATCGGTCGTGGCGTCCACCGACGCGGCCAGCGTCTTTAGCGTTCTGCGCGAGCACAGCCTGTCGCTGAGGGGCGGCACCGACTCGCTGCTCGAGGTCGAATCGGGCTCCAACGATCCCGTCGCCTATATGCTCACCGCCGTGCTCGCCACACTCGCGGCCGGCGGCGACATCAACATTCCCGCACTGCTGGCCAAGCAGATTATCTTGGGCGTGGGCCTGGGCCTCGCCATCGGCTGGGCGGCGGGCCGCCTGATTGAACGCGCGCACGCAACGGCCGAGGGCGCGCAGACCATCTTTTTGTTCGCCGTGGCCATCGTCGCCTACGCGCTGCCGAGCTACCTGGGCGGCAACGGATTTTTGGCCGTGTACCTGGCCGGCATTGTGCTGGGTGCGAGCGACATCACCGGCAAGGTCGAGATGGCGCACTTCTTCGATACCCTCACCGAGATGGCCGAGATGACGATCTTCTTCTTGCTCGGCCTGCTCGTAACGCCCGCACGCCTGCCGCAGATGCTGCTGCCGGGCCTGGCGCTCATGGCGTTTATGCTCTTTGTGAGCCGCCCCATCGCCGTCGGCGTGCTCCTAGCGCCCTTTAAGACGAACCCTCGCCAGGTTGCGCTCGTAAGCTGGGCGGGTCTGCGCGGCGCGGCTTCGGTCGTGTTTAGCCTCTTTACCGTGGTGGCCGGTGTTCCTGGCGGTCACGACCTGTTTGACCTGGTATTTGTGATTGCCGTGTCGAGCATTGTGGTGCAGGGCTCGCTGCTACCGGCGGTGGCGAAAAAGCTCAATATGATCGACGCGGAAGGCGACGTGCGCCGTACGTTTAACGATTACCGCGACGAGGACGGCATGTCGTTTGTCAAGTTCAAGGTGGGCGCGGGCCATCCGTTTTCCGGACGCTCGCTCGCGGACATTGGCAGCGCCACAAATATGCTCGTGGTCCTGGTGCTGCGCGACGGGGCGCACCCGGTACTGCCCAATGGCGACACCGTGATCCAGGAAGGCGATCTGCTGGTGATGGCCGCGCCGACGTTTGAAGAGCGTACCGAAGTTACGCTGCGCGAGGTCACCGTGACTCCCCACGGTCGCCTGGCCGGCCAGCGCCTGTGCGATGTGCCGCAAGGCAAACATCCGTTTATTGTGGTGATGCTCAAGCGCGAAGGCCAAACGATCATCCCCGACGGCAACACCCTAATATACGCCGGCGACGAAGCCGTCATCGCCACGCTAGCATCGTAGTGACTAGGAGGTAGCTACTTTAGGACGAAGAGATCAAGCGCCTAGGAACCTCATGTCTTCGCTCGCAGATTTGGATTTGCCTGAGGAGTAAAGCACCCCTCCCCCATGTAACCATCCTGTAAATCATAGCGACGCACTCGAGTTTTACCGTGATGCGGTCGCGCCTGGCGCTCCACTGTGCTAAAGTAACCCGAACGTCCAAACGACTACAAGGGGGAACTAGAAGATGGCACGTGTGCACAACTTCTCAGCTGGCCCGGCAGCGCTGCCCACAAGCGTGCTCGCCGAGATCGCCGACGAGATGATGGACTACCGCGGTTGCGGCATGTCCGTGCTCGAGATGAGCCATCGATCTAGCATGTACCAGCAGATCATCGACGACGCCGAGGCAACCCTGCGTCGCCTGCTGAGCATCCCCGACAACTACCGTGTCCTGTTTTTGCAGGGCGGCGCCACGCTGCAGTTTGCGGGCATCCCCATGAACCTCATGCGCCGCGGCCGCGCCGGCTACGTCGTGACCGGTAACTTTGCCAACAAGGCGTACAAAGAGGCCGCCAAGTACGGCGAGGCCGTGCTGCTCGCGAGCTCCGAGGACACCAACTTCGACCGCATCCCCGACATGGCCGACATCAACGCGCGCATTGCCGCCGAGGCCGCGAGCGACGGGCTCGACTACGTTTACATCTGCCAGAACAACACCATCTTTGGCACCATGTACCACGAGCTGCCCGCTTGCGGCGACGTGCCGCTGGTCGCCGATGTCTCGAGCTGTTTTCTGTCGCAGCCGCTCGACGTCGAGCGCTACGGCCTCATCTACGCCGGCGCGCAGAAAAACGCCGGCGCCGCGGGTGTGACCGTGGTCATCGTGCGCGACGACCTCATCGCAGATGGCCCCGCCTTTGCGCAGACGCCGCAGTACATGGACCTCAAGACCCAGGCCGCCAAGGGCTCCATGCTCAACACGCCCAACACCTTTGGTATCTACGTATGCGGCAAGGTGTTCCGTTGGGTTGAGAAAACCGGCGGACTTGCCGCCATGGCCGAGCGCAACTGGGCCAAGGCCAATCTGCTCTATGACCTGCTCGAGCACAGCGAGCTGTTCCATAGCACTACGCAGGCCGACAGCCGCTCCATCGCCAACGTCACCTTCCGCACCGGCGACGCCGAACTCGACGCGGCCTTTGTCGCAGGCGCGGCCGGGCACCAGATTCAAAACGTCAAGGGCCATCGCCTGGTGGGCGGTATGCGCGCCAGCGTCTACAACGCCGTAACCATGGAAGACGTGCAGGCACTGGCCTCGTACATGAAGGACTTCGAAGCGCAGCATAGTTTGAGCCCGCGATCTAACTAGCCCGCAACCCGCGGGCCGACCAGCCACTTCAAACCACCTGTTTTAAACAAACCCGCTAAGGAGTTTTTCATGCGCAAGATTAAGACCATCGACGACATCACCAAAGACGGCAAAGTCGAGTTTGGCGAGGGCTACGAATTTGTAAGCACCGCCGAAGAGGCCGACGCCATCCTGATGCGCTCGACCGACCTGCACGGCTACGAGCTGCCCGAGGGCATCCGTGCCATCGCCCGTTGCGGCGCCGGTGTCAACAACATCCCCGTCGAGGAGTACGCCAAGAAGGGCGTCGTCGTCTTTAACTCCCCCGGCGCCAACAGCAACGCCGTCAAGGAGCTCGTCCTAGGCATGCTGGTGCTCTCGAGCCGCGGCGTGGTGCAATCGATGAACTGGGTGCGCGACAACGCCGACGACCCCGAGATCCAGGTCGATGCCGAGAAAGCCAAGAAGGCCTTTGTGGGCCGCGAGCTCAAGGGCAAGCGCATCGGCGTCATAGGCCTGGGCAACGTGGGCTCCAAGGTCGCCAACGCCTGCGTCGACCTGGGCATGGATGTCTACGGCTACGACCCGTTCATTTCCGTTGAGCACGCGTGGGTGCTGAGCCGCGAGGTGCAGCGCGTGGGCACGCTCGAAGATCTCTGCCGCGGCTGTGATTACCTCACGGTGCACGTGCCCAGCAAGGCCGACACCATCGGCATGATCAGCACCGAGCAGATCAACCTGCTGGCCCCGGGCGCCGTGCTCATCAACTACGCGCGCGAGACCATTATTGACGAAGACGCCGTCGACGCCGCCCTGCGCGAGGGCAAACTGAGCTGGTTTAGCTGCGACTTCGCCACGCCCAAGACGGTCAAGATGCCCAATACGTTTATCACCACGCATTCGGGCGCCGGCACCGGTGAGGCTGAAGCCAACTGCGCAGACATGGCCATCAGCGAGCTCAAGGATTACCTGGAGAACGGCAACATCGCACATAGCGTCAACTATCCCACCTGCAGCATGGGCAAGGCGCGCGCCGCAAGCCGCATCGCCTGCCTGCACGCCAACGTGCCCAACATGATCGGCCAGATCACGGCCATTCTTGCCAAGGACAACGCCAACGTGCAGCGTATGACCAACGAGTCCGCTGGCGAGAACGCCTACACCATGTTCGACACCGACGAGCACCTGGACAGCAGCACCATCGAGGCGCTCAAGCAGATTCCGTCGATGTATCGCGTGCGCGTGATCAAGTAGCGCCGACTGACTTGACGGGCAGCTCCCCATGTGGCCTGCCCGTCACTGACATTGAATGCCCGCGGGGGTGCCTTTCGCACGAGAGGCGCCCCCGTTTTTGTGAGCGCTCCATTAAGTGCACCGAGCCGCTTCTTGGCATACAATCTGTATGTTGACCTAACTATCTGTGAGGTGCCTATGGTTGATACAGATTTTGCTTGGCGGCTTACGCAGGGGCTCGTGCGGATCGACAGTTCCGACCCAGGTGCGTATGAGGGCGAGATTGAACGCTATATCAAAGTGTTGGTTGAGGCTCAATTGGAGCGGTTGAGTCATCCGGTGCTCCATGCCGTGCAGGTTGAGGAACTCGAGGTGCTGACCGGACGCCGCAATCTCATGGTCACCGTGCCCGGTTTGAGCGACGAGCCACGGCTCGTCTACATCTGCCACATGGATACAGTCACCTTGGGCGACGGCTGGGACGCGGACATTACGCCGCTCGGGGCGGTCGTGCGCGACGGCAAGCTCTACGGCCGCGGCGCCTGCGATATGAAGGGTGGCCTGGCCTGTGCCATTGCCGCACTGGTCCATACGCTCGAGCGCGTGGCGGCGGATGGCGCGCTGCCCCGCCGCGGCTTTTCGCTCATCTGCTCGGTCGACGAGGAAGACTTTATGCGCGGCTCAGAGGCCACGATCGATGCTGGCTGGGTCGGTTCGCGCGAATGGGTGCTGGACACCGAGCCCACCGACGGACAGATCCAGGTGGCGCACAAGGGGCGTACGTGGTTCGAGATTGAAATGGATGGCGTGACGGCGCATGCAAGCCGGCCCTGGAAGGGCGCGGATGCCGTCGCCGCCATGGCCGAGGTCGTGTGTTCGCTCCGTCGCGCGTTTGTGGCGCTGCCCGCGCACGATGAGCTGGGGCCTTCGACCATCACGTTCGGCCAAATCGAGGGCGGATATCGCCCCTACGTCGTACCCGACCGCGCCAAAGTCTGGGTCGACATGCGCCTGACCCCGCCGACCGATACGGCCGCCGTAACGCGCATGGTAGAGCAGGCCATCGCCGTCGCCGAAGCCGCCATTCCCGGTTGCCACGGCAGCTACGTCGTGACGGGCGACCGCCCCGCCATCGAGCGCGACCCAAACTCTCCCCTTCTAGCAGCGCTCAAGCGTGCCGCCGATGACGTGACGGACGCGGACACGACCGTTGGCTTCTTTACCGGCTACACCGACACCGCCGTCATTGCCGGCAAGACAGGTAACCGCAATTGCATGAGCTACGGTCCCGGGTCGCTCGCGCTCGCGCACAAGCCCAACGAATATGTGCCCCACGCCGATATCGTTCGTTGTCAGCAGGTGCTAATCGCGCTCGCCGATAACGTGCTCTGGGACGCGAGCGGCCAAGTTGGGGCATAATAAGCCGCGAACAAACCGACTCGCGCGTTAGGACCGCCCATGAAAGCACTTCCGTTTCCCTGCATCCGCCCGGCTCAGGACCGCGTGCTCGAGGCGCTGCCTGCAATGGGCAGCATCCTAAGCGGCAACGATGCCCTGCGCGGAGCCATTGCCGATGGTCTAATGCTCAAGGACCCGGGTGCGGCGTATTACGTGTACGAATGCTCGGGCGAGCCGGGACGTGTGACGGGTGTCGTGGCGATCTGCCTGACGAGTGTACTTGCGGGCGGCAAGGGCGATGCCAGCGCCGACGTGGCCGCCGCCGCGCGCGCGATCGCCGAACTCAAAGTTCAGCCGCGCCCCGTGTCGCTCGCCTACGAGGCGTCGCCCGTCATGGACATCATCCTGGGCGCTGCCAAAGAGGGCGCCTCGCTCTACGCCGTCACCGACCCCGCGGGCATTACGCACCGCGTGTGGGAGGTCAAGCGCGAGGACGCTGTTGCCGCCATCCGTGCCATGCTCGACCAAGTACCAGAGCCGGCACTGGCCGACGACCCCGCCTACGCTGCCGCGCTGGCCGGGGCGTCGCAGCTGCTGGCCGATGAGGCCCGTGCCGCCGGAACGTACACCGGCAAGGAGCCGTTCAACTTTGCCGTAGCTGCGCTCTTCCCCGCCGCGCAGGTCAGCGGCGGCGCGGCGCAGGTTCCGACGGGTCTGCTCACGCACCAAGTCGCGCGGTTCTAGCAAGACCAGACCGTCCAGCACAAAAATCGGCAGCTCAACAAACAGGGGGCGGAGATGCAGCAGGTACATGCATCTCCGCCCCTTTTGCGTCGAGAAGTTATGCCGGCGACCCGTGCCGCCACGCTCACGTTATCCCCGCTGCGGGCCTGCTGCCGCCACGAGCGGTTCAAGCCCCAGCTCGCGTGCGTAATCCTCCTGCGTAAAAATCTCAATCAGCTCAAACGTGTCGGATTCGTCGTCAAACGCAAAGTGCAGCACCGAGCAGTTGCCCGGAACGCGATCGCGTTCATCGGCCGCCGCGCCCTTGGTATGGTCCATGAACTCCTTGATGGCCGAGCCGTGGCTCACCGCGAGCACGCACTCGTGGTCCGGGCGACGCATAAGATCGGTCAACGTCGCCACCATGCGCTCGCGCACCTGCATCTGTCCCTCGCCGCCAAACTGGCGGTAGAAGTCGCGCCATGGGCGCTCGGGCATGAGCATCACGCGCTCGGCCTCAAAGTCACCAAAGAACCACTCACGCAGGCCGTCCAGGCGCTCGTACGCCAAGCCCGGCCACAAGTTGGCGATAGTCTGCTCGGTGCGATGAAGCGTGGAGGTGTAGGCATGATCGGGCTCAATGCCGCGCGCACGTAAAAACATGCCGGCGCGCGCCGCCTGGTCGCAGCCCAACTGCGTAAGCGGAGAGTCACTCCACCCCTGAATGATACGCTTGAGGTTGAATATCGTCTGTCCATGACGGACCAGATACAGATCTTTATTCATAGGGGTCCTTTCGTTCGTTACCAATCAAGGAGCGAAAACGCCCCGTCGCAATAGCCAAAATGAAGCACGGCGCCGTTGTCGGGTAGCTCCCCCTCGCCAGTCACATACTCAAGAAACTCCTGGCAGGCTGAGCCGTGGGAAACCGCCAGCACGCAGTCGTGCTGCGGCCTGGCCATGATGCGCGACAGCGCCGCGACCATGCGCGACTGAAGCTCACTTTCCGACTCGCCACCAAAGGCAACCGGATAATCACCCCAGGGCTGCGGCGGCATCTCGCGATTTGATGTGCCCTCCAGCGAGCCAAAATGCCACTCACGCAGGTCATCGACCAGCTCTATGGAACGGCCCTCGCCAACGATAAGCTCGGCCGTATGCCGCGCCCGGCCCAACGGCGAGGAATACACATGATCAAAGGCCACGCCACGCGCCGCAAACGCCGTACGCGCCGTCAGCGCCTGCTCGCGCCCGCGCGCCGTAAGCGACGAATCGTGCCAGCCCTGCAAAATGCTCTGCACATTGAGCTCAGTCTGCCCATGCCGAACCAAATACAGATCTGCCACACACCCTCCCCTCGTACCACCACAAAGGGGACAGGCACCTTTGTGGTGGTTTACCGCTGGATCACACCGCGGTGACACTCAACTACACCAGCACGTCGGCGAGCGAACGCTTGGGTACGTGGTGCACCTGCGCCTCGTCGCGCCAATAATTGATGGAGCCGTCGGGGTTGGAATCGATCGCATCGATCACCTGTGTCTCGGCCGGAACGCCAAACGCCATGATCAGCTTGAGCTCATATTTGTCGTTATCGAGCCCCATGGCATCGATCGCGCGGGGCGTAAAGGCCTTGAACATACAGGCTGCCACCTCAGGCGTGGCGCTGCGGGCGGCGAGCATCATCGTCTGCGCGGCAATGCCCGTGTCGACCTCGGTAATGGGAGCGGCTGGCTTGCCCGGAACGGCGCGCTCAGCCAAAATCGCGATGTAGCCGGTCGGGCGCTCACCCTCGGCAGGACCCGGCCAATCCTTAAGCGCACCGGCCCATGCAAGCTCATCAAATACGCGCGCGCAATCCACGGCACCGCTCACCACATGAAAACGCAGACGCTGAGCATTGGCGCCGCAGGGAGTCAGGTGAGCCAGCTCTGCCAGCTCGAGCAAAAACTCACGCGGCACGCGCATGGACTCGTCAAAACGGCGGCACGTACGGGCACGACGGACCAGCGCATCAAACGCTTCCAAGCCGAGCTTTTCGCAACCCTGCTCTGCCATCGATTCGACACTCGACGGCGCCTCGGGAACTGCTTCGTTCATAGGGACCCCCAATACAAGCCAATTGTCCTTAGGAAAATCTAACCTAAAACGTAGGCAATAACGAACAGGGCTGCAATGTTCTACACCTGTTGAATAGAAAATCGCAACGTGGGGAACAACGGAAACAATTCGGGGCCTTTGGGTTACGTTTCGCCCTCTCCGACCCATACGCCAGCGCCTTTAGGCGATACTGGTTGTAACGATCAAGGCTTACGCCGCACGGAAAGGAGACATTATGGGCATCTTTAAGAACGATGACCAAAAATCGAGCCAGTTTGGATTTGACGAGAAAAGCATGGCGGGCAAAGCCGTCAAGGCCGTGCGCTGGATTTACGCCATCACGGGCGTCTTAGCGCTCATTGCTGGTATCGCGCTGCTTTTTGCACCCGCCAAGTCCCTCGTCTTTTTGACGACTGTCCTGGGTTTTTACTTTGTAATCACTGCTGCTATCAGGCTGTTCACTGCCATTTTTGAGCCGCTGCTGCCCACCGGCTGGCGCGTGACGAGTATCATCTCCAACCTACTCATTATCTTGGGCGGCGCCATAATCCTGCGCAACCAGGCCTTCTCGACCGCGACGCTCACCACGATGGTGGTTATCGTGGCCGGCTTTGGCTGGATTGTCGAAGGTGTCATGTCCATTCTGGAGTCCGAGCTTTCGTCCAACCGCGCCCTCGCCATCCTGAGCGGCGCACTCTCCATCATCGCCGGCATGTTCGTGTTTATCTATCCGCTGTGGTCGGCCAAGATGCTCGTCATCTTTAGCGGCGCCGCACTGCTGGTGTTTGGCGTAACGCTGATTGTTCGTGCTATTCAATTTGGCAAACTGGTGCACTAGATGCCACGAACGCTCTTTATTGATGCAGACGCCTGCCCGGTCACGCGCGAGTCGATTGACTGCGCGCGGCGGGCGGGCGTCGCCGTTGTTATCGCCGGCAACAGCACGCAAAACCTAGAACGGCACATTCGCCGCGACGACCCGCGCGATGCTGAGCACGCGCGACGCGGATTTTGGGTCACGACGCTCGATGTGAGCGTGGGCGCCGACAGCGCCGACTTTGCCATTGTCGAACGCCTGCAGGCGGGCGACGTGGTCGTGACGCAGGACATTGGCTTGGCGAGCATGGTGCTCGGGCGCGATGCCGCCGCCATCGGCGTGCGCGGGCGCGTGTACGACAAGGCGACTATCGACATGCAGCTGTTTATTCGCCACGAGGAAAAGAAGGTACGCCGCGCCGGGGGACGCACTCGCGGACCGGCGGCATTTACCAGCGAAGACCGGGCTCGCTTTAAGCGCAAACTCACCGAGCTGCTGCGCTAACCAAGGTAGATTTTTGGGACATGCCCGGAAATCTGCTTTTTTGCTTTGGGCGGTATGAGCGCTCAAAATCCATGGCTCAACAAAAAACGGGCTTCAA
Source organism: Collinsella sp. (assembly GCA_036312785.1). Classification (GTDB taxonomy): domain Bacteria; phylum Actinomycetota; class Coriobacteriia; order Coriobacteriales; family Coriobacteriaceae; genus Collinsella. Next base: position 70,027 of record JAXJNG010000023.1, read on the forward strand.
AATGCCATGCGTCGCCGCATTGTGCGGGCGCCGAGCATGGCTATTTTGAAGCCGTTTTGTTAGGCCCACTTAGAGGCCGAAGGCGGAGAGGATGAGGCCCCAGCCGGCACCGATGACGTACATCATGATCAGGAACAGGACGTTTTCGCGGGCGCTACGGTTGGTGCGGAACAGCACCAGGTAGCCCACACCGGCAGAGATGAGCGTGCCGGCGAGCATCGGGGCCAGCTGCAGCGCGCCTTCCAGGTACAGTTGCGTGATGACGACGCTGGCCGAGCAGTTGGGAATCAGGCCGACGAGTGCCGAGCCCAGGACCGCAAGCGTCTCGTTGCCGCGCAGGAACTGCTCGATCGCGGACTCGCCGAAGGTCTCGAGCACGGCGACCAGGACCAGCGTCACCAGAAAAATGAATACCGAGACCTGCACGGTGTGCGAGATCGCGCTGCGGATGATCGACAGGACAGGCGTCCCTTCGTGGGAGTGGGAGTGACCGTGGCCATCATGGTGTTCATGCTCGCCCTCATGACCGTGATCGTGGCCATGTCCGTGTTCATACTCGTCCTCGTCTTCATCGCAACCGCAATGATCGCGCTCGCACAGCTCGTGGATGTGGTCGGCGCTCACGCCCGCCTCGGCCACCTCGTCGATGATGTCACCGCCGCTGTGGTCGTCGTGCGCGCAGTTCACATGAGCCGAATTAGCAGCGGCCCCCAGCACGGTACGGCGAATCGCCGCATGCGCGCGAGCGTTACGACGCAGGCCGCGAATGGCGGCGTCCACGATAAAGCCCGTGACCAGCGCGATCAGTGCCTTCGAAGCCAAAAGCATCGCCATAGTCTGCACGGGCACCTGCTCGGCGAGCAACAGCGGCAGCATCTCATCGGAGGTCGAAAGGAACACCGCCACCAACGTGCCCAAGGTCACGACACGACCGGCGTACAGCGTGGCCGCCATTGCCGAAAAGCCGCACTGCGGCACCATGCCCAGCAACGAGCCAACCACGGGGCCCGCGGCACCGGCGCGCTTGATGGCGCCGTTAACGCTGTCGCCCGCGACGTGCTCCAGGGTCTCGAGGGCCAGATATGTCACCAATAAGAACGGTACCAGCGAGAGCGTGTCCTTGCCGGCGTCGAGCAGAATATCAATCAGCAAATCCATGACGGATGGAACCTTTCGTGTCTTTCGGCAGCATTGTAAAAGTCCTAGCGGTCAACTAGGGTATTGTAGTTGTCCTAGGCGCGATGCCAATAGTTGCCCATGGTAAACTATCATCTCGCCACATCTTAATGACCCTGAGCCGCACGACGCGGCCCATCCAAGGAGCAGTTATATGAACGTTTCACAAGCACTCGAATACGAGCGCCAGCCGTTTATTCCCATGTTTATCTATGGCGATCACGGCGCCATGGAGTCCGAGCGCCAGAAGGGCGAAGAGGCCCTCAAGGTGCTCGAGACCGAGTACTTTACCGCCGAGGGCGACCCCGGCTTCGACTTTGCCACTGTGCGCGACCTGGCCGACCGCAACCGCGACCTGTGCGACCAGATTGGCGAGGCGCGCCTGCGCAACGTGACGCCCGCGACGCTCTCGCGCGGCCTGTCCGACGCCGACACCTGCGCCGCCATCGGCAAGATGCAAAAGCGCACCGCCGCATCGGTCATGCGCGAGATCCGCGGTGACCGCGACGCACTCGGCGTGGCCTATGCCCGCAAGCCCATCCAAGGCACGGTGCTGGGCATCGACATCGAGACCACCGGTCGCGCGCCCGAGCGCGGCTATATTATCAACGTGGGCTGGGAGATCATGGATCTCACCAGCGACGCCGTGCCGCATGACGCCGAGGCACACTACTGCGGCCTGCCCGACATCTACCGCGGCGAGGATGTGCCGCTATCGAACATCCATCACATCACCTGGGACGACATTGATGGCAAAAAGCCGTTCCGCGAGAACAAGGAGCTGCAGAAGCAGCTGCTCAAGCTCATGAAGAAGTATCCCTATATGGCACATAATGCCGCCTTCGAGGACAGCTGGTTCAAAATTCATCTGGACGGTTACGCCGAGGCACGCCGCGCAGGCAAGATCATCGTCATCGACTCGCGCCAGATCTGCCGCAGCCTGGACGCCGACGTGCGCTCGCTCCCCCGCGAGTCCGCGCCCGCCGCGCTCGAGAACTGGGCGCGCCGCCGCGGCACCCTCGCCGCCGATGCCAACGAGCAGCACCTGGGCCTCGACGACACCGACCTCATGCTCCGTACCGTCCAGGCCGAGTTCAACCTCAAGAACTTGTTTGCGAAGTAGAAACGTCTGCGACAAACCACGGCGTAGATCACGAGCGGCCTCGCAGCGGGAAACCTCGCGGCGGGGCCGCCCTACGTTCCACAAGCAGGCCCGCTCTTCACAAATTCTGAACCCTATTTTTTAACTATTTCGGTACTTTCCCGACACGTGATTTGTGTTCAGATAGCGATGCATCGAGGTAGCGCACAGAGATGTGGTGTAAGAGGCGGGGCATGCCCCGCCTCCGCCCTTTCTTGAAAGGGAGGGGACACCGCCTAGAATTCGTCGTTGGAGTAATGAAGGTGACGAATGGAAGGAAAGGCGATGCCCCAAGAAGAG
>JAXJNG010000024.1:0-14439 GCA_036312785.1 Collinsella sp.
CCTCGTTGCGGCGCGGCTGCGCCTATGGCACTTCAACATCATTGTCGCAGCCCCGACCCGCGGTCACGAGCGGGGGCTCCTATCTTTTTAGTGCCCTCGGATTGGGTCATAGTGTCTGTCCGCGCCAAAACATCGGCGTTGTGGCAGATGCCAACGACTACCCCCTTTAAGTTGCGGTGGAATAGGGACTAAATGGGAGTCTCAGAGGCCAAAAGAGTCCCTATTCCACCGCAACTTCATGGGGGCGTGCGACAATGCCCATCGGAAAACGTTTGTCATCTGGGGGTCAATCTATGCTGTACGAGTTTTGTGCCGAGAACTTTGAGCGGGTGCCAGCGGCTATCGATGCCGGTGCAAGGCGTATCGAACTGTGCGACAACCTTGCCGTCGGTGGTACTACGCCCTCGGCTGGCGTTATCAGCGCTACGGTCAGCTATGCTCACGAGCATGACGCTCGAGTGATGTGCATGATTCGCCCGCGTGGCGGTGACTTTCATTACAACCAAGACGAGCTGCGCATGATGGAGATGGACCTGGGCCTTGCCGTGAGCGCCGGCGCCGACGGCTTGGTCTTTGGCTGCTGCAAGCCTTGTGCCGGCGGCTGGGCGCTCGACGAGCTTACGTTGGGCGCCCTCGTGATGGCCGCGGGCTGCGCGACCGAGGAGTGCAAGCGCGAGTCCCTTGACATCACCTTCCATATGGCGTTTGACCAGCTCTCGCCCGAGGCTCAGCTCGATGCCGTCGACACACTCGCCGACTGCGGCATCACGCGTATCCTGACGCATGGTGGTGCTGCCGGAACGCCGATCGAGGACAATCTGGAGCACCTATCGCGTCTTGTCGAGTATGCGGGCGACCGCCTGACCATCCTTCCCGGCGGCGGCATTTCCACGGCCAACCGCGATACCGTGGCGGCGGCATTGGGCGTCTCCGAGCTCCATGGCACCAAGATCGTGCCGCTGGAGGCGTAACCCGTGGCGCTGGTATTTGACGTTCAGGAGGCGAGCGGCAAGCCCGACGACAACCGGCGCCCTGGCACCGCGTGCCCCTTTTGCGATACCGAGGGACTCGCCAATATCATCCGGCGCGACGGCGACTGCATCTGGCTCGAGAATAAGTTCAAAACCCTGCGCGCCACCCGTCAAACCGTGCTGATCGAGTCAGCCGATCACGATGCCGACCTGGTGACCTATGAGCCAGATGAACTCCACCATGTGATGAGGTTTGCCCTGGATTGCTGGCAGCAGATGATCGATTCACAGCAGTATCGAAGCGTGCTCATGTACAAGAACAAGGGTCCTCTCTCGGGCGGTAGTCTCGTTCATCCGCACATGCAGATTGTGGGTTTGGAGCAGGAAGACGGTTATGCTTCGTTGACTTCCGCCAATTTCGAAGGCATCAATGTCTGGCAACAGGGGAGAATCGCGGCCAACATCTCAACCGAACCGATCATGGGGTTCTTTGAGGTCAACGTTTCAGCCCCGCAGGGAATCGCCGCCAGCGATGACACAAGAGACCAAGCCGAGGCAGATCTCTTCGCCGATGCGATCCAGGTGGCTCTGCGCTATATCCTGAACGAGCACCACGGTGGTCGCGCAGAGTCGTACAACTTGTTCTTCTATCACCTGGGCGGTCGGACCATTGCCAAGGCGCTGCCGCGTTGGGTGGTTTCGCCCTACTTTGTCGGCTATCGTTTGGCCCAGGTCAATGCCGAGACAACGCTCGATATCGATGCTGAGCGCTTGCGTGCGCATCTGGAAACGCTCGTATAGCAAGATTAACACCCGTGTAATGCGGACAGTCTAGCGCGCCATGGCGTCGCGGCCGGCCTCGACACGCTTGCGCTGGGCGGCGCGCTCCTCGCCGGTTAGACGCTCAAAGAGATGCCCGATAAACGAGGCGAGTACCTGCTGAAACAGCGTTCCGCACATGACGGGAAACACGACTTCGCCCGGAAAGTACTGCGTGGCGATGACGGCGCCCGAAGAGATGTTACGCATGCCGCAGGTAAAGCACATGGTAGTCGTCTCGCTATATGGCAGATGCAGCGCACGGGCGATCAGAAAACCGACGATAAAGCCGCTGATGGCGAAGGTCAAAATAAAGAGGGCGACTTCCAGGCGCATCGCGTTCATGTGCAGAACGTACTCGCTCATGGCGGTGGAGTTGGAGGCGATAACGCCCATCATCATGAACTTGCAGGCGGGCGAGAGTGCGGGGGAGAGCTTCTCGTGTCCCCATCCACGTGTGAGCTCGTTGATCACGATGCCGAGCACGGCGGGGATGGCGATCATAAAGGCCATGTCTTGCATCATGCTTGGCACATCGATCGAGACAGTGGCACCCAGCAAGAGCTTCAGCGTGAGCGGAATCGTCACAGGGGAGATAACCGAGGACGTCAGGATAATGGTAAGCGCGAGCGGGCCGTTGCCGCCGAACATGCTAATCCACATAAAGGCAGTGACCGCCACGGGTACGCTGTACTCGAGCACGATGCCGCAGACAAGGTTGGGGTTGGAGCCAAAGAACAGCGATCCCATGGCATAAGCTGCTATGGGAATAAACACCGCCGAGACGAGCAGCGCCAAAATCAGGTGCAGCGGACGGCGGAACACCTCAGCTACCTGGTGGAAGGTGTTACTGAGCGCGCCTTGGAATGTCATAAAGGCGAAGAGAGCGGGAACGATGGGCTTGAGTACGCCGATCTGCTGGGGAAAGAGCACGCCGAGCGTTACGCAAATCGGAACGATGACCTGCATATGCCCCGCGAGGAACTTTCCCAGTCCAACCCATTGATTCATAGGCTCTTGTGACTCCCTTTGCTCGTGAACCCGTTTTGAATGGATATGCTAGACGCTCGCATGCGTCCGTGCGTCAGAAACGCTCGATTATTTCGAGGCTATTACCGGCATCGTTTACCGAAACCACGGCGTGCTGCGAGGCTCTGCGTCCGTGCCGCACGGTATAATAAATCCGTTCAACAGATCTGCCTGCCGAAGCGGGCATACACAGAGGACTCATCGCTATGAACCGTGAGAGGTATCGCGGCGACCTGCCCCTATCGGGGGTGGGCGCCTATGTCATCGCTTAAGACGACGCATCGCTGGGCGGTCGCTCAGCAAAATCCCGAGCTCGAAAAGGAGCTTTCGGCTGGTCTGGGCATACCCGGGCTGGTGGCACGCATTATGGTTGCGCACGGCATTGCCTCGATTGAGGAAGGACAGCTATTTTTGACGCCTTCGCTCGACCGTGATTGGGCCGATCCGCTCGTCATTCCGGGCATGTCGGTTGTTGCCGATCGTGTCGAGCGCGCCATTCGCAACCACGAACGCATCGCCGTCTTTGGTGATTTTGACGTTGACGGTATTACGTCGACCTGCCTGTTGACCGAGGCGCTGCGCACGTTTGGCGCCGATGTCACGCCGTTTATTCCGCATCGCTTTGATGAGGGCTACGGTCTTTCGCGCGCGGCGCTCGACCGCGTTAACGAGCTCGCTCGCCCCCAGCTGATCGTGACCGTCGATAACGGCATTGCCGCCAAGGAAGAGGTTTCCTACCTGGAGAGCCTGGGGATCGATTTGGTGGTCACGGACCATCACGAGCCCTCCGACCAGGTGCCGCAGGGTGTGCCCCTGACTGACCCCAAGCTCGAGGACGAGGGCCCCTCGCGTGAGCTTGCCGGTGCTGGTGTGGCGCTCAAGCTGGTGCAAGTCCTGGGTGAGCGCCTGGGCAAGCCGTCGTATTGGCGTTCGCTAATCGAGGTCGCGGCGCTGGGCACCGTGTCCGACATGATGCCGCTCACGCCCGAGAACCGCGCGCTGGTTGCCGAGGGCATCCAGCAGATGCGCGTAACCGCTCGCCCCGGCTATATCGCGCTTGCCGCGCTCGCCAAGGCCGACCTCTCTAGCATTACGGCCGATGGCCTGTCATTCTCGCTCATTCCCCGCTTAAACGCTGCCGGTCGCATGGCCGATCCCAAGCTGGCGCTCGACCTGCTGCTTGCCCGCGATCCCATCGAAGCAAGCGCACTGGCGGCTGAGCTCGAGGAAATCAACCGCCAGCGCCGTGAGATCGAGGCGGAGCTCACGCGCGATGCCATGGCAAAGGTCGAGGAGACCTATGACGGCGGACGCGCGATCGTCGTGGGCGGCGAAGGCTGGCACGAGGGCGTCAAGGGCATCGTGGCAAGCCGTCTGACCAACCGCTACCACGTGCCGGCGCTGCTGTTCTCGATCGAGGACGGTATCGCGCGCGGCTCTGGTCGCTCGGTGGGCAAAGTTAACCTGTTTGACGCCATCGAGCGCTGTTCCGACCTGATGATTCGTCGCGGCGGACATGCCGGTGCGGTGGGTGTGACCATCGAGGCATCCAAGCTCGATGAGTTCCGCCGTCGCCTTTCAGCCGTGTTGTCCGAGCTTCCCGCCGAGGACTTTGAGGACACCGACGAGGTTGCCGCCACGGTCGACCTTTCCGAATTGAATATCGAGACCATCGAGCAGATTTCCCGCCTTGAGCCGTTTGGCCAGGGTAATAAGGTGCCGCTGCTGGCTGCCGAGGGCGTGACGATGTGTGATCGCGCCGTGGTGGGTAGGACCGGCGAGCACATGCGCTTCGTGGCGACGGATGGCGCCGCGAGTGTGCCGGCCATCATGTTTCGTGTACCGCAGATCGACAAGCTTATCAATTGCGACAGCGCCGTCGACTTGGTGTTCGAGGCCGTTGCCGAGCATTGGCAGGGTCGTGTGAAGCCCAAGCTCATGGTCAAGGATGTTCTGGTCCGCGGTACCACGCTGCCCAGCGTCGACGATCCGGCATGCGAGCTTCGTCGTGGCGTGCAGCCGGCGGATTCCGGCCTGCGCCTGGAGTCGCGCAAGCGCGAGACGCTCGCCCAGCTTTCTTATACCGAGCTGACACGCTCGCTTATCCATAGCTTTATCGGCTCGAACCAGCCGCACCGCGCGCAGGTCGAGGCGCTCGATGCCCTGGCCGATCACCAGAGTGTCTTGGCGGTTATGGGAACGGGCCGCGGCAAGTCGCTCATCTTCCATGTGCATGCCGCGCGTGAGGCGGTGCTTCGCGGACGTGCGAGCATCTTTGTCTATCCGCTGCGTGCGCTTGTTGCCGACCAGGCCTATCACCTCTCGTCGACGATGGCATCGCTTGGCATTGGCGTTGGCGTGCTGACCGGCGAGACCGTGGAGGCCGCACGCGATGACGTGTTCGCCGGCCTAGCTTCGGGCCGCACCGGTATCGTGCTCACGACGCCCGAGTTCCTGTCTATCCACCGTGACCGTTTCGCGCGTTCGGGCCGCATCGGCTTTGTCGTTATCGATGAGGCGCACCACGCCGGCCTTGCCAAGGGCGGCGACCGCAGCGCCTATCTTGACATGCCCGATATCCTCAAAGCCCTGGGCGACCCGGTCGTTATGGCTGCGACGGCCACCGCGACGGCTCCGGTTGTGGCCGAGCTTGCCCGCATGCTGCCGATCACTCGCACGGTGGTCGACGAGACGGTGCGCGAGAACCTGCAGCTCGAGGACGACCGCGATCTTGCAAGTCGCGAAAACCGCCTGGTGTCCATCGTCGCGACGGGGGAGAAGACCGTCATCTACGTCAACTCGCGTGATCAGTCCGTGGCGCTTGCCAAGACGCTACGCAAACGCGTTCCCGACTGCGCGTCGCATATCGCCTTTTACAACGCGGGCCTTACGCGCACCGACCGCCATCGCGTTGAGGAGGCGTTTCGAGATGGCGGCCTCAGCTGCATCGTCTCGACATCCGCCTTTGGCGAGGGCGTCAACCTTCCCGATATTCGCCACGTCGTGCTTTATCACATGCCGTTTGGCGGCATTGAGTTTAACCAGATGAGCGGCCGCGCCGGTCGCGATGGCCAACCCGCCGTGATCCATCTGCTCTATTCGTCGCGCGACGCCCGCATTAACGAGCGCCTACTCGACTGCTATGCGCCCGAGCGCGACGAGCTCGTCACGCTCTATCGCGCGCTGCAGACCATGTGGCGCTCCAACCGCGGCAAAACCGGGGACGATTCATTCTGCGCAAGCGATATCGACATCGCGCAGATGTGCCTTGCCATCGATGCTCGCACGCCGGTCGACGAGCGTTCGGTGGAAAGCGGCCTGGGAATCTTCGAAGAGCTTGGTTTTTGTCGAGTTTCGGGGTTTGACGACACCCGTCGCATCGCGATGGCCGAAAACCCCGGCCGCGTGCAATTGAGTAGGTCAATTCGCTATTTGGAGGGCTTGCGCTCGCGCATGGAGTTTTCGGCTTTCCGGAGCTGGGCGCTCGATTCGTGCGCTTCTGATATGCTAGCCAAAGTTAACCGCCCGATCGTACCGCGGGCCTAGGGGAAGGGGACCTCGATGGATGCCGCAGCCCGTACCGCCCATGATTCCACCCTCCAGCCGTTTTCGGAGATGGAGCACTATAAGCATGCCGATGAGCTGCCGCCCGAGATTATGGCGGACAGCTACGACAAGCTGGAGCGCCTGTGCCTCAAATATATGAATGAGGATGACTTCTCCAAGGTGGAGCAGGCCTACTGCTTTGCTGCCGAGAAGCATTGCAACCAAAAGCGGCGCTCGGGCGAGATGTACATTAACCATCCCGTCGAGGTTGCCATCATTTTGGCCGATCTCAAGATGGACTGCGATGTGGTGTGCGCCGCGCTGCTGCACGATACCGTCGAGGATACCGAGACCTCGCTCGCCGATGTTTCCGGCCTGTTTGGCGATACGGTGGCCGAGCTCGTCGATGGCGTGACCAAGCTCACCAATATCGAAGTCGACAGCATGGACGAGAAGCAGGCGCTCACGCTGCGCAAGATGTTCCTCGCCATGTCCAAGGACATTCGCGTCATCATCGTTAAACTTGCCGACCGTCTGCACAACATGCGAACGCTGGCAGCCCTGCGCGAGGATCGTCGCCTGTTTAAGGCTCGCGAGACCATGGACGTGTACGCGCCCTTGGCCGACCGCCTGGGCATGAGCTCTATTAAGTGGGAGCTCGAGGACCTGTCCTTCTTCTACCTGGAGCCCGATGCCTACCAGCGCATTGCGCGCATGGTGGCGGAGTCGCGCGAGGTCCGTGAGCGCTATCTGGCTGAGACCATCAAGACACTCACCGACGAGCTCAACCGCATTGGCCTGGAAGGCTTCCAGATCAACGGCCGTTCCAAGCACTATTGGTCCATCTACCAAAAGATGAAGCGCAAGGGCAAGGAATTCTCCGAGATCTACGACCTGGTGGCACTGCGCGTCATCACGCATTCGGTGCGCGATTGCTACTCCACGCTCGGCGCGGTGCATACGCTGTGGCACCCCATGCCCGGTCGCTTTAAAGACTATATCGCCATGCCCAAGGTCAATAACTACCAGTCGCTCCACACGACGGTTATCGGCCCCACGGCCCGCCCACTCGAGATTCAGATTCGAACCTACGAGATGCATGAGCAGGCCGAGTACGGCATTGCCGCCCACTGGCTATATAAGAAGTCGGGCGGATCGTCTGCGTCTAAGACCAATGATGCCCAGCGTCTGGACGACCAGATTAACTGGCTTAAGCACTCACTCGATTGGGCTGCGTCTGATGAGATTACCGACGCCAAGGAATACCTGCATTCGCTGAAGGTTGACCTCTTCGATCAGGAGATCTTCGTCTTTACGCCCAAGGGCGAGGTCATGGCGCTTCGTGCCGGATCCACGCCGCTCGACTTTGCCTATGCCGTTCACACCGAGGTGGGAAACCATTGCGTCGGCGCTAAAATCAACGGTGCGGTGGCTCCGCTCACGCACGAGATTAAGACGGGTGACCGTGTCGAGATCCTGACGAACAAGAGTTCCAAGCCGTCGCGTGATTGGCTCAAGATCGTCAAGACGCCTTCGGCTAAGTCCAAGATCCGCCGCTATTTTGCCGCTGCGACCAAGGACGACGACGCTGCTGCTGGTCGCGATATGCTGGCCAAGGACCTGCGTAAGCGTGGCTATGGCATTTCTACGCCGCGTTCGACGCGTGCACTCAACGCCGTGGCGGAGCAGTTTAACTTCAAGCAGCTCGAGGACCTGTTTGCCGCCGTCGGCGCCGGCAAGGTTGCCCCGCGCGCTGTGGGCAATAAGGTCGAGCAAATCTTGGACCCCAAGCCCGAGGAACAGCTCACCAAGGCCGAGGCTATCGCCGAGGTCGTGAAGCAGCCCGCTCGCGGCTCCAACCGCAAGCCGCAAAAGCGCGGCAAGAGCGCCAGTAACGGCATTATCGTCAAGGGCGAGAGCAACAGCGGCCTGCTGGTCCGTCTGGCTCATTGCTGCAACCCCGTGACGGGCGACGACATCGTCGGCTTCATCACGCGCGGTCGTGGCGTTTCGGTGCATCGCGCCAACTGCCCTAACGTCAAGGGTCTTATGGAACATCCCGAGCGCATGATCGATGTGGAGTGGGACGGCGCTGCCGACACCCTCTTCCAGGTCGAGATCGTGGTCGAGTGCTTGGACCGTATGGGCCTGCTCAAGGATGTCACCATTGCCATTGGCGATGCGGGCGGCAATATCCTTTCTGCCGCCACGTCGACCAACCGCGAGGGTATTGCAACCCTGCGCTTTATGGTCGAGATCTCGGACGCGAGTGGTCTGGATCCGCTGCTGGCTTCCATCAGCAGTGTCGATTCGGTCTACGACGCTCGCCGTCTTATGCCCGGCGAAGGCGGAGCTCAGCTCAAGCGCCGTGTGTAGGTGCGAGAGCCTCTCAGCATCATAGATATTGGTTACGTTCGAGGCATCGTTTGGTGCCTCGAACGTATTTTAGAAGGAGGGTATGCGCATGGGCGATATGACTTTGGACCTGACACCCCGAGGTGCGGCTTCGATTGAGGCGCTCGTCAACGGCCCCATTCAGACCAACAGTTACGCCGTGATTTCGAATGACGAGTGCTTAATCGTCGATCCGGCGTGGGAGGGCGAGTGTCTTGTGGAGCATATCCGCACCGCGCATCCCGAGGTGCGCGTACTCGGCTCTGTCTGCACGCACGGTCATGCCGACCATGTTGGCGGGGTTGCCGGGGTTCGAGCTGTCGTTGGCGACAGCGCGCTATATGAGTTGTGCGCTAAGGACGTGACGGTACCTCGCGCAAATATCGAGGAGCAGCGCGCCATGTGGGGTATCGAGACACCCGATCCGGGTGAGCCGACGCGTTTGCTTGCCGAGGGCGATACAATCGAGGTGGGCGACGTCTGCCTGCAGGTGATCGAGACGCCGGGGCATACGCCGGGCGGCATCGTCCTGTTCGCCGCGACCGAGCGGGGGAACATCGCCTTTGTGGGCGACACGCTTTTCCCGGGCAGCCACGGTCGTACCGATCTTTCCGGCGGTGACGAGGCGGCGATTATGCGCTCGCTCTCCAAACTTGCCAAGATGCTTCCGCCCGATACCGTTTGCTTGACGGGCCATGGCGATTCGACCACGATGGCGCGCGAACTTATGCAGAACCCGTTTATGCAGATGTAGGCTCGAAGCCGTCGTCCGAACCACGAAGACCGCTCAATCGTCAAGCTATTTTCCCCAGTGGGTCGATTCTGTGGGGCAAACGGTCAAAATTTGTCCAATCGGATGGTATTCGTGAACAAACGAACGTTTATGCTCGGGTATGTCGTGGTAAAATCACAGGCGTTATCGGAGCAACCTTACAGGAGGTTTCTTTTATGCTCGTCAACGCAGCAGACATGCTCAAGAAGGCCGAGGCCGGCAAGTACGGTCTCGGTGCCTTCAACACCAACAACCTCGAGTGGACCCTGGCTATTCTCCAGGCCGCCGAGGAGGCCAAGTCTCCGCTGATCCTTCAGTGCACCGCTGGTGCCGCTAAGTGGATGGGCGGTTTCAAGGTCTGCGCCGACATGGTCAAGGCTGCCGTCGAGGCCACGGGCGTTACCGTTCCCGTCGCCCTTCACCTCGATCACGGTTCTTACGAGGACTGCTTCAAGTGCATCGAGGCCGGCTTCACGTCCATCATGTATGACGGCTCTCACGAGGAGACCTTCCAGCTTAACCTCGACCGCACCAAGGAGCTCGTTGAGCTTGCCCACTCCAAGGGCATGTCCATCGAGGCCGAGGTCGGCGGCATCGGCGGCACCGAGGACGGCGTGACCTCCAGCGGCGAGCTCGCTGATCCTGCTGAGTGCAAGCAGATTGCTGACCTGGGCGTTGACTTCCTCGCCTGCGGTATCGGCAACATCCACGGCGTGTACCCTGCCGACTGGGCTGGCCTTTCCTTCGAGCGCCTGGGCGAGATCAAGGCTCAGACCGGCGACCTGCCCCTCGTCCTGCACGGTGGCACCGGCATCCCCGAGGATCAGATTAAGAAGGCCATCTCCCTGGGTATCTCCAAGATCAACGTCAACACCGATCTGCAGCTCGTCTTCGCCAAGGGCGTTCGCGAGTATATCGAGGCTGGCAAGGATCAGCAGGGCAAGGGCTTTGACCCCCGCAAGCTCCTCAAGCCTGGTCGCGACAACATCGTTGCCCGCACCAAGGAGCTCATGGAGGAGTTTGGCTCCGTCAACAAGGCGTAAGCGTCGCTAAACTTCCCGCCGGAAGCCCCGTCTCCCTACACTGTTTCCTTTGCGCTCACCTGGCTTCGCCAGAAGTCGCGCCAAGGAAACAGTTCCGGGGGACGGGGCTTCCTTCGTTTAACGCCGCAGGGTTACTGGGCTGAATTCATTTTTTTTGACTACCGTTCGGCGGTGTTGATGGCTCCCTTGTTGGGGCTTTCTTTTTTATCTCGCTACAATGGACTTCAAGCGTTCTAGTGACTTGGAGTTTTAGTATGGCTGTTGTTAAGGTGCTGCCTTCGGATGGGAAGGTTATTGACGAGGGTCCTGTTGGTTGCTCTGTTGATGTTTGCTGTAATGACTTTCGTCATCTCGATATTGGACTGCCGCCCGAGATTCTTCGACTCAAGGATGCCGGATATTTGACGCAGGCTGTTGCGGCTTGTGATCGTCTTTTGGGGCAGAATCCCGATCCCTCGCTTGCTGCCTGCGTTCGTGCCGAGCGGTATCGCATGCTTGAGACGCCGCTTCATTTTTCGGTGTCGCGCGATCGAGCTATTGCGATGATTCGCGAGGAGTGGCCTGAGTTTACCGAGGAGCAGTTTAACGATCTGATTGACCGTAAGCGTATTGACTGGCGCTTTATCGATGGTGAGCTGTTCGTTCTCGACAACTTCCTCGATTCGCTTCGCGTATATCCCAAAGAGGTCCCCGGCATGCGTCCCGATTCTACGGACGGAATAGCACTGCGCAACGAGATGCTCAAGGAGATGGAGTCGCAAAACGGATTGACTCGCGTTATTACGCTTAAGGCGTCCTTGTCTGTCCCCGGCGCTCTAGAGGGGGAGACCGTTCGCGCTTGGCTACCCGTTGCCGCCGCCTGTCGTCAACAGTCTCATATCGAGGTTCTCGATATGACGCCGGAGGGTGCTGTTGCTCCCGCGAACGCTTCGGCGCGTACCGCCTCGTGGTCTTCTTCGAGTGATCGCTCATTCTCGGTGACTTATCGTTATCACATCGATGCTGCTTATTGTGATGTCTACGGTGGCACACTTCCGGTTCATCCGCGTATGGACGCGCCTCTGCCCGAGGATATTTCCGAGGACCGTCCGCACATTGCATTCACGCCGTATCTGCAGCAGCTGACGGCCGGTGTTGTTGACGGACTCGAGGATCCGCTCGATCGCGCTCGTGCTATCTATGATTATCTGACGCAGCATATCGACTATCGCTATCAGCCGCCGTACTTGCTTTTGGGATCTATTGCCGATGACTGCGCGCATTCGCTCCGCGGCGATTGCGGCGTTATGGCGCTCACGTTTATCACCATGTGCCGTATCGCGGGCGTGCCTGCCCGTTGGCAGAGCGGCCTGTACGTTGCGCCCGATTCGGTGGGGTCGCACGACTGGGCAGAGTTCTATACGCCGCAGACCGGTTGGCTCAACGCCGACGTGTCATTTGGATCTTCTGCTCGCAGGATGGGGGAGGAGTGGCGCCGCCGTCACTACTTTGGCAATCTCGACCCGTGGCGTATGGTGGCCAACAATCGATTCCAGGCAGAGTTTGAGCTCTCTTTCAACGGCATGCGCGAGGACCCTTACGATAACCAGATGGGTGAGGCTTCGGTCGACGGTCGCGGATGCCGTCAGCGCGAGATGCTCCGCACGGTCGAACTCATCGAAATGCTCGAAGTTCCATTTTCGGACTAATCGGTAGAAAGCTGTGATAAACTAACTCACGCATTACGTGCCCGAGTGGCGGAATTGGCAGACGCAGTGGACTCAAAATCCACCGTTGGCAACAACGTGCGAGTTCGAGTCTCGCCTCGGGCACCATACATGCAAGTGAGCGTTCAAGGGGGTTGCGGCCCCCTTTTTCGTGCCGAACTCGCGTGAGCGCGCGAAGCGTTAAGCAAACAGGCCTGCGGCCTGTTTGTAGCGGAGCGTGGCGAGGGCGCCGCGCGTCCGAAGCCCGGGGCTTCGCGAAGCGAAGGCCCTTCGAGTCTCGCCTCGGGCACCATACATGCAAGCGAACGTTCAAGGGGGTCAAGGCCCCTTTTTCGTGTACGTAATGTGATAACGCGCTGTACGTGTTATTATTCGCAAGGCGTTGTTCCCGCAATGCCCTAAAGAGGAACCCGAGGGTTCCCACCTTTTAGCGCCAATGAGCAGCTGACTGGTCATACAACTTAGATTCCCTTCCTCAAATCGAGGAAGCCTATGTGTACGACCTGGTTGCTGAGAAGCGCTGGGTTATTTTTTTATGAATGGAGGTAGGGAAAATAGCTAAGTCTGATGACACCCGCATCAACGACGAGATCACTGCATCTTCGTGCCGTTTGATTGGCGTCGATGGCTCTCAGCTCGGCCTGTTCGCCATCCGCGATGCCCAGCGCGTCGCCGACGACCAGGGTCTCGACCTGGTCGAGATCGCTCCCAACGCGGAGCCGCCGGTCTGCAAGGTCATGGACTACGGTAAGTTCAAGTACCAGCAGGCCATGAAGGCCAAGGCTGCTCGTAAGAACCAGTCCAAGGTCGAGGTCAAGGAAATGAAGTTCCGACCCAAGATCGACGTTGGCGACTACGAGACCAAGAAGGGCCACGTTCTGCGTTTCCTCAAGAAGGGCGCACGCGTTAAGATTACCATCATGTTCCGCGGCCGTGAGATGGCTCACCCGGAGCAGGGCCTTAACGTTCTCGAGCGCCTCGCCGAGGATCTCAAGCCTTACGCTACGGTCGAGTCCAAGCCTAAGATGGAAGGCCGTAACATGCTTATGCTGCTCGCCCCGATTAAGGGCGCCTTCGATGAGGATAAAGCGGCAAGCGATACCAAGTAACTAGTGTTCTGTAACCGATTAAGGAGTATTTCATGCCTAAGATGAAGTCCCACAGCGGCACCAAGAAGCGTTTCCGCAAGACTGGTACCGGCAAGCTTATGCGCGCCAAGGCTTTCAAGAGCCACATCCTGAGCAAGAAGTCCACCAAGCGTAAGCGTGGCTTCCGTCAGGAGACCGAGATCGCCGCTGCCGACCGCAAGGTCATCAAGTCGCGTCTCGCCTAAGTTCGCGTTCCCGTTTTTCGTTTTACCGTCTAGGAGTTGATAGAACATGGCACGTATTAAGCGCGCTGTTGCCGCCAAGAAGAAGCGCCGTACCGTTATGCACCGTGCGAAGGGTTACTACGGTGCCGCTTCGCGTACTTACAAGCATGCTAAAGAGCAGGTCCAGCACTCCCTGCAGTATCAGTATCGTGATCGCCGCAACAAGAAGCGCGAGATCCGTTCTCTCTGGATCACCCGTATCAACGCTGCTGCTCGCCTGAACGACATCTCTTACTCTCAGTTCATGCACGGCCTGAAGGTTGCCGGCATCGAGCTCGACCGCAAGGTCCTGGCTCAGATGGCTTACGAGGATATCGAGTCCTTCAACGAGCTGGCTACCATCGCCAAGAAGGCTCTCGAGGCCTAATAGATTCTCTTGAATCGCTAGGGGAGCGTCGCGTTGTGCGCGGCGCTCCCTCTTTTTATCTGAAGCGCGGTTTACATTGCTAAAAGCGCGGGTAGATAAACACTTACAGGTGACCGATCTTTATATATCTCTTAACCGAAGGGTCATCATCTGATACGTGCAGTATTTCTGCACCAGCCTTTCTATGACTTATATAGGAAGCAATGTATTGTGTAGGACTTGTGAAGAGTGGAATTGACGTCCCACAGGGCTTCGCGGTCTGGCAATATATCTCCTTGCCGCGCGGCCCGGTGCAACCGGGAACCAGCGCAGGCGTGCACCTTGAGAACCGGATACTGCGAGGATGGACACTTCAGGTGTCGCATCCGGGCAGACATCGAACCATTTGAAATGGTCTAACTTGGATTTGTTTTTCGCAAG
>JAXJNG010000025.1:0-6097 GCA_036312785.1 Collinsella sp.
GGCAACACGTCCCGGGCCCTCTACGGGGCAGGGGCTGACGGCCGTCCGGGGCGGTCGGCCAGCGACCACCGGTACGGCTCAATCGTATAACCGTGCAACGGAAAAGAGCCGCCCTTTCGGACGACTCAAACTGTAATGGGGATTAAAAAAACATTATGCATAGAAAGTCATAATTATCATTTCGTAAACATTTCGATGAAATTAACGCCATGGCGCATACTTGCGGTTAAAATACCGCAAGGCCTAACTACCAACCTTTAAGCCGGTCCGGAGAGACCGGGAAGGAGAATTATGGCGAATAACCATACTGCGGGCGCTGCTGCCCGCACCTTCGCGCCCAGCGAGCTTTGCCAGCGCATGCTGGCCAAAACCAGCAAGGGCACCTGCGGTCCCTGCATCCTGTACCTTGAGGATGGGACCATTTTTTATGGCCGTGCATGCGGTGCCGAGGGTACCGCGACCGGCGAGGTCTGCTTCAACACCTCGCTTGAGGGCTACTTTGAGGTCATGACCGATCCGAGCTATGCCGGCCAAATCGTAACCATGACCTATCCGCAGATCGGTAACTACGGCATCGACGAGACCGACGTCCAGTCGGCCTTCCCCGGTGATACCGCGCGTCCCGCGAGCGCTCCTGCCATGCGCGGCATGATCGTCCGCGACATGTGCGCTACGCCTTCCAACTGGCGCTCGGCCGTCAGCGTACCGGAGTACCTGCGTGCCCACGGCATTGTCGCTATCGAGGGTGTCGACACCCGCGCTCTTGTGCGCCACCTGCGCGACAACGGCTCCAAGATGGGCATTATCTCGACCGAGATCTTTGACGTCGCCGAGCTCGCCGAACGTCTGGCCGCAGCGCCGACGCTGGTCGGCGAGAACCTGGTCAAGACCGTGAGCTGCCCTGAGCCCCACGAGTTTGCAGCTGCCGACCTGCCCACCACGCATGATTTTGCGCTTGCCCCTGCCGCTCCTGCCCGCCACAACGTGGTCGCCTACGACTGCGGCGTCAAGCGCGGCATTCTGGAGGGCCTCGTCCGCGCCGGCTGCGACCTTACTGTCGTGCCGTGGGATACGCCCGCGAGTGAGGTGCTCGACATGAATCCCGACGGCGTCTTTTTATCCAACGGCCCCGGCGACCCCGATGCCGTGGTGGAGACCTACGAGCAGGTGCAGCAGCTGATCGGTAAGGTGCCGGTCTTTGGCATTTGCCTTGGTCACCAGATGATCAGCTTGGCGTGCGGCGCCCAAATGGAAAAGCTTAAATTCGGTCACCGTGGCGGTAACCAGCCGGTTATGAACCTGGTGAGCCGCCGCGTGGAGATCACCGCGCAAAACCACGGCTTTGGCCTGCTGTTCCCCAGTCTGGGCAAGCTTGTCCCCGAGCTTTCCGGCGGCGAGACCGAGCATGCGGCCGATGGAGATCTGCGCGCCTGGGTGCGCCGCGGAATCGCGCCGGTCGTGATGAACGAGCGCTTTGGTCGCATTCGCCTGACGCATGTGAACCTCAACGACGGCACCGCCGAGGGCATCCAGCTGCTCGACGCCCCGTGCTTCTCGGTCCAGTATCACCCCGAGGCCTCGCCTGGCCCCACCGATGCCCACTATCTCTTTACCGCCTTTACGCGACTCATGGACGGCGAGGAGAACTACCTGGACATCGACACCGCGAAGGACCGCCTTGCCGGCTGGAACTTTGCTGAGTCCGAGACCGCTGAGACCGAGGAGAACTAATATGCCGAAACGTACTGACATCAAGCGTATCCTCGTCATTGGTTCGGGCCCCATCGTTATTGGCCAGGCCTGCGAGTTCGACTACTCCGGCGCCCAGGCCTGCAAGGTGCTCAAGGAGGATGGCTTTGAGGTCATCCTGGTCAATTCCAACCCGGCGACCATCATGACCGACCCGGGCTTGGCCGACCGCACCTATGTCGAGCCCATCACTGCCGAGTTTATCGAGCGTGTAATCAAGAAAGAACGCCCGGACGCGCTGCTGCCCACGCTGGGCGGCCAGACCGGTCTGAACGCCGCCGTCGAGCTGGCAAAGGACGGTACGCTCGACAAGTACGGCGTCGAGATGATCGGCTGCGACCTTGCCGCCATCGAGCGCGGCGAGGACCGCAAGCTCTTTAACGAGGCCATGGCCGAGATCGGCCTGGAGGTCGCGCGCTCGGGCTATGCCTACAGCGTGGCAGACGCCGAGGCCATCGCCGAGCGCGTGGGATATCCCTGCGTGCTGCGTCCGAGCTTTACCCTCGGCGGCGCCGGTGGTGGCATCGCGCATACTCACGAGGAGCTCGTCTCCATCGTGAGCCAGGGCCTGGAGCTCTCACCTGCCCACGAGGTGCTGGTTGAGGAGTCCATCGAGGGCTGGAAAGAGTATGAGATGGAGGTCATGCGTGACCATGCCGGCAACGGCATCATCGTGTGCTCCATCGAGAACCTCGACCCCATGGGTGTGCATACCGGCGACTCCATCACCGTGGCGCCGGCGCAAACCCTCTCCGACCTGGAGTATCAGCGCAT
Organism: Collinsella sp.; assembly: GCA_036312785.1. Lineage (GTDB taxonomy): Bacteria > Actinomycetota > Coriobacteriia > Coriobacteriales > Coriobacteriaceae > Collinsella. The sequence goes on from JAXJNG010000025.1 coordinate 2,524, forward strand.
GCGCGTGGCCTCGCTCGCCATTCTGGAGAAGATCGGCGTCGAGACCGGTGGCTCCAACGTGCAGTTTGCCGTGAACCCCAACACCGGCCGCCTGATCGTCATCGAGATGAACCCGCGCGTGAGCCGTTCGTCCGCGCTGGCCTCCAAGGCCACGGGTTTCCCCATCGCTAAGGCCGCCGCGCGCCTTGCCGTGGGCTATACGCTCGACGAGATCGTCAACGACATTACCAAGGCAACGCCTGCCTGCTTTGAGCCCACGATTGACTACTGCGTGGTCAAGGTGCCGCGCTTTGCCTTCGAGAAGTTCAAGGGTACCGACCCCACACTCACCACGCGCATGAAGGCCGTGGGCGAGATTATGGCGATCGGCCGCACCTTTGAGGAGGCCTTCGGCAAGGCCATGCGCTCGCTGGAGGACGGCCATCAGGGCATTTGCGCCGGTGGCAAGGAGGGTGCCGACAGCCTGAGCGACGACGAGCTCGCCCAGGCTGTGGCCACCCCGACCGAGCACCGCATCTTCTTTGTGGTCGAGGCCCTGCGCCGTGGCTGGGACATCGCTCGCATCCATGCCATCTGCGGCATCGACCCGTGGTACCTCAACCGCATCAACGACATGGTGCAGGTCCAGGAGAGCGTCCGCGGCCTGCGTGTGGAGGACATTGACGCCGACGCGATGCGCCTGCTCAAGCAGTATGGTACGAGCGACGCCGAGATTGCCGCGCTGACCGGCTCGGACGAGCGCTTTGTGCGCGCCTACCGCAAGGGTCTGGGCGTGGTTCCCAGCATGAAGACGGTCGACACCTGCGCTGCGGAGTTCTCGAGCGCCACGGAATACCACTACAAGACGTACGAGAACATCTACCGCACGAGCCTGGATGCCAAGAAGTGCGTGGCTCCCGACGAGACCACGCCGGCGGACAAGCCCAAAGCGATGATCCTGGGCGCCGGCCCCAACCGCATTGGCCAGGGTATCGAGTTCGATTACTGCTGCGTGCACGCGAGCTACGCGCTGGCGGCTCGCGGCTTCGAGACCATCATGGTCAACTGCAACCCCGAGACCGTCTCGACTGACTACGACACCTCGGACCGCTTGTACTTTGAGCCGCTCACCTACGAGGACGTCATGGATGTCATCGATGTTGAGCGTCCCGACGGCGTTGTGGTGACGCTCGGCGGCCAGACTCCGCTTAAGCTGGCGCGCATGCTCGAGGAGAGCGGCGTGAACATTATGGGCACCAAGCCCGATGCCATCGACTTTGCCGAGGACCGCGAGCGCTTTGCCGCCCTGCTCGACAAGCTGGGCATTATGTATCCGCCGGCGGGTCAGGCAACCTCGTTTGAGGAGGCCGAGGCCGTGGCCGCGCACATCGGCTACCCGCTGCTGGTGCGTCCGAGCTACGTGCTAGGCGGCCGCGGCATGATGATCGCCTACGATGCCGAGCATCTGCGCGATTACATGGCCGAGGCTGCTCGCATTAGCCCCGACTACCCGGTGTATCTGGACCGCTTCCTGGAGGGTGCGATCGAGTCCGATGTCGACGCCCTGTGCGACGGCGAGGAGGTCTACATCGGCGGTATCCTGGAGCATATCGAGGAGGCCGGTATTCACTCCGGCGACTCTGCGACCTGCATCCCGCCGTTCAGCTTTAGCGAGAGCCTGCAGGCGAAGCTCCGCGAGACCACGCGCCGCATCGCGATGGCGCTGGGAGTCCGCGGCCTGGTCAACGTGCAGTACGCCATTAAGGGCGAGACCGTTTACGTGATCGAGGCAAACCCGCGCGCAAGCCGTACCGTGCCGTTTATCTCCAAGGCCACCGGCGTGCCGCTGGCCAAGTGTGCGGCGCGTATCATGGCGGGCGATTCCATCGCCAGCCTGGGCCTGCCGAGCGATGAGCGTCAGCTCGATTGGTTCTGCATGAAGGAAGCCGTTATGCCCTGGGGTCGTTTCCCGGGCGCCGACGTTATCCTGGGGCCCGAGATGAAATCGACAGGTGAGGTCATGGGTATCGCCAAGAGCTATCCCGAGGCATACGCCAAGACGCAGCTGGCGATTGACTACAAGCTGCCCGATCCGAGCTGCGGCAAGGTGTTCATCAGCGTGTGCGACCGCGACAAGCGTCACATCCTTTCGGTCGCCCGTATCCTGCGCTACCTGGGCTTTGATATCTGCTCCACCGAGGGTACGGCGCGCGTGCTGCGCGGCGGCAACGTGACGTGCGAAGTCGTGGAGAAGATCAGCGGCCCGCACGACGGCGAGCGTCCCAACATCGGCGACCTCATCGCCGATGGCAAGATTGCGGTAATCATCAACACGCCGTACGGCCCGGGCTCGCGTGGCGATGGCTACCTGCTACGTACCGAGGCCGTGCGCCGCGGCGTGACCTGCGTGACGGCGATGTCTGCCGCCAACACGTACGTGAGCGCCATTGAGGCCGTGCGCGAGGACCAGCAGGGCCACGGCAGCGCCAACGACATGGGCATGGACGTCATTGCCCTGCAGGACCTGCCGCAGCACACGGTGTAGTTGACCTGGCCGGCCGGGGCGGGAGGGGCCGAGATTTCCCCCTTTCGCTCCGGCTGCAAGCAGAGTCGCTCAGGAGGAAACTCGGCCCCTCTTGCCCCGACGCACTGTGTCTAGACGGATTGCACCTCCTGTTTTTAGAGATAAATACCATTTAGCGGTGATATTCAACCGTTCAAGATATTATGTAATGGCATATTACGTCATATGACGTAATATGCCATTAGCAGTCAAGGATGATTGTCTGTGTTCAAGTCGAGAAAGGGGCAAAATGATTAAACTGTGTCGCGTCGATAGCCGGTTAGTGCATGGGCAGACCGTGTTCTCTTGGTATCCAACGCTTGAAGCAAACGCTATTCTTGTGGTTTCAGATGAGTACGCCGCAAGCAAAGAGCGAATTCAAGCGCTGCGAATTGCAAAACCCGCTGATGCCAAATTGGTTGTCAAAAGTGTAGAAGATTCCATCGTGGCCCTTAACGGAAGCGCGGTGGATAAATACGAGCTAATTGTTGTTGCGGGAAATGTACATGACGCCTGTGAAGTTGCGCGTGCGTGTCCAAAAATAACGTCTGTGAATTTAGGCGGCGCTCGACCGTTGGGGGATAGCGTAAAGGAGCTTGGCCCTGCTGTGCGCCTTTCCCAATCCGATATTAATGAAATTAAGAAAGCCATGGCTGATGGAATCGAGTTCGAGGTAAGGCAGGTTGCTAGCGAGAAAAAACGCATCGTAACAAGTTTTGATTTGTAGGAAGAGGGAGAAATATGCTGCTTCAAGCTTTTCTGGTTGGTCTTGCCGCTGCGATAGGTCAATCGGATTATTTACTCGGTACTGCGATGGTCGAGCGGCCGATTGTCCTCGGAGCGATTGTCGGTATTTTTTTGGGTGATATTCCGACTGGCGTTATTGTTGGTTGAGTCCTAGGCCCTTTCGACACCACCTATATTGCGAATCAGCACCGCCGCCCACCCGACCGAATATTGCCGTTCGGCACCGCCATTAAATGCCTTCCCGCGCATCCCCGTTACGCTCGGGCTGCCATGCAGTCCAGAGAA
>JAXJNG010000026.1:0-6994 GCA_036312785.1 Collinsella sp.
GGAAGGCACGTGCAGACCTTTCGTCATGGCCTCCTACCTTTCTTTCGGGCCTTACTGGCCGAATGTATCAGCGCCCCTCCGTATGGGACGCTGCTTGCTGACAGCTCTAGTTATATCCAAAAACCACCTGCAATTCCACCTCGCCCCCGAACGGTCAGCAAAGTGCGATGAACGGTATATCGCATATGATTCCCCCATGATGCACTTCGGTTCTCTAAAGCAGGTTTTCAAAGGTAAATGTTCTTTTTTCTAAGGAATTAAGCTAGATTGCACAAATATTTTCATGTTTAGAAATTGCATAGCTAAAACGGTTTTCTGCATATATATGTCGTTTGTCCATGATTCAATTTGGATTCGATTATATTCAGCTCGCAATCATTCTTATTCATACATCCTCACCAGTTGAGTATGGATATAGATTGTTTCCAAACGAGTTGGGCAGTTAGTTGCATGCCTTGGCAGCGTAAGAAATAGGTAAAGATACCGTTCACGCAATACGTCCGTGCCAGCGGTCGACTAAATTGAGACAATAGTGAAAAGTGTTAGGCTACCGTCCTCTACGGGGACTGAACGGACAGATGCATATGCCGAGCAAAATCGAAAAGAAGCAAGCCGCCGCAAAGCTGCGCAAGCCGCCGCGCGACTTCTCGTACACGCAAAACCGAGAGCTTAGCTGGCTGCGCTTTGACAACCGCGTGCTTGACGAAGCCTTCGATGAGACCGTTCCGCTGTTCGAGCGTCTAAAGTTCGTGTCGATTTTCGAGTCTAACCTCGACGAGTTTCTCATGGTGCGCGTGGGCGGCCTGTCCGACCTGGCAGAGCTCAAAAAACAACCTGTCGACAACAAGAGCAATATGACCGCCTCCGAGCAGGTCGATGCTGTCATGGCCGAAATGCCCGGGCTCCTTACCCGTTGGGAGTCCATCTTTAAGAGCATCGAGGGCAAGCTCGATACCTTGGGCGTTCACCGCGCCCGCATCGATTCGCTTACGCCCGAGGAGCACACCTTTGTAACCCGCTACTTCCAGGCCTACGTGTCGCCGGTCATCTCGCCGCTGGTCATCGATCCTCGCCACCCCTTCCCCAACCTGCGCAATGGCGCGCTCTATCTGGCCTGTGGTCTGGACGGCGCCACCGACGAGGAGAGCCTGCTGGGCCTTATCGAGATTCCCGCCTCGATGAACCGCGTGGTCGAGATCCCCTCGCCCACCGGCACCTACTCCTACATCTTGCTCGAGGACGTCATCCTCGCCTGCCTGGACAGCTGCTTTGGCTCCTATAAGCCGCTGGATCGTGCGCTGATCCGCGTCACCCGCAACGCCGACATCGATCCGGACGGCGAGGGCGTCGAAGAGGAGGAGGACTACCGCCAGCACATGAAGCGCATCCTCAAGAAGCGCCTGCGTCTGCAGCCGGTAGTGCTCGCGGTCTCGGGGTCGCTCGAGAAGGCAACGCTCAAGACCATCCGCAAGGCGCTCGAGCTTTCGCGCCGCTCTGTCTTTACCTGCGATATCCCGCTCGACCTGGGCTACGTCTTTGGCATTGAGGGCAAGATTCCCGAGCACCTGCGCAACGAGCTGCTCTTTACGCCGTTTAGGCCGCAGCCCAATCCCACCATCGACATGACCCGCTCCATCCGCGAGCAGGTGCTGCAGCACGACAAGCTGCTCTTTTATCCCTACGAGGCCATGAACCCCTTCCTGGATCTGGTGCACGAGGCCGCCTACGACCCCGAGTGCATCTCGCTGCGCATCACGCTCTACCGCGTGGCCAAGCAGAGCCGCCTGTGCGAGTCGCTGATCGATGCTGCCGAGAACGGCAAAGAGGTCACGGTGCTCATGGAACTTCGTGCCCGCTTTGACGAGCAGAACAACATCGAGTGGGCCGAGCGCCTGGAAGAGGCCGGCTGCACCGTCATCTATGGTTCCGAGGGCTTTAAATGCCACTCAAAGATCTGCCAGCTCACCTATCGCGAGGGCATGGCGCTAACGCGCCTCACGCTTTTGGGCACCGGCAACTTTAACGAGAAGACGGCCAAACTCTACAGCGACTTTATGCTCATGACAGCCCATCCCGGCATCGGCGAGGACGCCAACCTGTTCTTCCGCAATCTGTCGCTGGGCAACCTGCGCGGCGACTACCGCTTCCTGGGTGTGGCGCCCGTCGGACTGAAACCGCTCATCATGCGCGGGCTTGACCGCGAGATCCAGCGCGCCCTTGCCGGCGAGCCCGCCCGCGTGTTCTTTAAGCTCAACTCGCTGACCGACCGCGAGGTTATCGACAAGATCGCCGAGGCATCGTGTGCCGGCGTGCGCGTAGACATGATCATCCGCGGCATCTCGTGCCTCAAGCCCGGTGTTCCGGGCAAGACCGAGAACGTGCATGTCCGCTCCATCGTCGGACGCTTTTTGGAGCACGCGCGCGTCTATGCTTTCGGCGTGGACTCGGACATGATTTACCTGAGCTCGGCAGACATGATGACGCGCAACACCGAGCACCGCGTGGAGATTGCCTTCCCCGTGCTCGACCCCACCTGCCGCGCCCTAGTGCACGAGTACATGGGCATGCAGCTGCGCGACAACGTGAAGGCCCGCAGCCTCACGAGCGACGGCACCTGGGTCCCCGTGGAGCGTGCAGAGGGTGAGAAACCCTTCAACTCGCAGGAAGCCCTGCTGGAGCGTGCCTATCGCAACGCCGAGGCCGCCGCGCAGCAGCGCGCACAGGAGAAGGAACGTGTGGCCGAGGAGGCCATTCAGGCCGAGGTTGAACACGGGGCAGCTGCCAAACCGGAAGCGGTTGCAGCTCCCCCGGTGAATGAGCCCGAGGCTGCCGCAGAGCCCGCCGTGGAGAAAGCGCCCGAGCCCGCTACTGCGACTCCGGAGCCCGCCGCCGAGGCAAAGCCCGCCCCTGCTCCTGAGCCGCAGCCGGCCACACCCAAGGTCCAAGAGGTCCAGGCGACCGTCATTGAGCCCGAGCCCGCACCTGCACCTCAGCCCGAGCCGCAGGTCACCAAGACCGCACCCGAGACGAGCGCCCGTCGCGATAAGCCCGCCGGCAAGACCAAGGCCATCGAGCGCCATCGCCCCGGTCGCGTGCGCATGGGCCTGGGTCTGATCGGCCTGGGTCTTAAGACGCTCATTACCGGCAAGACGAAATAGTCGTTTGTAGAAGCAGTTTGTAGAAGCGCCCCGCATTTGAGGAAAGCCTCGGATGCGGGGCGCTTTTCCCTGCTACCATGGTGCGAACAACAACGCGAATGACAGGCAGGAATATGAAGCTCACTATAGAATCGATGACCTACGGCGCCGACGGGCTGGCGCACGCCGACAACGGCAAGGCCGTCTTTGTGCAGGGCGCCGTGGCAGGCGACACCGTCGAGGCCGAGGTCGTACAGGACGGCAAGTCGTTCATGCGTGCCCGCACCACCGAGATTCTGGAGCCAAGCCCCGATCGCATTCAGCCTCCCTGCCCCTTCGTGGGCATCTGCGGCGGCTGCTCGTGGGGCAATCTCTCACGCACGGCACAGCTCGCCGCCAAGGAGCAAAATCTGCGCTCCACGCTCGAGCGTATCGGCAAGTTCAGCCCCGATCAAGTCGATGAACTGGTGCAACCCATCCGCCACACCAAGGATGATTGGGGCTACCGCAATAAAATCGAACTCGAGCCGACCGTTGTAAACGGCCGCGTGCGTCTTGGCATGCACGGTGTCGATCCTCGCAAGATCGTGACCGTCGATTCGTGCCCGTTGTTCGACAAACGCTTCCCCAAGGCACTCAAATCGGTCGTCGGCGCGCTCAATTATCTGAGCGGCAGCCACGACCTGGGCCTTGAGCGCGTGGGCATTCGCGCCTCGCGTCGCACCAAGGCACTCGAGGTGGCGCTCTGGACGCCTACGGGCTCTTTCCCGCGCTCGCAAGTCTCGCGCGTGTTGGCAGACGCCGCGCACCCCACAAGTGTCGTACGCGTGATGAGCAAGGGCGAAAAGAAGGCCCGCCGTGTTTCCAAGGTCGAAATGCTCGCCGGAGAGGGCTCATGGACCGAGAATATCGCCGAGGGTCAGATGCGCTTGTCTGCCCCGTCTTTTTTCCAGGTCAACACCAAGGGTGCCGAGATTTTGATCGAGCTTGTCATGGAAGCGCTCGACCCGCAGGAAGGCGAGCTTGCCGTGGACCTGTACTGCGGTGCCGGCACCTTTACCCTGCCGCTCGCCCGCCGCTGCGACTTTGTCGCTGCAGTCGAGGCCTACGGCCCCGCCGTGCGCGATCTGCGCCGTAACCTGGAAATCAACAAGCTCGATAACGTCGACGTCATTGGCGGAGACGCGGTGCGCGAGTTCCCCGACCAGGATGCCGACATCTTGGTGGTCGACCCGCCGCGCGCAGGCCTCGCCCCCGAGGCGATCGACCTTATCGCCAGCACGAGTGCCCGCGATGTCGCCTACGTGAGCTGCGACCCGGCCACCCTGGCGCGCGATCTCAAACGCTTTGTCGAAGAAGGCACCTTCTCCCCCATAAAGATCACGCCAGTCGACCTATTCCCACAAACCTTCCACTGCGAGACCGTCGTCCACCTCAAGCGCAACTAGCCGCTTAATCATTGCTCAGAAAAATCATTGGGAAATCGAGCGTGGCAAGCGGAGGTCTTCGGGGTATAAGACGGCTAATTGTATGCCGCCTATGAAAGGAACCCTCATGCCCAGCGTTGCCGTTCTCGCCGCCGATGGCTTTGAAACTATTGAATGCTTGACCATGGTCGATGTCATGCGTCGCGGCGGCGTGCGTGCCACGCTCGTCTCGATCATGCCCACGCGTGAGGTCGTAAGCTCGCTGCAGATCCCCGTGACCTGCGATGCGCTCTTTGATGAGATCAACTTTGACGAGTACGACTGCGTCGTGCTGCCCGGCGGCCTACCCGGTGCCACCAACCTGCGCGCCGATCAGCGCGTCTGCGACGTGGTCTGCGAGTTCGCCGCGACCAAGCACGTCGCCGCCATCTGCGCCGCCCCGTTTATCCTGGGCGAGCTCGACCTGCTCGAGGGGCGCCACGCCACGTGCTTCCCTGGCTTTGAGAAAAGCTTCCCCGAAGGCGCCTATACCGGCGAGAAGGTCACGCAAGACGGCAACATCATCACCGCCAGCGGCATGGCCCAGTCGCTCCCCTTTGCGCTTGAGCTGCTGCGCACGCTCGCCGGCGACAAGGCCGTCGAGAAGGTCGCCGAGGGCATCCAACTATGATTTTGGCTTCGCAATCGCCGCGCCGCATAGAGCTGATGCGCGAGGCAGGGTATGACATTCGCGTGATTCCCGCAGATATCGACGAAACGCCCTTTGATGGCGAAGCCCCGCTTACGCTCGTTGAACGTTTAGCACGCGCAAAAGCCGCCGCCGTTGCTGCCGAGTATGCCGAGCCCAATGAGCTGACGGTCGCGGCCGACACCATCGTCACCTTTGACGGCAAGATTCTGGGCAAGCCGGCAACCGAGGACGAGGCGCACACCATGCTCCGTGAGCTTTCGGGCCGCACGCACCAGGTCGCAACCGGCGTCTGCATCGTTAAAGCCGGCGACGCTACAGCCCCGCATGCCGCCGAGAGCCTGTCCTTTGTCGATGTGACCGACGTGACGTTCTACGAGCTCACCGACGAGCAGATCGAGCGCTACGTCGCCTCGGGTGAGCCCATGGACAAGGCCGGCGCCTACGGCATTCAGGGCACAGGCGGACGCATGCTCGTGCACGATATTTCGGGCGACTTCTATAACGTGGTGGGCCTACCCATCGCCCGCGTCGCGCGCGCGATTCAAAAACTCTCGTAATTGCATCTGGCGCTGGGTATCCCCCGGCGCCTACAATTTTGGCGTACCGTACGGATCCCGACCGGGCACAAGGCGCGGCGGAAAACCGATAGGAGTTAAACATGGATACACTGCTCGAGGCCATTGACGTCTGCGATGTCGATGGCTTTTGCTATGGCAACTATACGGACGAGGAGGCCGGCACCGGTTGCACCGTAATCGTGGCACCCGAGGGCGCCACCGGCGGCGTTGACGTTCGCGGCGGTGCTCCAGCATCGCGCGAAACCGACCTGCTGCGACCCGAGAACACCGTCGACAAGGTCCACGCCGTCTGCCTTTCGGGTGGATCGGCCTTTGGCCTCGAGGCTGCAAGCGGCGTCGCTCGCGAGCTTGAGAGCCGCGGCATCGGCCTTCCCGTCGGCCCCACGCAGGTGCCTATCGTGTGCTCGAGCTGTATCTTCGACCTCGCCTTTGGTAACCCCACCGTTCGCCCCGACATTGAGGCCGGCATCGCCGCCGTGCGCGAAGCACTCGACAACACCCCCACCAAGCTCGAACAGGGCAACGTAGGCGCCGGCACCGGCGCCACTGTAGGCAAGCTCATGGGCCCCGCTACCTGCATGAAGGCCGGCCTTGGCGCTGCCGCCGTGGCGCTCGGTCCCGTTAAGGTAGGCGCCGTGGTCTCGGTCAACGCCTGCGGCAACGTGGTCGACCCCTTCACCGGCGAGTGGGTCGCCGGCATGCGCGCCGCCGCCGATAGCGACCAGATCGTCGACACGGAACTCGCAGCCTTTGCCGCCGCCGGATCCATGCAGATGCCGCTCGACCGCACCAACACCACCATCAGCTGCATCGTCACCAACGTGGAACTCACTAAGGCACAAGCCACCAAGGTCTCCCAGATGGCCGCAGACGCCTACGCACACGCCATCCGTCCCACGCACACCACCAACGACGGCGACACCATCTACACCCTCGCCAGCGGCAAACTGGGCGCCCAGGCAAGCGCCGCCGTTCCCCTAGACCTGCTGGGCATGCTCGCCGTAAGGGCCCTGGAAACCGCCATCGTAAACGGAGCCAAAACCGCCAAAACCTCCCACGGCATCCCCGGCGCCGCGAAGTAGTCCACTCGACCGTCGGTCGGAGACGGGCGGGCGTTACGTTTGCTGCTCTACAGTCCTATGCAAGACGAAGGCCACATTA
>JAXJNG010000027.1:0-62347 GCA_036312785.1 Collinsella sp.
CGATTAAGTTTGTCGCGAGTTCCGCACGCAAAGGAAAGCACTTAATGTGCTTTCCGTCTTGCGCAGGACTGTAGAGCAGCAAACTTAATCGCCCCGCCCGGTGAGCAAGCGGACGACAAACACATCTGTCCAATAATTCGTCTGAAACATAATGAAAAACCGTTTGATGTGAGTTAATATAAACAACGTCGTGAATCTGACTCCTGCCACATGCATGACAGGGGTTAAACACAAAAAGGAGTCAACTATGGTTTCTGAGAAGGCTACCCTCGTTAATCCTCAGGGTCTGCACATGCGTCCGGCTGGTCTGTTCGCCTCCACCATGGGCAAGTATGCCTGTGACGTGACGGTCGTTACCCCCGAGAAGGAGGTCAACGGCAAGTCCCCGATGGCCCTCATGGCTGCTGGTATCCCCTGCGGCACCGAGGTCGAGGTCAAGTGCGACGGCGCTGACGAGGCCGAGGCTCTGGCTGCTGCCATCGAGCTCATCAAGAGCGGTCTTGGCGAGTAGAACTCAAACGGGTCGCATGTTGAACAACTAAGTTCATATTTGGGGGCGCAGTGACCTGTTGTAAGGTAGCTGCGCTCTTTTGTCATGGACATGGCAAAACGCTTTATCACATGACACGGAGAGAGGAATGGGAATGTATCAGGGAGTCAACGCTTCCGAGGGCATCGGTATCGGCACCGTCATGGTCGCCGTCGATCCCGACTTGACGTTTGAGCCGCACGAGGTTGCTGATTCGGCAGCAGAGAAGGAGCGCTATCAGTCCGCTCTTTCGGTCTTCTGCGAGAAGACCCAGGCTCAGGCCGACCACATGAAGGAGACGGTGGGCGAGGCCGAGGCCGAGATCATGAGCGGACACATTGTCCTGGCTCAGGATCCGGGTATGACCGACGCCATCAACGCCGCCATTGACGGCGGTACCTGCGCCGAGCAGGCGCTCATGGACACCTCGACCATGTTCGAGAACATGTTCCTGTCCATGGATGACGAGATGTTCCGTCTGCGCGCGGCCGACATCGCCGACATCCGTACCGGTATTCTGGCCGAGCTGCTGGGCAAGGAGGTCGTCGACCTCTCCGTCCTGCCCGAGAACACCGTCGTTGTCGTGCACGACCTCACGCCGTCCATGACCGCCACGATCGATAAGGCCCACGTTGCCGGTATCGTCACCGAGACCGGTGGCCGCACGTCGCACTCCGCGATCATTGCGCGCGCCCTCGAGATCCCGGCTGTCCTTTCGGTTTCCAACAGCTGCACCGCACTGCGCAACGGCATGACCGTTGTCGTCGACGGCGGCAAGGGCATCGTCGAGGCCGATCCTGACGAGGAGACGCTCGCAGCCTATACCGCCAAGGCCGAGGCCTTCGCTGCCGAGAAGGCAGCCCTCGAGGCCTTCCGTGGCAAGCCGTCCGTGACTGCCGATGGCATCAAGAAGATCATCGCCTGCAACATCGGTAACCCCGATGACGTGCCCAACGCGCTCGATCACGACGCCGAGGCCATCGGTCTGTTCCGCTCCGAGTTCCTGTTCATGGACTCTGCTGAGCTTCCTTCCGAGGAGGAGCAGTTCAACGCCTACCGTAAGGTCGCCAGCGCGCTCAAGGGCGCTCCGGTCATCATCCGCACGCTCGATGTGGGTGGCGACAAGGAGATTCCGTATCTGCACATGGTCAAGGAAGATAACCCCTTCATGGGCTTCCGCGCTGTGCGTTACTGCCTGGCCAATCCCGACCAGTACAAGGTCCAGCTTCGCGCTCTGCTGCGCGCTAGCGCCTTCGGTGACGTCAAGATCATGATCCCGCTCGTCACCTGCGTCGAGGAGGTCTTGGCTGTCAAGGAGCTCGTTGAGCAGTGCAAGGCCGAACTGACCGAAGAGGGTCGCAAGTTCAACGAGAACATCGAGGTCGGCATTATGGTCGAGACGCCCGCCGCTTCGCTGCTCGCAGACCGTCTGGCCGAGGTCGCCGACTTCTTCTCCATCGGCACCAACGACCTGATCGGCTACACCATGTGCGCCGACCGTGGCAACGACACCATCTCCAACCTGTACCAGGTGTACTATCCCGCCGTGCTCCGCTCGCTCAAGAACATCATCGAGAGCGGCGTGAAGGCCGGCATCATGGTCGGTATGTGCGGCGAGGCCGCTGCCGATCCGCTGCTCGAGCCGCTGCTGATCAGCTGGGGCCTGGAGGAGTTCTCGATGAGCGCTCCGTCGATCCTGCGCGCCCGCAAGACCATCAGCCAGTGGACCAAGGCCGAGTGCGACGAGCTCGCCGAGAAGGCACTCGCCTGCAACACCGCCGCCGAGGTCAAGGCACTGCTCGAGTCCGCAGCTCGCTAATTTGGTATCAGAGGTAACCGCGTGGTTGGAATGGGCCGGCCACGCGGCCCTCACATATACAGGGGGTACTGTAAATGTTCTACACGCTAACCGCTAACCCGGCTGTCGACATGACGGTTTCGAGCTCTCCGCTCGAGCCCGACGAGAACGTCCGCACCGGCTCGGCCAGCTACACGGCTAACGGCAAGGGCCTCGACGTGTCCTTCGCCTTTAAGAAGATGGGCGTCGACACCGTCGCGCTCGGCTTCTTCGCCGGCTTCACGGGCAAGTTCATCGTCGAGGAGGTCATGAACCTGGGTTGCCTCTGCCGCCCGGTCTGGACCGACGGTATCACGCGCATTAACACCTACGTCAACGATGGCCAGCACGAGTACGGCATCCTGAACCCGGGTGCTCCGATCACGCCGCAGCACCAGGAGGAGCTCTACAACATCCTGGACACCGCGGGCGATCTCGAGTGTCTGATCGTTTCCGGCTCCGTTCCTCCCAAAGCTACGCCCGACTTCCTGGCTCAGGTCATGGAGCACGCTCAGGCTCGTGGCGCCGACGTCGTCCTGGACCTGTCCTCCGACAAGCTCAAGGAGCTCGCTCACAAGAAGCCGCTGCTCATCAAGCCGAACCATCACGAGATGAAGGCTATCTTCGGCGTGCCGGTCGACACCGACGACGAGGTCCGCGTTGCCATGAAGATGGCTCACGACGCTGGCGTTCAGAACGTGCTGCTCACCCGTGGTAGCCGCGGCGACGCTTACTTCTCCAACGGCGAGGACATCTGGTACGCCAAGCGTGAGTTCAACATCAAGCTGGTTTCTTCCGTCTGCGCCGGCGACTGCACCCTCGCTGCGTTCCTGCACAAGTGGTACAGGGATCGCGACAACGTCGAGGAGGCCATGAAGCTCGCTATGGCCACCGGCGCCAACGTTGCTGAGTCCGTCGGCATCGGCGACTTCGGTCACGTCGACGAGTACAGCAAGCGCGTTGCTGTCCGCAAGCTCGATCGTCAGTAATCGAAACGCGACATATTCGTGCGCATGCGGCGCCCCGGTTTCGGCCGGGGCGCCTTTTTTGTTCCGCCATGGGGGAGAGGTGTCCTGCCGTGCTTCATCGCTTCCACACCGTTCACCGAGTTGTCCTAGCCTTTTACCGATGCGTGGAATATACTTTCATTAACACGTTGCTTCGTGAAAGGAACATTCATGATTTACACGCTCACTGCAAATCCCGCCATTGACTACAACATTGCCTGCGACGGTCTTTCCGCCAACACAGTCACGCGTACCCGCAACGCGGTCTACACGCCCAACGGCAAGGGCCTCAACGTCTCGTTTACGCTTGACCACTACGGTGTCGACACCACGATCCTGGGCTTCTTCGCCGGTTTCTCGGGCGAGTTCATCGTCAAGGGCGCCGAGGCCCTGGGCGTGCCCGTCAAGCCCGTGTGGACCGACGGCATCACGCGCGTCAACGTGTTCCTCAATGCCGGCCCCGACACCGAGTACAACATGGTCAACGCCGGTGCCGCCATCAACGAGGCCAACGAGCAGGAGATGTTTGAGCTCATCGATTCGCTCGATGACATGACCTGCCTGGTCATCAGTGGTTCGCTGCCTCCCAACACTTCCGAGGGCTTCTTGGCCGAGGTCCTGCGCCGTGTCAAGGCCAAGGGGGCCGAGTTCGTCCTCGACATCTCGAGCCATCAGCTGGCAGACCTCATTGCTCTGGAGCCGCTGCTTATTAAGCCCAACGACGACGAGCTGCTCGACATCTTTGGCATTAAGGTGAGCGGTGGCGACGACGAGTCCGTCAAGGGCGCGATGGCCGAGCTGCACGCCAAAGGCGCCAAGAATGTACTGCTGACCCTTGGTGGCGCCGGTGCGTACTTCTCCAACGGCGAGCATATCTGGTTTGCCAACCGCACCTTCGACGTCAAGCTGCTGTCGACGGTGTGCGCCGGCGATTCCTCGCTCGCTGCCTTCCTGTCCGTGTGGCACGACGCCCCCGAGCGCGTCGAGGACGCCCTGCGCCTTTCGATGGCCACTGGCGCCAACGTGGTCGAGTGCCCCGGTCTGGGTGATTTTGCCAAGGTGGACGAATATAAGAAGCACATCGAGGTTCGCCAGGTCTGCTAGTTCCGGCACCTTGTCTGAATAGTTTGATTATTTCGCATCCGTCTTAGACTAGGACGGATGCGTTTTTGTTTATCGGACTTGCGTGTGCAGTGGAGGCTGTTTCTTGCTAGACTTCTTGCAGACGCAATCGATAGCCAATTTGATAGTCGCAGGAGGCCATAGGCATGTGCAATGTTTCGCTCAACGGTACTCAACCGTCCGATGCGTCCCTGCGCGTCCTGCGCGCGCTTGAGGCGGCTGGTCTTGAGGCTTGGTACGTGGGCGGTTGGGTGCGCGACGCCCTGATGGGGTACCCCAGCCACGATGTTGATATGTGCTGTAGCGGCCTGTGGCAGGAGTCCAAAGTGGCGCTCGAGGCCGCCGGTATCGCGGTCGTGGAGTCGGGCATTAAATTTGGCGGAATCACGGCTATTTCCGATGGCGAGTGTATCGAGGTCACCACGTACCGTCTGGATGGCTTTTACACCGATGGTCGCCATCCCCAGAGTGTGGAGCGTGCCGCCTCGCTCGAGGACGATCTGGCGCGCCGCGACTTTACCGTCAACGCCATGGCCTGGCATCCCGAGCGCGGGCTTGTCGACTGCTACGACGGCCAGGGTGACTTGGAGCGCAAGCTGATTCGCGCTGTCGGCGATCCCAAGCGTCGCTTTAACGAGGACGCTCTGCGCATGCTGCGTGCGGTGCGCTTTGCCTGCCGTCTGGACTTTATGATTGAGCTCGAGACTAAGCGTGCGCTTGCCGAGTGCGCGCCGCTGCTCGATGCCGTGGCGCGCGAGCGTGTGGGTATTGAGCTCGAGGGCATTCTTTCGACCGGTCATGGGGGAGACGCGATGCTTCGCTATCCCGAGCTCATCTGTTCCGCTGTGCCCGAGTTGGCAGCGGGTCGCGGGTTTGATCAACGCAGTGTCTATCATGCGTTTAACGTCTACGAGCATATCGCCCGCGTACTGACGGTGGCAGGGGAGCTGGCGCTGTGCGACGGCATCGCGCCTTCCTCGAGTCTGATGTGGGCGGCGTTTTTGCACGATGTGTCCAAGCCCGAGTGTTTCACGGTCGATCACGCCGGCAGCGGACACTTCTACGGTCATCCCGAGCTCGGCGCCAAGAAAGCGCGCGTCATTATGGATCGCTTGGCGCTCTCGCACGACCTGGTGCGCGACGTGTGCCTGCTCATCAAATATCACGACAAGCCGCTGCGCCCCGAGCGCTCCTGCCTGCTCAATATGATGCGCGCGCTTTCGGGTGAGGGCGTCGACACGCCGCGTTTGATGGACGAGCTCATGGATCTTAAGCGTGCCGACACGCTCGGCAAGGCCCCGTCGTGCTTCTATTACGTTGAGACGATTGAGGAGATGCGCGCGATGGCGCACGAGCTGCTGAAGGCGGGGGAGCCCTATACGCTCAAGATGCTCGCCATCAACGGCGGCGACCTAATCCGTGCCGGAGTCAAGCCCGGGCCGGAACTGGGGCAGCTACTCAACTCCGCCCTCGATGCCGTGATCGAAGACAACATTCCCAATGAGCGCGAAGCCCTTTTGGTCCATCTCAACTTGAATTAGCTACCCAGTTTACCTGCGTGTTCCATAACCTGCCGACAATTTTTCGGCAATTTGGAATTTCTTCTTGCGCTGACGTTTTTTGTCCCGTAATATATTTCTTCGCAGCACGGCAGTGCAGATGTCATGTGGCCCGTTCGTCTAGCGGTTTAGGACGCCGCCCTCTCAAGGCGGAGATCACCAGTTCGAATCTGGTACGGGCTACCACTTCTTTTCTGCTGAGGCTTATGGCCCGTTCGTCTAGCGGTTTAGGACGCCGCCCTCTCAAGGCGGAGATCACCAGTTCGAATCTGGTACGGGCTACCACGCATTTGATACCCGGGCTTCCCATGGAAGGCCGGGTTTTTTGTTATCAAACAACCGTCTGCAATTCCCGTTTGAACCAGAGCTTTGCGTTCTGCCTATGGCCCTTACGGGTACAATATCCAAGATATTTTGACTGTTAGAAGGAGTCTCATGACGGAGTCCTCTCGGCATACGTCTAAGCCCCAGGTCGAGGTTGAGGCCTCGGGCGGAGATGACAATAAGAGCGCACGCCGCGGCGCCATCTTTATCGGCGTCGTGCTGGTGGGTTATATCGTCTATCTGGTGGTAACCGGGCAGATGGGGCAGTTCTGGGCCGCAATGTCGAGCGTCCAGGCGCCATGGCTCGTTGTCGCGTGTCTTTGCATGTTCATGTATCTGTTCTTTGGCATTGTGGCCTATGCGATCGCCGTCTGGCTCGACCCATATTCACCCGTCGGCATCCGCGACCTGATTTCGGTCGAGGCGAGCGGCATCTTCTTTGGCAACCTGACGCCCATGATGATGGGCTCGACTCCCGCCCAGATCTACCGCCTGACCAAGGCGGGCCAAAATGTCGGCGAGGCTGGCGCCACGCAGTTCACGCGCTTTATCGTGTATCAGTTTGGCCTCGTTGCCTGGGGCGCTATCCTACTGCTTGCTCGCATGCCGTTTTTTGCCGAGCGCTATGGCGACATGACGCTGCTGTGTGTCTTTAGCTTTGGTGGGCACTGCTGCATCTTGCTGGGCATCTTCGCCGTCGCGCTCATGCCTAAGACCGTCACGCGCGTCGCCCATTGCATCATCAATTGGCTTGAGCGCATTGGTGTCTCGGCCACTAAGATCGAGGGATGGCGCACGTTTGTCGATGGCGAGATCTACTCCTTCTCCGAGAAGTTCAAGCTTTCGGCCGGACATTTTTCTTCCATGCTGCTCACCGTGTTTATCACCATGCTGCAGCTCGCGTTTTTCTATCTGGTGCCGTATTTCCTGATGCTTGCTTTTGGCCACCACGAGGTCGACTTTTTCTCGGTCATGGCCGCGAGCGCCTTTGTCCAGCTGCTGAGCTCTGCGGTTCCCTTGCCCGGTGGAACTGGTGGCGCTGAGGGCGGCTTTGCATTGTTCTTGGGTCATTTCTTCGGTTCGGCATCGACCGCTGGCTATCTGCTGTGGCGCCTCATTACGTTTATTGCACCGACCATTTTGGCTGCACCCCTGCTGGGGCTTAAGAGCGCTCACAACGAGAGCATCCATGCGCGCTGGGATCGCGTGATGCGCAAGCTCGGCCGCGCGTCTCAGACGCCCTCTGCGCCCACTAAGCCGCACCCCGCGAATGCTGTTACCGTTGATCCCAAGAAGCAGGCTCAGAAGGCTTCTGGGACCGCTAAGCCGGCTCATAAAGCCTATGTGCGCCAGACAGGCGACGGTATTCGCGTATCTCCGTCGGCACTCAATAAGAAGAAGCACCCTAAGTCGCAGTAGGGCAGTCGTGCGTTCTTCATGATGCGGGGCATATTTGTGCTGTATGGGGGATAATCCTCTTACGTAGATTATCTCCCATCTGTTGATGAATGCTCGCATATCGAAGGGACATGCCCATGGCAACCAGCAAACCGCGTCTTGACCGCCGCATCGTTCGCAGCCGTAATGCCATCCTTTCCGCTTTCGAGCGCCTTCTCATGGAAAAGCCGCTGGCAGACATTACGGTGAGTGCCATCGCGCGCGAGGCCAATGTCGACCGCAAGACCTTTTACGTTCACTTTGGTACGGTTGATGGCCTGCTCGATGCCATTGCCGTCGATGTGGTGGAGATGATTGTCGACTCGGTCGAGAAAACGCTTGCTTCCATGGACGGCGACACCAATGAGCGCGCTCTTGGCGCGGCGGCGACCTTCTTTAAAACCGTTAACGAGGCACTGTGCAACAACTTGGTGCTCAATCGTCAGCTGATCGAGAACATTCCGCTCGATGATTTTATGGCTCGTCTTCGTGCGCCGCTCGAGCACGAGATTGCCGAACGCGATCTGCTGCCCCAAGGTCTCAAGGACGAGATGTTCGACTACTATCTGGCGTTTTTGCTGTCGGGTATTATCGGTATCTATCGCACGTGGGCGCTGTCTGACGGCTCGGTTCCTATCGAGCGCGTCTCTGAGGTCGCCAACGACCTGACTCTCAACGGTCTGTCGAGTCTGGAATCTCGCTTGGATTAGGCCTAGTTGGGCTCGTCGGCGTGGAAATTCCTGTTCACGAGGTTCTCCGGTGCCTTGTAGACCTCGCCGGCGTAGGAGCTGTAGCCTGAGGATCCTTAAAAGAAAGTCCAGTTTATTCTTCCCACTCCAAATGGGAATCCTCCGATGCGCCTTCGCACGCTCGCATGACCTCGATACCATGCGAGCGTGCAAACTCGACGAGCTCTGCGTTGCGGGCGTTTATGGTGCCGAAGGCGGCGGGGCACACGATAAGGCACGCGCAGTGGACGAGGAGCTCTTTGGCGCGGGCTATGGTTTTATCCCCGATCGGCTCGAAGGCGCGCTCGGCCACGCATTCCGCCGCCAGGTCGCGCGCGAGCTCGCAGTCGATGTCTCCTTCGTGCAGAACGCCCGCGTAGAACGCCTTGCCCTGCCGGATGAGCTGGCGAAACACAGCTGACCCCGTACCTGCGCCGGCGATGACGAACGTGTGCGCATCGCCGTGCGGGTGCCCAATTTCCACGCTGCCGAAGCGCTCGTTGAAGGTGCCATGTTGAAGGCCGTAGAGCTCGCCAATCGTCTCGCGCGTGAATATGTCCTCGGGTGCGCCGGCGCGGAAGACCCGGCCGTCCTTCACGCAAATCACCTTGTCGGCGCTTTTCTGCGCGAGCTCGAGTTCGTGGATGGACATGATGACGGCCACATTCCGCGATTTCGCAAGGTGGCGAAGTATTCGCAGCAGGTCGATCTGGTACCGGATATCGAGATACGACGTGGGCTCGTCGAGAACGAGCACACGCGGATCCTGCGCGATGGCGCGTGCGAGCATGACTCGCTGGCGTTGCCCGTCGCTTATCTGCATGAAGTCGCGCTCGGCGAGCTCTTCCACATGTGCGGTTTTCATGGCCTCGTCGACCCGACTATGGTCGTCGGGCGAGAGTGTGCCCATTCGCCCGGTGTAGGGATGCCTTCCCGCCTCTACGATATCGCGGCAGGTGAGGAGCTCGGTCCGGGGGCGATCTGTCAGCATAACGGCAAGGTTCCTTGCGAACTCCGCCGTCTTCCATCGGGAAATCTCCCGCCCGTCGAGCTCGACCGCGCCGGCAAGCGGTGCCAGATGGCGTGTGATGGTTTTCAAGATGGTCGACTTGCCCGAGCCGTTCGGCCCGATGAGCGCCACTACGTCGCCCGCGCGAACCTCCAGATCGACGCCTTCGACTACGACCTTCTTGTCGTAGCCCGCCGACAGGTCGCTTATGCGGAAAAGCGGCGCTCCGTCAGCCTGCGTTTCGACCGGGGTTTCGAGGTTCGACTCCGCTCGAAGGAGGCGTTCCGCGCGCAGTTCCGCACGAGCCGAAAGTGTCTTCTGGCGCTTTCGTGCGAGCTCAGGACTGTCTAAGCATGGAATGTCCCCTCCGAGCGTTTTGGGCCGCGGCACGAATTCCCCCATCTACCTCACCCGCTTCTTCAGCATGAGCGCGATAACCACCGGCGCGCCGAAGATGGCGGTGACGGCGCTGATGGAAAGCTCGACGGGAGAGAACAGCGTGCGCGCGATCAAATCGCAACCCGCGCAGAAGATGGCGCCTCCCAAGAAGCACGCAGGAATCACGCGGATGGGCTTCGACGACTTCAGCGCCGACTTCACGAGATGCGGAACCGCGATGCCTACGAACGACACCGGACCAGCGAACGCGGTCACGCAGGCGGAGAGCATGCTCGCTAGAAGGACGAGCACCACGCGGAAGCGTGCGACGTTCACGCCGACGCTTTTCGCGTAGGCTTCTCCCAGCTGGAAGGCGGAAAGGGGCTTCGATATCGCGAATACGCATGCGCTCACGGTGATCACCACGACCACGATGACCGCGATGTCGTCCCAGCTCGAACCCGAGAAGCTACCCAAAGACCAGTTGTGCAGGTTCACGATGGACTGGTCGTCGGCGAAGGCGATGAGAAAGTTCGTCGCCGCCGAGCAGATGTATCCCACCATGACGCCCGCCACGATGAGCATGGCCATGGAACTTATGCGCCGTGCGATGAGGAGCACGAAGCCGATGGTGATAAGCGATCCCAGAAACGCTGCGGCCACCATGGCCGGCGAGGACATGGCCTGGTTCGCGCCCAGAAGCACGATCATCGTAAGCGCGACGACGAACTTTGCGCCCGAGGAGACGCCCAAGATGAACGGGTCGGCGATGGGGTTGTTGAAAAACGTCTGCAGCAGGAACCCGGAGAGCGAAAGTGCCCCGCCGAGAAGCACGGCTGAAAGCACGCGCGGCAGGCGAATCTCCCAGATGACTTGGCTTTCCATGGAATTGGCCGCGCCGCCCGAAAGGATGCCGGGGATGTGGTCTGCGGGCACGAGCGCGCTCCCGATGCACAGGTTGGCCCCGACGAGCACGATGAGGACAACAGCGAGCAGCGCCGTCACGACGCGACACCGCGCGGCGCGCCCCGATTCGTCGTATGTCATGGAAAGCCGGCTTCTCATGACGCTAGCCAAGCTTCCTCAGATAATGGAAGTCGCTCGCGTCATCGCCGGTGAACGCCCCGTGCAGCTCGTCGATAATGTCGGCGGTAGAAGTCATCTGCTGGTACATGTCGGCGCTTGTGACCCAGACGTTGCCGTTCTTTACAGCTTTGAACTGCGACAATAGCGCGTTTTTGCCTACGAAGTCTTTCAAGGTGGCAACCGATTCGTCGATGGTGCCGTTGTAGACGATGATGTCGGCATCCTTCACCGTCGCGTAGAAGCGCTCCATTTCGAGCGTTACTGACGAACCTGACGTCGACGCCGTCTGCGCGTCATCGAGCGCGTAGTTGCCGCCTGCAAGCTCGATCATCTGCGCCACGTAGTCGCCCGCCCGCCGCGTGACGGCGGCCCCGTTCGAGTTAATGTAGAAATACGCCACGGTTTTACCTGACGACGCGAGCCTCGACGTTTGCTCGACGCGGGCCTTCTGCTCGTTGAACAGGTGCGCGGCCTCGTCTTCCTTGTCGAACAGGACGCCGAAAAGCTTAATCCACTCGACGCGCCCGAGTGCTTCGGGCTCGCTCGACGACTGTTCGGTGAGCACGACGAGCCCGAGCTTCTGCAGCTTTTCCTTCACATCGGGCGTGTGGTTGATCATGGTGTTCTCGATGGCGAGCGTGCAGCCCGAGGCCGATATTCGCTCGTAGTCGGGCGCGCTGTACTTGCCGCCGTAGGCGATCGCCCCACTTTCGAGTCCGCTTTTGAAGCCCGCGACCGAGCAATCGTCGGCCTTCGTGCCCGACATGAGGATGTTGTCGTTCGCATCGAGCGCGTCGACCAGGCACATCGTCGCCGACGACACGAGGTACACCTTGTTGGCGGGACGCCTTATGACCGCGATGTCGGAGCTCAACCCATCAGGTACCTTCGCATCTTGCGGTACCACGAGGAAGCGCTCCCCGTTCGAAATGCAGATAAGCCGCAGGCCGCCTTCGTACTCGTCGACAGTGAAGTGCTCGGCGTATTCAAGCTGAAGCGCCCCCGTCGGCTCCCAGCCGCAGCCCAAATCGGCGTTGTGGAAGTCGGCCGCGGCGCTTGAAGCCGTTCCCGCAGGGGAGCCGCCGCTTGCATCGTCGCCCGATTTCTCCTTCATGGTGGATGAGTCGAAGTGGAGCGTGTAGTCGATGGTGTGCGGCGTCGACATGGCGACGGTCTCGGCCGACACGGGGATGTCCTCGTCGAGCGTGACGGGTATCTCGAACGTGGAGTTGCCGCCGTCGTTTACGGGCGCGTAGTCCACGCCGTTGACGGTCATTTTGTCGTAGTTCGAACTCGACCAGGTGATGGTCGCGGTGTAGGTGTCGCCATCCTTCACAATTGTGGTGGGTGAGGCGATGCTTGCGCGCCCTGACCCGCCGGAGAGCGAGACGCTCACAGTGTATTCCTGAGAGCCTGCCGTGCCACCGGTCGCGTTCGGGCTCGCACTGCACCCCGCGAAGGGAAGCGCGAACAGGGCGACGAGAACGCAGGCGATCGCGCGCACCGCGATGCTGCGACGCTTCCTGCTTTCCCCCTTGGGAAGAATCGACCGCATGGCGTTACTTCAGTGCGTCGGCGCGCAGATCGACGCCGGCGGATTCGAACACGAGCGTGCGGTCGTACCACTGCTCTTTTCTAATACTCCACGCGGCGCAGGCGGTGTCCTCGTCGAGCACTTCAACGGGCACGTCGTAGGTGTACTTGCCTTCCGCGTTTTCCACATAGGGGATGAAGTCGGCCTCGCTCGCGGCGGCAGCCTCGTCGCCCGTGCCCATGAAGAGCTTGCCGTAGCCCGTGCCGGAAAGCGTCATCACGCAGTGCATGGAGCCGTTTTCCACGATGAGCTGGGCGTCCACAATCCTGAACATGTTCGAGCTGGAATCTACGGTGATCGGATAGGTGCCGTCGGCCACCTTGTCGGCGGTGATGGGGGCAGCGCTTGCGCCCTCGGGCGCATCGGCCGCCTGTTCGGTCTTTTCCTGGGAATCGGCATCGCTTGCCTTTGCGCTGTCGATTGAATTTCCGCCGCAGCCGGCGAGCGAGAACGCGAAAAGCGCCGCTGACAGGGCGAAGGCGAGGGTTTTCTTCAACATGGAGGGGGTTCCTTTCAATCGCTTCGACCGTCCGCGCCGTGCGGTGGGCGGGCGGGATGCGAATGCAACGGGCATGCGCCGTCAGTTGGGGAAGGCGCATGCCCGTTGCACGGGGACGCGACCGGCGCCCCCGTGCGCGGCGAGTTTACAGCTTGGCGATGGCGTCGTCCACGTGCGCGACGTAGATGTCGTCGACCGCGACGTTCTGTCCCAGACCCTGGAGCAGGCACGTCACTTCGAAGCCGGCGGCCACGAACTTCGCAGCCCAGCTGTCGGGGTCGGTCTCGTCTGCCATGTCGTTGTTCGCGTGGTCGCCCGCGACCACCATGAACGGCGCGAGCACGGCCTTCTTGTAGCCTGCGGCGCTCGCGGCGGCGATAACATCCTCGCAGGTCGGTTCAGCCTCGACGGTGCCGACGAAGAACTGCGTCAAGCCCTCGTTCTTAAACACTTCCTGCATCTTGGCATAGTCGGCGTTGGAATCGGCTTCGGTGCCGTGGCCCATGAGGCACAGCGCCGTCTTGCCGTCGTCGAAGGACGCCATGTTCTCCTTAATGGCTGCGGCCACCTTCTTGTAGTCGTCGTCGGAGGTGAGCAGCGGGTCGCCGAGCGAGATTTTGTCGAACTTGTCGGCGTACTTGTCGAGCTCGTCTTTCACGTCGGTGTATTCCAGGCCACCCATGAGATGCGTCGGCTGCACGACGATTTCCTTCACGCCGTCTTCCACGCAGCGGTCGAGCGCCTCGGTCATGTTGTCGATCGTGATGCCGTCGCGCTTCTTCAGCTTGTCGATGATGATCTGCGCGGTGAAGGCGCGGCGGATGTCGTAGTCCTGCCAGTACTTCTCACGGATAGCGTCTTCGATGGCGCCGATGGTGATGTGGCGCGAGTCGTTGTAGCTCGTGCCGAAGCTCGTGACGAGGATGACCGGCTTCACGGCCTTCTCCTTTTCGCTCGATTTCTCGGAACTCGCGGAGGTGTTGGAGCAGCCCGCGAGCGCGACTCCGGCGAGCGCGACGGCTCCGGTTGCCGCGGCGCTCATGAAGCCGCGGCGTGACATCTGTTCGGACATGGTTTTTCCTTTCCTCGGTTTGCCGGTCCCCCGGCGACAGTTGCTTGTCGGCACAAGCGAAAGAAAAGCGCACCCCTCGGGGTTCACAAGGAGCTAACGCCACGGCGATGCCGTGAGGAAAAGGCGAAGCAGTCTGGCTTGGGGCGTGAGGCGGTTCGCCCGCGCGTCCTATACAGTAATGTCCCTTGCCCAGGATTCCCACCTGGTTCCCTCCGCAAGCCAGCGCGGGCTGTGCGGGCGCCGCGCCGGTCATTTCCTTTTATCCGATTGTCATATGCTCGTTGCCGAATCTTTTACTATGATAGTGGGCACTTGTGAACGTGTCAAAGCCAGGGCGGGCGGCATTGCGCCTTCTGCCTGCGTATTTGCGCCGATTGTCGCCGCAGGCGCCGTGTTTTGCCTGCTGCGCGAATGGCGGCGTAAACGGTTGCGATGAGAAACGGGAAGGGAAGGCTCGGATGATTCATATCGTTGGCGCAGGTTCGGGCGCCGCCGACCTTATCACGCTTCGCGGGGCTCGTCTTCTGCGCGCGGCCGACGTGGTCGTTTGGGCGGGGAGCCTTGTGAACCCCGAGCTGCTCGCCGAGTGCAAGGAATCCTGCGTCGTCTACGACAGCGCGCACATGACCTTGGAGGAAGTGCTCGACGTGATGTGCGCGGCGGATGCGCGGGGCGAGGAAGTGGTGCGCCTGCACACGGGCGACCCGTGCCTGTACGGCGCCATCCAGGAGCAGATGGACGCACTCGACGCGCGCGGCGTGGACTACGAGGTGGTGCCCGGCGTGTCGAGCTTTTGCGGTGCCGCGGCGGCGCTTCGCCAGGAATACACGCTGCCGGGAATCAGCCAGTCGGTCGTGATCACGCGGCTTTCCGGGCGCACCCCCATGCCCGCGGGCGAGGGCATGCGCACCATGGCGGAAAGCGGCTCGACTATGGTCATCTTCCTGAGCTCGGGTATGCTCGCCGAGCTTTCCGCCGAGCTTTTGGCTGCGGGCCGCAGCTCCGACGAGCCGGCGGCGCTCGTGTACAAGGCGACCTGGCCTGAGGAGCGCGTGGTGCGATGCACAGTGGGCACGCTCGCCGATGCGGGCGCGCGAGAGGGCATCGACCGCACGGCGCTCGTGGTGGTGGGCCGCGTGCTCGGAGCTCGCGGCAGGCTTGCACACAACGGCGCGCAAGCGGAGTCGTACGAGCGCAGCAAGCTTTACGACCCTTCGTTTTCCACGGGGTATCGGAAGGCGAGCAGCTAGCGTGGCCTTCGAGCACTACATATATACCGGGACGACCCGCCTGCGCTGCGGCTACACCACGGGGAGCTGCGCCGCGCTCGCGGCGAAGGCGGCCTGCGAGATGCTCTTGTCACGAAAGCCCGTCGGCCTCGTGTCGATCGTCACCCCCGGCGGGCTGCCCGTCGAGGCGAACGTGGTCGACGCATGCATCGGCGAGGGGTGCGCCCAGTGCGCCGTGCGAAAGGACGCAGGCGACGATGCCGATGTGACTGACGGCGTACTCGTGTACGCGCACGTGGAACATGCGGGGTCGGGCACGGGTGCTGCGGGCAGCAAGGACGTGCCCGCGCGCGAATCGGAAGTTTCCGTCGATGGCGGCGTGGGCGTGGGGCGCGTGACATTGCCCGGGCTCGAGCAGCCGGTGGGGGCGGCCGCCATCAACGCGACGCCGCGCGCGATGATTACTTCGGCGGTGCGTGAGGTGTGCGCCGCGCACGGCTTTTCTGGAAACATTGCTGTGACGATTTCGGTACCCGAGGGTGTGGCCCTTGCCGAAAAGACCTTCAACCCGCACCTGGGGATAGAGGACGGCATCTCCATCCTGGGAACGACGGGCATCGTCGAGCCGCGCAGCCTCGCTGCCTTGCGTGACAGCATCGAGCTCGAGATTCGGCAGCATGCGGCTATGGGGCGGCGCGGAGTCGTGCTCACGCCCGGCAACTACGGCGGGCAGTTCATCTCGGGGCATTTCCACCTAAACGGTGCGCCGGTGGTCTTCATCTCCAACTTTGTGGGCGATGCGATTGATTGCTGCGTTCGCGAGGGATTCACCAATGTCCTTCTTGTGGGACACATCGGCAAGTTGGTGAAGGTCGCGGGCGGCATCATGGACACCCATTCGCGTACCGCCGACTGCCGCGCGGAGATTCTGGCCGCCCACGCGGCCATGGCCGGCGCGGGCGCGAAGACCGTGCGCGAGATCATGTCGTCCGTCACGACCACGGCGGCGCTCGAGGTAATCGAGGCCGCCGGCGTTGGGGACGCTGCGCGCGCCTCGCTCGCTGCGGCAATTGAGGACAGGTTGCGCCGCCGCGCGGCGGGCGCATGCGACATCGCCGCGGTCGTGTTCGACGCCGAGCGCCGCGAGCTTTTCCGCACGTCGGGCGCCGATGCAGTTATCGGGAAATTGGGGGCGACGTATGAGTAAAGGCGTTCTGTACGGGGTGCGCCGTGCAATCGGCTGGCCGGGGACGAAGGTGGTCATGAAGGCGCGCCGCTCGCTTGCGGACACGAAATGCATCCTTCGCGAGGAGGGCGCCTTCGACGGTGCCGAGCTTGTAGAGGACTGTGGGCTTCCGGGCGAGCGCGTGTACCGCTCGCTCGACGATGTGCCCGATCGGGGCAGCTACTTCTCGACGATGGTGGTGCGCTAGATGAGGGTTTCCTGCATAGCGTTCACTGAGAGGGGGTATGCGTTGGCGGTGCGCACCGCACACGCGCTTTCCGATTGCGCGCAGACAGGTGAAGACGACCCTGGCTGGGACGTTTCCGTTTCGCGCGGGTTCGGCGAGGGGAAGGCCGACCTGCGCGCATGGACGGCGCTCGCGTGGGAAGCGTCGGACGCGCTTCTGTTCGTGGGCGCGGCGGGCATCGCCGTGCGGGCGATCGCGCCGCATGTCGCCTCGAAGGCAAACGATCCCGCGGTTGTGGCGATCGACGAGGCGGGGCGCTTTGCCGTCCCGCTTTTGTCGGGGCATTTGGGCGGTGCGAACGAGCTTGCGCAAACTGTGGCACGCGCGGCAGGGGCCATCCCCGTCATCACCACGGCGACCGACGTCCGCGGCGTGTGGGCGGTGGATACGTGGGCGCGCTGTGCGGGGCTCGCCGTTTCGAATCCCGAGGCCATCAAGCGAGTGTCGGCGCGGCTGCTTTCGGGCGGGCGCGTGGCGCTCTATTCCGACATGCCGATTTCGGGACAGCCGCCTGAGGGGGTTGACATTGCGTCCGACCGCGCTCGGGCCGATATCGTCGTGTCGCCGTTCGCTGGCGCGAATGCAGGTGCGTCCGTTTGTGCGGCGGAGACAACGGGCGAGGTCGTGCCCGCCGGTGAGACGGGGAAGCCGGCGGGCGTGCGGGCGCAGGCGCCTGCGCCCGAGCCGCTTCGCCTTGTCGTGCCCTGCATCGTTGCGGGCATAGGATGCCGTCGCGGTGCGTGCGCCGAAGCGATCGAGGAGGCGTTTCTTCTCGCATGCGGGCAGGTGGGTATCTCGCCTTCGGCCGTGCGCGAGGCGGCGACGATCGACGTGAAGGCGCACGAGGAGGGTCTGCTCGCCTTCTGCTGCGCGCGCAATATCCCGCTTGCGACGTATTCCGCAGAGGAGTTGTCGCAGGTCGAAGGCAGCGTTTCGCCATCTGATTTCGTGCGCGCGACGGTGGGGGTCGACAACGTGTGCGAGCGGGCAGCGCTCGCGGAGGGGGGCAAACTTATCTTCCCGAAGCTCGCTCACGGCGGCGTGACCGTCGCGTTTTCCAAGGTAACTATTAAACTTTCGTTTAAGGAGCGGTGATGGGAAAGCTCTTCGTGGTGGGAATCGGCCCGGGCGGCCCCGACGGCATGACGATTGCGGCTCGGCGTGCGCTCGAGGCGTCCGACTTCGTTGTGGGTTACACGAAATACGTGGAGCTCGCGCTCGCCGCCGTGCCCGACGCGGCGCATCTCGCGACGCCGATGATGCACGAGGTCGAACGGTGCCGCCTTGCGCTTTCGCGCGCGCAGAGTGGAGAAGCCGTGGCGCTCGTGTGCAGCGGCGACGCGGGCGTGTACGGCATGGCGAGCCCCGTGCTGGAGCTTGCGGAGGACTACCCCGATGTAGACGTGGAAGTTATCGCCGGGGCCACCGCGGCTCAGAGCGGGTCGGCGGTGCTCGGCGCCCCGCTTGCCCACGACTTCGCGGTCGTGTCGCTCTCCGACCTGCTCACGCCATGGGAGGTCATCGAGCGCAGGCTCGCCGCCGTGGCGAGCGCCGACTTCTGCATCTGTTTGTACAACCCGCGCAGCAGAAAGCGCGCCGACAGGCTCTCACGCGCGGCGAAGATTATGCTCGAATGGAAGGCCCCCGACACGCTCTGCGGCTGGGTACGTAACATCGGGCGCGAGGGGCAGCAGTCGGGCATGTGCAGGCTCTCCGAGCTGGGGGAGATCGACGCCGACATGTTCACCACCGTGTTCGTCGGCAACGCGGACACGAAGCTCGTAGGCGGCCGTATGGTCACGCCGCGCGGGTATCGGGAGATTCCATGCGAAAGGTAACGATCATCGGGGCGGGGCCCGGAAACCCCGACTTGCTCTCGCGCGCGGCGCTCGACGCGATCGACATCGCCGACGTGGTCATCGGCGCTCATCGCGCGCTTGCCGGCATCGACGTGCCGCCCGACGTGGTGAGATGCGAGCTCGTGAAGACGGCGGACATCGTCGCCGCGCTCACCGATGCGGCGTCGTGGCAGCGCGCCGTGGTCGTGATGACGGGCGATGTGGGGCTGTTCAGCGGCGCGCGCCGCCTGGTGGAGGCGCTCTCCGGCGACGCGCAGGTGGACGTGCGCATCATTCCCGGCATAAGCTCAGCGTCGTATCTCGCCGCGCGCCTCGCGCGTCCATGGCAGGATTGGCGCTTCGCGAGCGCTCACGGCGTGGCGTGCGACATCGTGGCCGAGGCCGAGCGCTCAGGCGAGCTCTTCCTCGCCACGTCGGGCGGGGACGACCCCTCGCGGCTTTCGGGCGAGCTTGTGCAGGCGGGCTTCGGGGACGCGCGCGTGACGGTGGCCGAGCGCCTGTCGTACCCCAACGAGCGCATCACCTGCGCGACCGCAAGTGAAATCGCAGGTCAGACGTTCGACGACTTGAACGTGATGCTTATCGAGTTCGCAGGCGGCGCCGGGTCGCCTGTGGGCTCTAGCGCAGCCTCCGAGGCGCCGGCCGGCGCGTCCGCGCCCGCGGCGGCTTCTTCCGCGGCGGACTTTGCGGGCGCATCCCGCGCCGCGAGCTCCCGCTGGCCGTACGCTTCCTCGGGCATTCCCGACGAGCTTTTCATCCGCGGCGACGTTCCCATGACCAAGCAGGAGGTGCGCGCCGTCGCGCTCGCGAAGCTGCGCCTTACCGCGACCGACACCGTGTGGGACGTCGGCGCCGGCACGGGGAGCGTGTCGATTGAGGCGGCGCTCGTCGCGCGAACGGGGTCGGTATGGGCGGTCGAGCGCAACGCGGCCGGCGTGCGGCTCATCCGAGAGAACGCGGATGCATTCGGGTGCGGCAACGTGCATGCGATCCCCGGTGTCGCCCCCGAAGCGCTCGCGAAACTGCCCGTCCCCGACGCCGTGTTCGTCGGCGGGAGCGCGGGCGAGCTTCCCTCCATCGTGGAGGCGGCGCTCGAGAAGAACTCGCAGGTTCGCCTGTGCGTGCCATGCGTCACCGTTGAGACGCTCACCGAGGCGTGCGCGCTCCTCTCGGGTTCGCGCTTTAAGGGGTTCGAGGCGTGCCAGGTGTCGGCCGCCCGCGCCGAGGCTGTAGGCTCGCACCATCTTATGAAGGCGCAAAACCCCGTGTTCCTCGTCAGCGCGCGTGGTGCAGGTGGGGAAGGCGGCGCCCGGTGAGCACGACCATCCCTCGCTTCATGGTCGCTGCGCCCTCGAGCGGGAGCGGCAAGACGGTCGTTATGTGCGCGCTCCTGCGCGCGCTCGCGCGCCGCGGCCTTGCATGCGCGGCCTTCAAATGCGGCCCCGACTACATTGATCCGCTCTTTCATCGTCGCGTCGTGGGCGCGCGCTCGGGCAACTTAGACGGCTTCTTCACCGACGCCCCGACGCTGCGCGCCCTGCTCGCACGCGGCGCCGCGGGCGCGGATGTCGCGGTGCTCGAGGGGGTCATGGGCTTCTACGACGGCATGGCGCCCGGCGTGGCCGACGCGAGCAGCTACCAGGTTGCGCGCGACACGGAAACGCCGGTCGTTTTAGTGGTGAACGGGCGCGGGGCGTCTTTATCGCTCGCCGCCGTAATTCGCGGCATCGCCGAGTTCCTGCCTTGTGCGAACGTGCGTGGCGTCGTGCTGAACAAGACGAGCGCCGCTGCCTGCGCCTACGCGGCGCCTGCGATCGAGAAGCACACGGGCGTCGCGGTTTTGGGTAATATTCCCGCCGACGAGGCGTTCTCGCTCGAAAGCCGGCATCTGGGGCTTGTGACCGCCGACGAGGTCGAGCAGCTCTCCGCGCGCATCGACAAGATGGCCGAGCTGGTGGAAAAGAGCGTCGACGTCGACCGCTTGCTCGAAATAGCGGCGACGGCACCCGATATCTGCGAGGAACCTTACCGGTTGGAGCCGATCGCGGGAGCGCGGCCCATCGTCGCCGTTGCGCGTGACGAGGCGTTCTCGTTCTACTACGAGGAGAACCTGCGCGCGCTCGAGGACCTGGGTTGCGAGCTGGCCTTTTTCAGCCCCCTGTGTGATAGCGAGTTGCCGCGGGGGACAAGCGCCCTCTATCTGGGAGGCGGCTACCCGGAGCTCCATGTGCGGCAGCTCTCCGAGAACGCGCCGATGCGCGAGGCGGTGCGGCGTGCGGTGGAATCCGGCATGCCGACGGTTGCCGAATGCGGTGGGTTTCTGTACCTGCAGCGCGAAATCTCCGATAGCGAGGGGCGGCGCTGGCCTGTTGTGGGCGCCCTTGAGGGCGCAAGCGAGAACGGGGGAAGGCTGTCCCATTTCGGGTACGTGGAGCTCACTTCCCAACGCGACGGGCTCTACGGGCCGCGCGGCACACGCATCCGCGCGCACGAGTTCCACTACTGGCAGTCCACCTGCCCGGGCGGCGACTTTTGGGCGCAAAAGCCCCGGCGCGACAAAGGCTGGCCGTGCATGACGACTACCCCGTCCCTGGTTGCGGGCTTCCCGCATGTGTACTATCCTGCGAACCCCGACGTTGCGCGCGCGTTCGCGTCTGCCGCAGCGTCGTTCGCAGAGAGGAGACGGCATGGCTGAAGCAACCGAAACCGCGCTTGCCTGCATCCGCGAGGAAGTCGAGCGCGCGTTCTCGTCGGCGCCGGGCGCCGTGCTCGAAGCCGCGCTCTCCCGGATCGCGCCCGCAGACGAGTGCGCCCGCGCCGCCGCGTACGCCGCGTGGGACTCCATCGCGCACCCCTTGGGGGGATTGGGCGACTTTGAAGATGCCGTCGCGCGTATCGCCGCAGCTCAGGGGAGCGCCGAGGTGGCCGAGTTTCCCCGTGCGCTCGCAGTATTCTTCTCCGACAACGGGGTCGTTGCCGAAGGCGTGTCGCAAAGCGGACAAGACGTGACGCGAGCCGTCGCGCGCAACATGTGCGAGGGAGCCACGAGCGCCTGCCGCATGGCGGCGTTCGCGGGTGCCGAGGTCGTGCCCGTCGACGTGGGTATGGCCCGGGGCATAGAAGACGCGCGCATGGTACGCGCGAACGTGCGGCGGGGGAGCGGCAACATCGCGCACGGCCCCGCTATGTCTCGCGATGGGGCT
Organism: Collinsella sp.; assembly: GCA_036312785.1. Classification (GTDB taxonomy): domain Bacteria; phylum Actinomycetota; class Coriobacteriia; order Coriobacteriales; family Coriobacteriaceae; genus Collinsella. Next base: position 21,945 of record JAXJNG010000027.1, read on the forward strand.
GTGCGCGCGATCGAGGTCGGAATCGCCGTCGCGTGCGGGCTTGCTCGCGCCGGCGTGCGCCTTCTCGCCGCGGGCGAGATGGGCATCGGCAACACGACCACCTCGGCGGCGGTGGCCGCAGTGCTCATCCGGGCGGACGCGCGGAGCCTCGTCGGCCGCGGCGCGGGGCTCTCGGACGCCTCGCTCGCGCGCAAGCGCGACGTGGTCGAGCGCGCTATCGACGCGAACTCGCCCGATCCCGCCGACCCGATCGACGTGCTCTCGAAGGTGGGCGGATTCGACATCGCGGCGATGTGCGGCTTCTACCTGGGGGCCGCGGCCTCGAAGGCGCCGGCGCTCCTCGACGGGGTCATATCCTGCACGGCGGCCCTGTGCGCGGTGCGCCTTTGCCCCAACGCCTTGGGCTACCTCGTGGGCACCCACGCATCGAGCGAACCCGCAAGCCAGGAGCTCCTTCGCGAGCTCGGCATAAAGGCACCCCTCGTCGCAGGCATGCACTTGGGCGAGGGCGCGGGCGCCATGGCGTATCTGCCCCTTCTGGATTCGGCGCTGCGCGTGTACCGGGATGGGAAGACGTTCACGGCGACTGGCATGGCTGCTTACGAGCATTTCGAGGCTGGGAAATGACGGTGACACTCGTCATCGGCGCCGCCGCGAGCGGCAAGAGCGCCTATGCCGAGTCCCTGTGCCTCGGGCACGACGGCCCCCGCGTGTACCTGGCAACGATGGAGCCCTTCGGGGAAGAGGGCGCCCGCCGCATCGCGCGCCATCGGGCGCTGCGCGAGGGCAAGGGGTTTTCCACCCTCGAGCGCACGCGTGACGTGGGCGCCGCAGCGTCCGGGCTTCCGTGCGGCTGCACGCTTCTTTTGGAGGACGTGGGCAACCTGGTTGCGAACGAGCTCTTCGCGGAAGGCGGCTTGTCCCCACGTGACCCCGACGCTGCGGCGCGCGAGGTGCTCGGAGGCATCGAACGGCTCGCTCAGGCCGCTGCGTATACGGTGGTGGTCACCGTCGACGTGTTCGCCGATGGGATGCGCTACGATGAGGGGACCGAGGCATGGAGGCGCGCGCTCGCGCGCGTGAACGCGGGCGTGGCGGCGCTGGCCGACCGCGCAGTCGAAGTGGTATGCGGGATTCCCGTGTGGATGAAAGGCGAAGGACCTACAAGGTGAAGATAGCAGAGGCAATCGGCGCGGCGTTCGGAACGTTCTCGCGCATCCCCGTCCCGAAATCGGCCTGGACCGATTTCGGGTCAACCCATGCGCTTGCCGCGTTTCCCCTGGTGGGCCTTGCGGAAGGCTTCCTCATGACGGCGTGGGGGCACGTGGCGAACCTGCTCGGCGTGCCCGCGACCATCGCCGCGGCCGTGCTCGTGGCGTTGCCTGTGGCGGTGACGGGAGGCATCCACCTAGACGGGCTCTGCGACACCTCCGATGCGCTTGCAAGTTGGGCCCCGCGCGAGCGAAAGCTCGAGATCATGCACGACCCGCGGGCGGGCGCCTTCGGGGTCATCGGTGTTGTCGTGTACCTTATTCTGCAGTTTTCCCTGTTCACCGCGCTGCCGCTTACGGCGGGGGCGTTCCTCGCGCTTCTGTGCTCGCTCGTGTTCTCCCGCGCGCTTTCGGGGCTCGCCGTAGAATGCTGGCCTGCCGCGCGGGCGGACGGCATGGCCGTGGGGCTCTCGCCTGCGAAGAAGCGCGCGGCGATCGTCGTGCCGCTTTGCGCTTTCGCTGCGGCTTCGGCTGCAGGGATGGTCGCGTGCGCTCAGGCCGTCGGCGCCCTTATGGCGGTGGCGGGGCTTTTGGCGCTCGCGTGGTACCGCCATGTTGCCCTGTCCCGCTTCGGCGGGGTGACGGGGGATTTGGCCGGATGGTTTCTGCAATGGGCCGAGCTCGCGATGCTTGCCATGCTGGTGGCGGGGGGCATGCTCCTATGATTCTCGTGGTAGGTGGCGCGCATTCGGGGAAGAGGACCTTCGTGCGCGAAAGGCTCGGGTTCGCGGCGGACGATTTCGTCGACGCGGCGCAGCTTGCGGAGGGCGGCGTGCCCGCGGCTTTTGCCGGCCGTGTCGCGTACCGTGCTGAGGAACTCGTACGCGCGCTCGACGCTGACCGGGCGCTCGAGCGGCTGATCGGCTTCGACGCAGTGATTCTGCCCTTGGTCGGCTCGGGGGTCGTCCCCATGCGTGCGGAAGACGCCCAATGGCGCGAGCGCGCGGGGCGCCTGGGATGCGCGCTCGCTGCGCGCGCCGACGTCGTCGTGCGCATGACGTGCGGGATTCCCCAGGTCATCAAAGGAAACCTTGCCGATGCGCCTCGAGGGACGCAGGGCGCGGGCGCGCCTTTGGAAGTCGTCTTCGTGCGCCATGGTGCCACGGCGGGCACGGAAGACCATCGCTACAGCGGGGCGGGCACCGACGAGCCCCTGTCGAGTGCGGGCGAGCGCGCTTTGCGCGACCTCGCGTGCGATCGTGACGTGTTCCGTGTTATCACGAGCGGCATGGCCCGCACCGACCAGACGTCTCGCATCCTCTTCCCGAACGCGGAGCTTATGGCGTGCCCCGGTCTGCGCGAGATGGATTTCGGTGACTTCGAGGGGCGAAGCGCCGCCGAGCTTAAAGAGGATGTGCGCTACCACGCCTGGCTAGACTCCTGGTGCGAGACGCGCTGCCCGCATGGCGAGGGCAAGAGCGATTTCACCCGCCGCGTCGTCGCGGCGTTTCGGGAGGCGTGCGAATCGGAGCGCGCCCAGGGGAGTGGGCGCGCCGTCTTCGTCGTTCACGCGGGTACCGTGAAAGCGCTACTCTCCGAGCTAGCTGTCCCGAAAATGGGATATTTCGACGTGCATACCGAGCCGGGCGGCGCATGGGCCGCCACCTGGGATGGGCGCTGCCTTCGCGACGTTCGCCCCGCTTCGGGGGGCGATGCCCGGTGATGACGATTCTTGCCGTCGCCGCCGGGTTCGCGGCCGACCTTGCCTTCGGCGACCCGCGCTGGCTTCCCCATCCCGTCGTCGCCATGGGGCGCGCGATCACGTGGGCCGAAGGCCGCCTTCGAGGCGCATTCCCGCAAACGTCCGCGGGCACGCGTGCCGCAGGGCTTGTGCTCGCCGTGGCGCTTCCGCTTGCGTGTGGGCTTTTGACCTGGGGTATCCTACATCTTTGCGGCATGGTTCACTCCGGCTTGCGCTTCGTGGCCGAGGCATGGGCGAGCTATCAGGTTCTCGCGACATGCGAGCTGCGCCGCCAGAGCCTGGCCGTGGCCCACGCGTTCTCGAAGGGCGGCCTTGTCGCGGCGCGCGAAGCCGTCGGGCTCATCGTGGGACGCGACACGTCTGTTCTCGACGAGCAGGGCGTCGCGCGCGCCGCCGTGGAAACGGTGGCGGAGAACGCGAGCGACGGCGTCATCGCGCCACTTTTCTACCTTATGATCGGGGGTGCGCCCTTGGGCATGGCGTACAAGGCGGTGAACACGCTCGACAGCATGGTGGGCTACAAAAACGAGCGCTACATCGACTTCGGTCGCGCCTCGGCGCGCCTCGACGATGCGGTGAACTGGATTCCCTCGCGCTTATCGGCCCTGTTCATGATCGCCGTGTGCCCGATCGTCGGGCTCGACGCGCGCGGGGCGGCGCGCATCTGGCGCCGCGACAGGCGTCGCCATGCGAGCCCCAACTCGGCGCAGACCGAGTCAGCGTGTGCGGGCGCGCTCGGGCTGCGCCTGGCAGGACCCGCGGTGTATTTCGGCAAGCTCGTTGAGAAACCGACGATAGGCGACGCGTCCCGTGAAATCGAGTGGGGCGACATCGCCCGGGCGACAAGGCTCATGCTCGCCGCGTCCGTATGCGCGCTCGTCGTCTTCGGCGCCGCGCGCGCGGCGGTCGTGCTCGCCGTGGGGGCGATGGCATGAGGGAAGACCACGCCGCGTCCCGGGCTGCCGGGGGAATCCTGCGCGCCCGTGCGCATGGGGGCAGCTCGCAATCGCTCGGCATCGCTTGCGAAGGGGGCGCCTCCGACCTCATTGACTTCTCGGTGAACGTGAATCCGGCAGGCCCCTCGCCGCGCGCCGTCGCCGCAGCTTGCAAGGCGCTTTCTCGAATCGACGCCTACCCCGATAGGGAAAGCCGCGCCCTCGTTCGCGCCCTAGCGCGCGCCCAGGGCATTCCCGAAGATACTATCGTCTGCGGCGCGGGCGCGTCCGACATCATCTGGCGGCTCGCCGCGGCGGTGCGCCCGAAACGCATCGTCGTGTGCGCGCCGACGTTCTCTGAATATGCGGAGGCGGCATCGTACTACGGCGCATGCGTGCAGGAGTTCCCGCTCTCCGAAGCGGACGACTTCGACGTGCCCGCCTCCTTCGCCCGCGCGATCGAGGGGCCGGGAGACGTGGCGTACCTCTGCAATCCGAACAACCCGACGGGGCGCCTCGTCGACCCCCGCGTGATCGATGCCGCGGTTTGCCGCTGCGAGCAGGTGGGAGCGCTGCTCGTCGTGGACGAGTGCTTCCTCGGATTTGCGCCCGACGCCCGCGAAAGGAGCGTGGCCGCACGCGCCGCGTGTTCGCGCCATGTGGCCGTGCTCTCCGCGTTCACAAAGCTCTACGGAATGGCGGGGTTGCGGTTGGGATATCTGATCAGCGGAAACGCCAAACTCATCGAGGGGATTCGCCGGGCGGGGCAGGCGTGGCCCGTCTCCTCGGTCGCCGAGGCCGCGGGCATCGCCGCCCTGGAAGACGTCGAATACGTCTCGCGCACGCGCGATGTATTGGCGGGCGAGCGAGCGTGGCTTTCCCACGAGCTCTCCTCGCTCGGGCTTTCCGTCGTGCCGTCGGATGCGAACTTCCTTTTAGTCCGCACGCCGGCGAAAGACATCCCCGAGCGTCTGTATAATCAGGGGGTTTTGGTCCGCACGTGCGACTCGTTTTCGGTACTGTCCCGTTTCTGGTGCCGCGTCGCGGTGCGCACGCGCAAGGAGAACGCCCGGCTTGCGATGGCGTTCAGCCGCGCGCTTCGGGCGGAAGGCGCATCGGGCGAAGGCGAACCCGACGAACGGGGCGGCGCTTCTTGTAGCGGCGCGATGGCTGGCGCGGATGGCCGAGGCTCGGCGAAGGGGGTCGATACCCGTGGGTAGGGCGAAGCCCATCATGATCCAGGGCACCATGTCGAACGCGGGGAAGAGCCTGCTTGCGGCGGGGCTGTGCCGCGTGCTTGCGCAGGGCGGCCTGCGCGTGGCTCCCTTCAAGAGCCAGAACATGGCGCTCAACAGCGGTGTCACGGCCGACGGGCTCGAGATGGGGCGCGCCCAGATCATGCAGGCCGAGGCGTGCGGCATCGCGCCCGACGTGCGCATGAACCCCATCCTGCTCAAGCCCGAAAGCGACCACCGAAGCCAGCTCATCGTGGCCGGCAAGGCGCAGGGAGCCTTCGCTGCGAGGGACTACTTCGCGCGAAAGAAGGCGCTCATGCCGCAGATTTTGGAGGCGTTCGATTCGCTCGCGGAGGAAAACGACGTCATCGTCATCGAGGGCGCCGGCAGCCCCGCCGAAATCAACCTTGCCGAAAACGACATCGTCAACATGGGGCTCGCGCGCGCCGTGTCCTCCCCCGTGCTGCTCGCGGGCGACATCGACCCAGGCGGGGTGTTTGCCCAGCTCTACGGCACGGTCGCGCTCCTTGCACCCGAGCACCGCGCGCTTTTGCGGGGGCTTGTGGTGAACAAGTTCCGCGGCGATGTAAAAATCTTGCGCCCGGGTTTGGCTCCGCTCGAGAAGATGTGCGGGGTTCCCGTCGTGGGGGTCGTGCCGTATCTTGCGCTCGACCTGGACGACGAGGACTCGCTCGCGCCGCGCCTATCTGCCCGCGAGGCGCGCGGCGTCATCGACGTCGCCGTCGTGCGCCTTCCGCATCTGTCGAACTTCACCGACTTCGACCCGCTTTCGCGCGTGCCCGGCGTGGGCGTGCGCTACGTCTCCTCGACGACCGATCTGGGCCGGCCCGACCTGGTGGTGCTTCCCGGCTCGAAGTCCACGGTCGACGACGCGCGCTGGCTTGCGGCTAGCGGCATCGGAGCCTGTGTACGCGCGCTTTCGGGCGCGGGCACGCCGGTGCTCGGCATATGCGGAGGCTACCAGCTTTTTGGAGACGAGCTTTCGGACCCGCACGGCAGGGAAGGCGCTGGCACCGCGCGCGGGCTCGGGCTCATCCCTGCAAGTACGGTGTTCAAGGAGGAAAAGCGCCTCGCTCAGTCGGAGCTGCGCATCACGGGCGCCCAAGGCGCGTTCTCGGTGTGGAACGGCATGACGGCGCGTGGGTACGAGATTCACGACGGCGAAACGACCGTCTCCTGCGCCCCTGCGGGCACGATTGGCGGCAAACCAGAAGGCGCGGCCTGCGGAAACGTGTTCGGAACCTATCTCCACGGCCTGTTCGACGAACCGGGGGTGGCACTCGCCCTCGCGCGCTCGCTCGCGCGCATGCGCGGCCTGCCCGAGAGCGTCGTGGGTGCTGAGGGCGCGGTGTCCGCGGCCGATCACCGTGCGCGCGAGTTCGACCGCCTGGCCGACTCCGTGCGCGGGGCGCTCGACATGGAGTATGTCTACCGCATTATCGAGGAGGGCGTATGATCCATGTGTATCATGGCGACGGCAAAGGCAAGACCACGGCGGCGATGGGCCTCGCCCTTCGCATGCTCGCCGCAGGCCGCCGCGTCGTCGTCGTGCAGTTCCTGAAAGACGGCGAAAGCGGGGAGGTGCGCCTGCTCGCCGAGCATTTCGGCGTGCCCGTGTTCGCGGGGAAGGCGTCGGACAAGTTTACCTGGTCCATGACGTCGGAAGAACTTGCCGCGACGCGCGAGTTGCACGATGGGAACCTCGCTTCCGCGCTCGCCGAGCTCGAGGGCGCGCAGGAGGGGCTGCTCGTGCTCGACGAGGCGCTCGACGCGCTTTCGAAGGGGCTTGTCGACGAGGCGCTCGTGGACCGCGCGCTCGATATGTCCGCGCGCGGCGTCGAAGTAGCGCTCACCGGGCGCGCGCCTTCCCGCAAGATCGTGGAGAAGGCCGACTACATAACCGAGATGCGGTGCGAGAAACACCCCTACGAGCAGGGGATATGTGCAAGGGAAGGAGTGGAGTACTAGATGGATTCCAAGGAGATGGCGCCCGGCGACATCGAGCGGCGCAGCTTTGAGATCATCACCGAAGAGCTCGGCGGCCGCACGTTCCCGCCGCTCGAAGAACCCGTCGTGAAGCGCGTCATCCACACCACTGCTGACTTCTCGTACGCCGATTCCCTCGTGTTCACCCATGACGCCGCGCACTGTGCGCTCGACGCACTGCGCGCAGGGGCCACGGTGCTCACCGACACGAACATGGCGCTCGCAGGCATAAGCAAGCCCGCGCTCGCGAAGATCGGCTGCCAGGCCGTGTGCTACATGGCCGACCCGGATGTCGCCGCAACGGCGCGCGCCGCGGGCACGACTCGCGCCGTTGCGAGCATGGACAAAGCTTGCGGCATCGAGGGTCCGCTCATCGTGGCCGTCGGCAACGCTCCCACAGCACTTCTGCGCCTCGCCGAGCTCATGGACGCGGGGAAGATCTCGCCCGCGCTCGTCGTTGGGGTGCCGGTTGGGTTTGTGAACGTGGTCGAGGCGAAAGAGGAGCTACTCGCGCGACGCGTGCCGGCCATCGTCGCGAGGGGTCGCAAGGGCGGCTCGACCGTGGCGGCCGCCATTATGAACGCGCTGCTCTACGAGATCACGCGCCCAGGCGGCCCGAAGTGACGGCGCCCGCATCCGCGCCGGCGCTGCGCATCTTCGCCGGCACCACCGAGGGCCGCCTTCTGTGCGAATGGGCGAGCGGGGCGGGCATCCCCGCCCGTGCCTACGCGGCAACCGAGTACGGAGGCGAGCTTTTGGGCGAGCTTCCGGGCATCGAGGTGCATGCGGGCAGGCTCGACGAGGCCGACATGGAGCGCGAGCTTTCCGGCGCGCGCATCGTCGTCGACGCCACGCATCCCTTCGCTACGCTCGCAAGCGGCAACATCCGGGCCGCTTCGCTCGCCGTGGGTGCACGATGCCTGCGCCTTACGCGCCCGGTCGAGGCGCTGCCCAAAGGCGTCGTGTCGGTCGCGTCGATCGCCTGTGCGGCGCGCTTTCTCTCCGAGAACCCGGGTCGCGCGCTTCTCACGACGGGGAGCAAGGAGCTTGCTCCCTACACGCGCGTCGCCGATTTCGCGGAGCGCTTCTTCGTGCGTGTTCTCCCGCTGCCCGGTGCTATAACGAAGTGCATCGACGCGGGGTTTTCGCCGTCGCACGTCATCGGCATGCAGGGGCCCTTCACCCGCGAGCTCAACGAGGCGATGCTTCGGCAGGTGGGCGCCCAGTGGCTTGTGACCAAGGACTCGGGAACCGTAGGCGGCACGGCCGAGAAGATCGCCGCCGCGCGCGACGCGGGAGCGCGCTGCATCGTGGTCACCCGTCCCGCCGAGGGAGGCGGGGCCCTTTCGCTTCGGGAAGTGGAAGACGCGCTCTTACGGGAGTTCGCGCGCTAGGCGCTCGCCGCGCCTGCGCGCCCTCCCACCCGCGAGGAGGAGCGCCCCGAGCAAGCTCGACCCGTATAAGCCCGTCATCCGCCAAAAGCTCGAGCACGACGCCCGGAACTGGCGCAAGCAGCCCTTCAATAAGTTGCGGTGAAATAGTGTCTGTATTTGCTGCTAGATAGCATATTCAGTCCCTAATTCACCGCAACTTGTTGGTGGTGGCTTACTGGTAGCGTAGGCACTCCACCGGGTCGAGCTTCGCCGCGCGGCGAGCGGGGTAGAAGCCAAAGATCACGCCGATGCCGACGGAGACGGCGAAGGCCAGCATCACCGTGGCGATTGAAAAACTCGGTGTGATTTGCCCGCTGGCACCGAGCTCGCCAAGAATCCCGGATCCGGAGGCAAACATCGCGAGGCCCCATGCCAGCAGATAGCCAATCAGGACACCTAGCAGTCCGCCGGTGACGCACAGCGCCGAGGATTCGGCCAAAAACTGCGCGGTGATATCGCGACGACTTGCGCCCAGAGCGCGGCGGATGCCGATCTCGCGGATGCGCTCCGTTACGTTGGTAAGCATCATATTCATAATGCCGATACCGCCGACAAGCAGCGAGATGCTGGCGACAGCGCCCATGATGAGCGAGAATGCGCCCATAAAGGAGTTGAGTGCATCGATGGCGCTTTTCATGGATGTCGCCGATACACTGTCGTACTCATCATCCTCCGCGATGCCCTTCATCGCGCGCACCTTGGACTCGATGGTTTTGCAGAGCTCATCCATGTCCGTGCCCTCGGCGGCAAGCGCTGTTACGCTGGGGAATGAAGGATTCTCGTCGCCAAATAGCCCGGAGATGGTTTCGCGTGGCATATACAGCGTGAGCGAGCCCATGGAGTCGCTGCCGCCGTCAATCACGCCGACAATCTGCACCTCGCCGTTGGACACCTTGATGGTTTTCCCCAGCGCATCCTGTTCGTTGCCGTAAAGCTGATCGGCGCCGCCGCGGCTGATGAGCGCCACGCGCGAGCCTGATTGGGACTCGGCCTGGGAATAGGTGCGCCCCGCAACGAGCTTGCTGGCCCCCACGGCGTCGAGCATGTCGCTATCGACACCCTGTGCCATGACGGTATAGCTTTTATCGCCGGTCTTGTACTCGGTGTACGCGCTGTCGACAATGCCGATCTGCTCTATCTGCGGCACCAGTTTTTGAAGCTTCTCGATGTCCGACTCGGTGATTTCTTGCGACGAATAGATTTGCACCATGCGTGCCGCATTGAGGCCCAGACTGTTGACCAGGCTGTTTTGGATGCCGCCGATGAGCGACGTCATGGCGATAACCGAGGCGATGCCGATGACAATGCCCAGGATGGTGAGCAGGCTGCGCCCCTTGTTGGCTTCGAGCGAGTGAAGGGCTTCCTGGATGAGATCGCGGGCGTTCATGCCACCACTCCTTTCGGCGGGTTGGCGGAGGCGGAAATCATGGGCAGGTTATCTACAGCGCTGCGTAGGGTCCGCGGTGCATGTGGAATATACGCGCCGTCGTGAATGCGACCGTCGCGGATGGTCACGGCACGGTCAGCCTCGGCGGCGATGCCGGGGTCATGTGTGATAAGCACGATGGTTTTGCCGCGCTCCTGAAGTCTATGGAAGGTCTCCATCACAAGCGCTCCGGTGGCGGAGTCAAGGTTTCCCGTCGGCTCGTCGGCCAGAATGATGGGCGGGTCATTGACGAGGGCGCGTGCGATGGCGACACGCTGCATCTGGCCGCCCGAGAGCTCGGATATGCGGTGGTCCCAGTGGTCAACGGGCAGCGTGACAGCCTGCAGCGCGTGCACGGCGCGCAGTTCGCGCTGGCTACGGGGCACATTGGTGTAGGCCAGCGGCAGCATGACGTTTTCGATAACCGACAGGCGCGGCAGCAGGTTGAAGCTCTGAAAGACAAAGCCAATGCTCAGGGCGCGGACTTCGGTCAGCTCGTCATCGTCAAGCTCGGCCACGTTGAGCCCTTGCAGGTAGTAATCGCCCGCCGTAGGCTTATCCAAGCAGCCGAGGATGTTCATGAGCGTTGATTTGCCCGAGCCCGAGGGGCCAGTGATAGCGACGAATTCGCCGGGATTTACCGCCAGGCTCACGTTGTGCAGGATGTGGGCGCAACCTGCCTCGCTCTCAAAGATGCGGTGCACGTTGCGGATGTCGATAACGGGACGCATTACATACCCTCGTCGGCAGACATACTGCCCGAATCCGCGCTGTAGCCGCCGTCAGCCGTTGCGTCCGCTCCGGTGTCCATGACGAGGGTGTCACCATCGCGCAGCTTGGTAACCGGCACGTTGGGGTTGATCTCGTTGCCCTGGTCTTCGCGCTTGACCTGTGTCTTGCCGACTACGGTTTCGTTGTCGTTTTGCGTCACGACGGTCACCTTGACGCGGCGGGTTTGCTTGCCCTCGTCATCGGTTGCCACGTTGACGTAATAGTGTTCGCCGTCTTCGGTCATGAGCGCCATCGTCGGCACCATCACCACGTCGTCGAGCTGCTCGGTCACCACCGAGACCTCGGCCGTCATGCCCGGCTTCAGGCGCGCGTCGGGCGCCTCGATGAGGATGTCGACGTTAAAGGTCACGCTGCCGCCGCCGTTGGCGGCGTCGGAGTTTGCCACCGACGCGATAGCCGTGACGGTGCCCTGGCTCACGATATCGGGAAACGCGGGATACGTGACGTTGGCGCTCTGCCCAACGGCGATCTTGGCGATGTCCTTTTCGCCCACCTGCACGGTCACCTTCATCTTGGACAGGTCGGCGATCTGCATGCACTGCTTGCCGCCGCTCGTATCGCTTTCGCCCATGATCATGCCGCCTGTTACCGTGGCGCCCACCTTGGCGTTGAGCTCCACGATGCTACCCGAGCTCGGGGCCGTGACCGTGCGACTGGCGGCCTTGGCGTTCGCCTGGTCTAGGTTTGCCTGGGCCGAAGCGAGGCTGCGCTGCGCGGCCGATACGGCGTTCGTGTCCGCTGATGCGTCAGAGACGCCAGCCGCTGCGGAAGCTCCATCGACGTCCGTCGTTGGGGTGGCCTGCGCGACAGCGGCGGCTTTCTGCGCGTTGGTGAGGTCTTCCTGGGCGGCTGCAACTGCACGCTGCGCCTCGGCAACGTTGCGATCGAGCTCGTCGTTTTTAATGGTCATAAGCACGTCGCCCTCGCTGACGGATTGGCCTGCCTGCACGTTGATGGAATCGATTGTGCCATCGACAGAAGGGGAGACCACTGAGGACGAAATGGGTTTGAGCTGGCCTTTTGCCTCGACCGTTGTGGTAAACGTGCCCTCGGTCACCATGTCGGTCACAGGCCCGCTAGCGCCCTGTGGCTGCGCATTGATAACCAGGGTTGCGACAATGGCAATGAGCGCGATGGCACCCACGACGCCGGCGGCAATACCGCGTCGAATCAGCTTTTTACGTCGACGTCCGGCACGTTTTGCCCTGAGCTTGGCATACGCCTCTTCATCGGAAATCTCGGCCGTATCGTTCGTGCGTTCGCTCTGCTTGTCGGCATGTTCGTTTGTAATCAGAGGAATTGTTTCGGTGGCACCTTCGGGCGTGCGCTCGGTATCATCTGGGCCCGAGGTGATCGTGGGGACATTCGGCATAGCGTCTCCTTTATAGAAATAACCTTGATAAGTATATGCGCCCACCGGTTGGGGCGGGCGCATAGGACGGTTTCTTTCGGAACTGTTAGATTGGTCGAAGCGGTTCCACGTTGTAGGAATGCGCGCGTTGCACTACGAGTGGACAACCACGCACAGGCCGACTTTGATGCAGTCGTGAAGTGCCTTGGCGTCTGCCAGGCGCAGGTTGATGCAACCGTGGCTGCCGCACCACTTGTACGACTCGGCATTATCGAAGCTCTTGTCGTTTTGCCATGTAGCGTCGTGGAAGCCGATCATATTGCCCTCAAACGGCATCCAGTAGCTCACCGGGCTCTCGTATTTGGGCTTACCGGTCTCGGGGTCCTTGGCTCCGATCAGGGTGCTGCCACCGTCGTTGCTGTTGATCTGCCACACGCCCTCGGGGGTGGCGTCTTCGCCCGGTTTGCCGGAAATAAAGTTGGCCTCCCAAACGATATTACCGTTCTCGTCATAGTAGCGCGCGTGCTGCTCGGACAGGTCGACGTCGATGTATGCCTTCCAGTCGGGCTCTCCCTTTGCGGTAAAGGTGTCGGCCTTCTGGGAGTACTTGATCTCGATTTCGCCGGTCTGCTTGTTGCTAATGGCGTCCTCGACCTGCTTGGCGAGCGAGCTGCTGTCGATGGACCAACCAAAGTCGCCGCCTTCGACGGCGCACTGCTTGCCATCGGCGCGCGTCCACCAGCGAGTGGAGCCCACGGTATTAAAGCCGTTGGCGAGCTCGGCTGCCCAGCTACTGATCTGCGAAGTATCGAGCGTGGGGTTGGCCGGATCGGCAAAGCTGATCCACTGCAATACGGAGCTGCCATCAACTTTGCCGGCATCCTCGCCGTTGAGCTTGAGGGTCACGTTGACGCCCAGGAAGTTGTTGGCGGCATCGCATGCGGCCTGAATCTGATCATCGGTCAGCGTTCCATTGAGTGGCTCATAGGCATCGTTGCCGAGCTTGGAAAGATCTACGGTCTCGGCCAGCGAGGCGAGCTCGAGCTCGGCATATTTAATGACATGCTCGCGGTTGAGTTTTTCGTTGGAGCGCGCCTTCTCGACGGTAAACTTGCCGGCCTGCTCGTCATAGGAGCTATTGGCCTCGAACGTGCCCGAACGCCCCTCGTTAAACTCGTCGATGGCGGCGCCCAGATCCTTCTCAAACTGCTTTTGGTCAAAGGTGTCGGAGAGCATGGACAGGTCGACGTCTTGATCAAGATCGACTTCGTTGGAGGTAGCGGTTGTTTTGGTCTTGCCGCTTAAGGATTCCACAAGGCGGACCGGCCATACAAAGGCTTCGTTGTGGCTGATAATCTCTTTTGCGGCAGCTTCGCCGTCGACAATGGGCTCATCGGACTCGGGCTGATAGGTCCAGCTAAAGTCATCGCCTGTCACGGTGAGCTTATAGTGCTTCCATGCCGAGTTGACCTTGGTGGCGGCAGACGAAGCGTTGGAGAACGAGACGTCGACGCCGGCGATGGTGGTGTTGGGGTAGGCTACCTGCGAAAATGCTACGACGCCTACGATATAGACAATGACGATTAGACCCAGGACGGCAAAGAGCGTCGTCTTTTTGCCCGACTTATTGTTGCCGGCGGACTTGCGCGCGGGGCCGCGATCGCCTCGAGCGTGCGTGGGGGGCTGCTTGGGCGCATTGCCGTTTGCCTGGTGCTGCTGACGTTGTTGACGCTGCTGTCGCTGTTGGTTCGGGCGTTGAGAAGCGTTTGCCGCACCACGCTGCTGACCGTGGCTCGGCGCGATAGGACGCGGCGACTGAACGCCGCCGGCGTGCCTGCTCGGCTGCTGCGGATCGGGAATCAGTTGAGTTCGATCGTTTTGCGACATCGTATGCATATCCTTCGATTTTCGCCTTGCGGTTCATCGTGTTTTTACTGGGCTTGCATTATAGCGATTGCCCTGCTGTTTGTGGTACGGAAACGGTGGCATTCAAAAGAGGTGGAACATTTGTCCCACCTTTGAGTCGTTCTTTGTCGCTATCCGCACACACCGCATTTTGCACAGGCCGAAAGTGCGGCCGGAGCCTGCGCGATGCCGCCCTTTGCCGTCTCGCGCAGCGTGGCTGGCAACGCGTGGCCCACCGAGAGCATGACATGTGCCATCTGGTCAAACGGCACCAAGCTCTTAATGCCTGCGAGGGCGAGTTGTGCCGAGCTAAAGGCCGCTGCCACGCCGATGACGTTGCGGTTTTGGCAGGGCACCTCCACGAGGCCACCGACGGGGTCACAAACGAGGCCCAGCAGGTTACTCAGCGCGATGGAACTGGCGTCGAGCGCCTGCTCGGGCGTGCCGCCGAGCATCTGCACCAGCGCGGCGGCTGCCATGGCGGCGGCGCTTCCCACCTCGGCCTGGCATCCGCCCTCGGCGCCGGCGACGCAGGCGCTCGTGGTGAGGTTGAGGCCGATGGCGGCTGCGCAGTAGAGCGCGTCCATGACCTGCTCGTCGTCGAGCTGCAAATGGTCTGCGAGCGCCAGCACGCAGCCGGGCACAACACCCGCGGATCCTGCCGTCGGAGCTGCGACGATCACGCCCATGGTGGCGGAGCGCTCGAGCACGGCCATGGCGCGGGCCACGGCGTCGGTCTGGACGGCGCCCATCAGGCTTATGCTCAGATCGTTTCGGCTGGTGGCATCGACAAGCTTTGCCTCGCCGCCGATGAGGCCGCCGAGCGAGCGCTGTGGATTGGAAATGGGGGCTGTGGTCTCTTCGCGCATGACGTCGAGTACGCGGCGCATGGCGGCGATAGCGTGTGCCTCGCCGGTCAGACGTGCCTCGCGCACGGCCATGACGGCGCCGATGTTGAGCCCCAGTTCCTCGCACGCATCGAGCAGCTGCTCGCCGTCGTCGAAGATTTCCTTTGCCGAGACGCCGGGGGAGAGCGACGAGGCAGAACCGGGGAGCTCGATAAAGGTCGCGTAATCGACATTGTCGAGCTTACGCAGCATCGGGACAACAGTGTCGTCGGGCGCGCCGTCGGTCTCAAAGACGGAGTAGGCCTGGCCGCCCACTTCGGTGCGGTAGGTGCGACAGAAGGCGATGTTCACATGGGCGTAGGCGAGCAGGTTGGTGAGCGCTGCGAGCACGCCGGGGACGTCCTGGTGCGCCACGAAGAGCGTGGAATACATGCCCGAGATGTCGACGCCGACGCCGTTAATGCGGCTGATGCGCATCTTGCCGCCGCCCAAGCTCTCGCCGCGGACCTGCGCCGTGGCGCCCGTGGCGTCGACCATATCGATGTCGACGGTGTTGGGGTGGATGGAGGCGTCGTCGCCCTTGATGCCAAAGTGATATTCGAGGCCCTGCTCGCGTGCGAGGTCGAAGGCTTGCTTGATGTTCTCGTCATCGGTGTCGAGGCCCAGTATGCCCGCGACGAGCGCACGGTCTGTGCCGTGGCCGCGGTAGGTGTGGGCGAAGGAGTTCCACAGGCCAAAGGTGACTTTGGTGATGCGGCCTTCCAGCAGGCTGGCGGCAACTTGGGCGCAGCGCAGGGCGCCGGCGGTGTGCGATGAGCTGGGGCCGACCATGACGGGGCCCAAGATCTCGAATGCAGAGGTCGTAGCTAGTGTTTGCGGCTTGCCTGCCATATGCGCTCCTGTTCTATCCCGTCGTCCCGAGGGGCGGGGCATACTCTGTCCCGCCGTTCCGAGGGCTTTGGTATTTGGTCGCCTGCTCGGGCAGTCCTGCTCGCACGGAGAGCACATTAAGTGCTCTCCGGCTCGTGCGGAACTCGCGACCGACCAGATACCAAAGCCCTCGAAACTTAGGATACATGGTTGGAGTCGCTCTGCTGCGAAATTAATCGGCCTGTGATTTATTCCATGTCCCAGGTAGGCTCATCTTCACCACCTTTAAATAAAAAAGAAGTACCGGTTGGGGCCGGTACTTCTTTTGGTGCGTCGATATTTGGTTGTAGCTTTTGCCGTTGGCTTACAGGCCGCAGGCTGCTTTGAGTTCTTCGACTCGGTCGGTCTTCTCCCAGGTGAAGTCGGGGTCTTCGCGGCCAAAGTGACCGTAGGCTGCCGTCTTTTCGTAGATGGGGCGACGCAGGTCTAGGTCGCGGATGATCGCGCCCGGGCGCAGGTCGAAGGTCTTCTCCACGGCCTCGACGATCTTGTCCTCGGCAATATGCGCGGTGCCAAAGGTGTCGACCATGATCGAAAGCGGCTTGGACACGCCGATGGCGTAGGCCAGCTCGACTTCGCAGCGGTCGGCAAGGCCGGCGGCGACTACGTTCTTGGCGACCCAGCGAGCGGCGTATGCGGCGGAGCGGTCGACCTTGGTGCAGTCCTTGCCGCTAAAGGCGCCGCCGCCGTGACGGCCGTAGCCGCCATAGGTGTCGACGATGATCTTGCGGCCGGTGAGGCCCGTGTCGCCCATGGGGCCGCCCACGACAAAGCGACCGGTGGGGTTCACGTAGATGTCGGCGTTGTCCCACGGCATGTTCTCAGCGGCCATGACCGGGGTGATGACGTGCTCGATAAGGTCGGCCTTGATCTTGCCCATGTCCTCGATCTCGGCAGCGTGCTGCGTGGAGATGACGATGGTCGTGACCTCGACGGGCTTGCCTTCCTCGTAGCGCACGGTGACCTGGGTCTTGCCGTCGGGACGCAGATAGGGCAGGGTTCCGTCGTGACGCACGGCGGCCAGGCGCTCGGCTAGGCGACTCGCCAGGTAGTGCGGCATGGGCATGAGGGTCTTGGTCTCGTTGGAGGCATAACCGAACATCATGCCCTGGTCGCCGGCACCGATCAGGTCGATCGGGTCGGTGGTAGCGCCGGTCTGGGTCTCGAAGGACTCGTCGACGCCCTGGGCGATATCGGGCGACTGCTCGTGGATGAGGCTCATAACGCCGCAGGTGTCGCAGTCAAAACCGAACTTGGCACGGTTGTAGCCAATGCGGCGGATAACGCCGCGGGCGATTTCCTGTACGTCGACGTAGGCCTGGGTGCGAATCTCGCCGGCGACGATGACGGTGCCGGTGGTCACGAGGGTCTCGCAGGCGCAGCGGACGTTCTCAACGTTGGCGGGCACGCCGTTGGGGGCGATGTAGCCCTGCTCCTGGAGCTCTATTTCTTTGGCGAGGATTGCGTCGAGGACGGCGTCGCTGATCTGGTCAGCGATCTTATCGGGATGACCTTCGGTCACCGACTCTGACGTAAATACGAAGGACCCGTGTTGGGGTGGGATGGAACGAAGTTCTTCTGACATGATTGTCCTTTCAAAAACGTGTCCCGGCGACCGTTACCATTCCGCCGGGCTCTCTATGCAAGGGCACATCATAGCGCGTAAATCAAACATTCACACCCTTTCCGCACCCACTCATTGGGGACAGACTTAAATGACCAGTCTTAAACCAAGAATGTCCCCAATGACTACAACGACTGGTCATTTAAGTCTGTCCCCAATGAGTATGTCCCCAATGAGTAGGTCAGTGCCCTTTGTGCGGAGGTTGCTTTGATGCTTTATACTGGTGCGGTTAGACATCCATCCTGCAATCGAGGAGATTTCCATGGCATCAGACGTTCGCGTCCGCTTTGCACCCTCACCGACGGGCAAGCTGCACATTGGCGGCGCCCGCACCGCTATCTATAACTGGGCTTTCGCCCGTGCTAACGGCGGCACGTTCATCCTGCGCATCGACGACACCGACCCCACCCGCTCCACCGACGAGAACACGCAGATCATCCTGCGCGCCATGCGTTGGCTGGGCCTGGACTGGGACGAGGGTCCCGAGGTGGGCGGCGATTTTGGCCCCTACGCCCAGACCGAGCGCCTGGACCTGTACAAGCAGGCCGCCCAGAAGCTTTGGGACGAGGGCAAGGCCTATCCCTGCTTCTGCACCAAGGAGCAGCTCGACGCCGACCGCAAGGCCGCGCAGGAGCGCAAGGACCCCTTCCAGGGATATCAGCGCCGCTGCCGCGATCTTGATCCCGAGGAGGCCCGCCGTCGCATCGAGGCCGGCGAGTCCTATGTCCTGCGCATCAAGGTGCCCGAGGACCGCGGAGACGTCGTCATCCACGATGCCGTCCACGGCGAGGTGACCTTCGACGCCAAGGAGCTCGACGACTTTGTCATCTTCCGTTCCGACGGCACGCCCACGTACAACTTCGCGACCGTCGTCGACGACGCCATGATGAAGATCACCCACGTCATCCGCGGCGACGACCACTTGTCCAACACCCCGCGTCAGGTCATGGTCTACGAGGCTCTCGGCGCGCCCGTGCCCACGTTCGCCCACATCTCCATGATCCTGGGCGCCGACGGCAAGAAGCTCTCCAAGCGCCACGGCGCCACCTCGGTGGAGGAGTACCGCGACGCCGGTTACCTGTCCGACGCCTTCGTCAACTACCTGGCTCTACTCGGCTGGTCGCTCGACGGCGAGACCACGATCATCCCGCGCGATGTCCTGGCCAGCAAGTTCTCGCTCGACCGCATCTCCAAGAACCCCGCGACCTTCGACCCCAAGAAGCTCGACTGGGTCAATGCCGAGTACATCAACGGCATGTCCGATGCTCAGTTTGCCGACGAGATCATGGTCCCCGAGCTGCACGAGGCGGGCCTCATCGAGGGCAACGTCGAGTACGGTGAGGACTGGATCGACGCGCTTGCCGCTATCGTCAAGCCGCGCACTAAGATGCCGGCCGACGCTGTGACCGTCGCCGCTCCCATCTTCGCTTCGGCCGAGACGCTCGAGTATGACGAGAAGTCCGTCAACAAGGGCCTGGCCAAGGAGGGCATGGGTGCCATTCTGGATGCTGCCAAGGCCGCGCTTGAGGGCGTGAGCGAGTGGACGGCCGCCAACATCGACGCCGCGCTTGAGCCGCTGCCCGAGCAGATGGACCTCAAGAAGCGTGTGGTGTTCCAGGCCGTGCGCGTCGCCGTCTGCGGCAACATGGTGAGCCCTCCGCTGGGCGAGACCATGGCGCTCGTCGGTCGCGACGACTGCCTGGCGCGCATCGACCGCGCCCGCACGATGGCGCTGTAATCGCTGCGCAAACGTTTGTATCCGAGCCCCGTTCACCCTGAGCGGGGTTCTTGTTTCTGTAGACGAATGGGATGGGAGGTGCTGGGGCCATGGCCGAGCAACTTTCGCTGTTTGGTTCGCCGGATCCGGATGAAGCTCCGAAGTCCGCGGCTCCTGCCGCCGCCCCGGCGCAGCCCGAGCCCGCACCCGAACCCGTCGCCGCCTATGCGAACGTAGTCCTCGACATCCCGACGCGTGCACTGTCCGAGCCGTTTGCCTACGGCATTCCTCAACCCCTTGCCAACGAGGCGCAGATCGGATCCACGGTCCTGGTCCACTTTGGCAACCGCGCGGCCGCGGGCTATATCGTCGATATAGCGCCCGAGCTGAGCGACCTGCAAGGCAACAACGCCCTCGATCCTGCGCGCATCAAGCCCGTCGAGGCGATTCTCAGCAAACCGCTTTTTAGTGCCGAGGCTGCCCGTATTGCGCGCTGGATGAGCCGCGAGTACGTCGCGACGCTTTCCGAGTGCCTGCGCCTGTTCTTGCCACCGGGTGGAAGCCCGCGCGTGGTCAAAAGCGACGACGGCGTGTGGACTGTCGAGCGCCCTGCCGTCAAACCCATCCAAAACCGTTGGGTCATGCTTACGCCCGAGGGCTTCGACTATACGCCTCCCAAAACGGCGGTTCGTCAGCGTCAGCTCATCGAGGCGCTCCAGTGCGGACCGGTCACGACGCGCGACCTCAACCTGCTCTATAACAGCATGTCGGCGACTATCAAGGCGCTCGAAAAGCGCGGCGTCGTGGTGGTGGAGAAGCGCCGTGCGTGGCGTGGCTGCAGCGATCAGACCACGCTGTCCTCGGCAAACGGTAAGGCGCCGGTCTCCCTTACCAACGGCCAGCAACAGGCACTCGCGCAGATTGAGCGCGCCCGTCTGGACGCCCACGGAGACGTGGTCCTTGTCGACGGCGTCACCGGCTCCGGCAAAACCGAGGTTTACCTTTCGGCGATTGAGCGCGTGCTGGCGGCCGGCCGTTCGGCCTGCGTGCTGGTGCCCGAGATCTCGCTGACGGCCCAGACCGTCGGCCGCTTTCGCTCGCGCTTTGGCGAGACGGTCGCCGTGTTCCATTCGCGTCTTTCGGCCGGCGAGCGCCTGGACCAGTGGGATATGGTCGCCAGCGGTGCGGCCCGTGTTGTTGTCGGCGCGCGTTCGGCGCTCTTTTGCCCGCTCAGCGACCTGGGTCTCATCATCATCGACGAGGAGCACGAGACCAGCTATAAGCAGGGCTCTAGTCCGCGCTACCATGCGCGCGAGGTCGCGGCCGAGATGGCGCGGCGCTACCGCTGTCCACTTGTGCTGGGCTCGGCCACGCCTTCTGCCGAGGCCCTCGACCGCTGCCGCCGCGGCATGTATAACGTTGCCACCTGGACGCGTGTGGAGATGCCCGAGCGCCCGGGACACGCCGTGCTGCCGACAGTCCGCATTGCCGACCTGCGCCGCGAGTTCTCGCACGGCAGCCGCTCCATGTTCTCAAAGCCGCTGATGGAAGGCCTGAAACGCGTGGTCGAGCGCCGCGAGAAGGCCGTGCTGTTGCATAACCGCCGCGGCTTTGCGCCGTTTTTGATGTGCCGCGAGTGCGGCTGCGTCCCCACCTGCAACCACTGCTCCACCGCGCTTACGTATCACGAGCGCACGCACACGCTGCAGTGTCACACATGCGGTTCGTCTTGGCGCGTGCAGCCGTATCCCGCGCCCACGAGCCGTTGCCCCAAATGTGGCAGTCGCTACCTGGCAAAAATGGGTCTGGGCACGCAGCAGGTCGAGGACGCACTGCACCAGATGCTTCCCAAGGACGTCGCCATCATTCGCATGGATGCCGATTCCACGCGCGGCAAGGATGCGCACAAAAAGCTGCTCGAGCAGTTCGATGCGGCGGATTGCGCCGTGTTGCTGGGCACCCAAATGATCGCAAAAGGTCTCGATTTTCCCGAGGTCACGCTCGTGGGCGTGGTCAATGCCGACTTTGCCCTCAAGCTGCCGGACTTCCGCGCGGGGGAGCGCGCCTACGACCTGCTGGAACAGGTGGCGGGCCGTGCCGGTCGTGGCGATCGCCCCGGCGAGGTGATCATCCAGACCTACCTGCCCGAGGACCCGGTCATTCGCGCCGTCGCCGAGCACGATCGCTCGATCTTTACCGACTACGACCTGGACCAGCGCCGCGACGCACTGTATCCGCCGTTCGTTCGCCTGGTCAATATTTTGGTGTGGTCGACAAGCCGCGACGATGCGCAGGATTATATCGGGCTCATTGCAAAGCTCCTCAAGCGCCGCTGGCACGCCGCCGCGCCCGACTTTTTGCGGGTGGGGAGTGCCGTGCCGCAGGTGCTGGGCCCGGCTTCGTGTGTAATCGAGAGAGCCAAGGACCGTTATCGCTTCCACCTGCTTGTGAAGTCGCCCGTGGGGTACCATGTCTCTGATGATATCGACGCCTGCCTCAAAGAGGTGGGCTCTGTGCGCGGCGTGAGCGTGAGCGTTGACGTCGACGCCTATGATTTGATGTAACAACTCGAAAGGATGGCCATGGAAGCCAACGGAATCGTACTGTCGCCCGACCCTCGTCTGCGCCAGGAGTGCGCCGTCATCGAGGAGATCACCCCGGCGATCGAGGCGCTTGCCGAGAAGATGAAGAAGATGATGTTTGAGAACGGCGGTTGCGGTCTTGCTGCCCCGCAGATCGGCGAGCTCATTCAGCTTGTCACTATCGACTGCGACTACAGCGACAAGAACGACTACGACCCGTATGTGCTCATTAACCCCGTCATTGTTGAGCAGAGCGACCATCTGGTGCCCTTTAGCGAGGGCTGCCTTTCCATTCCTGGCATTAGCTGCGAGATTGAGCGTCCTGACCATGTCGTCGTCGAGGCGTACGACCTGGACGCCAACCTGATTCGCTATGAGGCTTCGGGCGACCTGTTCTGCGTGTGCCTGCAGCACGAGATCGATCACCTGCACGGTAACACCATGTTCGAGCGACTGAAGCCGATGCAGAGGCTCAAGGCAGTCAAGGAGTACCAGGACGCCCTGGCCCGCGGCGCTCGACCGGGCGAGACGGAGTAGGTTTGTCCGTCACCGGGGCGCCCGCCTATATCATCCCGTGCTCAAACATTCTCGCTGCGCTGCGAAACTGCGCGCGGGACGATATGTGGGCGCTCAGCACCGGGGACTGCGTTGTTCTGGCTCGGTTCGCCCGGGTGCCGTTGGGCCAGGGAGGGGCGTCTTCGCTGATAATTGCTTTGCTGAAAGAGCTGCTTTTATTGCGGCTCTTTCTTTGGTTTTGGGTATATTTGTTCTTGTTGAATTGTTATTGCGGATGGGCTGGTGACTCGGCTTTCCGCTGTTAATTTGTAGCCGTCTCGGCTTTGGTTGAGGGGAGACGTTCTTTATGCGTATTGTTTTTATGGGTACGCCTGATTTTGCTGTGCCTTCGCTGGTTTCGCTTGTCGAAGCTGGAAACGAGATTGCGCTTGTTGTTACTCGTCCCGATGCTGTTCGTGGGCGTGGTAAAAAGTTGGAGCCGTCTCCTGTTAAGGCTAAGGCACTTGAGCTAGAGTTGCCGGTTATTGAGGCTAATCGTATGACGGCCGAGGTTGTTGAGGCTCTCCAAGCTGCGCAAGCCGATATTTTCTGTGTGGCTGCTTATGGTTGCATTTTGCCCGATGAGGTTCTTCACATGGCGCCGCTTGGTATTGTGAATGTTCATGCGTCTTTGCTGCCTCGTTGGCGTGGCGCCGCTCCTATTCAGCGTGCGATTCTTGCTGGTGATGAGGTTGCTGGCGTTTCCATTATGCGCATTGGACATGGCGTGGATACTGGTGCTTATTGTGCTCAGGCTTCCACGTCGGTTTCCGGTAAGAACGCTGAGGCGCTGACCATGGAGCTTGGTGAGCTTGGCGGCAAACTGCTTGCCGATACGCTTCCTTCTCTTGCCGATGGCACCGCCGTGTGGACTGAGCAGGATGAGTCGCTCGTCACTCATGCTGCCAAGATTTCCAAGCTGGAGATGCGTCTGGATCCGCAGATGGCTGCGCTCGATTGCGTGCGTCATGTGCTCGCTTCGTCCGATACCGCGCCTGCTCGTTGCGTGATTGCCGGCAAGACCGTGCGTGTGCTCGATGCTGCGCTGGCCGATGTTTCGCTTGGCAAGGGCGGCGTTGACGTTAAGAATAAGCGTGTTTTCCTTGGCCTTTCCGATGGTGCGGTTGAACTGCTCGAGGTTAAGCCCGATGGCAAGCGTGCCATGGCCGCTTCTGCTTGGGCTGCTGGGCTGCAAGGCGCCGATCTTATCTGGGGTGTTTTGTCATGAGCAAGCTGTCTCCCGCGCGCAAGCTTGCGCTCGATGTGCTAATGGAGGCCGATCGCCGCGGCATGTATGCGCGTGACGTGCTGTCCTCTCGCGCATCGGCCAAGGCTATTGACCAGCGCGATTCCGCTTTTGCCGCCCGCTTGGCGCTGGGTGTGGCCGCTACGCAGGGTATTTTGGACGAGCTGCTCGATCAGTTTCTCGATAAGCCTAAAAAGGTTGCGCCGCGTGTTCGCATGGCACTTCGTATCTCGGCCTTCGAGATGCTCTATCTGCATACGCCTGGCCGCGTTGCGGTGAGTCAGGGCGTTGAGCTGGTGCGCAGCGGAGCTAAGTCTGCCGCCGGTTTGGCCAATGCCGTGCTGCATAAGGTTGCGGACAATGTTGATGACTTTGCCGCTGCGTCCGATGTAGACGAGTCTGAGCGACGCTTGGTTCTTCTGTCACGCCTGATGGGTCTACCGCGTTGGCTGTGCGCTCGCATTATGGCATCGTTCGACACGCCTGAGGGTGCGCTTAACTTTGCCGGCAATCTGGCCCCCGCGCCGCTGGCCCTGCATGAGAACGCCTTTGCGACTAAGCCCGATCCGTATATCTCGCAGCTCGTCGCGCCTGTCTTCCCGGGCTGCCATGCTCCGGTTGATGCCCAGGTTACCGTTGCTTCCGGTGTGTTTGAGCGTGCTGCCGCGGTGGCATCTGACCTCAACGCGCAGCTCATCGCCACAGCTGCTACGCGTCCTGGAAGCTGCCTTGAGATTGGTGCCGGTCGCGGTACCAAGACCTATGTGATGATGTGCCAGGCCAAGCGTGCCGGCTATGAACGACAGCATACGGCACTTGATCTTCATGACCGTAAGTGCGACCTGAATCTCGCGCGCCTTCACAAGGCGGGTATTCAGGGCGTTCGTACGGTTTCGGGTGATGCGTGCGAGCTCGATGAGGTGCTCACATCGTTTGATGCCATGCGCGGTGATCGGGTCAAGTTCGATACCGTGTTTATCGATGCGCCGTGCTCTGGCACCGGAACCATGCGTCGTCATCCCGAGATCCCGTGGCGCCTAACCGAGAATGATGTGACGGCCGAGTTACCCAAGCTTCAGCTGACGATGCTTAAGGAGGCTTCTGCGCGCGTGGTCGCCGGCGGAGAGCTCATCTATGCCACCTGCTCGGTTTTTGATGAAGAGAACACACAGGTCGTGGATGCCTTCCTGGCCTCTCCCGAGGGCGCCGACTTTAGCGTCGCACCGCTCTCCGAGGCGCAGATTCTGCAACTCCCCGAGTTCGATCAGGCTAAGAAGCTCGTATCCGTACGCCAGAACGAACGAGGCCTCTTCCAAAGCGTGCCGGTAAACGCCGACTCCTACGACGGCCACTTCTGCGCCCGCCTGATTCGTAAGTAACTAATATGTTGCGGTGAAATAGGGATTGAATAGCGGCTTCTGCCCACCAAACAGTCCTTATCTCACCGCAACTCATAGAGCCACCTATAGCGCAAAGAATCAGCCCCGCGATCGATGTCGGTCGCGGGGCTGTTTGGTTTCTAGTGGCTGTGCGGGCAGTTGGCGCAGCAGCCGCTCGTGGCGCTGGTGCTGGAGCCGCCGCTTCGCTGGTCGGTGTTGTAGAAACCGCTGCCCTCAAATTTTATGCCGCTGGCCGAGAACGTCTTGGCCGCCGGGGCACCGCAGCTGGGGCACACGACCTCGGGGGTCTCGGACATGGGATGCTCAACCTCAAACACGTTGCCGCAGCTCGAGCACTTGTAATCGTAGCGCGCCATAAATACTTCCTTTTCAGCACAAAGCGGGCAGATTACTCTGCCCGCAAAAATTCAAACGTCTGTAACTGTACCCTATATCGGGGGTTTTATCACGCTTCGCCCCAGAATCTATGGTTGTTGCGCAGGAGCCGCGCGGTTTTGCCCTCGGCGGCTGCAATGTCCGCCTCGTCAGCCTGCCAGGTCCAGTTGCCCGTGGCCACGCCCGGCACGTTCATGCGTGCGTCGTCGCCCAGCCCCAGCACGTCCTGCAGCGGCATCATCACCAGGGGAGCGTCGCTTGCTAGCGCGTCGCTCATCAGCTTGGCCGCCACCTCAACACCGCTCGGTTCATCGCCGCCCGCAAAAGAACGCGTACACCAGCCGGCGAGCGTCGACGTGTCGTGCGTCGAGGTGTACAGAATCTTGCCGGGCGTGGGATGCACACCGCAACGAACGTCGTAGTCGCTAAACTCCAGCACGTCCATGCCGGGGAAACCGCAGGTCGATGCCATGGCGCGAACACCGGGCGTCAGATAGCCCAAGTCCTCAGCGATAAAGTTGAGCGGACCCAGCTCGTCATAAGCGGTCTGGAACAGGTCCTTGCCCGGTCCCGCCAACCAGCGACCTTCGGCGCAAGCCTTGCCTGCGGGGATACTAAAGTAACTGTGGAATCCCAGGAAGTGATCCAGGCGCACGCGGTCGTAGAGCGAAAACGCACGACGCAGGCGATCCATCCACCAGCTATAGCCGTTCTGCTTCATGTGGTCCCAGCGGAACGTCGGGTTGCCCCACACCTGGCCCTCGGGCGCAAAGTTGTCGGGCGGCGCGCCGGAAATTTCGATTGCCTTGCCGGTATCGGACAGCCAGAAGTTCTCGGGTTCGCTCCACGCGTCTGCCGAATCGTCCGACACGTACATAGGAATATCGCCGATAACCTCGATGCCCTTCTTGTGCGCATAGTTCATGAGCTCGCACCAAGCCAAGTCAAAGCGGTACTGCATGTACGCCTGAAGCTCGGCCTCGTTGTGGAAGCGCTTGTCGTCGATCAGATGCTCGTTGTAGCGCGCGACATCTGCCGGCCAATCGTGGCGCGACTCGCCCTCAAAGTACTTTTTGACGGCCATATAGACGCAGTATTTCTCGAGCCAATCGGCATTGCGATGCTTAAACGCGGTGTACAGCGGGTCAGCATCCTCGCCGCCGCGGGCCTTCCAGGTCTCAAAGTCGGCTGCCAGCTCCTCGTGGCTCTCGGGTAGCAGGTCGATATTGCCTGCAAAGGCCGAAGGACCGGCGTAAGGGGAGCGGAAGAAGTCCGTGGGGTTGACGGGAAGAACCTGCCAGTAGCGCATGCCCATGGCGGCCAGATGGTCGATAAAGCGACGCGTGGGCGCACCGATCGTACCGGGTTTGCCGTCGTCGGTCGGCACCGATGTGATATGGCACACAACACCCGCACCGTGATCGAGCGGCTCCTGCAGGCGCTGCTCGGCGTGGTGATAGATGATCGACGAACCCAGTGGGTACAGGTCGAGCGTGACCGTACCGTTGTGGATCTCGCACTCGTGACCGCTAATCACATCGCTCGCGCATTCGCCGAGCGCCGGAATCGTCACGCGGTGTGAATTGCGCAGGCTGCGGTTGATGATGACGGTCGCGGACTCGCCGTCTTTACCGGTACGGTTGTAGGCCAGCACCTCGTCATTGAGCGCGAAGGCCTTGATTTCACCGTCGATCATAAACGGCAGCGCGCGGCGCACAGCAGATGCGTTCTTGACGATCGCGAACGTATCGAAGTCGTGCAGGTCTTCCTTGGTCGGCATGGTGCGGCGATTACCCGGATCGGTGAGTCCCTCCAAGCCGTACTCGTCACCGTAATAGATTGAGGGAACGCCCGGGAACGTCATCTGCATGAGCGTCGCCAGCCAAAAGCGGCTCTTGGCCAGGCCCATGGAGTTCTCGTCCAGGCGCCATTTGCTGCGCTCACTCTCGGGCAGCTGCGACTCGTCGGGGCCACCGCCGAGCACCGAGATAATGCGCGGGCGGTCGTGGCTCGACAGCAGATTGAGCGCGCAGGATAATGCCTCGCGCGGGTAGTTCTCGCGCAGGGTCTCGATATCCTCGGCAGCTTGGTAGGCGTTTTTGTAGCCCATCAAAAAGCCGATGACCATGTCGCGGAAGGGGTAATCCATAGCAGAGTCCAGCTCGGAGCCCTGCAGGTAGCGACGCAGATGGCCGTAGCTGATCTTGTTGGAGGCGTCTTCCCAGACCTCGCCGAGCAGCAGCGCGTCGGGCTTTTCGGCAAGTACGGCCTTTTTGATCTCGGTCAGGAAATCGTCCGAAAGCTCGTCGGCCACATCCAGGCGCCAGCCGTGAGCGCCGGCGCGCAGCCATTTACGAATGACGCCGTCCTTGCCCAGGAGCCGCTCGCGTACCAGTTCGGAGCTCTCATTGATGGCGGGCATATTGCCCACGCCCCACCAGCAGTCGTACGAGCCGTCCTCGTGGAAATAAAACGCATCGCGCCACGGCGAATCCTCGCTCTGCCATGCGCCCACGCCGGGGTAGTTGCCGTAGCGGTTGAAGTAGATCGAATCGTCGCCCGTGTGGTTGAACACGCCGTCCAGAATGATGGAAATGCCCAGCTTCTCGGCCGCCTCGCACAGTTCAGTAAAGTCCTGCTCGGTGCCCAGAATCGGATCGATCTTGGTGTAATCGGCGGTGTCGTAGCGGTGGTTGCTCGCGGCTTCAAAAATGGGGTTGAGGTAGATGGCTGTAAAGCCCAGCTCGGCGATGCGAGGCAGGTCTTCCTGGATACCCTTGAGCGATCCGCCGTAAAAGTCCCAGGTCTTGATGGAGCCGTCCTCGGCGCGCTCGTACACAGGCGGCTCGTTCCAGTCCTCGACCATGCGGCGCTGAATGCCCTTACGCGGTTTTTCGACCTCGGCCAGTGTGCGCTCGCGCCAGTGCTCGTCGCGGGCATAGCGATCGGGGAAGATCTGGTAGACCATTCCGCGCTCGTACCACTCGGGTCGAACTTCGCGGTGCTTGTAGACGGTGACCTGGAACGACGGCACCTCGGCGTAGTTATAGGTCACGCCCTCGCCGCCGGTGCGGCCCTGCGGTGCGCCCAAGCGAACCTCGGGCTGGCCCTCGATATTGCAGATAAAGCTGTACCAGATAAGACAGGGTTCGGTGCACTCAAGCTCTACGGTAAATATGCCATCGCCCTCGTGCGTCATGGGATACCGAGACTCGCCGATCTCATCGACCCAGGTGCGCAGCGTAAGCGTTGCCTGCGCGGGATCGGCATCCTCCAGAATCACGGAGAGCGAAAGGGTAGTTCCTGTGGTCACAGCGCCAAACGGAGTGCGAAACTGCGGCAGACGGCTGTTGTGTATCAATCTCATAGTACGGTCCAGTTCAATAGAATCATGGCCTGCTGGCCATGGGCTTTACGCACAGGATGTAAGTATATCTGTTGTACACAGGCTGTATAAACAACATCCGTTTACCATCGGCGAACGGTTGTCCTAGAAAATCGTTTTACCAACTATCTACAGAGAAGGGGCGCCCGATTGGAGCGCCCCTTACTTAGGGTTTGATTAGGTTTTGGATCGCCTGTGGGCTAGCGGCGCTTGCGGGTGGCCGTGGCCTTGCGGACGGACGTCTTCTTGGACGGGGCCTTTTTCTCTGCCGGAGCGGCGGGGGAGACCGGAGTCTCCTTGGTGGGTTCTGGCTTGGCCTCTGCCTTCGGGGCAGCCTTGACCTCAGCGGCCTTCGGCGCCGGCTTGGTCTTTACCTCGGCCTTGGGCTCCTCTTTGGCAGCAGCGGGCTTAGTCTCTGCCTTGGGAGTCGTGGTCTTTGCCGTGGTCTTCTTGGCCGTCGTCGTGCGCTTTCGCGTGGTGGTCTTGGCGGCGGGCTTGGCCTCGACGGTTGCCTCCGCCTTGGACTCGGCGGGCGTCTCCTCGACCTTGACGGCTGGCTTTGCGGCTGCCTTGGTCGTGGCGTCCTTCGTGGTCGTCGACTTCGTAGCCGTGGTCTTCTTGGCTGCCGTTGCCTTCTTGGCGGCCGTGGTCGTCTTCTTGGCAGCGGTCTTTGCCGGAGCCTTGACGGCAGGCTTGGTCTCAACGACTTCGGCCTTTACCTCGGGAGCAGCCTCGACATCGGCGGCTTTCTTGGCAGTGGCGGTCGTGCGCTTGCGCGTGGTCGTTGCCTTGAAAGCAGTCGTCTTTGCTGCGGCGGTCTTGGTAGCGGCAGCCTTGGTTGTCGTAGCCTTCTTGGCCGTCGTCTTACGAGTCGTGGTCTTCTTAGCTGCGGGCTTTGCAGCGGGCTTGACCTCGGCCTCTGCCTCAGGAGCAACCTCAGCCTTCACCTCAGGCTCGGCCTTTGCGGGCTCAGCTTCAACCGGCTTCTCCTCGGCCTTGGGCTCCGACTCAGCAACAGCCTCAGACTCGTCGACAACCGCCGTCGGCCTTTCAATCTCCGGATGCATAAAGAAGTACAGGTCCAGATACTTGTCGGCCGAGCGCGTCCAGCTAAAGTCCTGGCTCATAGCCTGCGTGACCAGCTGGTTCCAGGCATCGCGGTTATCCCAGAACAGACGCGCCGCGCGGAATACCGCGTCGCCCATCTCGTCGCCGTTAAAATTACTAAACGAGAAGCCCGTGCCCTCGCCGGTAAACTCGTTATACGGGATCACGGTGTCCTTAAGGCCGCCGGTCTCGCGCACGATGGGCAGCGTGCCGTAGCGCATGGCGATGATCTGCGACAGGCCGCAGGGCTCAAACTTCGAAGGCATCAGGAACATGTCGGCAGCAGCATACATGCGCTGCGACAGCGCCGGATCGAACTCGATGCGTGCGGCCATGGTGCCGGGGTACTTGTCCTGGAAGTAGCGCAGGCCGTCCTCGTAGTCTCGGTCGCCGGTGCCCAGCACCGCCACCTGCACGCCGCCGGCCAGAATGCGGTCGAGCGCGTACATGACCAGGTCCATGCCCTTCTGGCGCGTCAGGCGCGTGACCATCACCATGAGCGGGCGGTCGTCGCGAACCTCGAGCCCCAGCTCTTCCTGCAGCTTGGCCTTGCACACGGCCTTGCCAGAACGGTCGTCAACCGTGTAGTTGGCGGCAATGCGCTTGTCGGTCGCCGGGTCAAAGCCCGCAACGTCGATGCCATTCAAAATGCCCTGCAGCGCATAGGAGCGCTCGCGCAGCACGCCGTCCAGGCCCTCGCCAAACTCGGGCGTCTGGATCTCGTTGGCATAGGTGGGGCTCACCGTGGTGATGGCGTCGGCATAGCGCAGGGCGCCCAGCATGTAGTTGATGCTGCAGGCGTCGCAACGCAGCTGCGAGGCGGCCGCCGGAATATGCGCCACACCCAGGATGTCCTCCATCACGGTGTCGCTAAACTGGCCCTGGAACGCCACGTTGTGGATCGAGAACACGGTCTTGACGCGGTCATACAGCGGCAGGCCCTGGTAGAACTCGCGCAAGAACACGGGCGCCAGCGCTGTCTGCCAGTCGTTGCAGTGCAGGATGTCGCACTCAAAGCCCTCGGGCAGGTGCTGCAGGCTCTCGGTGATGGCCTTGGAGAAGAACGCAAAACGCTCGCCGTCGTCAAAGAAGCCGTACGGATAGTCGCGCGCAAAGTAGCGCTCGTTGTCGATGAACATATAGGTGACGCCGTCGTGCTCGAGCTTCTCGAGTCCGCAGTACTCATTGCGCCAGCCCAGGCTCACGTAAAAGTCGGAGAAGTGCTCCATCTGCGCCTTGTACTCGTCCTTGATGGTGGCGTACTTGGGTACCATCACGATGACTTCGGCGCCGGCGCGCACAAGCGCCGCAGGCAGCGAACCCGCCACGTCGCCCAGGCCACCGGTCTTTACAAACGGCGCGCACTCGGCCGAGGCAAACACGATCTGCATCTTTTTGCTGGAATCAGCCATATTGTCTCCCATGTTGTAATTCGAGAATAGCCGCCTGGCGCTAACCGGGCGGCTATTCTACATGTTACGAGCGATGTTGCGGTACCAACGTTAACGTACGATGGTGGTGTCGGAAGTTAACGGAGCCTTGCCCAGCACCAGGATGTTCTCGGGCGTGCCGCGAAGCTCGGTGTTGGTGGGAACCACGTTGTTCTTGTCCAGGATGGCGTTCTCAACGCGGGCGCCGCTCTTGATGATGCAGCTCTGGTTGATAATCGAGTTGGTCACCGAGGCGCCTTCCTCAACCACAACGCCGCGCGACAGGATCGAGTTGCGCACGGTGCCCTTGATGATGCAGCCGGCCGAGATGATCGAGTTGCAAGCGTGGCTGCCGGTCGCATAGCGCGAAGGCGGCACGTCGTGAGCCTTGGTCAGGATCGGGCGCTCGGGGTCAAAGAGCTGGTCGGCCACGGTCTGGTCGAGCAGGTCCATGCTGCGGCGATACAGCGACTTCTCGCTAAACACGCCCACGACCTCGCCCTTGTACTCGTAGCTGCACACGTCGATGTTGCCAAAGTCGCCCTGGAGTGCCTCGAGCAGGTCCAGATAGTCGGCGGCCTGGTAGTGGTCGATAATCTCAAGCAGCGTCTCGCGGTTGACGATGCAGCAGTCCATAGAGGCGTTGTCGCCGTACACGACGCCGGCGCTCACGCCCGTCAGACGGCCGTTCTCGTTGATCTGCAGCTTGGTCTCGTCATCGACGTTGCGCGTGGCCTTGCAGTACACCACGGTCATCTGGGCACCGGAGTTCTCGTGTGCGTCGATGATGGTGTTGAGGTCCATGTTAAAGATGATATTGGTGCCCATCATCACGACATAGGGCTTGTCCGAGCGCTGGAACAGCGTCTTGTTGGAGATGATGTCGCGCAGCAGGAAGCGCATGCCGCCCTTGGTGGTGCCATACGCGTTGCCGGGCACCATGAACAGGCCGCCCTTCTTGCGGTCCAGGCCCCAGTCCTTGCCCGAGCCCACGTGGTCGATCAGTGAGCGGTAGTTGCCCGGCATGACGACGCCGACGGTCTTAATGCCGGCATTCATCATGTTGGACAGAGGGAAGTCGATCAGGCGGTAGCGGCCCAAAAACGGAACGGACGCGATGGGGCGGTCCTTGAGCAGCACGCTGCCGTAGGTCGAAGAGTAGTTAGCGGTGATATAACCGATGGCCTTGCGATTGATCATCGGATCATTCCCCCTTCCCGATAACGACGTCATTTCCAACGACGGCCGTATCCTTGGTGGTATCGACAGAGCCGAGCTTCACGCCCTCTTCGACCGTGGAGTTCTCGCCCAAAATAGCGCGGCAGATGTGCGCGCCGCTCTTAACGTGCGCACCCGGCAGCAGCACGGAGTCCTCGACCACTGCGCGCTCCTCGATGATGACATCGGTCGAAAGGATCGAGTGGCGAGCGGTGCCGTAGATCTTGCAGCCGTTGGAGACCAGGCAGTCGTCCAGGCGTCCGTCCGGGCCAATGTAGTGCGGCGGACGCGTGGTGATGTTGGACATGATGGGGAAGTGCTTGTCGAACAGATCGAACTCGGGGTTGTTGCCCAGCAGGTCCATCGAGGTCTCGTGGAAGCTGGCGATGGTGCCGACATCCTTCCAAAAGCCGTGGAACTCGTAGCTGTACAGGCGCTTGCCCTCGCCGAGCAGCTTGGGGATGATGTCCTTGCCAAAGTCGTGGCTCGAGCGCTGGTCCAGAGCGTCCTCCTCGAGCGCCTCGATCAGCACGTCGGCCGAGAAGATGTAGATGCCCATGGACGCGAGGTTCGAATCGGGCTTATCGGGCTTCTCGGTGAACTTGGTGATGCGGCCGTCCTCGGGGTCGGTGGTCAGGATGCCAAAGCGGCTGGCCTCCTCCCACGGCACGGGCATAACGCTCACGGTGAGGTCGGCGTTGTTCTCAATGTGCGTCTTGAGCATCTTGCGGTAGTCCATGCGATACAGGTGATCGCCCGAAAGAATCAGGACGTACTTGGGGTCGTTGGCCTTGATGTAGTCCAGGTTCTGCGTAATGGCGTCGGCCGTGCCCGCATACCAGGCGCCACCGGTCTGCGTCTCGTACGGCGGCAGGATCGACACGCCGCCGTCGCGGCTGTCCAGATCCCACGCCTCGCCGGAGCCCACGTAGGCATGCAGCAGGTAGGGGCGATACTGCGTCAGAACGCCCACCGTGTCGATGCCCGAGTTGGAGCAGTTGGAGAGCGAAAAGTCGATAATGCGGAACTTACCACCAAAGCTAACCGCCGGCTTAGCGATCTTTTGGGTGAGTGCCCCCAATCGGCTGCCCTGTCCTCCTGCGAGGAGCATCGCGATGCATTCTTTCTTACTCATCGATTTCTCCTTCTGTCATCGATGTTTCTAACCCATTAGCGACGGGCGCAGCGCAACGTTGCGCCCGTCGAGTAATGCCGTGCTGGCAAAGGGGAGCTGGCGCACCTTTACGCGTGCCAAATCTCGTCGCGGTACTCGCGAATGGTGCGGTCGCTCGAGAACCAGCCCGAGGAGGCGGTGTTAAGCAGGGCCTTGCGGTTCCAGGTCTCCTGGTCACCGTAGCTGCCCGTGAGCTTCTCCCACGCATCCACGTAGCTGCGGAAGTCTGCCATGACCAGGTCGGGGTCGTTGTTGTTCATGAGCTCGTTGTAGATGCTCTCGAAGTTGCCCGAAAGACCCGCAAAGGTGTTGTCCTTGAGCTCGTCCATCACGCGGCCCAGACGCTCGCGGTCGCCGTTGAGGGTATCCCACGCAAAGTAGCTGTTGGATGCCCAAAGCTGCTCGACCTCGGGAGCAGTCAGGCCAAAGATGGCCTCGTTCTCGCGGCCGGCCAGATCGGCAATCTCGATGTTGGCGCCGTCGAGGGTGCCCAGCGTAATGGCGCCGTTCATCATGAGCTTCATGTTGGACGTGCCCGAGGCCTCCTTGCCGGCCGTGGAAATCTGCTCCGAGATCTCGGCGGCGGGGTAGATGAGCTGAGCGTTGCTCACGCGGAAGTTGGGGATGAAGCAGACCTTCATGACCTCGTTCACGCGGGCATCGTTGTTGATGACCTCGGCGACGGAGTTGATCAGGCGGATGGTCTCCTTGGCAAAGGTGTAGCTCGAGGCAGCCTTGCCGCTAAAGATGAAGGTCGTCGGCGTCACGTGGAAGTTGGGATCGGCGATGCGACGGTTGTAGATGTCCATCACCTTCATGATGTTCATGAGCTGGCGCTTGTAGGCATGGAAGCGCTTTACCTGGACATCGAAGATGGTGTTGGGGTCAATGACCAGACCGGTCTCGGCCTTAACGTAGGCGGCCAGGCGCTCCTTGTTGGCGCGCTTGGAGGCACCCACGGCCTTCAGGAACTCGGTGTCGTTCTGGAACTCCTTGAGCTTCTCAAGCTCAAAGGCGTCCTTCAGCCAGCCATCGCCAATGGCCTCGGTCACGAGCTTGGCATAGGTGGGGTTGGCCTCGGCAAAGAAGCGACGGTGCGAGATGCCGTTGGTCTTGTTGTTGAACTTCTCGGGCGTCAGGGCATAGAAGTCCTTGAGAACGATGTTCTTGATGATGTCGGAGTGGATCTTTGCCACGCCGTTGACGCTGTGGCTGCAGATTACGGACAGGTTGGCCATGCGAATCTCGCCGTCCCACAGGATGGCGGTTTGGCGCAGACGCTCCTGCCAGCCCTCCTGCGTGGTGTCGAACGACTCGTGCCAACGACGGCTGATCTCGTCGATGATCTGGTACACACGGGGGAGGAGCTTGGAGAACGTGCCGATGGGCCACTTCTCCAGAGCCTCGGGCAGGATGGTGTGGTTGGTGTAGCTCACGACCTGCGTCACGATGTTCCAGGCGTCGTCCCACTCGAGCTTCTTTTCGTCGATGAGGATGCGCATGAGCTCAGGGCCGCACATGGCGGGGTGCGTGTCGTTGGTGTGAATGGCCACAAACTGCGGCAGCAGCTCCCAGTTCTCGCCATGCTCCTTCTCAAAGGTGTCGAGCAGACTGTAGATGCCGGCCGACACAAACAGGTACTCCTGCTTCAGGCGCAGCAGACGGCCGTGCTCGCCGGCGTCGTTGGGGTAGAGGATGGCGCTGATGGCCTCGGCCTCGGCGCGCTCGGCATCGGCCAGGGCGTAGTCGCCGCGGTTGAAGGCCTCCAGATCGAAGTGCTCCTCGACCGGCTCAGCGGCCCAGACGCGCAGCTTGTTTACGGTCTCGCCGGCATAGCCCACAACGGGGATGTCATAGGGGACGGCCAGGATGTCCTGCGTGTCCACCGTGCGGTAGAACGTGCGGCCGTTCTCCTCAAAGCCCTCAACGTGACCACCAAACTTAATGGTCACGGCCTTGTCCTGACGGCGGACCTCCCAGGGATAGCCGTGGGTGAGCCACTCGTCGGTGGCCTCGACCTGGCTGCCGTTGACGATCTCCTGCTTAAACAGGCCGTAACGGTAGCGCATGCCGTTGCCGTAGCCGGCGATGCCCTCGGCTGCCATGGAATCCAGGAAGCATGCGGCCAGACGGCCCAGGCCACCGTTGCCCAGAGCCGGATCGGGCTCCTGGTTCTCGATGACCGACAGGTCGAAGCCCATGTCGTCGAGCGCCTCGGCGACCATGTCGCGCACGCCAAAGTTGAGCAGGTAGTTGTCGAGCAGGCGGCCGATCAAAAACTCGATCGAGAAGTAGTACACGCGCTTTTTGCCCTCGGCGGTGGCGCGGGCGTCGCTCTTGGTGGCAACGGTGCGTGCCTTCTCGGCCACGAGCTTGGCCAGGGCGTTAAAGCGGTCGAGGTCGCTGGCGGCCTCGACGCTCTTGCCGCTGATGCTCATGACGGCATCGCGATAGAGCTCGGTAAACTCCTGCTTGTTGTCGAAGATCTTATTCATACGTTCCTTTCCCCCGGGGATGTTTCTCCCGGAACGGTTATGACTTGTATCCTACGCCTCGGCGAGGCGGGTGATTACAGCTGTAACGGCTTTGTTACGCATCCTTGGCAGATGCTTTAACAGCGCCTGCCTTAGCCTTGGGAGCAGCCTTTTTAGCGGTTGTCTTCTTTGTCTTGGGCTTAGCCGTGGCTTTGGCGGCAGACTTGACAGTCTTCGCCTTAACCGAAGCCTTCTTGGCAGCCGCGGTCTTGGGCTTTACCGAGGACGAGCGCTTGCGCGTCGCCTTCTTGGGCTCCTCGACCACGGGCGGCTTGTAGCTGCTCGGACCGCGGCGCTTAAGCACCACGCCTGCCAGGCCGGGCACCTTAATCTCGATGGAGTCCATCTGCCCGTTCCAGGGATAGGGCTCGCTCGAGCAGGTGTAAGGCTCCTCGCCGGCATAGCCGCTGCCACCGAACTCGGGACGGTCGGAATCGAAGATAACCTCCCAGTCACCCTCGCGCGGCACACCCACGCGGAAGCTCTCGTAGCTCGCCGGGTCAAAGTTGATTAGAATCACCAGGTCGTCATCGACGTCCTCGCCCTGGCGCACAAAGCTCACGATGGACTGTTTAGAGTTGTCCGCGTCAATCCAGGTAAAGCCGTCGTCGGTGTAGCCGCGCTCGTACAGGGCGGGCTCGGCGGTGTACAGGTGGTTGAGCGCCTTGATAAACGCCTGATGATGACGGTGGGTCTCGTACTCCTCGGTCAGGAACCACTGGATGGACTCGTAATAGCGCCACTCAATAAACTGGCCGATCTCGTTGCCCATAAAGTTGAGCTTTGCACCGGGATGCGTCATCTGGTAGAAAGCCAGCGTGCGCAGACCGGCAAACTGGCGCCACCAGTCGCCCGGCATGCGGCCGATCAGCGAGCACTTGCCGTGCACGACCTCGTCGTGGCTCAGCGGGCAAATGAAGTTCTCGGTAAAGGCGTACATGATGGAGAAGGTCAGCAGCCCGTGGTTGCCGGGGCGCCACGGAAAATCGGTCTGCATGTAGTGCAGGGTGTCGTTCATCCAGCCCATGTCCCACTTGTAGTGGAAGCCCAGGCCGCCGTCCTGCGGCGGATAGGTCACGAGCGGCCACGCGGTGGACTCCTCGGCCATCATCATCACGTCGGGGTAGTGTGCCTCCACGGCGCAGTTGACCTGGCGGATAAACGCGCTGGCGTCCAGGTCCTCCTCGGTACCGTACTTGTTGAACTTCTTTTGGCCCGGATCGTCAATGCCAAAGTTGAGGTACAGCATGCTGGATACGCCGTCCATGCGAATGCCGTCCACGTGGAAGTTCTCGAGCCAATACAGCACGTTGGAGACCAGGAAGGAGCGGACCTCACCGCGGGCGAAGTCAAACTTGTGCGTGCCCCAGTTGGGGTGAATCTCATGCTCAAACAGCATGTGGCCGTTAAAAGTGGCAAGGCCGTGGGAATCGGCACAAAAGCCGCCGGGAACCCAGTCCATGATCACGCCGATGCCAGCCTCGTGGCACGCATCGATAAAGTGCATGAGCTGCTGCGGGTTGCCGTAGCGCGACGTGGCGGCGTAGTAGCCGGTCGTCTGGTAGCCCCAGGAGCCATCGAAGGGATGCTCCATAAGCGGCATGACCTCGATATGCGTGTAGCCCATGTCGCGCACGTAGTCTACGAGCTCCACCGACAGGTCGTCGTAGGTGTAGAACTCGCCGCGCTGCGCGGGGAAGGGATCCATGGGACCGGGGTAGTTGCCGTACTCGTCGGGTTCGCCCTGCGGCGCGTCGCCGTGGCGCTTCCATGAGCCAATATGCACCTCGTAGATGTTAAGCGGCTGCGACATGTGGTTGTGACCGGCGCGGCGCTTGAGCCATGCAGCGTCGTTCCACTTGTAGCCATCGAGGGTCCACAGCACGCTCGCGGTTCCCGGAGGGCACTCGGCCTTAAAGGCATATGGATCGGCCTTGTAGAGCTTCTCGCCCTCGTTGGTCTCGATGAGATATTTATAGAGCTGGCCCTGCTCGGCGCCAGGAATAAAGCCTTCCCAAATAGCGCTCGTATGCACGGGCACCAGCGGGTTGGCCTCCTCATCCCAGTCGTTAAATTCGCCAATGACATGGACACTCTTTACGTCGGGCGCCCAAACGCAAAAGCGCCAGCCGCGCGTGCGCTGCTGCGTGTCGGGATGCGCGCCCATCTTTTCCCAGCTGCGCTCCCACGTACCGATGCCAAACAGATAGACATCGTCCTTAGTGAGCTCCGGCGCGTGCGGGGCGGCTTTTGAACTGCCTCCCATTTCTTGGACATGAGAAATGGGAGGCTTTTTTGTTGCTGGCTTTAGCTTTGTATCGC
This sequence comes from Collinsella sp., assembly GCA_036312785.1. Lineage (GTDB taxonomy): Bacteria > Actinomycetota > Coriobacteriia > Coriobacteriales > Coriobacteriaceae > Collinsella. The sequence goes on from JAXJNG010000027.1 coordinate 60,449, forward strand.
TCACGTTTGATCCCATCATGACGCGGCAGCGTGTTGCCTTGGTGACTAGATGCGAAAGGTCCAAGGCTGCACGAATCGAAGGGACGGCGAAGTTTCTGTGATTCGTTCCACCTCGCGTGCTCGGTGGAACTTTCGGCAGAAACTACGATAACACCTGTGCGTTAGTTTTATGAACGAAAGTGGTTTTGCGGGGGCGTTTAATCGGTAAGCGACATGTTTATACCACTGGCAGAATTGACGTGGTAAAACTCTTGACAGTTTTACCAATTAGGGTTTCAAAATTGTTAGGCTTACGTTTGGTAAAACGTTTTTAGCAGGTTGTTTACCATTTGACATCGAAAGGTTCGTTTATGTCCCATACCGCCGCTCCCAAGGTTGCTTTTATTTTCGATTGCGACGGCACACTGGTTAATAGCACCCCCGTTTGGGCCTATGCCCAGCCCGAGTTATTGCACCGTCACGGGATTGACGTGACCGTGGATGACTTTGCCCAATTTGAGCACCTGTCGCTGGAGGACGAGTGCCAGGCCTACCACGACACGTGGGGCATTGGCACGAATGGCGAAGAGTTGTATCGCGAACTGAGCGATATCCTGATCGATGGGTACTCCAAGGTGCCGCCGCGCGACGGGCTCCTGGCATTTTTGAAGCAGGCGCAGGAGGCCGGTATTGCCATGTGCGTTGCCACGTCCACGCCGGCCGAGCTGGTGCAGTCCGCGCTCGCCGGTGCCGGGCTCGACGCTTACATGGAGTTTGTGACCACCACGGGTGAGGCGGGACGCTCCAAGCAGTTCCCCGACGTATACGAGCTGGCGCTGCGCCGCCTGGAGGAGCGCCATGGGCACAAGTTTGAGCGCGCTTGGGTGTTTGAGGACGCCGTCTTTGGCCTAAAGAGCTCTGGCTCCGCCGGCTTTAAGCGCGTGGGCATCTTTGACCCGCACGGCCGCATGAAGCGCGACGACGTGCGCGACAACTGCGATATCTTTATCGACAGCTATGAGGACCTGGATCTGGCCCGCGTGCTTTCGTTTGAGGGATAGGCGAGGGCTGTGGCTTGCAAGGTATTAGTGGTGTGCGGCTCGCCCGTGGTGGCGAGCACGGATCTGTTGCGTAGGCTAGCGGGGGAGTGCGATTACGTTGTCGCCGTGGACCGTGGGCTCGACGCACTGCTGGGCGCTGGCCTGGGCTGTGACGTATATGTGGGGGATGCCGACACGGTGAGCGATGCGGGTCGCGCGTTGGTCGATGCCGCCACCGACTTTGTAGTTGAGCGCCACGACCCGTACAAGGACTATACCGATCTGGCGCTGGCGCTCGATTCCGTCCGTCGTCGTTGGCCCGGTGCTGAAGTAGTTGCAACCTGCGCCACCGGCGGGCGCCCCGACATGTCCTTGTCTGTGTTAGGGCTACTGGCAGGCTATGTGGACGCCCCCGTCTGGATCGCCGAGGACGAAACCACGGCCCGCATCCTGCGCGGAGGCGAATCCTGGATCATCGAAGGCCACGAGGGCAGCACCTTTTCCATTATCGCCGTTGCCCCTGGAACAGTAGTAAACGAACACGGCCTAGAGTGGGAGCTAGACCACACCCCCCTGGGCCTGCTGGCCGACACGGGCATTAGCAATGTCGTCAGGTCAACAGCCACGATCCAAGTCCACACCGGCACTGCCATCGCTTACCTCTACAAGTAAAATCTATCACATCAGGGTTTTATCGGGACGGCGGGCAGAAATAAGCGCTCGAAGAGTGATTATTTCTGCCCCATTACAGTTTGAGTCGTCCGAAAGGGCGGCTCTTTTCCGTTGCACGGTTATACGATTGAGCCGTACCGGTGGTCGCTGGCCGACCGCCCCGGACGGCCGTCAGCCCCTGCCCCGTAGAGGGCCCGGGACGTGTTGC
>JAXJNG010000028.1:0-43290 GCA_036312785.1 Collinsella sp.
GGAGGCGCCGCGCGCTCGGGCGGCGCGCCAGGGAGATAGTGGACGAGATAGTCGAGAGGCGCGGTCTCAAGAAGGAGTAACATCAGGACTTGCAGCGACGGACCTCAGGACGCTCTTACACCACGTCTGCGCGCGCCACCGCTCGAGCAGGCTCTGGCGTCTGTTTCTACGCGCCTACTCGTTCTTGGGCGCGGGGTGCTTGCAGATCACACTCATGTAGATCATGCCAAGTACGGCCGCGGTGACAGAGCCGGCGAGAATAGCGGCCTTGGCAGCCAGAACCTCGAACTGGGCCGTCGGGAAGGCAAGGCCGCTGATGAGAATCGACATGGTAAAGCCAATGCCGCCCAGAATGCCCACGCCGGCGATCATGTGCCAGTTAACGTTGTGCGGCAGCTCGGAGATCTTGAGCTTAACCAGGGCAAACGTCATGCCAAAGATACCGATGGGCTTGCCCAGCAGCATGCCAAAGTACACGCCGAGCGTCACCGGATCGGTCAGCAGCGTGCTCATGTCCACGCCCACCAGGCGAACCTGCGCGTTCACAAACGCAAAGATGGGCAGGATCACAAAGTTGACCGGCGTGGAGATCAGACGCTCCATGCGCATGAGCGGCGGGGTCACGCGGTGCATGACGCGCTCGACCCTGGTGGTCGAGACGGTAAAGTCGTGCTGGCCCAAGATGTGTGTCTCGTCGTCGTAGCGGTCGTCGAGCAACGGCAGGCACTCACCCAGCCACTCGGTAAGGCTATCGAGCTTAACGCCGCACTTGGCCGGGATAGTAAAGGCCAGGATGACGCCGGCAAGCGTGGCATGTACGCCGCTCTTGAACATGCAGAACCACAGCAGCAGACCCAGCAACGTATACGGCGCAAGACGGTAGTGCTGCGTCTTGTTGAGCCACACGAGCGCGCAGGTCACAAGCGCGGCGGCGCCCAACCAAAACGGATTGGGGCTCTGACCGTAGAAGATGGCGATGGCGGCGATGGAGATCAGGTCGTCGGCGATGGCGAGCGTCGAGAAGAACACGCGCACGCCGTTGGGCACGCGGTTGCCCAAAAGCGACAGCACGCCCAGCGCAAAGGCAATATCGGTTGCCATGGGGATGGCCCAACCGTTGTGGGCGCCGGCATGGTTAAAGATCAGGTAGATGCAGGCGGGAACGACGACGCCGCCCACGGCCGCCAGCATGGGAAGCATGGCCTGACGCGGATTCTTGAGCTCGCCGACCGTCATCTCGTACTTAAGCTCAATGCCCACTAGCAAAAAGAAAATCGCCATGAGGAAGTCGTTGACGAAAAGTTCAACGGTGAGACCGGCCGTAAGGTTGCCCAGACCCACATACAGCGGGGTCTCCAAAAAGTGATGGATGGCCTCGTAGGCATCGGTATTGGCGCAAATGACGGCGGCAATGGCGGCGAAGACCATGACGGCGGCGGAAATCGTGCCGTTCTCGGCAATGCGCTCCCAGATGTCGTGACGCTCAAAACGCTTGCGCTCACGAACGTTAAACAGCTGCTCGGGTGCTGCCATGGGCGGCTCCTTTCACGGGAAGGCTCCCGTCTTAAAAAAGCACGGCCCGCCCAAGTGGCGGCGCCGCGCTCCAACGTATTACGCTTGCATCTAGCCTACCCTGCACGACAAGCGCACAAGCACGGCCGAAAAGCGGAACCACAGGTTGAACATTATTTGCTCAACGGCGCGGGCACGCCTGTCCAAGAGACGACGCGGCGCCGCGCACAAAAAACGACCGGAGCGCGGGGCGTCCGCGATCCGGTCGTGGCGTTTGGTCAACTAAACCTAGCAGGCGGCCATGATGGGGGCAGCGACCTGCTTCTTACGGGAGAGGACGCCCGGCATCCAGACGCCGTCGTGCTCGTCGGCAATGCCCAGGCCCTTCTGAGCGGCCTCGGTCTCGCCCTCGAGCAGGACCTGCGAGCCCTCCTCCATGATGTCGGTGATGCACAGGACGATGCCGTCAGCACCCTTCTCGGCGGCGTAAGCGCGCATGGCCTCGCGAATCTCGTCGATCATGCCGAGTGCGCGGGTCTTGTCGACGGTCTCGTACTGGCCGATGAGCAGCTTCTTGCCGGCGGGCTCGAACATCTTGATGTCGTTGCCGACCATCTCGGCTGCAGTGAAGGAGCCGGACGGACGGGTGAGGAAGACCTCCATGCCAAACTTGACCGGGTCGACGCCCACCTGCTCGCCGAGCTTGGCGGCGACGACGCGGTCGACATCGGTGGTGGTGGGGCTCTTGAGCATGAGCGTATCGGTCATCATGGCCGAGAGCAGCAGCTTGGCCTGGACGTCGGAAAGCTCAACGCCGAGCACGTCGGCGAGCTTGGTGACGATGGTGCAGCTGGAGCCCCAGGGCAGGCAGATGTAGTGCAGCGGGCCGGCGGTCTCGAAGTCGCCGATGCGGTGATGATCGACGACGCCAAAGACCGTGGCGTCCTTAAGGCCGGCGACGGACTGGGCGGACTCGTTGTGGTCGGTGAGGACGACGAGTTGACCGGCCTCGACGGACTCGATCGCGCGAGGCTCGGCGATGCCGGCGTCGGCGAGCAGCTTGGCGGACTCTGCCGGAAGCTGACCAAGGGCGCAGGCCTCGTAGGTGTTGCCGGCATACTCAACCTGGTTGAGCAGCTGGGACAGGACGACGGCGCTCATGATGGCGTCGTTATCGGGGTTCTGGTGACCAAAGACAAGAACGTTTGCCATGGATATCCTCCACTTGATATGTGTACTTGGACGTAGCTATGGTAGCACGCCGATGCCGAGCCTTCGCAGACGGAAGGGCCACGGCATATTTTGGGGTAGGCACGGGGGCCAAGGCTGTCCCTTTTACACCATGTTGGTGCAAAGTAACCTGACCCCCTTGCACCAGCTATTTACCGGCGGCGCGCAGGGCTACGTAGGCGGCACCGATGATGCCGGCGTCGTTGCCGAGCGAAGCGACCTTAATGGGCGTCTCACGCGAGGCGGAAAGCGCGTAGCGCTGGAAGTGCTCGCGAACGGCGTCGAGGTAGACATCGGCCGAAGCGGACGCGCCACCACCGATCAGGAACATCTCGGGGTCGACCACGTTGGCGATAAGCGCCAGAGCGCGGCCGAGATAGTCGGCCATGGTATCGGCAGCTGCCAACGCGAGCTTGTCGCCCTCGCGGCAGGCCTGGAACACGTCCTTGGAATCTGAGGGGCCGGTGAGCTCGATGGGCTCGACGCCCGCCTTCTTGCACTCAGCAAGGTAGTTGCTCACCACGCCGGTGGCGCTGGAATACTGCTCCAGGTGGCCATGGCCACCGCAGCCGCAGGTACGCTCCTCGGCCGGGTTCAGGCACATGTGACCAATCTCGCCGCCGGCGCCCACAACGCCCGATACCACGTCGCCGTTAACGATAACGCCGCCGCCCACGCCGGTACCGATGGTGACCATCACCACGTTCTGCACGCCCTTGGCAGAACCGAGCCAGGCCTCACCCATGGCAGCGGCGTTGGCATCGTTCTCGTACTTAACGACCGCGTCGGGACAGTGCTTTTGAATGGCAATCCTCAGCTCGGGCAGGTTAATGGCAATGTTGGCCTTGACCTTGGCATCGCCCGATGCCGGGATGGGGCACGGAACGGCCAGGCCAATGCCCGCCACAAAGGCGCGCGGAATCTGCGCCTTGGCGACCACCTGGTCGATAGCCTCGGTCACCGCGGCAAAGCCCGCAGCGTCAACGATGGGAGGCGTGGGCACGCTGGCCTTGGCCAGCAGGTTTCCGTCCTCGTCGAACAGGCCCTCCTTAACCGAAGTGCCGCCGACGTCAATGCCGATGTAGTACTGTTTAGGTTCCATGGGAGCCCACCTTTCTCGTTTAAACATTGCCTGTATGGTACCGCTCCCAAGGCAAAAACCTACCAAAAAGGGACAGGTTTGTTTTGGCAGGTTTTATCTGGGAAAACGCAAATGGCTGCTCAACAGGCCGCGCAAGACCTTCCCCAAAAATAAAGGTGCCGGGAGGCGGAGGCTCCCGGCACCCGTCAAAGGGACTATGTTGTCTGTTGGACCGCACGGCCCGTCGCGGCGATAACGCCGACTAGGCCTGAAGTGCCTGCAGCTGCTTGTGGATCTCGATGAGCTCCGTCGCCATGACGCGCATGGTCTCGGTGCCGGCCATCTGGTCCTCGGCATGCAGCAGAATCAACGGGGCCTCGCCGTTACGCTCGCCGTTTGCCTCTTTCTTCAGAAGCCCCATGTGGACATCGTGGCCACCGTTATAAGCCTCGTCGCCCTGCTTGATAAGCTCCTCGGCGGCGTCAAAATCGCCCTCCTTGGCCTTTTGCACGGCATTGATGTACATGCTTTTGGCAGTACCGACGTAGCTGATGATCTCAAAGCAGGTCATCTGCAGTTCGTTCATATCCTCCATGCGGAGCACCTAGCCCATCACGCTGACGCAGTGGTCGATGATGCCGGCGGCGTTCATGCGGCCGTAGTCGACCATGTTGATGACCTCGACCGGAAAACGACCGGCGGCCTCCTTCTCAAAGTCACCCTTGGTGTAGCCGATCTGCGGGCCAAGCAGCAACATGTCGCACTCGTCCAGGTGATCGTGGGCCTCGTTCATGGGACGAGCCTCGACCTCGATATCCAGACCACGGTTTGCAACCTCGGCCTGCATCTTCTGGACCAGCAGGCTCGTGGACATACCGGCATTGCAGCAGAGCATGATCTTCTTCATGGTTTCCTCCTTATAACTGCGCGGCGCGCAGACGACAACTGGTTTTATTCCTTGCGGCTATTGTGCCCACTCCCCTGTATCTTTACGCAAGGGAGAGAGCCGCGGGCACCGGCACCGCGTACCGGCGCCCGCAAAGGTGAAAGGGACGAACGTTAGGCGTTCTACTCGGCGAGAGCCTCCTGCTTGGCGATTGCCTTCTCGGAAATCTTCATAAAGGGCAGGTAGACGGCCATGCCAATGACAATCTCGAGAGCCTGCCACACACCGGCGCGCCAGTCAAAGCCCGTAGCGAGCAGAGCATTGATGACGGGAGGCATAGTCCAGGGCACCTGGGCGATGCAGGGGCTGATGATGCCTGCGCAGGTAAGGCCATAGGTGACGCCGATGAACAGATCGGGAAGGAGGACAAACGGGATCATGAGCGGCAGGTTGTACACGATGGGGTAACCGTAGATAACCGGCTCGTTGATGTTGAACAGACCAGGCAGGATAGCCATCTTGGAAACGGTCTCGGAAGCCTTGTTCTTGGAGAACAGGAGCGTGTCGAGCAGGAGCATGAGAGTGCAGCCCGAGCCGCCGATGAGGGCGAAGCTGTTAACGATCTGCATGTTCATGTAGTGATCGGGCTGGATGGTGCCACCGGCGGCAAAGGTAGCCATGTTGTCGACGATGAGCATGGTCAGGATCGGTTCGACGGTAGCGCCAGAGATGGTGGACTGGTGAATACCGACGCAGAACAGCAGGTTGGCAAGGGTGTAGATGAGGATAACAGCCCACGGACCGGCGTTCATGATGCTCTTGAGCGGGCTGGAGATGCACGTGGAGATGATGGTGCACAGATCGGTGCCAGCGCACACGGCGAGCAGGGCCGCGGCAAGAGCGAAGATCGCGAGGTTGAGCAGCATCGGGATCATGACGTTGAAGGAGTTGGAGACCGCGGGGGGCACGCCCTCGCCCAGCTTAACCTTAAGCTTCTCGACGCCAGAAATCTTGATGAAGAGCGAGACGGAAAGCAGGGCGATGATAATAGCCGAGAACAGACCGTTGGTGCCGGTGTTGGCAGTCGAAAGGGCGCCCGTGACCTCGGCGGAGGTAATCTTGTCGGTGAGCAGCGGGCTCGTGGCGGCAAGCGAGGCGGTGATCTGCTGCGGCATCATGATGACGAAAGCAGAGATAGCGACGACCACGCAAGCGAGCGGGTTATCGAAACGCTTGTTCTTGGCGAGGCTGTAGCCAATCAATCCGGCCAAGATAATGGCAGAGACGTTGAGGGTGCCCAGCGTAATTGCCGAGCCCCACGTCTGAAGGTTGGCAAGGCCCGCTGCATCGAGCGGGAACAGAGGGAACACGACGTTGTTAATAAGAACCGCGATACCCGCAAGGATATAGAGCGGCGTGATGGTCGCGAAGGCGTCGCGCAGGGAACGCAGGTGAACCTGGTTTCCCACCTTCGCAGAGACCTCGGCAAACTTGTCGAGGAAGCTCTTTCCGTTGTCACTGGCCATGATTGCTCCTAACTTTCAAATCCGGCCTTTTCCTATTCGCACGGTGGTCTGTCGCCCTCTGCCACCAGATGTGCCATGTGTTGCGCGCGGCGGCGCGCGGTCCGAGCGTTCGCCCGGTCGCTAATCAACCACGTGGGTCGTGGCGACCTGTTTGAGCCAGGCTGCCGACTTCTTAAGGCGGCGCTTGTAGCCGTCCATAAGGTCGACCTCGACAAAACCATAGCGATTCTTAAAGGCATTGGCCCAAGACCAGTTATCGATGACGGCCCAATAATGGTATCCGCGGCACTTGGCGCCCTCGGAGATTGCCTTGGCAACCCACTCCAGGTGCTGGCGCACAAAGTCGACTCGGTAGTCATCCTGGATGGTTCCTTCGGCGTCACGGTTCTTGTATTCGTCCATGATGCCGATGCCGTTCTCGGAAACGAACCACTCAAGATCGGGATAGTTCTTGGCGCAGTCCATGCCAAAGTCGTAGAGGCCCTGCGGGTAGATCTCCCAGCCGCGGCTCTCGTTCATAACGGCGTCGGGCCACACGTACTCGTCGGCAAAGTGCGGCAGACCGTACTGGTCGACCTTGCTCGCCGGTGCCTGAACACGCGTGGGGTGGTAGTAGTTGCAGCCGAGCCAGTCGACAACACCCTGCTTGAGAATCTCTTGGTCGCCGGCACGGAACGGGAGCTTAACACCGCCCTCGGCCAGGCTGTCGAGCACGTCGGCGGGAAGTTCGCCCTTGGTAATAAGGTCGAGCCACCAGCGATTGTTGATGCCGCTGGTCATACGCACGGCCTCGAGGTCTGCCTCGCTGGGGTTCTCCTTGGTGTAGACCGGGGTAAAGCAGTTGATCATGCCGATCTTGGCATCGGAGCGAATAGCGCCCTCGTCATAGGCGCGACGATAGTTGGCCACGGCCAGCGCATGTGCCAGCGAGATGTGATACTGCACGGTGCGAGCGCGGCTAAAGTCGTGGAGTTGCGGGAACCACACGCCCTCCTGATAGCGCTGCTCGGGCTCGACGATGGGCTCGTTAAAGGTGAACCAGTACTTAATCTCCTGGCCAAACTCGTGGAAGGCGACGTCGGCGTAATGCGCGTAAGCCTCGACGACCTCACGGCTCTCCCAGCCGCCACGGTTAAAGAGGTAGGTGGGCATGTCAAAGTGGTACAGGTTGACGAACGGCTCCAGACCAGCCTCGCGAGAGGCGCGGAACAGCTCGTGATACCACGCAGCGCCCTCCTCATTAAGGTTGCCGTCGGCATCGAGCAGACGGCTCCACTGAATGGAAGTGCGATAGGTATCCAGGCCCAAGTCCTTCAAAATGCGAAAGTCTTCCTGGTACTTGGCCATAAAGTCATTGCCGGCATAAGAGCCAACGCAGTTGTAGAACGAACCCAGATCCTGGATGGACCAGGTGTCCCACAGGTTCTCGAGCTTGCCGCCCTGGTTCCACTGACCCTCAGTCTGCGGGCCGGACATAGCAGCGCCAAAGAAGAAGTCGTTGGGCAGCTGATACTGTGCCATCAAAGTCCTCGCTTTCGTGTTCTAGAGCTTCCGGTTGGAGACGGGTTTGCTTTGGCAGGTTATCCGGCGCGGGCGCGCACCGGTCATACCGATATCCAGCCCGCCAAAACAAATCCTTCTCCAAACAGTACAAGCAAACGCCAATGCATCTCGCTTGTTGTCTATAACTATAGCGCTCTAATTTTTTATGTAAAGCGTCTTTTTAACTTTTCTTTATCGAACTTCTTTCATGAAAGCCATATGGATGCTTTTTAAGTAGGTATACTTTCTTAATATTCAACGCAAATATGAAGGGAGGATTGCATGATTCCCAAATACGAGGCGATAGCTGCAGATATCCGTCGAAGCATCGAGGACGGCGCCCTTAAGCCGGGCGATAAGTTGCCCACCGTCGTTGAGTTCTGCGAGCTCTATAGCGTTTCCAAAATCACCGTCAAACGAGCAATTGAGCAGATCACCGAGGAAGGTCTTATTACCAGCCGACGCGGATCGGGTACCTACGTTAAGGACACGGCGGGGCTTCCCGGCCAGGCATTTTTCCAGGGCAAAAACGACCGTGCCCAAGGCTTTTCATATGAGCACCGCGGGGAGAAGGTGACCTCGGTGGTCTACGATTTCTCGATCGTTAATCCACCAGCGGACATCGCAGCCCAGCTGGGAATTGCCGAGGATGACTTTGCCTATCACGTCGTGCGCGTGCGTCAGGCCGATGAGAAGCCCATCGTTATCGAGTACACCTACATGCCCCTCGAGCTGATTCCAGGCCTTAAAAAGAAGGACCTGTACGGATCGGTCTACCGCTTCATCCGCGAGCAATGTGGGCTGAAGATTTCGAGCTTCCACCGTACCATTCGCGCCGTGGCAGCAACCGAGGAAGAAGCCGAGCGTCTGGACACCAAACCTGGCTCTCCCCTGCTCGAACTCACCCAGATTGGCTTTTTGGACAGCGGCGCCGCCTTTGAGTATTCGGTCTCGCGCAACGTTGGCGACCGCTTTGAGTTGCACAACGTAACGTTGGCATAGGTTTTTGTAGTCACGCGGGCGCTCGTTTTGAGCTGTTTTGTGCAACGCCCGCGCAACATAATGGGGGTATGAATATGTCCGATTTGATTAAACTGACGCCGATCTTCCACGAGAAGATCTGGGGTGGCCGCCAGCTCGAAACCGTATTTGGTTACGACATTCCCGAAGGTCCCATCGGTGAGTGCTGGGCCATCTCGGCCCATCCCAACGGTGACTGCCAGATTGCGGAGGGCCCGTATGCCGGCCACACGCTTTCATGGCTGTGGGCCGAGCGCCGCGAGCTCTTTGGCAATTGCGAGGGCAAGGAGTTCCCGCTGCTCATTAAGATTCTGGATGCCAAGGACGACCTTTCGATCCAGATTCATCCCAACGACGAGTACGCCGCCGAGCACGAGAACGGCAGCCTGGGCAAAACCGAGTGCTGGTATGTACTGGACTGCGAGCCCGGTGCCACGATCATCGTCGGCCAGCGCGCCAAGGACCGCGTCGAGGCCGCACAGATGATCGAGGAAGGCCGTTGGGACGACATGCTCAACGTGCTGCCGATCCACAAGGGCGACTTTTTCCAGATTGATTCCGGTACCGTGCACGCCATCAAGACCGGCACGCTCATTTTGGAGACGCAGCAGTCGAGCGACGTGACGTATCGCCTGTACGACTACGACCGCCCCGGCACCGACGGCAAGCTGCGCCCGCTGCACATTGAGCAGAGCCTCGACTGCATCGATTTTGATGCTCAGGCTCCGGTCGACGGTACCGTGACCGCGCCCGAAGTCGACGGCGTGACCGAGCTCGAGTCTAACTCCTGCTACACCGTCGATCGCGTGCGCGTCGACGGCAGCAAGACCCTCGACCAGCGCTGGCCCTTCATGTGTCTGTCGGTCATCGACGGCGAAGGCACCGTCTGCGGCGACCCCGTCCACAAGGGAAGCCACCTGCTGGCCCCGAACACCGTCAGCTCCATCGACCTCGAAGGCAAGATGGAACTGATCATCAGCCACCTCTAGGTCACAACAACAACCAAAACGAAACAAGGGGCTCCCCCGTTCATCAACGGAGGAGCCCCTACTCGTATCTACATTTCAGCCCACCCGGTTCTCCAAATCAAAAAGCGGACGAGCAGAGCAACGTTCGCAAGCTGCAGGCCAAAACGCCACAAGGAAGAGGGCGCGCCGGGGGCTTTGGTCGATCGCGAGTTCCGCACGAGCCGGAGAGCACTTAATGTGCTCTCCGTGCGAGCAGGACTGCCCGAGCAGGCGACCAAAGCCCCCGGCGCGCCCGGTCAACCTCGCAGCTAGGCATTCAGCTTGACAATTGGAGCAAAACCTTTCATCAGCTTTTTGGTCTGGCCGGTCTTTTCGAACTGGACCTCGATCATGTCTCCGGCGACCGAGATCACGGTGCCCGTGCCAAAGGTCTTATGACTCACGGTATCGCCCGCGGCAAAGTCCTGCGATGCGCTGGCGCGATCGACCTTGCGCTCCACCGTCGGGGACACCTTGGACGAGGGCTTTTTGGCCCGCGGCGCACCCGAGCCAAAGGTCGAGGCAACACGGCCGGCGTCAGGCGAGACCCCACGATGGCGCTCGGTCCCGTAACTGCTGCCGCCAAAGAAGTCGTCAAAGCTCGATCCACCGCGCGAAGCGGAACCGCCGGTCGAGCGCGTATGCGAACCGAATACCTTGCCGCCATACATATCCGAGCCCATGCCCGAGCCAAAGGTGCCGTGACGGTCGCCGCGCTTCTCCCAGCCCGTGCCTTCGAATCCGGCAGAACCGATGCCGCTAAATTCAATGTCCTCAAACGGAATCTCGTTGAGGAAGCGCGAGCGCGGGTTGGCAGAGGTCGAGCCGTAGGTGCGACGCGTTGCCGCATAGGTCAAGAACAGGCGCTTGCGAGCACGCGTGATGGCAACGTAGGCCAGGCGACGCTCCTCCTCGAGCTTGCCCGGATCATCGCTGCCGCCAAAATCGTGCACGTGCGGGAAGATGCCCTCCTCCATGCCGGCCACGAACACCGCCGGGAACTCCAGGCCCTTGGCGGAGTGGATGGTCATCATGGTGATGGCATGCGTCTCGCCTGCCAAAGAATCCAAGTCGGAGCGCAGGGCAAGCCACTCCATGAGAGCGGGCAGCGCCTTACAGGTGAGCGGACCGTAGGTGCGCTCGATCTCGTCGGCATGCACGGCGCCCGCCGGCATCTCCGTCGGCGCGGCATAGGCGTTACCCGCGATGGCAGCAGCCAGGGCATCCTGCGGCGAGAGCGCCGGGGCGGCCAGGCTATCGAGCGGGTTGGAACCAGCGGCGTCGCGAGCGCCGACCAGCGCCTCAAACGAGGATGCCGGGGCGGACGGTCCCGGCTCAGGCGCAGGCGCGCTCACCACGACGGGCTCGGGCTCAGCGCCGGCCGGCACATCGGCAACGCCGGCCGCGCGCAGCTCTTCTAGGCTCTCGAGCGTACCCTCGATATCCTCGTGCGTCTCCTCAAATTCGGCAGCGACGCCCAGGAATTCCTGGATGTTCTCGGCACGGCTCTCAGACTCCATGGTGCCCTCGGCGCGGAAGGCCTGCAGAAGGCCCGTCTTATCGACAATCATCTCGACAACGTCCTTGAGCTCGCCGTCCATGCGGCGACCCTCGCGCACCAGCGACACAAAGCTCGACAGGCCGTTGCGCACCTTAGCGCTAAACATGCCGGTTTCGGCGCACGCGATCTCACAAGCCTGGAAGAACGAACAACGGTTGTCGCGCGCCAGCTGCTCAATCTTTTGGATCGAGGTGGAGCCGATGCCGCGGCGCGGCGTGTTGATGACGCGCTTGACGCTCATCTCGTCGGCCGGGTTCACGATCATCTTGAGGTAAGCCATGACGTCGCGGATCTCGGCACGGTCGAAGAATCGCGTGCCGCCCACGATCTTGTAGGGCACGCCCGCACGCAGGAACATATCTTCGAGAATACGCGACTGGGCGTTAGTGCGGTAGAACACGGCGATGTCGTCGTAACTCGTGCCCTTGGAGTGCAGCTTTTCGATCTCGCCGGCAATCCAGCGGCCCTCGTCGCGCTCATCGCTTGCTTGGAAGGCCTGGATCTTCTCGCCGTCGCCCTCGGCCGTAAACAGGCGCTTGTCCTTGCGCTGCGAGTTGTGACGCACCACGGCGTTGGCAGCGCTCAGGATATGACCCGTGGAGCGGTAGTTCTGCTCCAGCTTGACGGTCTTGCAGTTTTTAAAGTCCTTCTCAAAGTCCAGGATATTGGTGATGTCAGCACCACGCCAGCTATAAATGGACTGGTCGTCGTCGCCCACAACCATGAGGTTTTGGTACTTGGCGGCCAGCAGGTTGGCGATCTCGTACTGGACGTGGTTGGTGTCCTGGTACTCGTCGACGCTAATGTAGCGGAAGCGCTCCTGATACTTGTCGAGCACCTCGGGGCGGGTGCGCAGCAGCTCGAGCGTGCGCACGAGCAGGTCGTCGAAGTCCATCGCGTTGGCGGCGCGCAGGCGGCGCTCCAGCTCCAGGTAGACTTGCGCGGCCTTTTTGTCATTAGGGCTGTCGGCGGATTTGAGCATGTCCTCGGGCCCGATCATGGCGTTTTTAGCCGAGCTGATCTTGCTGCGGATCATGTTGATGGGGAACTGCTTTTGCTCGATGCCGAGCGTCTGCATAATGTCGCGCACCATGCGCTTTGAGTCGTCATCGTCGTAGATGGTGAACTGCCCGGTGTAGCCCAGCAGGTCGGCGTCCTCGCGCAGCATGCGCACACACATAGCGTGGAAGGTGCACACCCACATGCCGCGGGTGCCGCTGGGGATGAGCGCTGCCAGACGCTCGCGCATCTCGGCCGCGGCCTTGTTGGTAAACGTGATGGCCAGGACCTGCCAGGGCTTAACGCCCAGGTCGCCAAGCATATGCGCGATGCGGAAGGTCAGGACGCGGGTCTTGCCCGAGCCGGCGCCGGCAAGGACCAGCAGCGGGCCCTCGGTGGTCAGGACCGCCTCGCGCTGGGCGGGGTTCAGACTATCGATATCGACGAGCGGCTTGGCTGGTTTGGGCGCCGGAGCCGGGGCGTCGTAGATGTCGAGCGGAACGAGCTCGGGTTCCGGCGCGGCGGGGGCGGTGTACGCATCGAGCGGCACGGGTTCCGGCGCGGGCGGCACGGGTACCGCAGTGTTCTTTTCCCAGGGCAGGGGCTGGGTCATGGGCGACTCCTCATCTGACGGACGGCGCGCCTGCGGGCAGCGCCATAGTTTGAGCCGTACCAGTATACCGAGCCGCGCGGACACCGACGCAAATCACACCACGACTCCGTGCGCCGCCATCAGGCACGCCCCAGCGGATTTGGTGCAATGGGGTCAGGTTAGTCTGCACCATGTTGCTGCAAAGCAACCTGTCCCCATTGCACCAATCAGGGAGCCACCGATGTCACGGCAACGGCAGCGAGCGGCGGCCAGAACGAACAAATTGGCATGAAAAGAGGGCGGCATAGACCTTTTGGTCACGCCGCCCCCTTTGAATGACAAGTTGTCGCTCTGGCCGCCGCGCAGCGTCGACTAAGTTAGAGGCCGAGCATCGGCTCCAGAACGAAGAAGTATGCGAGCACCACGATGCCCAGGATGATGCGGTAGACACCGAAGCACTTGAAGTCGTGACGGCGGACGAAGCCCATGAGCCACTTGATGGCGATGAGCGAAACCACAAAGGCCACAACGCAGCCCACGCCCAGGATAGCGACCTCGTTGGCACCGAACGTGCCGCCCTTGATGAAGTACTTGACCAGCTTGAGCGCACTCGCGCCAAACATGACCGGGATGGCCAGGAAGAACGTAAACTTGGACGCCACCGAACGCGTGCAGCCCAAAAGCAGGCCGCCGATGATGGTGGAACCGGAGCGCGACGTGCCCGGAATCAGCGAGAGCACCTGGAAGCATCCGATGCCCAGTGCGGTCTTCCAACTCAGGTCCTCGAGCGTGGTGATGGAACCAAAGTCCAGATCCTCGTCATCGCGCTCATCCTCAGCGGTAGCCCCGGCGGGCGCCGCAAAGTGCGCACCGGCGGGACGTCCACCCGACACCACAGCACGCGAACCAAACGAACCGGCAACGGCCATTTCCTCGCGCTTGCTCGCGCGCCAGTTCTCGATCACGATAAACAGCACGCCGTACACAATGAGCGCCAGCGCCACGACGGGAGCATTGTAGAAATGCTCCTCCATCCAGTCGTTGAGCGGCAGACCGATCGCCGCCGCAGGAATGCAGCCGAGCACAATCTTGCCCCACAGCACCCAGGTGTCGCGACGGCCCTCCTTGCCCTTGCTGGGCGAGAACGGATTGAGCTCATGGAAGAACAGCACACAGACGGCCAGAATGGCGCCGAGCTGAATCACGACCAGGAACATATTCCAGAACGTCTCGCTCACGTTCATCTTGACGAACTCGTCCACCAAGATCATGTGACCGGTCGACGAAACAGGCAGCCATTCGGTGATGCCCTCGACCAGGCCCATGAAGGCAGATTTTAGAAGCTCGATAATATCCAAAGGGACCCCCTCGTTAGACACCCGCCGATATTGTTCTGCGGACGGTGCGGGCGATGTCCCATTATCAACCGTTGGCGGCGCGCCTGCGCCTACCCTTACCAAAAAACTCGCCCGTTCACAGAATTGCGAGCGGTCAAACCCAAATCCTTGGGTATAACTGCAACAAGATAAAGTGTCCGGCGGCCAACGCGCCCGCGCCCGCCCGATGCACGAGCCCCGCGCCCGTGCGATAGACCAAGGAGGAAACCATGAACGAGGGCTATACCAAGGTATTTGTTTCACTCGACGGTACTGAGCAGCAGGATTTTGTGCTCGCACGCGCCATTAAGGTCGCCGCGAACAACGGCGCCAAGCTAATCATCGGCCACGTTATCGATTCCACGGCGCTCGAGAGCGCCGGTTCCTATCCGGTCGACCTGGTCAACGGCCTAGAGGAGGCATTTAAGAACTCCATTGCCAAGCAGCTCGAAGAGGCCAAGGCCAATCCCGATATTCCCGAGGTCGAGGTCATGATTCGCGCCGGCCGTATTCGCGAGACGCTCAAGGACGAGATGCTCGACGTGGTCAAGCCCGACCTGGTGCTCTGCGGCGCCCGCGGCCTGTCCTCGATCAAGTATGCGCTGCTGGGTTCGATTTCGACGTTCCTGCTGCGCAACACGGACTGCGACATCTTGGTCGTGAAGTAGGTTCCTTCCCGTCGGCGCAAGGCCTGCGGGGTTATCACGCCGACGTCCTCGCCGCTTCGCGGCTGCGGGATGTCGGCTTTGATAACCCCTCCCGGCCTTGCGCCTTCGTCACCGTACTTCAGCGAGTTGGCTGATAAAAGATGGCGTGCCGCCCCATTTGGGGCGGCACGTTTTGTTTGAGGCGGCACGTTTTTGTTTGGGCGGGCGTCTGCCGTGTGCGTTACTCAAAGTATTGGAACTTGTTGGTTGAGAAAGCGAACGTTACGACGAAGCCTTCGCCGGGCTCGGATGCCGCGGTGACGTCGATGCCCATCTTGGAGCACAGGCGCGCCACCAGGTAGAGGCCGATGCCCGTTGCGCGCTTGGTGGTGCGGCCGTTGTCGCCGGTAAAGCCCTTCTCGAACACGCGCGGCAGGTCGGCCGCGCTCACGCCGCAGCCGTTGTCCGCGACGGTAAGCTCGATGCGCTCGCTCGCCAGGCCCTCGTCCAGCAAGGCACCCGAAAACACGATCTTTGCGCCGTCCTCACGCGCATATTTAATGCTGTTCTGAATGAGCTGGCTCAGAATAAACTCGAGCCACTTCTCGTCGGTAAAGACCTCAAAGTCGAGGTTCTCGCACACCGGAGCCACGTGCGCCGCGATGAGCTCGCGGGCGTTAGCTTTAATCGCACCCGTCACCAAGGTCTTAAGGTCCCAGCGACGAATCAGGTAATCGCGCTCCACAACCTCCGAGCGCGCATAGTAGAGCGCCTGGTCGATATAGCGCTCCACGCGGGCAAGCTCGCGACCGAGGTCATCTACGCGCGACAGATCATCTTCGCTGCCGTCCAGGTTTTCCAAAATCAGATGGGCCGCCGCCAGGGGCAGCTTGGCCTCGTGGACCCAGCTCTCGATATAGTCGCGATAGTCATCGGTCTGACGCCGGCCTTCGGCAACCTCGTCGCATGCCGCCTTGCCCACCCGGCGCAAGACCTCGTACTCGAGCTCGCCCTCGGCATAGGTCGGGCATTGCACCATCTCCTGCACCCATGCGGGACTCTCGAGCTCCTCGGCCGCGCGCTCCAACTGACGCAGAAAACGGCGACGGCGAGCGTACTCGACCACGATGCCGAGCATACCGAAGATAAAGGACACGCCAACCGCCACGACCACGATAGAAACGGGTGCACCGGCGACCGTCAGCACAAAGCAGCTCAGCAGCACGCCGCACGTCCACACGGCGACGGGAAGCAGCGCGTCTTTAAAGAACTTGCCAAACGACATAGCCGGCCCTAGACCGAATAGCCTTGGCCGCGGTGCGTTGTCAAATACCCCTTGATGCCGATTTTTTCGAGCGTGGTGCGTAGGCGGTTGATGTTGACGGTGAGCGTATTGTCGTCCACGAAGGCGTCGGAGTCCCACAGGTCCTGCATGATGGCCGAGCGCGAAACAATCTTGCCCGCGCGGCTCAGAAGCAGTGAGAGGATACGCAGCTCGTTTTTGGTGAGCTCGGTGCTGGTACCGGTTTGCGTATTGGTGACCATGGAGCGTGCGAGGTCGAGCTCCAGTCCCTTGTGGACGAGCGTGCTACGCTCGCCCGCCGCCGCGGTGCGGCGCAGCAAGGCATTGATGCGCGCCACGAGCACGCGGGCGCTGTAAGGCTTGGGAACAAAGTCGTCCGCGCCAAGCGTCATGGCCATGACCTCGTCAATCTCGGTCGTGCGCGAGGTGAGGACGATGATGGGGACCTCGGATTCGCGGCGAACCTCGTGGCAGATATGCTGGCCGTCCTTGACGGGAAGCGTGAGGTCGAGCAGCACTAGGTCGGGCGCGGCGGCGAGAATATCGCGCGAGACATGCTCAAACGATTCGCATGTCTCAACCTCAAAACCGGCGCGGGCAAGGATGTCGACAAGCTCACGACGAATGGGCTCGTCGTCCTCAACGACATAGATCAGCGCCATGTGTCCTCCCATTTCGCGTAACATGCACCTTTCACACCATTATGCCCACAGCGTCGCAGCGATACGACCCCGTGGGCACCTAATGTGACAAAAGCGTTCGGTAGTCTTGAGAGAAAATAGGGGCCGACCGGTCCTAAACCGATCGGCCTCATCACTTCGACCTCGAGCCTCTACTCGAGCGTACGCATGTATGCAGAGATGGCATCCAGGCCCTTCTGCAGGTCGTCGGTGTTATCGGAGTATGCATAGCCGATGCGCATGCTCTTGGGCTCCTCGAAGCAATCGCCCGGGGTGACGAGCGCGCCGGACTTCTTAATCATGTCGATGCAGAACGTCCTGGAGTCGATGTCGTAGTCGTAATACACGAGCGCGGTGGTACCCGCCTCGGGCTTAACGAACGACAGGTGCGGCTCGCTCTCGACCCACTTCTCCAGAACAGCAAGGTTCTGACGGACGATGCGACGGCTGCGCTCAAGGATCACGGAAGCGTTGCCCAGAATCAGCTCCGCCACCGACTCGCTGAATATGCCGGCGGAAATCAGGTTGTAGTCGCGATGCGAGAGCAGCGCGCGACGGAGCTCCGGGCTCTTGGTGACCGCCCAGCCCAGACGCAGGCCGGCGAACGACCAGACCTTGGACATGGATGCGGTGACGATGGCCTTGTCGTACAGGTCGATCACGGACTCGGAGTACTCATCCGTCTGAGTAAGCAGACGGTAGACTTCGTCACAGAGCAGCCACGCGTCGTGTTTGCGCGCGACCTCGACAATCGCCTTGAGCGTATCGGTGTCGAGCAGGGCGCCCGTGGGGTTGTCCGGGTTATTGATGCAGATGAGCTTGGTATCGTCGGTCACCAGGGCATCGAGCGCGTCGACGTCGACGTGGTAGCCGTTCTTGCGATCGAGCTGAAGGATATCGACCTTCGCGCCGCACATCTCGGGAATCGAGTAAAGCTGCTGGTAGGTGGGCTTGACGGAGACTACGTGATCGCCCGGTTCGACGAGCGTGGAAATAACCAGGGAGTTGGCACCGGTCGCGCCGTGCGTGGGCACGATATGCCCGGGCTCGACCGTCTTATAGAGACGCGCGACCCCCTCGAGGAAGCCGGGCTGCCCCTCGATGTCTCCGCAGGTGAATCGGCGCGAGCACAGGCTATCGAGCCACGCCTTCTTGTCGGTGTTCGTATGCTCGAACAGCTGGTCGAGCGTGAGGGAGTAGACGCACGTCTCTGCAACGTTGTGGGTGCACTTGGTCTCCCACTCGTTCATCCACTGCTCGACGGCGAAATCCTTGATCTGCATTGTCGTTTCCTTTCCTTGACTTTCTTACAGCTCCACCACGGTACCCAGCCCCGCCTCGACGGCGCGGTCGTAGGCGATTTTCGATGCCGAAAGGTCCTGAACGGCGATGCCCGACGTATCGAGCACCGTCACCTGCTCGTCATCCGAGCGCCCCGTAGCCGCGCCGGCGATGACTTCGCCGAGCTCCGATTTGATGTCCTCGGGCGTGATGGCGCCCTCGGCAACCGGAATCTCCAGCTCACCGGACGCGACCGATTGCTCGCGGTCGTCGACGTAAACAGCGACACGGGCGACAAGCGCCGAGGCGAGCTCCTGCTTGCCGGGCATGTCGGCACCGACGCAGGAGATATGCGTACCAGGACGCACCCATGAATCGAGAATGATGGGCTTGGTCGCCGGCGTGATCGTCACGATGATGTCGGCCTCCGCCGCGGCACCTTGGCCGTCAGCCGTCGCCTCGATGGAATAGGTGGATGCCTCGCGAGCATGCTCGCAGGCGCCCAAGATATGGGCGACCTCGCCTCGCATGCGCTCGACGCGGGCCTCGGGCGCGGCATCGGAAACCGGCTCCCACACCTTGACCTCACTCACTTTGGGACAGGCGGCGAGGGCGCCCGCCACCATATAGATGCTCATGTGGCCGGCACCCGCAACAAGCAGTTTGGACGCATCCGCCCGAGCCAGCCACTTGGCACCGAGCGCAGCGGCGGCACCGGTGCGAAGTCCAGTGACGGCGGAGGCATTGAGCAGCGCCAACGGCTCTCCCGTCGCGCTGTCGCACAGCAGCGTGGTGCCAAAGATCTCGGGCAGCCCCTTTTTGGAATTCTGAGAGAACCAAGCAGTGAGCTTGAGACCGAAGAGGCCGCTTCCCGCCAACTCGCCCGAGCGGATATCCATATCGGCCACGCCGGGCTCGAACTGCTCATATACCATCGGCCACGCAACGCCCTTGCCCGCTGCCTTCTGGCGATATGCCTCCTCCACGGCAGCGATTGCATCCTCAATCGTCAGCACCTTGGAAACTTCCTCGGCCGAAAGCACCACCATCTGCCCCATCATCGCTCCTCTCAGCGAAAGCTTTACGTTGCCTCACTGTACGGTTTAGTAACGATGCCGCCAAGGATCATTTCTTGTTGGAATCTACAACGATTCTCAATCTGATTTTTCGTTCTATCAGCAGGTATTTGAACTATTTCCCGCATCAACGGCATACGGATGTGCGATTATCCTATTTATACCTGTACTTATTGTAGTGATTTACAAGGTGATGTTGATGCTATACACCATCTCGGACTTCTCACGGGAATATGAGGGGTCGGTCCGTCTAATCGCCGGCAGCGATGGCGTCTCGCGTGCCGTCTCTGGCGTCGGGATCCTCGATTATGAACTTATGCCCGGCCTCAAGAACAAGTACCAGCGCGCCAACTTCAGCTCAGACGAAATCGTCCTCAGCACCTTCCTCTATGCGAAGGACGACCCATACCTCATCACTGAAGCCGTGAAATACCTCGTCGCCAAGGGAACGAGCGGTCTTATCATCAAAAACGTCCTGCACATCCCGATTCCCGACCAAGCCATCCGCTACGCCAACGCGCGGCACTACCCGGTCTTTCTCACGACCGACGACTCACTGTTCTTTGACAGCGTCATCTATGAGGTCAAACGGCATATCGAGCAGCTCGCGTCCATCGACTTCGCACAGCGCGAGATCGATGCCCTGAGGACAGACGTATCGCCCGAGTCCATCTGCCGACGCATCCGAGGCCTCAACCCGTCATTTCTGGACGAAGCGGTCGCCCTGTTCGCATCGTTTGTAGAGCCCCTCGACCCGCGTACGTTTTTGCAAATCGAACGTCTCTGTGCAAAATCGACCCTCGCCGGATGCCACAACATGCTGGCACCCTATGACGGAGGATTGCTATTCGTAGCGACAAGCGACTCGGAGCAGACGCTCGATGTGGAGCGAATCGTGCAGGCGCTCACGGAGCTCATCGAGGCTAGCGGCATCGATGGCGGAGCGGAAGGGCTCGGCATCAGCGATATTCTGTTTGGAGACGAGGCGGTGGCGCAGGCGATCTCGCAGGCGATTTACGCACAGCGCCTATCTTGTCAACGAGCCGAGGGTCCCGTCCGCTATACGCAGCTCGGCATCCTGAGAACCGTGATGCCTTTTGCGGAAACCCCGGAGATGCGATCGTTCTCGGAGGCGATTCTCTCGCCGATACGCGAGCACGACAGCGAGCATGGCAGCGAACTGGAATCAACGCTCGCCGCATTCATCGAGAACGACCGACGTATCGAGCAAACCGCCGAGCAGACTGGCCAGCACCCGAACACAATTCGATATCGCCTCGATAAGGTGACAGCTCTCACCGGACTGAGCTACAAATGCGCCCCGGAGATGGAGCAGCTGTCGCTCGCCTACGCAATCGAACGCGCTCGCTCACTTCAGTAAGCCCACCCCGCCTTGAGGTTAGGAGCGGCGGGCACGGAGCTTTTCGTAGCCTTCGGCGAAGAAGGCGACCGTGGCGGCGTCGGCCTCCGCAGCGTCCGTCTCGGTTGCGGGAACCACGCCGTGCTCGTCGCTCACCAGGAACAGCGCGCCCTTGAGCTGAGCGGGGATGTCTACGCGCGTGACCGGGATGCCCTTGGTCTGGGCCAGCTGTTCGATGAGCGTCGCCGTGCCGCACAGGCACTCGTCCCCCGGCGCCACAAAGGCAAGCTCACCGTTGTTGACGGCAGCGAGCAGCTCGGGCGCCACGCCGGTCTCGTCGGCTTCGGAGCGAGCCTCGGCAGAACGGGCACGCAGCGCCTTGGCCGACGTATCGGCCAGCGGCTCGTACTCCCCCACCGTCATGGCGGCATTGCCGTTGACGTCGATCACCAGCATGAGCACGCCGTCGTGCGCGGTGTAATCGCCCTCGGCAAGCGACCACTCAACGTGCTGTTTGGCCCAGCTGAGCATGTTGTTAGTAAGCGGCTCGCCCTGCACCAGGCGCTCGGACAGCGCACGGATGTGACGGTTGAGCATGGGCACCTTTTTGTTGGACATGCGCCAGCGGCAGATAAGCGCGGGCTTGTCGAGCGTAAACTTCTCGACCGCCTCCTGATTGGCGCAAAAGTCCTCGTACGCACGTTGATCCTCGGCATTGCCAAACAGCTCGGCATCATCAATCTGGGGCATGGTCATACCTTTCGTGTTAGTCATTCCGTCCTCTTATACCAAAAAGACGGCCCTCCAAACGGAGCGACCGTCTTTTGCAGAGATTATTTTAGAAGCGAGGCAAGTCCAAGGGACGAGATAACATCCCATCCTCCCCAGTCAACCTAACAGGTCGGCGAGGGTTGCCCAGATGCCGCAGATTGCCGTGAAAGAGGAGCGACGCGTACTTGGGTACGCGAGCGACGAATGAACGGCAAGGTGCGGCGGCTGGGCAAGCCGCAGCGCCGCTTCCCTACTTAGTGGCGGAAATGCCTGGCACCCGTGAAGACCATCGCAATACCATGCTCGTTGCAGGCCTGGATGCTCTCGTCGTCGCGCTTGGAGCCGCCGGGCTGGATGATGCAGGTCACGCCGTGCGCGGCAAGCACGTCGACGTTGTCGCGGAACGGGAAGAACGCGTCGCTTGCACAGGCAAAGCCGCCCTTCTCCACGCCCTCGCGCTCGCAGAAGTCCTCGGCGCGCTCGCAGGCAAGCAGCGCAGAGTCAACGCGGTTGGGCTGACCCGGGCCCATGCCAATACCGGCCTTGCCCTTGGAGACCAGAATGGCGTTGGACTTAACGCCCTTGCAGACCTTCCAGGCAAACTCGAGCTCGGCCATCTCGGCGTCGGTGGGCTTGCGGTCGGTGGGGAACGTAAAGGTCGCGGGGTCCTCGGTCACGTGGTCGACTTCCTGCACCAGCATGCCGCCGTCGACGGAGCGCAGCTCCACCTGGGCGCCGTGGTCCACGCCGCCGGTAGCCAACACGCGCAGGTTGGGGCGCTTGGCCATGCGCTCGAGCGCCTCGTCGGTGTAGCTCGGGGCGATGATGACCTCGACGAACTGCTTGTTCTGATCGGCAAAGTGCTCAACCAGCTCAAAGGGAACCTCGCGGTTGCAGGCGATGATGCCGCCAAAGGCGCTCTTGGGATCGCAGGCGAAGGCGCGATCGTAGGCGGCCGTGATGTCCTCGGCAACGGCGGAACCGCAGGGGTTCTGGTGCTTGAGGATCACGCAGGCCGGCTCGTCGAACTCGCGGACCAGGTTCCAGGCGGCGTCGGCATCCAGATAGTTGTTGTAGCTGAGCGGCTTGCCCTGGATCTGCTCGGAGCCCACGAGCGGGAACTGCGAGCTCGCGGTGTTCTCGCAGCCCTCGGCAAAGCGATAGACCGTGGCCTTCTGCTGCGGGTTCTCGCCATAGCGCAGGTCGTCGACCTTCTCCAGCGAAATCTCGAGCTTGGCAGAGGTGTCCGCCACGTCGCTTGCCTGGGCGGCAAGCCAACGGGAGATAGCCGTGTCGTAGGCGGCGGTGGTCTGGTAGACCTTCACCTGCAGGCGACGACGGGTGGAAAGCGTGGTGCAGCCACCGGTCTCGCGCATCTCGGCCAGGACGGCGTCGTAGTCGGCCGGGTCGGAGATGACGGTAACGCTCGTGGCGTTCTTGGCGGCAGAGCGCAGCATGGAGGGACCGCCGATGTCGATGTGCTCGATGGCGTCTGCGAAGGTGACCTCGGGGTTAGCGACGGTCTTCTCGAACTCGTACAGGTTGACGACGACCAGGTCGATCAGCTTGATGCCATGCTGAGCGGCCTCCTGCATGTGCTGCTCGGAATCGCGGCGGGCCAGCAGCGCGCCGTGAACCTTGGGGTGCAGGGTCTTAACGCGGCCGTCCATCATCTCGGGATAGCCCGTGAACTCCTCGATGGGGGTTACGGGAACGCCCGCGTCCTCGATGGCACGAGCTGTGCCGCCCGTAGAGATGATCTCGACGCCAAAGTCATCGACCAGCGTCCGTGCGAAATCGACGACGCCCGTCTTATCGGTAACCGAGATCAACGCGCGTGCGATCTTCACATCAGATCCCATGCAGTCCTCCTGTCTGGTACGCCGCCGTGCTCTGTGAGTAGGTGATACGTCGATCTGCAGCGCTCGCGCAGCGGCATTGAAAATACTGATTCAATGTAGCGCATCGAGCGCATCGATGCACCCCGCAACGCACGCATGTGCAGAAAAAGTTTGCGAGCAGAGGGGTGAGCACGGCACCGGGCACGGTGAGTTCATGGAACACAGGGGCACCATAATTAGATGCCAATAGCGTGGTAGAACTGTGCTCGATATGCATCCGCAAAAGAAAGAGGCACCATGGTCTCGCGGGTTCTCTACCGACCGTTTGATACCGAAGACTTCGACGCCATCGTGCTGATTCTGCAGCAGCTTTGGCACAACAATTCGGATAACGATGAGTACAACCGCCTTGAGGCCGCGTGCGACCTCGCCTATTGCCTTTCGTCGTCGACGTTTTCGCAGGTTGCCGTAATCGACGGTCAGGCGCGCGGCATTGTGCTCGCACGTGCGGGACAGAGCTCCGGCGCCACCATCAACGAGCATTGGATGGATACCGAACGCGCGCTGCTATCGCAGATGCGTGAGCTGGAGCCCGATGCCTGCGCCGAGTATCTCTCGTTTGTGCGCGCAACCATCCGAACCAACAACCGCCTGCTCGAGAGCAGCCCGTTGCCGCACGACAACGAGGTCACGCTGCTTGCCGTGGATCGCGATGTCCATGGCCTGGGCGTTGGCACGGTTCTGCTCGATGCCGCGGTCTCGCACCTGTCCTCGCTTGGAGCGACGAGGGCGCACCTGTACACCGACTCCAACTGCTCGTGGAAGTTCTACGAGCTGCACGGCTTTAAGCGCACGGCCACGCACCGCGCCAACCGCGAAGAGCGCCGTCACGCCATGCCGCGCGAAAGCTTCCTCTACGAACTCGATCTAACAGCCTAAACCCAGCAGCCATACCTAGTCATTTAGGGATGTTCCCAGTGATTAGTCGTTGGGGACAGCCTTCGTAGGTAGCGCATAAAAATGGGATGGATCCGTCGGCAGTCGCCGGAGAAGATCCATCCCAAAAATCAGAGCGCGCTAGAACGTTCCGCCGCCGCCTCCGCCGACGCCGCCACCACCGCCACCGGAAAAGCCGCCGCCGCTGCCGCCGCTCGAGCTATCGGAACTCGAAGCCAGCTCGCGGATGGTCTCGTGATACACATCGTTGAACGAATCGAGCGGAGACTCGTTGCCGTAGTGATGGTAATACCACCAGTAGCAGGGGTAGTTGTCGTAGAAATCGTCGCTGTTGCGCAGGTCCGCAGGCACGGCCTCGGCCAGCTGTCGCAGCACTTCTTTCGAAACGCCCAGGGCAACGCCCGTCACCAGCAGCTTGTTCCACAGCACCAGATCGCCCGGGACGGCTTCCTTTAGGCGCGTGAAATCCTCGAGCCAATGCTTGAGCGCCTTGCAGCGAGCCGCCACCTCGGCGCCCTCCGGCGTGTAACGGCGGAAGGTGCAGCTCAGGACAAAGCCCACAATCGTGACGGGGATCGAGATCATAGCGGCACCGACGTTGGCGTCCGCAAAGTCGGTATAGAACAGAGAGCCCAAAATGCCAAAGACAATGATGATGCCAAGGACCAAGCCAAGCACCATGGCGACGGTGCCGTCCGATGCAATAAGCTCGCGCGCCTCCAACTTGCCCTTAACCGTGCTCTGATAGTCCTCGAGCTTGTCGCCAACAGATTCAGTACGCTCGCTGGCATACTCCTCCAGCTCGCTAAACGTGCGCGAACGGACGCCGTCTTTATCGGGCTTAACGCCAGCGAAGAAAACCTTGAGCACGTCGCGATCGATGCCGTCCTTCTTGGCAGCCTTCCAGGCCTCGTCGGTCACTGTGATGCGATACGTCTGCTCCTCTTTTTCGCGACGGAGCAGACCCTTCTTCTTGGTCTCGGTCGCTTCCTCCAGCTTGATCACGCGGTCGTCGGTCAGCTTCATCAGTGTGGCGATATATGCCTGATCGGGCACGTCGTTCCAGCTCATAAGAGCTGCAAGCACCGCGGGATGGTCGGCCGAGGGCACATCGCGGAAGTACTCGTCCTGGAAGAGTGACTTGGGCTTGGGCCTGCGCAGCTTGAGCATCACGATCACACCGGTATAGGCAACCGCCACAACAACACACACCACGGCAATCGCGCTGGCAACCGCACGCGCGTGCTCACGGCGGGCGTTAGCCTCGTCGGCCCATTCCTTCTCTTCGCTCATGATCGTTGACATGCGCTCTTCGCCCGAAGCGGTAAGCTGCGGCACCCAGTCGCTAGGGAAGGCGATGCGTGCCTCGGCAAATTCGCCCTGATGCACACAGGGAATGGTATAGGTGACCATGGGTGCGTCCGCATCGAGCGATACATCGCCCGTCAGCGGGCCGTGGCCCCATGCGCGGAAGTTATCGCCCTTGACGGCCGCCGTCCCGGCAGCGGCATTTGCGAAGCGCACTTCCATCTCGACATCGTCGGAATCCGCAGACCAGCCGTCGCCCACGAACTTCCAGTAGAGCTCGGCGGTATCGGCCCAGTTCATAACCGCACCGGTCATGGTGTAGCTCACGTAATAGATCGCGCTGTCGCCGCTCTCGTGGGGGCTGAACACCTTAATCCTTACGCCGTCACCGGTCTGCTCGACCGTGTAGACGCCAGAATCGCCCTTGTTCGCGCTATCGACTTTGTTAAACGCGGTGTCCTCTTCCTCGACACTCAGCACGTCGACGCCCGCCGTGCCGCCCTGCTGGTTGGTGCCCGTATTGATCTCCCAAAACACGCCGTTGATGTCGTCGTCGAAATCAAACTGGCGTCCCTCGACAACGGTCAGCGATCCATCGGCCTCAACCGTGGCACTGATATAGGTTTGGGTCATGGAATAACCGTCGGCGTGTGCGGCGGCGGGCAGTAGCAGCAATGCAAGCGCGACGAGTGCGCAGACGGAAGCAAATCGCGCAAACAGGCGGCGCTGCCGACAGGTTTTGGCAACGGGGTCGTTCATGGGCACATCCTTTGTCTGTGATACCAGCAACGCCATTGTCCCACGTTTACGGGCGCACATGACGAACATCTAGGCCAGCGGAGTATCAAACGGGACGAAAGTCACGCCCGCGGCCGGCACCTGGGGACGTTCCTTATCTGCCGGCAATCTGGGACACTCCTTGGCATGGCCTGCGCCAGCAATAGATACCACTTCACAGCTCTGTCACAGGTGTAGCGGCTTTGTGTGGGTGCGGCACGCGCTGATTGAGCCGCCAGCCGAGGGGCATAAAGCAGTTGAGCGAAAACGGTTTGCCCCTTTGCCGTTCGCTCGAGGATCATGTCCCCCTTTTCCGCGGAAACCCCGGCAGTTGCGAAGAGCTGCCGGGGTTTCTGTCGTTTGTGAGGCTAAGTCGGTACGCAGCGATCGAGACCTTGAGCCGCAAACCCACCGTGCGCAATGCGCACCGCCGCCAACTTGTGAGCGCGGCAACGCCTTCCCTGCCAAGCCCCGCGCTATACTCGTCCGCATGGATATCAAAACACGCAACATAGCAACGCCCGCCGCGGAAGCGGGGGCGACGCCACCCGCCTCCGCCCCCGCGCCCGTCGTGGGCCGTTTCGCCCCGTCGCCCTCGGGCCGCATGCACCTGGGCAACGTGTTCAGCTGCCTGTGCTCGTGGCTTTCGGCCCGCAGCCAGGGCGGCAGCATCGTGCTGCGCATCGAGGACCTGGACGATCGCTGCAAGCGCCCGGAACTTGCCGCTCAACTGATTGACGATCTGACCTGGCTGGGGCTCGAGTGGGACGAAGGCCCCTACTACCAGCACGATCGCCTGGATCTGTACGAGGACGCCCTGCGCCAGCTGCAAGACGCCGGCCTCACCTATCCCTGTTTTTGCACGCGTGCCGAACTCCACGCCGCGAGCGCGCCGCACGCCAGCGACGGCACGCCCATCTACCGCGGCGCCTGCAGAGGTCTTTCTGCTGATGAAATCACCCGCCGCAGTGCCCTGCGTGCTCCGGCCACGCGCCTGCGCGTGCCCACCGTCGACGACCTCGCCAGCGACGTGATCGAATTCGTGGACCGCACGTACGGAGCCCAATGCGAAGCACTCGCCACCGAGTGCGGTGACTTTTTGGTGCGCCGCAGCGACGGCGTGTTTGCCTATCAGCTGGCCGTGGTGGTCGACGACGCTGCCATGGGCGTCACCGAGATCGTACGCGGATGCGACCTGCTTGGTTCCACGCCGCGCCAGATCTATCTGCAACATCTGCTGGGACTGCCCACGCCGCACTACGCGCACATTCCGCTGCTCATGTCACCGGACGGCCGCCGCCTTTCCAAGCGCGATCGCGATCTGGACCTGGGCGAGCTCCGCACCCGCTTTGGCACACCCGAGGCACTGTTGGGATGGCTCGCCGGGCAAACAGGCATCGCGCCGGACACCACGCCGCGTACCGCCGAGCAGCTGGTCGAGCACTTTAGCTGGGACGTCATCCGCGCGCATCGGGAGAACATCACTGTAACGGTCGAGTAGCCAGCCACCCCGCCTCTACGCAACATCCCAGGGCTGGAGTTCGTCGCCCAAGCGAACGATGCAGTCGTAGAGCACGGTGTGACGCTCGGCCGGGTTGGTATCCCGATGAAAATGCCCGTAGTACCAGCGCTTGTAGTCCAAGCGGTCTTCCAGCTCATCGAAAAATGCCGTAAGCCGATCAACGGAGGGGCAATTCCAGCCGGACGCTGGATAAAGCGTGGACGAAAGCATGCGCGTAGAGCAGGTGTGAGTGATCACGTAGTCGACCGTCCAGCCCACGCTGTCGAGCTTTGCCCGCGCCTCCTCAAAGTTGCGCTCGTCCGGCAGCTCCTGCGGCCACCAGCTGGAATACGGAATGCGGTATTCCTTGTCCACGCTCGTGGCGCCGCCCATGGTAAAGACCGTTGAGCCGTCGAGCTCAAAAACCTCGCCGCGCGTCAGGCGCCGTATGGGAGAGGTGTCCGACAGGCGCTGCGTCAGCCCACCGTGCCACAACTCCATGGGGCGCTCCGCCCAGTGATCGAAACGCTCGTGGTTGCCGTCGACAAACAGCACGGTATAGGGACGCGATTCCAGCCAAGCGATGTCGGCACATTCTTCGGCAGAGAAATCCCACGGAAAGCCAAAGTCGCCGGCGATAATCAGATAGTCGTCGCTCGTCAGACTATCCCCAAGGTCCCAGTCGCGCAGCTTTTGCATGTCGACGCCGCCGTGAATATCGCCCGTCACATAGACCGTCATCGGATCACCACTTCCCTGTAAGTCGCTAGCCCGCATTCTGCACGATCACTAAGCCAACCGTTCCAGCCCCTTAGGGCTTACCCCTCGTTCTTCCATCCAAACGGGTCAAGCACCCAAAAAACCAGATCGAGCACGCCGCCGGTCATCATGGCGCCGGCAAGGGCCATGCAAACGTGCAGAGAGACGGCACTTCGGAGCACGTCGAACGGCCCCAGAACAGCCAGCAGCGCAACCGCTGTGCCGGCAAGGCACAACGCGAGGCACGGCCACGCGTCCTTGACGCACTTCTTTGCGAGATGCTTGGTGTTGTCACTCATCGGTATCGAACTCCTTAGAGGGTCGTTGTTCAGACGCATGCCGCCGCGGCAGAGCGGGGCGGCAGGGTAAGTGTCACATGCTGTGCGGACATCAATGGAGAAACCGCCTGCTCGACCAACCTTTGACGCCGTTTTGCACCGGCACCACATCCCCCGCTATCGAGGTCTAATACTTTTCCCACCGCTACCCAAAAACTCATCCAACGTTAATCTTGGCTCAAGAATCGCTTAATCTATAACCTGCACTATAGAGTTCGACCAAGGGCGGGGCGGCGCCGCGCAACGCAGGCCGCCGAACGCAACGCTCGCGCCCGGGCAGATCGCCCGGCGTCGCGCCCATCGAACGAAAGGACAGGTCATGGACGACCTCGAAAAAGTTGAAACCATCCGCACCAAGTGCAACGTGAGCTACACCGATGCCAAAGCCGCGCTCGACGCCGCCGACGGCAACGTTTTGGACGCCATCATTTGGCTCGAGTCGCAAGGCAAGACCCAGACCACGTCGGCGCACGCCGCCACCGAGTCCGCGCCGGTCGACGAACCCTCGGCCGAGATGGTCGCCGCGCAGGCCGCCTACGAGAAGTCGAGCGAAAAGACCGACTTCTCCAAGAAGATGGACAGCGTGTGGGAGTACCTCAAAAAGCTCTTCCGCCTGAGCCTGGACACCAAGTTTATCGCCACGCGCCGCGATGCAATCATCCTCAACATCCCCATCCTGATCCCCATCATCGCCCTGTTTGCCTGGGGCGCCACGATATGGCTGATGCTGATCGGCCTGTTCTTTGGCATGCGTTACCGCATCGATAGCGACGGCGACGTGCCCGGCAGCATCAACAACCTTATGGATCACGCCGCCGACGCCGCGGACGACATCAAGCAAAATCTGAACGACGACAAGTAATCGCAAACGGGGGCACGCATGGCACGGATCCTGATCGTAGAGGACGAGGAGAAAATCGCCCGCTTTGTGACGCTCGAGCTGGAGCACGAGGGCTACCAGGTGGAACACGCCGCCGATGGCCGCACCGCCGTGGACCTGGCGCTGGAGCGCAACTACGATCTTATTCTGCTCGATGTGCTGTTGCCGCAGCTCAACGGCATGGAGGTCCTGCGGCGCGTCCGCAAGCACAAGGACGTGCCGGTGATTATGGTCACCGCGCGCGATGCCGTGATGGACAAGGTGGCCGGGCTCGATGCCGGCGCCGACGATTACCTGACCAAGCCGTTTGCGATTGAGGAGCTGTTCGCACGGATCCGCGTGGCGTTGAAGCGCTCGGAGGCCGTGCGGGCGGCTTCGGGCGTTGGCGGCATCGGGACGGGCGCGGCAGGCGGCACGGGTGTCGGCGCCACTGCGATGCCCCCGGTCAGTGACTCGACCCAGGTTTCCGCCTCGCTCTCCCCCGCCACGCTCGCCGTGGGCTCGGTTGCGCTCGACCCCGACCGCCGCGAAGTCACGGTCGGCGGCTCGCCCATTGCGCTCACGGCCCGCGAGTTCGATGTCCTCGCCCTGCTTATGGCGCATGCCGAGACCGTGCTCACGCGCGAACGCATCGCGCACGAAGCGCTGGGCTACGAATACATGGGCGACACCAACAACGTCGACGTGCACATCGCGCATCTACGCGCCAAGATCGAGGACGCCGGCGGCGCCCGCATCATCCAGACCGTGCGCGGGGTGGGCTATGTCTGCCGCGCGTAACGCCGAGGCCAAGCGCGTCACCTCCATCGCCCGCGCCATCAACTGGAGCTATATGTGGCGCCGCCTGATGAGCTACGTCTGGCTCGATCTGTTGCTGGTGGTGATTGCGGCGGCGATCCTCGTCTATGGATACAACCAGACACTGCCCGACAGCGCGTTTACCGCAGGATGGATCCCCGGCGCCACCGTTCGCGGCATGTCGCTGAAGCCCGCGCGCGGCTGGGACCTGACAACGCTCACCTATACCGTCGAGCTTGCGCGTACCACCAAGACCTTCCCCCTCGCGCAGGACCTCATCGCACTTTGGCCCCTCTATATCGTTGTTGTAGGTTGGCAGGTCATCAGCATGCTCGATATGCTCGGCGGCGTTCGCCGTGTGCGCCGCACCATGGCGCCGCTCAACGACCTGGCCCTGCGCGTGGACGAGCTCGGCCGCATGCAGCTCTCCGGCGGCAAGATGGAAACGCTGGAGCAAGCCATCGAGCGCGCGAGCGTCGACTCGCCGAGCGTCACCACCGGCGACGCCGACCTGGCAAGCATCGAGGTCGCACTCAACCGCCTGCTGCGCCAGATGCAAGAGGCCAAGCTGCAGCAGATGCGCTTTGTCAACGATGCAAGCCACGAGCTGCGCACGCCCATCGCGGTGATTCAGGGCTACGTGAACATGCTCGACCGCTGGGGCAAAGACGACCCGGACGTGCTGGCGGAATCCATCGCGTCCCTCAAGGCCGAAAGCGAGCACATGCAGGAGCTCGTGGAGCAGCTGCTGTTTTTGGCGCGCGGCGATGCCGGGCGCACGGTCCTGCGGCGTGCGCATACCAACCTGGCTGCACTGGTCGGCGAGGTTTGCGAAGAATCACAGATGATCGATACCGAGCACACGTATCGGCTGGCTTCTGACGCTGCGCTTGCCAGCGACCCGCGCTGCGACGCGCCCGTCGACGTGGCGCTCGTGAAGCAGGCTCTGCGCGTGATCGTGCAAAACGCCGCCAAGTATTCGGACGCGGGCACGCCCATCTCGTTTGGCGTAGCGCCGGATGCGGGCGCGGGCGCGATCGACATAAGTGTTGAGGACGAGGGCATCGGCATGAACCAGGAATCCGCAGCTCACGCGTTCGAGCGGTTCTACCGTGCCGACAACGCGCGCGATGCCGGCGCACAGGGTTCGGGTCTGGGGCTTGCGATCGCCAAGTGGATCGTCGACAGCCACGGCGGCGTCATCGGTGTGACCTCGGTCGAAGGGGTCGGCAGCCGCTTTACGATTCGCCTGCCACGATAGGAAGCCCCTCGGCATAAATAAAGGGATAGGGCCACGCAGCCCTATCCCTTTTTGCTAGCTATGACAGCTTGTGCGCTACTCGCGGCACAGGTGCACGGCGAAGCCGGCGAACTCGCGCTTAAAGTACACGAGCTTGGTACCACCGTCGGGTAGCAGCGCGCGCGACTCCTCGTTGACCTCGAGCCCGCGCTCGGCAAACCACTTCTCAGCTGCATCGATGTCGTTAACGGCAAAGCCGATGTGGCCTTTGGTGCCACGACCGTTCTGCTTCATGACCTCGACCAGCGAATCGTTGAAGTACGAAACCGGGGTCTCGATAACAGGCAGGCCCATCATCGTCGAGAACAGCTCCGCGATCTCCAGGGCGTCTGCCGGGTCGGCGGCGTTAATGCCCACATGGGCAACGCGCATGCCAAAGAGCTCGACCGGGTTGACGTTCTGCTCACTCATACAGGCAGTGCCTACTGAGCCATGACGTCGAGAACGGCCTTCTCGGCAGCGACGCGGTTCATGCCGGTCATGAAGGGCACGCCGCTCACGTACGGGCAGGTGAGGCCTTCGGGGGCAACGGTGGTGGCGATCAGCAGGTCGGCGCCCTCGTCGCAGTAGTCCTTGGCCTCGGAGATGGCGCACTGCACGATCTCGTACTTGTCGGCGTAACCGTTGGCGTCGAGCAAGGTGGCGACCTTCTGGGCAACGAGTGTGGAAGTAGCAGCGCCAGCACCGCAAGCCAAAACGATCTTCTTCATAGGTAATGTCTCCCTTCATGGTTTACTTTAGGTAAGTGTACCGCAGCGAGCGATGGCACTCAGCCTCGATGAGCTTTTATGCTAGTTTGCTTGCGCGCTGCGTATAATACATCTAGTACGTGTTGTCATACCGCTCGCTTTATGAGCGACTAAGGATCCCAATATGCCCGATTCCCGCACACTCTGGACCGCCGTCGTTATCATCTGCATCGCCGTGTCGGTGTTCTTTAGCGTCAAAAAACGCACCACGTTCAAGCGTTTGCAGCAGCTTATGGCTGCCAAGCAGTGGGACGAGTTCGATCATTTGCTCGACGGCAAACTCACCAGCATGCTGTACCCGCGCTACAACCGCGACTACCTGCGTCTGAACTCCTATCTGCTGCGCGAGGACCACGAGCACGCCAGCGAGATGTTCGACCTGCTGCTGGGGCTCAATCTGCCCAAGATGCAGCGCGTCGACCTGGTGATTAAGGCCTTTAACTACTACGTTGGCCAGGAGGACCGCAAAAAGTCCAAAGAGCTGCTGCACGAGATCAAGGGCTTTGAGGGCGGTCAAGCCGAGGCGGTTGCACACGAGTGTCAGCTGATGTACGACACGATGATCCTCAAGCGCCACAACGACATTCCCGAGCTGGAGCGCATGCTCGAGGATGTCGGCGACGACCCGGTCAAGCGCTGCCGACTGGAGTACCTGCTGGCCCTGCAGTATCAAAACAAGGGCGACGAGGCAAAGTTCCAAGAGTTCCTGGAGAAGTCGGGCCAACACTCGATGGCCGTCAACGCGTAACGGACGGCTTGTGCTAGACTTCTAGTCTCACGGGGGCGTGGCGGAATTGGCATACGCAGGAGACTTAAAATCTCTCGCCGCAAGGATTGTGGGTTCGAGTCCCACCGCCCCTACCATATGGAGCTTTCGAGCCCGTGTTCCTCAGGGATGCGGGCTCGCTTCTTTTAGATGCCGGTGGGACTCGAACCCGCGAGGGGGCGAGCGTTAAGCGGACGCGCAGCGTCCGAAGCGAGCCGGCGAGGGCGCCGACAGGCGGCCGAAGCCGGTGCGTATTTGCGCAGCAAATGCGCGGACGTCCCACCGCCCCTACCATATGGAGCTTTCGAGCCCGTGTCTCCAAGGGATGCGGGCTCGTTTCTTTTACACGCCGGCGGGGCTCTAAGTTGCGGTGGAATAGTTCCTGTTTTGGCAATTTACCAGCCCATTTAGGAACTATTCCACCGCGACTTAGGTTGGTGTTCCCACATTTTCCGATGGAAAAACGTGGTTGTCTCCCACATTTTCCGATGGAAAAACGTGGTTGTCTCGCACATTTTCCGATGGAAACACCCAAATGGCCTTATACTAACCGAGAGGGTTGGGAGGCAATATGCAGCGACAGCTTATGAGCGAACTTATCGCTTGGAAATCAAGGACGAATCGCAAACCTCTCTTGCTTAAGGGAGCCCGCCAGACAGGAAAGACTTGGCTTCTTAACGAATTCGCAAGCCAGCAGTATCGAAACGTCATTCGTTTTGACTTTATGCTCGAGCCGAGCACACGCTCGCTGTTCGATGGGGACCTCGACCCCAAGCGCATCATCTCCCAGATAGAACTCCTACGTGGCCAAACTGTAACGCCAGCAGACACGCTCATCATCTTCGACGAGATCCAAGAGGCCCCGCGCGGGATCACCTCGCTCAAGTACTTCAACGAGCTTGCACCCGAATACCACATCGTAGCAGCCGGTTCCTATATGGGCCTCGCGCTCCGACGCGAAAATGAGTCATTTCCCGTCGGCAAAATCGACCAGCTCACCATGCGTCCCATGGGGTTCGCCGAGTTCGTTCGTGCCGTCGACGGCGACCCGCTCGCCGACGCCATCCTTGCCGCAGACATGAACCTTCTAGCAAACGTTACCGAAAAGCTCGAACACTTGCTCAAGGAATACCTTGTTGTCGGCGGTATGCCCGAAGTTGTCTCCGCTTTCGCCGAGACACGCGACTTCATCGAAGCCCGAAGGCTTCAGCAGCAAATCATCGAGGCTTACGAATCCGATTTTGGCAAACATGCACCCGCCCGCATCATCGAGCGCATGAGGTTGGTTTGGAAATCCCTTCCCGGCCAGCTTGCCAAAGAGAACAAGAAGTTTGTCTATGGCGCCCTTCGCCCCGGAGCGCGCGCACGCGATTTCGAGGAAAGCCTCCAGTGGCTCACGGACTACGGAATCGTTCATAAGGTGCCACGTGTTTCCGCTCTAAAGGCGCCGCTCTCGAGCTACGAAGACCTCTCGGGCTTCAAACTGTTCTGCATCGACACCGGCATCCTCGGAGCGCTCTCCGGTCTCTCTCCGGCCATCGTTCTTAACGGATCCGCTGTTTTTACCGAGTTCAAAGGTTCGCTGACCGAACAATACGTCGCGCAGGAGCTTTTGCTCCAGGACAAAACTCCCGCGTATTGGTCCTCTACCTCTGGCAATGCCGAAACCGACTTTGCCATCGACCATGCGGGAACCGTGCTTCCGCTTGAGGTCAAGGCGGCAGAGAACCTTAAAGCGAAGAGTCTGAAAATAGCCTGCGAAAAATTCAAGCTCGAGCGTTGCGTGAGGAGCTCCCTGGCGGCATATAGAGACGAGGGCACGCTCATCAATATTCCGCTTTGGGAGATTGGGCAGATCGACAAGCTGGCATAGGCGCTGTGGGGACGCCCCACAAGGACTGTCCCCAGGTGCCGGCTGTTGAGTTGCGGTGGAATAGGGACTGTTTGGTGCCCGAAAGGGCGATTTTAGTCCGTATTTCACCGCAACTTATTATTTAGAGGGCGCTGAGGCTGGGGGTCCAGCCGATGGTGGGGGTCGCGCCGTCGAGAGTCTCGTTGATGGTGGCGGCCATGCCGGCGAGTAGGCTGTTCTCGCTTACGGTGAGCGTCTTGTAGCCGCCGGCACGCATGAGTTCGCGGATCACCACGGCGCCAGCCAAGATCACGCCCGCGCGTTTGGGCTGTACACCCGGTAGCGCGGCGATGCCTTCCGCGTCCAACACAGACATGCGCTCGATAGCGGCCGAGACCTGCTCCAGCGACAGCTCGCGTAGGTGAACAAAGCTCGAATCGTACGGTTCCAGCTCGTGGACCAGAGCCACCAGCGTAGTCACCGTGCCACCCACCGCGACCAGACGCTCGGCGCGCTCAAAGTCGCTGGGCAGGCCTTCAAAATAGGCGGCGAACTGCTCGCCTGCCCACGAGGCAGCGGCAGCAAGCTCGCCGCGTGCGGGCGGCAGCGCCGAGAAAAACCGCTCCGTCACGCGACGGCAACCGATGTCCAGTGAGCGCGTTCCCTCCAGCGCAAAGACCCCGCGCTCAGGCGCATAGACGCCCGTCGCGAGCTCCGTGGAGCCGCCACCCGAATCGGCGACGATGATGCGCTCGCCTGCAAAGTCGTGCGCTACGCCAAAAAACGTCAGGCGCGCCTCAACCTCGCCCGGAATCACCTGCGGTTCGAGCCCCAGATCGCGCAGGCCGTCCAGCAGCAGGGCAGCATTGGACGCATCGCGTGCGGCGCTCGTGCACGTGGTGCAGATGCACGCGGCCCCAAAGGCACGGGCTTCGTCCACAAACATGCGGCACGCAGCGAGCACGCGCTCAACGGCCGCCTCGCAAAAGCGCCCCGTCGCGTCCACGCCCTCGCCCAAGTCGGTGATCTCGGTATGCTTGGACGATTCCACGATCGCCCCGGCCTCGACCTGCGCCAGCACCAGTCGCGACGACACCGTTCCCAGGTCGATCGCGGCTACCTTATAGCGTTTGCAATCTGCCATTGCGGGCTCCCCTCCGGGCGCTATTTGCCGTTGGACACGACCGTCTGGCCCTCGACGCCGTTAAACCCAAACAGCATGTCGAGCGCTTGGATGTACCACGGCGCGTCCTTACCGACTTCTTCGATTTCCTTGGCAACTTCGCTGGCCTTCTTGGCGTTCGACGACTTCTGGCTCGACGAGGCATCCGAATCGCCGTCCAGGCCCTGCACTTCAATCCTCTTCTCGCCGGGCATCACCAAGCCCAGGTCCTCGGATGCCGCATCCTTGATACCCTCCTCCGAGAGCAGCTTGTCGACGCTTTTTTGCAGCCCATCATTGTATTGCTGGCGAATCTCGACCTGCTTGGTCAAGATATCGCTCGAACGCTTTGCCACGTACAGGTCGCGCACGGGGAAATACAGGCTCACGAGCACCAGGGCAACGACAATGCCGATGAATAGCCCTCGCTGAGGACCGTGGGTAAAGTCGTAGATCGCCTTGACCACCGCGTTGTCGTTGGCGTAGTGCATAAAGTCCGAGCCCGAAAAACGGTTCGAAGGCCTGCTCGACCTATCGTGCGTTTGAGCCGACGAGCGCTGAGCATGCGACGAACGTGCCGGGCGCACTGGTCCATCTGTCGAAGTATTCACTTGAGCATTGGGGCGCGAGGTACTTGTCGGGCGCTGCATGGAGCGGTCGGCGCCGGCGTAGGCGGACCCACCGAGCTGCACCGTGCGCGCACGGCGAGGCGACGGCTCACGCGAACCGGCGGAATAGTACCTGTTGTCGTAAATCTGATCCATGTGCGCCTTGTGCGGTTGAGGTTTGTTTGCGCTAAGTATTCTAGTTATAGCACGAGCGCCCGCACCGCCTTCGCCAGCCTTTGCTCGACATAAAAAAGGCGCTGAGTCATATGGCCCAGCGCCCAATGGTGCTCAACAGCGCCCGGCTGGAGCAAGGCAAATCCGAGTCTTCCCCGCCCCCGCGACCTCCGCGTGCCTAGCGAATGTTGTAGAACGCGGCCTTGCCGGCGTAACGCGCGCTGCCCTCGAGCTCGTCCTCGATGCGGATGAGCTGGTTGTACTTGGCGATACGGTCGCTGCGGCACGGGGCGCCCGACTTGATCTGGCCGGCGTTGACGCCCACGACCAGGTCGGCGATCGTGGAGTCCTCGGTCTCGCCGGAACGGTGGCTCACGATGCAAGCGTAGCCGGCCTCCTTGGCGGTCTCGATGGCCTCGAGCGACTCGGTGAGCGTGCCGATCTGGTTGACCTTGACCAGGATCGCGTTGGCGGCACCCAGCTCGATGCCCTTCTTGAGGCGCTCGGTGTTGGTGACGAACAGGTCGTCGCCCACCAGCTGCACCTTGTTGCCAATGCGACGGGTGAGCTCAACCCAGCCGTCCCAGTCCTCCTCGGCCATGCCGTCCTCGATGGAGATGATGGGATAGGTGTCGACGAGCTTCTCCCAGTAATCAACCATCTGGGCACTCGTGTACTCCACGCCCTCGCCCTTGAGCTCGTACATGCCGGTCTCGGCGTTGTAGAACTCGGTCGAGGCCGGGTCCATGGCGTACATGAAGTCGATGCCGGGCTTAAAGCCGGCCTTCTCCACGGCCTTGGTGATGTACTCGAACGGCTCGGCATTGGTCTTAAGGTTGGGGGCAAAGCCGCCCTCGTCGCCCACGCCGCCGCCCAGGCCGGCCTCGTGCAGCACGCCCTTGAGAGTGTGGTAGACCTCGGCGCACCAACGCAGGCCCTCGGCAAAGCTCGGAGCACCCACGGGCATGATCATGAACTCCTGGAAGTCGACGTTGTTGTCGGCATGCACGCCGCCGTTGAGGATGTTCATCATGGGCGTGGGCAGCAGATGGGCGTTGACGCCGCCCAGGTACTGGTACAGTGACAGGCCCGCCGACTCGGCAGCGGCGCGGGCGACGGCCAGCGACACGCCCAGGATGGCGTTGGCACCGAGCTTGGTCTTGTTGGGGGTACCGTCCGCGGCAATCAGCGCGGCATCGACGGCGCGCTGGTCGAAGGCGTCGAGGCCCACGACGGCGTTAGCGCACTCGTTGTTGACATGCTCGACGGCCTGCGAAACGCCCTTGCCCAGGTAGCGGCCCTTGTCGCCATCGCGCAGCTCGCAGGCCTCAAAGGCGCCGGTCGAAGCACCCGAAGGCACCATTGCGCGGCCAAAGCTGCCGTCCTCGAGCACGACCTCGACCTCGACGGTGGGATTGCCGCGACTGTCGAGCACCTCGCGACCGTAGACGTCCAAAATATCGCTCATGTTGTCTCCCTCTCACTTGGAAACGTAGTGGATGCAAGCGACCGGCTGACCGTGCACCATCGGTGCGTCTCCGTAAGTTAGCCATGTCGCACTTTTTGCATTATGCCCTAAGTTAGCCGAGGGATACACTTGATTTTCGAAAAATTTAGCGGGAACGATGAGGCGTGTCAGCCCGTCGTTCCAGCAGTCTTACTCCTCCGCCTTTGCGGCATCCCACAGGTCGTTGAGGCCGTGGGTCGAAAGCTCGGCAAGATCCACGTGAGCATCGGCCGCCATCTGCTCCATCGCGGCCCAGCGGCGGCGGAACTTTGCCGTGCTGGCGCGCAGGGCGCTCTCGGCGTCGATCCCCTCTTTGCGCGCGACGTTGACCAGGGCAAAGAGCAGATCGCCAAACTCCATTTCGCGCTCGGGCGTTCCGGGGGCCTCGGCCTCAAACTCGGCACGTTCCTCGGCGACCTCGTCCCACACGTCCTGGACCGTCTCCCACTCAAAGCCCACGGCAGCCGCCTTGCGCGACACCTTCTGAGCCTGCATCAGCGCCGGCAGATGCGTGGGCACGCCGTCGAGCAGGCCCTCGGGCGCAGCCTCGCCCGCCGCCACGGCCTTGTCCTTGGCAGCCCTCTCGGCAAGCTTGACCTCGTCCCAAATCTTGAGTACCTCGTCGGAGCTGTCGGCATCCACATCGCCAAACACGTGCGGATGACGGCGAATGAGCTTGGCGTCGATATCGCGCGCCACGTCGGCCAGCGTAAACTCGCCGGCATCCGCCGCAATTTGCGCATGCAGCACCACCTGCATGAGCACATCGCCCAGCTCCTCGCGCAGATGCGCCGCGTCGTCCGCCTCGATGCAATCGAGCGCCTCGTAGGCTTCCTCGATCATGTTCTTGCCAATGCTGCGGTGCGTCTGTTCGCGGTCCCACGGGCAGCCATCGGGCTGACGCAGACGCCAGATGGTCTGCACCAGATGCTGCAGCTCGGCCGACGCGTCGACCAGCGTGGACAGATCGCGCGAGCCCTCGGCATTTTGCTGAGCCATGTGCTGCGCCATGGTTATTCCTCCTCCAGGATCACGTGGCGGAACGCACCGCCCTCGTAGATGCCGTAGCTGTGCGTGCCGTCCTTGGGGATGCTCACGCTGCCGGGGTTGAAGAGCCACAGGCCCGGGTGCGCCTCGCTTGCCTCGTTAACCTTGATGTGCGTGTGACCGTAGACGAGCGCGGAGCCCTCGGGCAACGCGGGCGCGTGGTCGACGCTGTTGTGCATGCCGGCGCCAAAGACGTGGCCGTGCGTCAGGAACAGCTCGCGGCCGGTCTCGTCGAACAGCGTGGCGTAGTCGGCCATGACGGGGAAGTCGAGCACCATCTGGTCGACCTCGGCATCGCAGTTGCCGCGTACCGCGATGATGCGGTCGGCCAGGGCGTTGAGCAGCGGGATTACGCGCTTGGGGGCGTAATCGCGCGGCAGGTCGTTGCGCGGACCGTGGTAGAGCAGGTCGCCCAGCAGGACGATGCGGTCGGGCTGCTCGGACTCGATGGCGGCGACCAGGCGCTCGGCCCAATATGCAGAGCCGTGGATGTCGGAGGCGATGAGGTATTTCATGGGAAGATCCTTTCGAATGGGGTTGATATGGCTGGGCGCAGAATGTCGCCACCAGCCGCATTATTCAAATCGCAGTGCCGCGCTCTGGGCCGCCTGCATCACGCGCTGGAGCGGCACGCCGTGCTCGCGGGCAAGGCGGGCGCAGTCCTCGTACTCGGGCGCTGCACGCTCGCTGCCGTCGGGCAGGGTGGCCACCTTGACGAACACCTCGCCCCATGGCGTCGTTACGCGCTCAAAGCGGCGTGGTAGGCAAACGCGCTCCATAACCTGGCGACGAATGCCGTTGGTCGTGGTTTCCAAGAAGATGATCGTCTGCAGGCGCTCGATATCCTCGTAGGTGCAGATTACCTGCAGCTGCCAGCCGGGGCGGCCTTTCTTACAATAGAGGGGCAGCCAGTGCACCTCGCGCGCACCCGCCTCGCGCAGGCGGTCGGCGGCGTAGGCGAGTACCTCAGGCGACGCGTCGTCGATGTCGCATTCCAGCTTGACGATGGTTTCGGGCGCATCGGTCTCGCGGGACAGCGGGGATGTGCTATCGCATGGCATACGGTCCGGCTCCTTTCCGCGCGGGCTCGTTTTGTTCATCCAAACGCTAGCACATCGGACGTGGCACAAGCGTGACTTTCGTCCGTCGCCGCCCTCGCCCCCATCCAAACGTGTACGTCAGCCTCCAAACATGTCATTATTTGTCGGTTTTGGAGGCTGACGTACACGTTTTGAGAGCAAGCGAGGCCGCACCACGCGCCGCGCAACCTTTCCAATCGATTTCGATCCCCGGCGTGCCCGGCGTGTTGAGAGCTGCGCCATTACAATGAAGCGGATTCGCTTGACGCAAAGGAGCCGCTATGCCCATGTGCCCGCTGGTCGATTGCCATACCCACACCTCGTTTTCGGACGGGCATGCCTCGTTTGAGGACAACGTCCGTGCCGCTGCTGCGGCCGG
Source organism: Collinsella sp. (assembly GCA_036312785.1). Classification (GTDB taxonomy): domain Bacteria; phylum Actinomycetota; class Coriobacteriia; order Coriobacteriales; family Coriobacteriaceae; genus Collinsella. The sequence continues at coordinate 41,233 of JAXJNG010000028.1, forward strand.
CTGCCGCGTCATGGTCTCGACCGACCATCTCACCCTGCCCGCCAGCATGGATGCTAACTGCGAGGTGCAGGTTACTGAGGGCGACCTCCCGGCGCATCGTCTGGCTTTTGAGGACGCTCGCAATCTTGCCGCTCAGATTGCGCCAGAACTCACCTTTATCTACGGTTTCGAATGCGATTGGTACGAGGGCTGCGAGCCTTTGGTTGAGCGCTGGTCCCAGGGCGCCGTCGTGCGCCTGGGCAGTGTGCACTGGATTGGCAACCCAGGCGATATCATGGCCGGTGCCGCGGGTACGGCGGGAACGGAGGACGTCGCTCGTCCCGATACGCCCGATTCGCGCTGCGGCTGGATCGACGATGACACCAACTTGCACGTTTGGGAAAACCTGGGGGTACGCGGCGTGTGGGAGCGCTATGTCGATGACTGGTGCCGCGCCTGCGAGAGCCCGCTTAACTTTGATGTGATGGCTCATCCCGACCTGGTCATGCGCTTTTCGAAGGAAGGCTTTGCACCCGATTTTGACCCCGCACCGCTCTGGAAGCAGATGGCAGAGTGTGCACACGACACGGGCCGCCGCGTTGAGGTCTCGACGGCCGCACCGCGCAAGGGGCTCGACGACTACTACCCCGCGACCGGCCTTTTGCGCCGCTTTGCCCATGCCGAAGTGCCGATCACCTTTGGCTCGGACGCGCACCGCGCCTGTGATATCTGCTGGATCATCCGCGAGGCCCAGGCCCACGCCTACGACTGCGGTTATCGAACCTTCGACATCCCCCACCTCACCGGAGAATGGGAGTCCACACCCCTCGCCTAACTAGTCGTTTAAGAACGTCCATTACAGTCGAAATTGTCAGCCCGGGACCGTCTCGGGCTACGATTGAGGCGCGCCCAGAACGGGCCGCCGACCGGGCGCCCGCGCACGGCCGAACGTCCCTGCCCCGAGAGGGCCCGTTGGGTGCTGCCGGCGCGGGGCGCGCCGCCCCCGACGGCTGATAGGAAAGTGCCGGGCAGGTGCCGCGGCTGGTAATGTGAGTGCCGAGGGGGAGGCCATCCGGTCGAACGACTACCGGAAGGATACCACCGTGAAAGCGCCATCCACCAGACCCGCGGCCGTGCTCGGCCTGGACGTCGGCAAGTCATCGCACTGGGCCTGCCTGATCGACCGCGACGGGGAGGTGCTGGACAGCGCCCCCGTCCGCAACAGGGAGGCCGAGCTCGACGCGCTGTTCGCCTCCGCGCCCGCCGGCACGCTCGTCGTCGTCGACCAGTTCCGCAACATAGGGTCCCTCGCCGTGAGGCGGGCCCGCGCCGCGGGGCTCGGGGTCGCCTACCTGCCCGGCCTCGCCGCCAGCCGCGCCGCGGGCCTGTTCGCCGGCGAGGCCAAGACCGACGAGCGCGACGCCGCGGTGATCGCGCGGACCGCCCTGGGCGTGCCGGACTCCCTGTCGGGGGTCCCGGGCCGCGGCGAGGCCCTCGAGGCCGCCCGCGCCCTCTCGTCGCAGCGCGCCCACGTCGTCGCCTGCGCGACCAGGGACAAGAACCGCCTGCGCGCGGTGCTGCTCGAGTCCTGCCCGGCCCTCGAGGCCGCGGTCGACCTGTCGGACCGGCGGTGGCTGGAGCTGCTCGCCGGGTTCGGCGGGGCGTGGGGGATCGCCCGCTCCGGGGCCGGGGGCCCGCGGGCCGAGGCCGCCGGGGAGGCCGCGGCCGCCTCCACCGCGCCCCCGCCGGCGCTCGTCGAGGCCGAGAACAGGCAGGTCAGGTTCCTGGCCGCCCGGATATCGGAGGCCCTCGACGAGGCCGGGGCCCTCGAGGCCGAGACGGCGGCGCTGCTCGAGGGCGACGAGACCTACGCGTGCCTGCTCACCGTGCCCGGCATCGGCCCGAGGACCGCGGCGCAGCTCGCGGTGTCGGTCGACATCTGTTAGCGCTAATCTAAAATTGACCACTTTCGCAAACGCATCTCGCCGAATGCGCTAACGCGCTTTCGCCGACCCCGCTAACGTACTTTCACCAACTGCGCTAACGGAACTATGCTCCGATCGGGTATCCGACCCGGGA
>JAXJNG010000029.1:0-4790 GCA_036312785.1 Collinsella sp.
CCTCGTTGCGGCGCGGCTGCGCCTATGGCACTTCAACATCATTGTCGCAGCCCCGACCCGCGGTCACGAGCGGGGGCTCCTATCTTTTTAGTGCCCTCGGATTGGGTCATAGTGTCTGTCCGCGCCAAAACATCGGCGTTGCCGGAACACTTGGCACTTGGGGACGTTCCTTTTGTGCCGGCAGTTTGGGACACTCCTTGCGTTAAGAGGCTGGCGTGCGTCAACCTGTTCACATTGCAGCAAAAAAATCGCCCCGTTCTCGGTTGAGGACGGGGCGATTCGTCTTTTGGACTTGTGCAGCCAGGCTTATGCAAAGCGGGCGACGAGCTCCTGGAGCACGTCGGTCATCTTGACGAGCGAACTGACCGGGACGAACTCGTTGACGCCGTGGTAGCAATAGCCGCCGGTGGAAAGGTTGGGGCAGGGCAGACCGCGGAACGACAGCTGAGCGCCGTCGGTGCCGCCACGAATTGGCAGCACCTGGGGCTCAACGCCGCAGGCAAGGTAGGCTTCCTTGGCAACATCAATAAGCTCGGGATAGTCACGAACGATCTCGGCCATATTTCGATACTGCTGCTTAATCTCGACCGTCACGTGCTTCTCACCCAGACGCTGGTTGAGCATCGAGGCGGCGGCATCAATAAGGTCGAGTTTCTGCTGGAACTTGGCGGCGTCATGGTCGCGGACGATATAGCGCGCTGTGGCGTGATCGACGGTCGCAGATACACCCTCAAGGTGATAAAAGCCCTCGTAGCCTTCCGTATACTCCGGGCGCTGCACGTAGGGGAGCAACGCGTTGAAGTCGCAGAACAGATTGCCCGCGTTGACCATACGGCCCTTGGCGTCGCCCGGGTGGATGGACTGGCCCTCAAAGCGGACGGTCGCCTCGGCGGCGTTAAAACACTCCCACTCCAGCTCGCCGATGGGGCCGCCGTCGACCGTGTAGGCGTACTTGCAGCCAAAGGTATCGATATCCAACAGCTCGGCTCCGTGGCCGATCTCCTCGTCAGGGCAGAAGCAAATGCCGAGTGCGGGATGGGGCAGAGAAGGGTCCTGAGCGATACGCGCGACAAGCGACATGATCTCGGCGACGCCTGCCTTGTCGTCCGCGCCCAGCAGCGTGGTGCCATCGCTGCAGACCAGGTCCTCACCCGCGAGGTCATTCAGGGCGGGAAGCTTGGCGGTACTCATGGCAACGGGCTTACCGTCAACCGTGCCGCAGACCAGGTCGCCGCCTTCGTAGTGTACGATGTGCGGCTTCACGCCGGCGCCCGGTGCAACTTCGGTGGTGTCGAGATGGGCGATCAGGCCCAGGGCGGGCTTGTCCTCAGCGCCCGCACTTGCGGGGATATGCGCGCAGACATAGGCGTGCTCGGTCACGTGGGCATCTTCCGCACCAAGCTCGCGCAGCTCTTCAGCCAGCACGTTGGCAAGGTCAAACTGAACGGCGCTCGAGGGTACCTGGTCGCAGTTTGCATCCTCGGACTGCGTGTTGATCTGGACGTAGCGCAAAAAGCGCTCGAGGACATCGGGGCTCGTGGTGGTGTTTTCCATAAAGACCGCTCCAATCTTGGTCGTCGTGTGCAACAAGAACTCTAGCACGGTATGCCACGGCATACCACGACGCTTGGATGGGGTAGAATCAGCCATTGAATGCAGAAGGGACGGAAGATCATGGATACGACAAATAGCTCGCGCGAACTACATCTGACGGTGGCGAACGAAGACTACTTGGAGTGCATGGTTCGCATTGAAAGCGAAGAGGGGGAAACCAACGGCGTGCGATCGGTCGACATCGCGCAGCGCCTTGGCGTCTCCAAGGCATCGGTCAATAAAGCGGTTTCGGCGCTCAAGGCATCCGAGCTTGTCGAGCAATCGCACTACGGCAAGGTGATCCTGACCGATCGCGGCCGCGAGGTTGGCACGGCTATCTGGTACCGTCATCGCCTCATCCGCACGTTTTTGGTTCAGGAGCTCGGTGTCGAATTTGAGCGAGCCGATTCCGAGGCCTGCATGATGGAGCATGCGCTATCCGAGGACACGATGAGCCGCTGGCTCGCCTATCTCGAAAAGCAGGGAATCAGCGTCGAGGAATAGCGGGATATATATGGATACGAGTTATTACAACCGCTTTGGCGCCGAGGAACTTACGCGCCGCTTGTCGAGCGAGACCTTGTTGGCGCAGGGCCCCATGGGCAGTGTTCTGTTGAGTGAGTACGATGCCGCCGACATTCCACCGGCGTTTTGGAATCTGGCAGAGCCGCAGACCGTTTCTCGTATCCATCGCTTGTATGTCGCCGCCGGCGCGCAGGTGCTCATTACCAACACCTTTCAGGCATCGAGCTATGCCCTCAAGCACGACCAGATTGCGCCGTCCGTGGCGGAGGTCAATCGCGGGGCCGTCGACGATGCCCGCCAGGCGCACCCTCAGCTGCTGCTGGGCTCGATGGGCCCGATCGGTATTGAGTGGTTTGCCGAGGACTCTGCCGAGTATCGTGAAATCCGAGGCATTGCGCGCGAACAGGCGCACGCCTTGCTCAATGCCGGCGTTGACGGTCTGCTGATCGAGACGGTGACTTCTATCCGTAATTTGCAGCCCATGCTTGCCGGCGCCCGAGATGCCGCCGACGGCATGCCTGTTCTGGTGAGTTTTGTCGTTGACGATAAAGGCGACCTGTTGGGCGATGGCCTCAACATCGAGGCGGCCGTTTTGTACGCCGAAAAACACGGCGCAAACTCGGTTGGTGTTAATTGCTGTTCGCTTGCGGCCGCGAACGCGGCGGTGCCCAGGATGGTTGCATCGGCGACTACTCCCGTCACGGTGCGTCCCAACGTAGGCGATCCGGTCCAGACTCAGGATGGCCCCGTATGGCACGAGAACCCCGAAGCTTTCGCGCGCGCATGCATCGAATGGGGACATGCCGGTGCCGCAATGGTGGGCAGTTGCTGTGGAACCACGGCAATCACTACGGCCGCGATGGCCGAGGCGCTCGATATGTAAAGGGCAAAACCGCTCCATACGGGGCGGTTTTTATTGATTGCATGTCCTCGGCAGCATTTGCCCAAATGGTGAATGCTGGTGCCGGCAGGTTGCCGAGTGCATGTTGCGGGTATACCCCATGCGTACCATGATCCAAACACTGTGAGGTGCCTGCGCGTGTGCGCGATAATTCATTTTGGAACTGACGGTTGGCGCGCTCGCGTCGATGAGGACTTCACTGCCGATAACGTTGCCCGTATCGCCGATGCCGTCGGCGAGTTGTGGCAAAAGACCAATCCGGGCAAAACGGTATATATAGGGTTCGACACCCGGCCCCTGGCGCGCGAGTTCGCTGAGCTTGCGGCGGGCGCGCTAGCAGCGCACGGGCTAGACGCCGTGCTCGCTTCGCGGCCTGTCCCGACCCCTGCCCTTACGTGGGCGGCGGCTTATGACGGTGAAGCGTGCGGCGCGCTCATGGTGACGGGGTCCCATCATCCGCAGGGTTATCTGTGCCTCAAGATTCGCATGGGTGACGGCTCGACCGCCAACCAGGATGTCATCGAAGAGCTTGAAGAGACTATGGCTCCCGAGCCAATGGGGATCGAGGGGCAATATCGCACCGCAGATATCATTCCTGACTATATGCAGGCGGTGGCATCGTTTGTCGATGCCGAAGCCATCCGCGCCGCGCACTTGCGCGTGGTTGTCGATCCCATGGGCGGCGCAGCCCAGGGCTATCTAGCCGACTTGCTGCGCGAGCTTGGCGTTGAGGTGCACGAGATTCACGCCGGGCAGGCGTCTGATCAAGAAGATATCTGCCCCGACCCCGTTGAGCCTTGGGTGGACACTTGCGAGCGCACGGTTATCGAGGACGGAGCTTGCGCTGGCCTGGTGACCGACGGCGACGCCGACCGTATCGGCGCGGTTGACGAGCGCGGCAGATATATACATCCGCATCAGATCATGGCGCTCGTTTTGGGCGACTTGGTTCAATTTCGTAATTTGGAGGGGCGCGTCGTCGTCAATCTTTCATGCTCGACGCTCGTGCGTCGCATTGCCGAGACGCTTGGCTGCCGCGTGACCGTCAAACCAGTCGGTTTCAAATATATAGCGGCGGAGATGAAGAAGGACGGCGTCCTCATGGGCGGCGAAGAAGCCGGTGGTATCGGCATCGCCGCGCATATGCCCGAGCGCGATGGAATCCTCGCCTGTCTGATTCTGTGTGAGCTTATGGCAAAGACGGACGCGCCTTTGGGCGTTCTGGTCGACCAACTCGAGGACAGTTTTGGTAAGACGAGTTACGGTCGACGCGATTTGCGCCTTGAGGCCGAAGATGCCGAAACGTTACGAACCCTGCTGCCGGGCGTAAACCCCAAGTCGATTTGTGGCAAGGTGCCGCAAAACGTTAGTCATATGGATGGCTTGCGTTTGGCATTCGAGGATGACACGTGGCTGCTGGTCCGTCCTAGCGGGACCGAACCAGTGGTGCGCGTCTACGCCGAGGGGTTCTCGGTGGAAGAACGTGACGAGTTGCTCGATGCTGGCTGTGCTTTAGCTAGGGGAACGTATCCGCTTTAACCATGAGACTGCCTTATATAAAGAGATGCTCGGCGAGCGGTAGGTAACGGCTGGCAAACGTTAGTCGGATTCCAAGATGTGTAGGAAATGTGTACGCCCAGATTCCCGCCCACGGGGCCCCTCCGGTCTGGCAATATATCTCCTTGCCGCGCGGCCCGGTGGAACCGGGAACCAGCGCAGGCGTGCACCTTGAGAACCGGATACTGCGAGGATGGACACACCAGATGTGTCG
>JAXJNG010000030.1:0-152751 GCA_036312785.1 Collinsella sp.
AACGGCAGGCCCCGCCGACCGATTGCAAGCGGTCGGCGGGGCCATTGTGGCTCTTGACAGCGGATTGGGTCATATGAGCGAAAGCCCGCCAGAGCGAGCAAGGTGCCTTGAAACAAGGCGGCATTGACCTTCTGGTCATGCCGCCGAAGTTGAAAGGCAGATTGCCGCTCTGGCGGGCTTGCAGCGTCGGCTGGTTACGGCGTTTGGCAAAACGCCGTAACTATCTAGCCGCCCAGGTAGGCTTTACGCACGTTGTCGTCGTGGAGCAGTTCTTGGCCGGTGCCGGTCATGGTGATCTTGCCGGTCTCGAGCACGTAGCCGCGTGTGGCGATGGAAAGAGCCATCTGTGCGTTTTGCTCGACCAGGAGCACCGTGGTGCCGGCCTTGTGCAGGTCCTCGACAATTTGGAAGATCTGTTCGATCAGAATCGGCGCCAGACCCATGGAGGGTTCGTCGAGCATGAGCAGTTTAGGGTTACTCATAAGGGCGCGCCCCATAACGAGCATCTGCTGCTCGCCGCCTGAAAGGGTACCGGCGACCTGGCGACGACGTTCCTTCAGGCGCGGGAACTGCTCGTAGACGCGCTCCAGGCCCGGAGCCACCGTGGACTTGGGCTGCGTATAGGCACCCATCTCCAGGTTCTCCTCAACCGTCATCTGCAAAAAGGCGCGACGGCCCTCGGGAACCTGAGCCAGCCCCTTACCAACCAGCTTATCAGCGGGCGTATGGGTAATGTCCTCGCCCATAAACTTGATGGAGCCGGTCTTGGAGCGCAGCAGGCCCGAGACGGTCTTGAGCGTTGTGGACTTGCCGGCACCGTTGGCACCAATCAAGGCCACGATCTCGCCCTCGTTAACGTTAAAGGAGATGTCCTTGATGGCGTGGATGGCGCCGTACCAGACGTTGATGTTGTAGACGGAAAGCATCGGCTCTGCCATTTAGTTCTCCCCCTTATCCTGCTTACCCAGATACGCCTCGATAACGGCGTCGTTGTTCTGGATTTCCTCTGCCGTGCCCTTGGCGATAACCTTGCCAAAGTTAAGCACGCAGATGCCCTCGCAGATGTTCATAACGAGCGACATATCATGCTCGATAAGCATGATGGCGATGCCGAAGGTGTCGCGAATCTTGACGATGTTCGCCATGAGCTCTGCGGTCTCGGACGGGTTCATGCCGGCGGCAGGCTCGTCGAGCAGCAGCAGCTTGGGGTTGGTGGCAAGCGCGCGGACGATTTCCAGACGACGCTGAGCGCCGTAAGGAAGCGAGCCGGCCTGTTCATTTGCCAGGTGCTCCATGTCAAAAATGGACAGCAGCTCCATGGCGCGCTCGTGGGCAGCCTTCTCGTGCTTCCAATACGTCGGCAGGCGCAGCACGCCCTCAAAACCGGAGTAGCGCTCCTGGTTGTGCAGGCCGACCTTAACGTTGTCCTCCACCGTCATGGTGTTGAACAGGCGAATGTTCTGGAACGTACGGGCAATACCCATGCGGTTGACCTGGTAGACCGACTTGCCCGAAGTGTCCTCACCGTCGAGCAGGATGGTGCCGTGCGTAGGCTGGTACACCTTGGTGAGCAGGTTGAAGACTGTGGTCTTGCCGGCACCGTTGGGGCCGATGAGACCGGCGATCTCGGTCTTGCCGATGGTCAGGCTAAAGTCGTCGACCGCCTTAAGGCCGCCGAATTCAATGCCCAGGTGGATGCACTCGAGCGCCGGGCGCTGGCCCAGGTCGCGGTCGGGAACGATGGCACCAGAAGGATACGGAACCATCTTGCCCTTGTTGAACTCAAACTTACTGGGCATCGGCTGCCACCTCCTTCTTGGAAGCAAAGCGGTCCTTAATGCGTGCGAAGAACGCCTTGAGCTGTGGGTTGTTGGTAAAGACCATGACCAGAATCAACACGATGGCGTAGATGAGCATGCGGTAGTCCGAGAACTGACGGAGCAGCTCGGGGAGCACCGTAAGCAGCGCCGCCGCGATAACGGAACCGCGCATGTTGCCCAGGCCGCCCAGGACCACGAACACCAGAATGAGGATCGACGTGTTGAAGTCGAACTTAGTGGCGGAAAGCTGCGAGAAGTTACCGCCGAAAAGGGCTCCGGCAGCACCGGCGAGGGCGGCGGAAACCACGAAGGCGATCATGCGGTACTGGGTGACGGAGATACCCACAGACTCGGCAGCGATCTTGTTGTCGCGCACGGCAATAATGGCACGACCGGTACGGCTGCGAACCAGGTTGAGTACAATCACGAGCGAGACCATAACCAGGATTGCGCCGGCAAGGAAGGTCGAATAGGTCGACACGCCCGATGCTCCCTGCGCGCCCTTGATGATGGCGGTGCCGTCCTCGAGCAGGTGCAGGTCATCGATCGTGGAGTTACCCGTGATGTTAAAGATCACATGCAGGCCGCGGGAATCGACGCCCACAATGAGGCAGGTGACGACCTCTTTGATGATCTCGCCAAAAGCCAGGGTCACGATGGCCAGATAGTCGCCGCTCAGGCGCAGGACCGGGATACCGATCAAGAAGCCCAAGATGGCAGCGGCGATAGCGCCGACCACAATGCTGATGATCAGACGCATCGGATCGGACGGAACGGTGCTCTCCAGCGCGACGGCGGTGACGATGCCCGTATAGGCACCGACGCTCATAAAGCCCGCGTGGCCCAGCGACAAGTCGCCCGCGATGCCGACGACAAGGTTAAGGGAGATGGCCATGACGATATAGGCCGTGATGGGAACCAGCTGACCGGCAATCATGCGCGGGATCATATGGTTGGACTGCATAAAGAACACGATGGCAAATGCCACGATGCACATGGCGTACGTGACAAAATCGTGACGCGTCTGCTTGTCTTTAAGAAACTTCATAACGCTCACCTACACCTTCTCGGGGACGTACTTGCCCAAGAGGCCGGCAGGCTTGACGAGCAGGACGATGATCAAAACACCAAAGACGATGGAGTTGGCAAGGCTCGTGGAAATGTAAGCCTGCGCCATCGCCTCGATGATGCCGATGAGAATGCCACCGACAAAGGCACCGGGGATGGAGCCGATGCCGCCGAAAACGGCGGCATCGAAGGCCTTGATGCCAGGCATGGCGCCCGTGGTGGGCTGCAGGACCGGCGAGTAGGAGCACAGGAGCACACCGGCGATGGCGGCAAGGGCGGAGCCGATGGCGAACGTCATCGAGATGGTGCGGTTGACGTTGATGCCCATGAGCTGAGCGGCGGCCTTGTCCTCGGACACGGCGCGCATGGCCTTGCCCATCTTGGTCTTACCCGTAAAGAACATCAGGCCGGCCATGATAACCAGGCAGGCGACGATGGTGACGAGTGAGACGGCGCTTACGTTAAACTTGGCCAAGAACTCCGGCACCGGGAAGGTGACGAGCGAAGTGAAGTTCTTGGGCGTGGCGCCCCACAGAAGCTGTGCGGCATTCTGCAGGAAGTAGGACACACCGATAGCCGTAATCAGAACGGCCAGCGGACCCGCCTGGCGCAGCGGCTTGTATGCCAGACCCTCGATGAGAACACCGAGAACCGTGCAGACCACACAAGAGAGAACTACAGATGCCCAGCCCGGGAGGCCGAGATACGACGTGGCGCAGAACGAGACATAGGCACCGACCATGATGACGTCGCCGTGAGCGAAGTTGAGCATCTTGGCGATACCGTAGACCATGGTGTAGCCCAACGCGATGATGGCGTAGACGCTGCCCATGGACAGGCCGTTGACCAGGTATTGGATAAAGACCGTCATGTTCCACATCCCCCTTTCGAATAGGTTTCCAGTTAATGTATGAAACAGGGACGTTACACTGTCCCTAGATACCAAGCAAGCAGGGAAGGCCAAAACCTCCCCTGCTTGGGATCAAAACCGCTCTATGTAAGGCGGCCAATTAGGCCTGTACGTACTTGCCGTCGGTGATGACGTACGCCGTGGGCTCCTTCTGGACCTGGCCCTTATCGTTCCAGGTGAGCTTGCCGGTCAGACCGTCAACGGTAATCTTGAGCATAGCCTTGGACAGCTTCTCGGCGGCCTCGGTCGGATCGGCGTCGACACCAAGACCGGCCTCCTTGACGGCCTCGGCCACCGCGTGCACGCCGTCGTAGGCGTCGGCGGCAAACTGGTCGGGGGTATCGCCGTACTTATCCTTGTAAGCGTTAACGAAGTCGGCGTTCTTCTCGTCGTCGGCGGAGAACGGGGTCATGAGCAGCAGGCCCTCGGCAAGAGAGGTATCGAAGCCCTCAACGCCCAGGATGCCGTCCATGCCGTCGCAGCCCATCATCTTGACGTCGTAGCCCATGTCCTTGGCGTTCTTGAGCAGGACGGACGCCGGCGTGTAGTAGATCGGCGCAAAGATCATGGTGGCGCCGGCCTGCTTGGCCTTGGTCAGCTGGTTGGTAAAGCTCGTGGCGGAGTCGTCCTTAAAGGTCTCCTCGTCAACAATCTCGAGCTTGGACTCAGCGGCCTGGGCCTTAAAGGAATCTGCGATGCCCGAAGAATAGGCGTCGCCGGAGTTATAGAACAGCACGAACTTCTCGTCCGCATACTTCTGCGCCAGGAACTTGGCAGCGTTGACACCCTGGTTGGGGTCGGTGAAGCAAACCTGGAAGACGCAATCCTTGCCGTCGGTGACGTCCTCGGAGGACGCGGACGGGGTGATCATGAACGTCTTGGGGTCGTTACCGCACTCGGCGGCAACGGCAACCGACGCACCCGTGGTGGTCGGGCCGACGAGGGCCTGCATGCCCCAGTCGAGCAGGGTGTTGAAGGCGTTGACGGCCTTCTCGCCGTCGGCCTGGTCATCCTCGGCCTTGCTGGCAAGCGGCAGCTCCTTGGTCGAGAAATCCTTGCAGCCAAGCTCGACACCCTGGGTAACGGACTTGCCGTAGGACGCGTTGGCACCGGTCAGCGGGCCGATGGTGCCGATCTTAAACGAAGCGTCGCCCGAAGCGGAACCGCTATCGCCGCCGTTGGAGGAGCAGCCGGCTAGAATGGACATCGCCCCCAGACCTGCTGCGCTCGCGATAACGCTCCTGCGATTCATAACAGGGTTCAATGACTTACCGGTGAGGCTCGACATGCGGCTCTCCTCTCAAATCTCGTCGGGTTTCGGTTACCCGACAGGCCATCCTTCGCCGTGTTCGGCGTTCGCAAAATACTAGACGCTTTAGTTAAGGAAAGTGGCGATTATTTCAACTTTTCTTTGGATTTGTTCATTTATCCATAATTCTGCGTATTTCTATTACTTTATGCAGTAAGGCCACTTTATTGTGTGAAAGTAATGTTTCCGTTCTGTTACAGGCGTCCCTTCCCTGAATAAAACGGCCTCACCGGTCGCGCTTTATGCGCACTTAGGCGGCGATGTACTTGCCGTCCTGGATCACATAGGCCGTAGCGGGCTTTTCGACCTGGCCCTCGTCATTCCACGTCAGCTCGCCTGTCAGGCCCTCGATCTTGATCTTGCGCATGGCCTTGGCAAGGTCGCCGGCAATGTCGGCACCGTCGGCCGTAATGTCAATCCCCGCCTTGTCGATGGCCTCGACAAGGCGGGGACGCAATCGTAGGCGTCGGCGGCAAACTGGTTGGGTGTCTCGTCGTAGGCATCCTTATAGGCTTTGACGAAGTCGGCATTCTTCTCATCGTCAGCCGAAAACGGGGTCATGAGCAGTACGCCCTCGGCAAGAGAGGTATCGAAGCCCTCCACAGAGAGCAGGCCGTCCATGCCGTCGGTACCCATGAGCGTCATGTCGTAGCCCATGTCCTTGGCGTTCTTGAGCAAAACGGACGCCGGCGTGTAGTAGATCGGCGCAAAGATGAGCGTGGCGCCGGCCTCCTTGGCCTTGATGAGCTGGTTGGTAAAGCTCGTGGAGGAATCGTCCTTAAAGGTCTCGGTATCGACGATATCAAGTTTGGACTCCTTGGCCTGCTCGGCAAAGGCATCGGCAACACCCGAGCTGTACGTATCGCCGGAGTTGTAGAACAGGGCGATCTTGGCATCCGCGTACTTCTCGGCCAAGAACTTTGCGGCGCTGGCGCCCATGGTGGGATCGGTGAAGCAAACCTGAAAGACCGTGGTCTTTTCCTTGGTAACGTCGAGCGACGAGGCCGAAGGCGTGACCATGAGCATATCGTCGGCGATCTCGCCCGAGACAGCGACGGCGGCACCGGTGGTGACGGGGCCGACGAGCGCCTGCATGCCCCAGTCGCACAAGGTATTGAAGGCGTTGATGGCCTTCTCGCCGTCAGCGACGTCGTCCTCAGACTTAAGCGAGAGTTTGAGGTCCTTGGTCGAAAAATCCTTGGCAGCGAGCTTGGCACCCTTCTCGGCCGAAACGCCATAGGTTGCCGCGGCGCCGGTCAGAGGGCCGATGACACCGATCTTGAAGGTCTTGCCGTCATCGGCGGAGCCGCCGTCCGAGCCACCCGACGAGCAACCAGCGAGTGCCGCGGTGCTACCGAACGCCGCGGCGCCAGCCAAGAAACTCCTGCGGTTAAGTACGTTGTTGATGCTAAACATGGTGTCCCCCTTTTCGCTGGCCGCGGTGCGGCCGTCTTGCGGTACAGGGCAAACCTTATGGTGCAAACGTTGACAGTTTGTTACGGAAGTTCGTTTGTAGCGAGCATGTTTCCAATGTTTCCGCAGCGTTTCGGGGGTGCCGTTTTGTGCGACTCCTGTTGCCTGGCGAGCACGCGCCCTCGGTTCACGCTAGAATGCACTCAACCTTTAAGCGGTTAATCCATCCATAAGATGCACGAAGGAGCTATCTATGAGCGAACCCCTGCGCACCGTGAACGTCGGCCTCATCGGTCTGGGAACCGTCGGCGGCGGCGTGGCCCGCCTGATCAAGAGCCACCACGATGAGTACCTGGCAGCCTACGGCATCGACCTTAAGCTGACCCGCGCCTGCGCGCTTGCCTGGGAGCAGGCCGAGGCAGCCGGTATTGAGCGTGAGGCCTTTACGAGCGACTGGCACGATGTCGTCACCGACCCCGCCGTCGACATCGTCGTCGAGCTCATCGGCGGCGAGCACCCCGCAACCGAGATCTTCACCACCGCCTTCGAGAACGGCAAGCATGTCGTCTCTGCCAACAAGGCCCTGCTGGGCCGTCATGTCGAGACGCTCGCCGAGAAGGCGCGCGCGTGCGGCGTGCAGATTAAGTGCGAGGCCAGCTGCGGCGGTGGCATGCCCATTGTCAGCACGCTCGAGCACGACCTGGTGGGCAACAAGATCCTGACCATCGCTGGCATTCTCAACGGCACCACCAACTACATCCTGTCGCGCATGGACGCCGAGGGCGCCGATTACGCTGACGTGCTCGCCGACGCCCAGGCAAAGGGCTATGCCGAGGCCGACCCGTCCGCCGACGTCGACGGCTTCGACGCCGCCAGCAAGACGGCAATCCTCGCTTCCATCGGCTTTGGCACCCGCGTGACCACCGACGATGTCTACCAGCAGGGTATCCGTACCATCGGCGCCGAGGACATTGCCCAGGTCCGCGAGCTCGGCTACACCATCAAGCTGCTGGGGATCGCACGCAACACCGACGCCGGCGTCGACGTCCGCGTGCATCCCACGCTCATCCCGGCAGACCATATGCTCGCCAAGGTCAACGGCGCCATGAACGCCGTCTACGTGGTGGGTGACGCCGTGGGCGAAACCATGTTCTACGGTGCCGGCGCAGGCTCCTTCCCCACCGCGAGCGCCGTCGTGGGCGACATCCTGTCGCTCTCCGAGCAGATCAGCCGCGGCGTGGCTCCGCTGCCCGAGATTGAGCCCTATGGTCACAACCTCGCCTTTAAGCCCATGGACGAGCTCCAGACCAAGTACTATGTGCGCCTGAAGGTCGCCGACCGCGTGGGCGCCCTGTCCGAGACGGTCGACATCTTTGCCAAGCACAACATCTCGATCTCGCTCATCAACCAGGTCGAGGACGGCAAGTCGGGCGTCAACGATGCCTGCTCGGTCATCTTCCTGACGCATCGCGCGCTCGAGAAGGACGTCCAGGCTGCCGCGGCCGAGCTTGCCAGCGTCGACTGCGTGGCCGAAGTCGCCAACGTCCTGCGCATCGAGGACGTCGAGGCCTGGACCGAAGGCGTCATGGCCAACTAGTCCACTACTTCGAACCTCAACGAGGCCCAACGCAAAAGGCGCGCTGCCTGCATCAACCGCAGGCAGCGCGCCTTGTTCTATTTGTAAGGGAAGCTGCGTCCCGGTATTTCAGCTCAGAACGGGGCGAAGCTTCCCTCAGGGCCTTCTTTCGGAAACTATGTCCCATTCTGGGCGCGGATTCTGGGACACGCTTTCCGTAACGGGCCTCTCGCGGAAAACGCGTCCCACTCTGGACGCCAATTCCGGGATGCATTTTCCGCGGCGGCGTTGGCTACTTGCCGTCGTCGTCCTGGGCTTCATCGCGCGCATAGAGCTCCAGCATGCGACGGCGGTATTCGCGCACGGCGAGCTTGGCGCGCTCCAGGCGGCGACGCTCGCGCGGAGTCAGCTCGGACGGGTCGACCTCGTCTCCATAGGTCTTATCGGCAAGCAGGTGCGCAGCGTCCACGATGCGGGCATCGATGTGGCCGCTCGCCGCCTCGGCGGAAAGACGCTCGGCAATCGTATCGAGCGTAGGCAGGCCCTCGAATACGCGACCATGGCCATGCGAAGTCAGCAGCTCATGCTCGCGCGCGAGCAAGCTCGCTAGGTCGTGGTGGGCGCGCAGGATGTCGAGCGCATCGGATGGATGCTCGGCAACCTCTGCCACGGCGGCGACCGGCGCGGCGTCGACCACGCGGTAGAAGAGCTGCGCGAGCAGCGGCATCAAGAACACCGTGATGGCGCCGGCGGCAACCATGACCGACGCAATATCTTGCGACAGCGCGCCCGCGTTGACGGCAACGCTTGTCACGGCAACGATAATCGGCAGGGCCGTGGTGCAGTACAGGGCCACGGTAATGCGACCATACGCCGACACATCACGCGTCGCAGGACAAATGCCCATAGAGATGAGAATGGGCACGGCACGAATAATCAGCAACGCCACGATAAAGCCCGCGAGCAAGCCCGGGCGCGACGCCACGGCCGTCAGGTCGATCTTTGCGCCCGATACGGTAAAGAACACCGGAATCAAAAAACCGTAGGCCAGGCCGTCGAGCTTGGTCTCGAGCGTATGGTTGCCCTCGGGGATGATGTAGCGCAGGACAAAGCCGGCGGCAAAAGAACCCAACACGATGTCGAGATCAAAGACAGCCGAGAACGCCACGAGTGTGACCAGGATGAGCACCGTCAGGCGCACGAAGGTCTGCGACGTGGTATCGGCACGTTCCTCGACAAACGCAAAGAAGCGGCTGCCGACGCGCTTGGAGCGGCTTGGGACCACGGCAAGCAACACGCAGACCACCGCAAACAGGCCAAGAATCACGAGCGTTTGGATGCCGGTACGGGCAGACAGCAGCACCGACATGGCAAGCACGGGGCCGAGCTCGCCCCAGGTGCCATACGCGAGAATCGAGTCGCCCACGCGCGTTCCGACAAGTGAACGCTCACGCATGATGGGCACGAGCGTGCCGAGCGCCGTAGAAGTGAGGGCAAGCGTCACGGCGATACCGTCGAAATGACTGACCGAGAACCACGGGGTAAAGCGCACGGCAAGCCAGGCGATACCAAACGTGACGACCCACGTCGCCAAGCCGTAGCGCCCCTCGACGCCCGTGATGCTCTTGGGGTCGATCTCAAAGCCGGCAAGCAGGAACAAAAAGGCCAGACCGAGCTCGGACACAAGCGAGACCTCGGCATCTACATGGATGACGCCGAGCATATGGGGTCCCAGCACCGCGCCGAGCACGAGCAAAAAGACCGTCTCGGGAACGGGTTTTCCAGGAATCGCCGAGGCGATAAAAGGACTCGCAAAGGCCACGAGTGCGATGATGGCGAGCGAAACGAATGCCATGTGATGCCTTTCTCTTGATTGCGCATCACTGTAGCACCCTCGCCGTCCTCAACGCGCCACGAGCTGTCGTATCATAGTGAGGTTTACAAACATGTGGCTCAAGGCGACCGCGAGGCTTGCCCCGCAAACCGACCGCTGCCGCATACCGTACCGTACGCCCAACCGATCAGGAAGGCAGGAACCAATGGTCTCTCGTATCTACGTGGAGAAGAAACCCGGGTTCGACGTCGAGGCTCAGCAGCTCAAGGGCGAGCTGACCGAAATTCTCGGCATCAAGGGCATCGAGGCCCTGAGGATCATCAACCGCTACGACGTCGAGGGCATCGACGAGGAGCTTTTCCGCTCCTGCGTGCCGACCGTCTTTAGCGAGCCCCAGGTCGATGTGACCTACGACGAGCTCCCCGCAAGCGATGGCGCCGTCTTTGCCGTCGAATTCCTGCCTGGCCAGTTTGACCAGCGCGCCGACTCCGCCAGCGAGTGCGTGCAGCTCATCAGCCAGGGCGAGCGCCCCGCCGTGCGCTCCGCCAAGGTCTATATGATCTCGGGCGCCCTGGACGAGGCCGCCATCGATGCCATCAAGCACTACGTGGTGAACCCCGTCGAGGCGCGCATCGCCTCGCTCGACCTGCCCGAGACGCTGTACATGGAGACCCCCGAGCCCCAGCCCGTCGAGGTGCTCGACGGTTTCCGCGAGCTCGACGAAGCCGGCCTTGCCGCCTTTATTTCCGAGCGCGGCCTTGCCATGGACGAGGCGGACATCGCCTTCTGCCAGCAGTACTTCCGCGATGAGGACCGCGACCCCACCATCACCGAGATCCGTGTGATCGACACCTACTGGTCCGACCACTGCCGCCACACCACCTTCGGCACCGTCCTGGATGACGTGACGATCGACGACGCCGTGGTGCAGCAGGCCTTCGACCGCTACATGGAGATGCGCCACGAACTCGGCCGCGACGCCAAGCCCGTCTGTCTCATGGACATGGGCACCATCGGCGCCAAGTACCTTAAGAAGACCGGCGTCATGACCGATGTCGACGAGTCCGAGGAGATCAACGCCTGCACCGTCAAGGTGAAGGTCGATGTCGACGGCGAGGACCAGGACTGGCTGTTCCTGTTTAAGAACGAGACCCACAACCACCCGACCGAGATCGAGCCCTTCGGCGGTGCCGCCACCTGCGTGGGCGGCGCCATCCGCGACCCGCTCTCGGGCCGCAGCTACGTGTACCAGGCTATGCGCGTCACCGGCGCCGGCGACCCCACCGTCCCGGTCTCCGAGACGCTCGAGGGCAAGCTGCCGCAGCGCAAGCTCGTGACCACTGCTGCCGCCGGCTACTCCAGCTACGGCAACCAGATCGGCCTTGCCACCGGTCAGGTCAACGAACTCTATCACCCCGGCTACGTCGCCAAGCGCATGGAGGTCGGCGCCGTCGTGGGCGCTACCCCGGCAAACCACGTTCGTCGCGAGTGCCCCGCCCCCACCGACAAGATCATCCTGCTGGGCGGCCGCACCGGCCGTGATGGCATCGGTGGCGCCACCGGCTCCTCCAAGACCCAGAACACCGAGTCCATCGAGACATCGGGCGCCGAGGTCCAGAAGGGCAACGCCCCGGTCGAGCGCAAGCTGCAGCGCCTGTTCCGCCGCGGCGATGCCTGCCGTCTGATCAAGCGCTGCAACGACTTTGGCGCCGGCGGCGTCTCGGTCGCCGTGGGCGAGCTTGCCGACGGCCTGTATGTCGACCTTGATACCGTGACCAAGAAGTACGACGGCCTGGACGGCACCGAGCTCGCTATCTCTGAGTCCCAGGAGCGTATGGCCTGTGCCGTCGCCGACGGTGACGTCGAGGAGTTCATGGGCTACGCCGCTGAGGAGAACCTCGAGGCGACCGTTATCGCCGAGGTTACCGCCGAGCCGCGCATGCGCATGGCCTGGAACGGCGTCGCCATCGTCGACCTGTCCCGCGAGTTCCTCAACTCCAACGGCGCACCCAAGCACCAGGTCGCCCACGTGTGCGCCCGTAGCGTGTGGCAGCCCAGCTGGGCCGGCACCACGCTCGCCGAGCGCATGACCTCGCTTGTCACCGACCTCAACGTCGCTTCCAACAAGGGCCTTTCCGAGCGCTTCGACTCCACCATCGGCGCCGCGACCGTGCTCATGCCCTTTGGCGGCAAGACGCAGCTCACCCCAAGCTCGGCCATGGTCGCCAAGTTCCCCGTGGACGGCGAGACCACCACGGCGAGCGCCATGGCATGGGGCTTCAACCCCTATCTGATGGAGGCCGACCAGTTTGCGGGCGCCTACCTGTCCGTGGTCGAGTCCATCGCCAAGCTCGTGGCTGCCGGCTTTGAGCACAAGCGCGCCTATCTCTCCTTCCAGGAGTACTTCGAGCGTCTGCGCACCGAGGCCGAGCGCTGGGGCAAGCCCACGGCAGCTGTCCTGGGCGCCCTCATGGCCCAAGTCGACCTGGGTGCCGGCGCCATCGGCGGCAAGGACTCCATGAGCGGTTCGTTTGAGGACGAGACCGGCGAGCTCAACGTTCCGCCGACCCTGATCAGCTTCGCCGTCGCCGTGGGCAAGGCCGCCCGCGCCGTCTCGCCCGAGTTCAAGGGCCTCACGCACCGAGTCGTCCGCATCGCCCCCGCCACCTATGGCGAGGACTACCGTCCCGACGCCCAGCAGTTGCTCGCCGCGTTTGACGCCGTCGAGGCGCTCACTGCTACCGGCAACGCTCTGGCCATCTCCACGCCCGGCTACGGCTGCGGCGCCGAGAGCCTCTTTAAGATGTGCGTCGGTAACCAGATCGGTATCGAGCTTGCCGAGGATGTAGACGTGGAGAGCCTCTTCATCCCGCTTTACGGCAGCTTTATCGTCGAGCTCGCCGAGGATGCCGAGCTGCCCGAAGTCGCCGACGGCGTTGTCGTCGAGCCCCTGGGCACCACCGTCGAGGGCTATGTCATCGACACCGGCTCCGAAGTCATCGAGCTCTCCGAGCTCCAGGAGGCCTGGGAGAGCGGCATCGAGGGCGTCTTCGCCTACCGCAGCGCCGACGAGACCCCCGAGGTCGAGACCATCGACTTCCGCGCCAAGGACATCCACGTGTACGGCGGCGCCAAGATCGCCCGCCCGCGCGTGGTTATCCCCGTGTTCCCCGGCAACAACTGCGAGTACGATAGTGCCCGTGCCTTCCGCGCCGCCGGCGCCGAGGCCGACACCTTCGTGATCAACAACCTCACGCCCGAGGCCGTCGCCGAGAGCACCCACGAGCTTGCCCGCCGCATCCGCGCAAGCCAGATCGTCATGATCCCCGGCGGCTTCTCGGGCGGCGACGAGCCCGACGGCTCCGCCAAGTTCATCACGGCGTTCTTCCGCGCTCCCGAGGTCACCGAGGCAGTCCGCGACCTGCTCAAGGCCCGCGATGGCCTAATGCTGGGCATCTGCAACGGCTTCCAGGCCCTGATCAAGCTCGGCCTGGTGCCCTACGGCGACATCGTCGACGCCACGCCCGATGCGCCCACGTTGACGTTCAACACCATCGGTCGCCACCAGAGCCGTCTGGTGCGCACCCGCATCTCGTCCAACTTGTCCCCGTGGCTGTCGCAGTGCAGCCTGGACGACCCCTACACCGTCGCCATCAGCCACGGCGAGGGCCGCTTTGTCGCCAATGACGAAGTGCTCGCCCAGCTGATCGCCAACGGCCAGGTCGCCACGCAGTACGTGGGCGAGAACGGCAAGCCCAGCATGGACCTTTCCGTCAACCCCAACGGCTCCGCACTCGCCATCGAGGGCATCACGAGCCCCGACGGCCGCGTCCTGGGCAAGATGGGCCATGCCGAGCGTCGCGGCGACAACCTGTACCGCAACGTGCCCGAGCATGTCCCCGGCGATAAGTTCATGCCGATCTTTGAGAGCGGCGTGGCCTACTTCGCTTAAACCTTTCCCATCGGGTACAATCCCTTCGGGTAACAACACCCGCCACCGGCACATCCGGTGGCGGGTTCTTTTTTGCTTCGCGCATGTAGGAAGGACATCATGGAAAGCCGCAAGCCGTATCTCGCCACCCTGCCCGGACTCATCCTGGGCTGCCTCGTCTGCTGTGCACTCTGGGGATCGGCCTTTCCCTGTATCAAGATCGGTTACGCACTCTTTGGTATCCCAGCGCACGATAGCGCCTCGCAGCTGCTCTTTGCGGGCTTGCGCTTCACGCTTGCCGGCGCCCTGGTTATCGTTGGGATGAGTGCGGCCCAACGCCGCCCCCTCATTCCGCAGGCTCGCGACATCAAGCCCATCTTTGTCTTGTCGCTCTTCCAGACTATCGGGCAGTACTTCTTTTTCTATCTGGGCCTCTCGCGCGCCAGCGCCATGTCGAGCTCCATCATCGAGGCCAGCGCCAACTTCCTCGCAATCCTCTTTGCCGCCCTGGCATTTCGCACCGAGAAGCTCAATACGGCCAAGGTGCTTGGCTGCGTGTTGGGCTTTGCCGGCGTCGCGCTTGTCAACCTTTCGGGCGCAGATGGCACCTTTGGCTTCACGCTCGATGGCGAGGGCTTTATCCTAGCCTCCACTGTCGCAGGCGCTCTTTCGACCTGCCTGATCGGCATCTTCTCGCGCAAGCACGACGGTGTTTTGCTTGCCGGCTGGCAGTTTTTAGTCGGCGGCCTGGTCCTCACCGCCATCGGCTTTTTGATGGGCGGCACATTGTCCCCCACCGAAGTCGCCCCCGCCATCGCGCTCATCATCTACATGGCGCTTATCTCCGCGGTCGCCTACTCGCTGTGGTCGCGCCTGCTTGCCGTCAACCCCGTCAGCCGCGTCTCGGTCTTTGGGTTTATGAACCCCGTCTTTGGTGTGCTGCTGAGCGCGCTGCTGCTCGGCGAAGGCGCGGGCACGAGCCCCGTTACCGTCATCGTTGCCCTGTTGTTGGTCTGCGGCGGCATCATCATCGTCAACAAACCCAAAAAAGCCTAGCGAGCTCACCTTTTTAGGGAGGGCATTCGCATACTTTAGCTTAATGGAGCACACTGGTTCTCGTTGATTTCGTACCGAGTCGCGGCGGCAGACGCCCGTCTTGCCGCACCGCGCCTGGGCATTATGGCCGGTGGCCCCCCACAAACGCAAAAGGGGCGCACGACCAAACACGGTCGTATGCCCCTTTTCTAGCGTATTTGTACGCCGGCTTTCTTTTTCTCGGCCTTGACGCGATAGAGCTCCGCATCGGCAGCGCGAAGTAAGTCTTGCCAGGTATCAACACTATCGCCGACCCGCGCGCAACCGATGGACATCCGCAATGCATACGGCACCTCGGCATGCGCGAGCTCGTCGTTGATTGTCGCGCACAGATGCATGATATCCTGTTCCGCCGCTGCCTTTTGGAGCACCACGAACTCATCGCCACCATAACGCGCGATAAAGCCACCAGACGCCGAGCAGACATCCTTGAGCGCCGTCGCAACAACCTGAAGAGCATGGTCGCCCTCCACATGTCCATAGCGATCGTTAATCTGCTTAAAGCCGTCAGCGTCCATCATAAGCAGATATACATCTTCGGCCTGATCCACATTTGAAAAGAGCGACAGCATATAGGTCTCAAAACGGTTGCGGTTGTTGAGTCCAGTCAACGGGTCAGTCGAGATCAGTTGCTCCTGGCAGATGATATAGAGCAGCAACATGCTAATCATTATGCCGACACAAAGGCCAGGCACCGAGTATACGATCTGAAAGGTACCGCCCACCAGGGCCGGAATGGCGAAAAATGCCAAGGTTCGATAGATGGCCTTCGTCTGCAGGCTCTCGACCCTGCGAGATTGCACAAACGCATGCAGGGACGTATGTATAACGTAACAGTAGCTGACAATGGGCTGGATCATATAGGCAAAGCCGCGACGATACACGCCCTGCGAATCGATATAGAACAAGGCGTGCGTCCAGTAGCTGGTAAATGCCAGAACGACCACCAATGCGGTTGGCAACGTTAAAAGTACCACCCTATAGGGCGTGGTCAGGAGCCGTGAGCCCTGCATCGTCTCGGAATAGAAAAACCAAATGAGGCACGCGATGGCGAACAGCGAAAACGAAACCGCGTTGGAAATCCAGTTGGCCGTGATGCCTACAGGAGTGCTCACGCCGTCCGAGAGCGTCCAGATCATATCGAAGAAAATGTAGGCAGCAGACGTGTAGCCCAGCATGCTAAACAAAAGCTGCTGAGTGCTCGAGAACAGGGAGCGACGGCTTCGTACGGCAAGTCCGATAAGAATAATCATGCATAGCAGGAATATCTCGATCTTGAGTGCCTTTACCACTAGACGCCCTCCCTTCAATATCCAAGTGGCCAGAATCGCCCAATTCGAATCTGGGCAACAAACACCCCCTACTCCGCAGGGGTAAGGGGAATAATAGCAGAGCGACCGAACGTCACTGCAAGACAGCTCTCGTTCGGGCGCTCAAACGGCGCGAGTTGCACGCCGGAATCATTGATGGGTATCGATTGCTACTCGCCATCGATGTCGGTCGCGACAGCCTCTTCGATGGCCTCGACACCGGCAGGCGACAGGTCTTCCTTGCTCTGGCAGAACTTCTTATCGACCCAGCCGGTCAGAATCGGGGCCATGATTGCCGTGATGATGACGGCAGTGGCGATCTGCGCATACGCGGTGGGCGCAAGCTCGGCATAGCGCGGAGCGACCTCGGCGAGGGCGACCGGCGTGGTCGTGGCCGTGCCGGCAATGGTGGAACATGCCACAGCCGCCTTACCATTGCCGCCACACAGGCGCTCGAAGGCAAAGGTAATGGGACCGACGATAAAGAGCGTGATGAGGCCCAGCAGGATGCCCGAAATGCCACCGGCGATGAAGCTCGAAAGGCTCATGGACGCACCGAGCTGAAAACCAATTACAGCGATCGCGGGATTGGCGCCGGGAACCAGCAGGTTCTTGATAAACGGGAACAAGTTGCCCAGGACCATGCCGATAACAAGCGGCAGGATGGATCCGATGATGGTGCCGACGGGGATGTTGGCGAGACCCGAAACACCAAGGATGATCATCGTGACGGCGGGGCCGGCCGTAAAGAACAGGATACCGACAGCGCCCTGCTCGGACTCATCGCCGAACTCGCCCATGATGCCCGTATAGAGCGCCATGTTGCAAAACGTAATGCCGCCGATGATGGAAACCGAGCTCAGGCCTAAAAAGTTATCGTTAAAGAAGTACGCGACGCCCAGACCCAGCGCGGCTGCCACTACAAGCTTAGGAATCAGCACGACGATGCCGGTCTTGATGGCGCCCGGCGTGGACTTAAAGCTGATGCCGGCGCCCACGAACAGCAAGATCGCGGCAACGATGGTGTTGGAGCCGCCGCGGCAGGCAGCCGTAAAGAAGCCGCCGACCTCAAAGACCTGCGGGCAGAAGGTATTGAGCAAAAGGCCGACGATCATCGGATAGATCATGATGTCGCCCGGGATGCGCGGTACCTTGAATTTCTTTTGCTCGCTGGCGGTCGCTTCCTGTGCCATGAAACCCCCATTTCCGCTGACGCAGAACAAAAGCCCACGTCACGCTTTGCTACAGTAAAGTTTGACCATGGTACCAGAAGAAGCAGACCGCCTCGGTGAGAAATTCGATTCGTTAGGCCGGGACGATAACGCGTCCTGCTCCTATACGAGGCTCAAAACGATATAGAACACGATGCCCGAAACGCAGCACCACAACATCGACTTTGTCTTGATTGCCACCGCCACGACGCCGGTGGCCGCAATCCAGGGAACCAAGGCAGGCCAGAGTCCCGCGTCGAACGCGCCGGGGTTCACCAAGTCGTTGGCGACCAGCGCGGCAAAGGCAGCGGGCGGGATATAGCCCAGGGCCTCGGTAATGCGGGGCGACAGGGTCCGCCCGCGCAAGGCGAACGCCGGCGCGATGCGAAAGAACGCGATAGCAGCCCACGACGACAGCCACAGAACCAAGAACTCGTTAGCGGGCATCGCGGGCACCTCTTCCGTCAAATACAGCATCGCACGCCAGCGCAATGGCAATGCCGACCACGACGCTTGCCGGCACGGCAATATTCGCGAGGCCCAAGAACTTGCATACGGCGACGGACACCGCGCCCGAAACCGCCGCGACAACGTTACCGCGCGACAGCCGCTGCGAAAAGAGCAGGCAGATAAAGAGCGAGGTGCAGACAAAGGCTGCAATGGCGGTGGGAACATCGACAACGGCGCCGACGATGGCGCCCATCGTACACGAAACGCCCCATGTTGCGATGAGGATTACGTTGAGCACAAAGGACTCGCGCGGGCCCCAATCCTCCCCTTCAATCAACTTGGCAAGCGAGATGCCATATGCCTCCTCGGTAAGTGTCGCGGCAACAGCCAGCGTCTGACGCTTCGAGGCACCCCTCAGATGCGGTGCGATCGATGCCGAGTAAAGCGCAAAGCGCGAGGAGATTGCGGCGACGCTCGCGACGATCGATGCTGCAGGCACACCCGCCAGCCACAGGTTGCAGATCATAAACTGGCCGCTGCCCGTCACAAACGTACTGCTTAGAGCAAAGACCATCCAGGGCTCCATTCCCGTCTGCCCCATGATCATTCCGCACGGCGCGCCTATTGCAACATAGGTAAGCATCACTGGCCAGACGGTTCTAACGATTTTGAGCACCATACGTTTCTCATCCTGACAAGGTCTCCGAGCCGCATGTAGCGACACGGCAGAATCATCATCCGGCAGCAACCGAGTTCACCTACAATTGCCACCGGATCGAAAGACACAACTTTTTAGGAAGTCATTATGACAGCTATCGATCGAGACCGGGCGCGCGCGGCCTTCAAAAGCTACACCGATGCCTACGACGCCACCAACCCACGCATCGCGCTCAAAATCGAGCATACGTACCACGTGGCCGAGGCATGCGATGCCGTAGCGCGCGAGCAGGGCTGGTCGTCAGAAGATATTGACCTGGCATGGCTTTGCGGCCTGCTACACGATATGGGCCGCTTTGAGCAGCTGCGACGCTGGGACACCTTTAAGGACGCCGAGAGCATGAGCCATGCGGCGCTGGGCATCGAGGTCCTCTTTGGCGAGAATCCCGCCGATGCACCCGCCGTAACGAGCATCCGCGACTTTATCGATGACCCGGCAGAAGATGAGCTCATCCGAGCGAGCATTGCCTATCACAGCGATTTCCGTCTACCCGCGCAGCTCGACGAGCGCACGCGGAGCTTCTGCGATATCGTGCGCGATGGCGACAAGATCGACATTATGCGCACCATCGCCGACAGCACTGTCGACACTATCCTCAAGGTGGACGAGAAGACGTTTCTCGGCAGCCGTTTCTCGTCGCCGACACTTGCCGCCTTTGACGAGCACCGCTGCGTCGCACGCGATGAGCGCGATGAGCCCGCCGACTTCTTGGTGGGGCTTATCTGCTTTATGTTTGAGCTCGTCTATCCAGCAAGCCGCGCGCTGGCGCGCGAACAGGGCGATATCCACCGCCTGCTCGACGCGCCCTTTGGCATTACGCGGCCCTTTACCGACCCCGCCACGCAGGCAACTTGGAGCCGCCTAAAGGACGAGATGCGCGACTGGCTGGCGCGCGCCTAGCGCTCAAGCTGGGCCAGCAGCTCCTCGACGACCTCGACGGCATCCCCAACAACCTTGTACTGGGCAGCACCGAAAATGGGGGCATCCGGGTCCTCGTTGATGGCGATGATGCACTCCGCCCCACCGATGCCGGCAAGATGTTGGATGGCGCCCGAAACACCGATACTCACGAGAAGCCTGGGCGAAACCGATACGCCCGTCTGGCCAATCTGGTGGCGATACTCCAGCCAACCCGCCTCCACGACGGGACGCGTGCAACCAAGCTCGGCACCCAGAGCCTCGGCGAGCCTTCGCATCAACGGCAGGTTTTTCTTGGAACCAATGCCGCGACCCACCACGACCAGGCGCTCGGCATTGGCGATCGAGGGCTGCTGTCCCCACTCCTCGGCGGGAATCGAGATCTCGACACGAGCCTTAGCATCATCCGCAAGCGATATCTGGGTGATCGTGCCAGAGCGGCCGTAGTCGAAGTCGGGAGCCTTAAAGATACCGGGGCGCACCGTTGCCATCTGCGGACGGTGGTTGGGGCAAATGATGGTGGCCATCAGGTTGCCGCCAAACGCCGGACGCGTCTGTTGCAGCAGTCCCGTCTCTGTATCCATCGAAAGTACGGTGCAGTCAGCCGTAAGGCCCGTCTGCAAACGCACGGCAACGCCGGGTGCCAGTTCGCGACCAAAAGCGGTCGCACCGTATAGGATGGCCTCGGGTTTGCGTTCGGCTACCAAATCGCAGATCAAGCGGGCGTAGACCTCCGCATCGTTTTGGCGCAGGCGCTCGTCGCGACAGGCCAGGACTTCGTCGGCGCCCGCGCAAACCAGATGCTCCAGGTCCCCGAGCGAGCCCTCGGGGCTCATGCCGACCAGTGCCACCAGACGGCAGCCGCGAGCATCGGCAAGCTCGCGCCCCTTGCCCATAAGCTCATAGGCAACGGGAGTCACCGTATCGTGCTCGTCGGTCTGCACGAAGACCCAAATGTCTCGATATGCATCAAGGTCCACCGCACCAGCGGCCTCGTCACACTCGATCGAGATAGCGTTGACAGGGCAGGCGTCGACGCACCCACCGCATAGGATACAGCCGTCGGTTACGCGGGCGCATCGGTTGGGACGCTCGCCCTCCACCACAATGCCGCCCGAGGCGCAGGCGCGAACGCAGCGACCGCAGCCGATACAGGCTTCGCTATCGATAATCAGTCCGCTCATCTATGCCATCCCCTCGATGATCTTGGCAAGTTTTGCCGCCTGCTCGGACGCCGTTCCGTCAACGGCCTCGCACGTTTGGTCACGGTCGGGCACAAACGAGCGCACGACCTGTGTCGGCGACCCGGCAAGACCGCAACGCGCGGGGTCGGCGTTCACGTCGGCGGCACTGACCACGCGCACGTCCGCCTCCTCCGCCGCGCGGATACCGGCAATACTCGGCATACGCAACTGGCCAATCTCCTTGGCAGTCGTCATCGCGCACGGCATCTCAAGGTACACCGTCTCCTCGCCGGCATCGCATCCGTGAACGAGCGCCAGCGAGCCACAGGTCGTAAAGCCCGCGCTCTGCACGCAGCTCACGTCGGTCACGCAGGGAATATCAAAGGCACCGGCAAGCTCGGGACCAATCTGGGCCGTATCGCCATCCACCGCCATCTTGCCGCAGATGAGCAGGTCGAAGTCCTCGTCGAGCGCCTCGATGCCGCACTTGAGGGCATAGGTGGTTGCCAGGGTATCGGCACCTGCAAAGGCGCGATCGGTCAGCAGCAGCGCGTCGTCGGCGCCTCGAGCGATGCAGTCGCGCAGCAGCGACTCGGTCGCGGGGATGCCCATCGACACCACCGTCACGCGCACATCCATGCCAAAGCCGATAAAGTCGTCCTTCAGCGCCAGCGCGCATTCCAAAGCGCTCGCGTCAAAGGGATTAATGACCGCCTGTTTGCCATCGCGCACGATGGTATTGGTCTTGGGGTCCATCTTGACCTCGGTGCTTCCCGGCACGGCCTTGACGCACACCACCATATGGAAATCGCTCATCTTCACGCGCCCCCTTTCTGGACGAGCTCATCCAAGAGCTTCTCCGAAAACAGGTTACCGCGGCCCAGCTGCCCGGCAGGATCGAGCTGGAGCTTAAGCCGTGCCGACTCGACCATGGCCTCGTGACCGTACATCGTCTCCAAGAAGCCCGCCTTGATCTTGCCGACACCGTGTTCGGCGGAGACGGCGCCGCCCATGACCGTGACCTCGGAAGCCCACCGGGCAAAGAGTTCTCCGCCGCGGCGGTATTCCTGCGCATCGCGCGGCAGAATGTTCACATGCAGATGGTTGTTACCGATGTGCCCCCAGGCGGCAGATTCAAGCCCACTTTCGGCCAACGTGCGGCGATAAAGGGCGATGACATCGGCCAAGCGTGCATTGGGCACCGACATGTCCGAGCCCAGTTTGGTGATGGCGGGATCCGTGCGGCGACGCTCGTCGATGAGCATGTTGACGCTCTCGGGCACCGCATGGCGGAAGAACCGCTGGCATTCGCGATCGACCTCGGTGCGCGCAACCCAGGTCGCGTCGTCGCGGCCACCCGCAAGCTCCAGTACCCACCCCAAGTGATACAGCTCCTCAGTCGCCTGAACTTCGTCGTCGCAGTCGAGCTCCACGTAGACACAGACCTTGGCCTCTTTGTCGAGCGCCGGCAGCGAGGCAAACGCCGTCGACTGCTCGCGCTGGCGACGTAGAATATCCAGGGCGCCAGCGTCGAAGTACTCGATGGCAGCCGCATGGGACAGGACGGGACGCACGGAATCGGTGAAGGACACGGCCTTGTCTTCGCTGTCAAAGAAACAGCTCACGCCCCAAACGACCGCAGGCGCCGCCTGCAGGGCAATCTCGAGCTCGGTGATGACGCCGATTGTGCCACACGCACCGATAAACAATTCGATGGCATCCATATCGTCAGCAACGAAATAGCCCGAAGCATTTTTGGTCTTGGGCATGGTGTAGTCGGGAAGGTCAAGCTCGAGTGCACGGCCCACTGCCGTCACGAGCGACAGGCGGCGGCCCTGGGCAAAAGCCTCGCCGCGCTGAAGCTCAAGCAAATCGCCATCAGCCAGCGCGACGTGGAGTCCCGTGATATGCGGGCGCATGGGGCCGTAGGCGTAGCTGCGGGCACCGGAGGCGTTACATGCCGCCATGCCGCCCAGACAGGCAGACGCCTCGGTGGGATCGGTGGGAAAGAACTGCTCGGGGGCCTCTTGAAACTCATCGTAGGCCTTAAGCGATGCCTGGTCCCAACCAGCGGTCGGCAGCACCTTCTTGCTCAGCTGCTTGCGCAGCTCCGAGAGCACAACGCCCGGCTCCACGCGCAGCAAAAATTGGCCTTGTTCATCGCGGCGAAGGCCCAAGTAGCGATTCATACGGGAAGTATTGAGGATATGCCCGCCGTGGGGCACGGCACCGGCGGCAAGGCCGGTTCGGGCGCCCTGAACCGTTACCGGGACACGCTCGGCATGGAGCTTTTCCAAAATGGCACGGACCTCGTCTTCCGTTGTCGGAAACGAGATGCTCGATGCTTCGCCCGATGCGCGAGATTCATCGCGGCCATACTCTTCGAACTCGTCGGTGAAGGGTTTGATGGTTACAGACACGCGAACTCCCCCTTTAGCTAACTACAGTGTTTGCAGGGAGATGTTACCGCATCGTTTCGTCGACGTGTTCGAGACCGTCTCCATAATTGGCGATTTTTACGTTCGCGCAATTCGGCGAGCGGCTGGATTTCCTCGGCAGACGATGCTTTTAACACATATGGCCCCGCCGTCACTGACCGCGCGATTGCCGCTCGAAAAAAGTTGGAGTATTTTTTGCCGCCTTTTACCTGCGGAGACGCCAATCCGTCAAGCATTTGGTCAGCAATTGGTCAAGTAACGGCTGATACGGTCGGCATCGACAGCCAAAACCGACAGAAGTTTTGGCCCCAGAAGCAGGGAGGTTCCCATGGCATATTACTGGCCCCAGTACGGCATCGCCATCGAAGTCGACGACGATCCCCATCTCCTGCCTTTCGACGAAGAGGCATTCCCCGATACGACGGTCTACCACGTTACCACCGATGTGATCTGCGACCCCGAGTCGTTCTCGGCGCTCGCCCACCGCATCGCGCATATCCACGACATCGAGCTCCCTCCCGACTTCGACGAGCTTGTCTACTCACGCCGCCTGATGCTTCACATGCTCTTTGGAGCGAACCCGTCCACCTTTGCGCGCATCTATACCGCCAAGGATGCCGCATGAGCGCGAAGAAGCCACCCCACTTTGCAGGCCTGGGTCGTCGCAAGAAGCTCATCGTTGCCTGCTTGGCCATCGTCTGTGCCCTTGTCGCCGTAGGACTATACGCTTGGCAGTCGCAGCCCGTACCCGAGGCGGGCGCTTCGGTTACGACGGCCGAGGGCAAAACGCGTCAGGAAATCCAAGATGAGCTCGACGCCATAGTCCGCGACAACATGATGACGATTTCGGTCGCACCGGTCGCTCAGCTGCAGGAGGACGGCAAGCTGCGCGTCAACGTGCAAAACGTCCAAGACAATAAATTTCCCCAGCGATTCCGCGTCATCCAAAACGACGAGACCATGTACGAATCCGGTGTGGTCGAGACCGGCAAGACAATCGAGACGTGCCCCGCCGGCGACATCAAAGAAGGCGAGGCGTACATCGAGATCCAGGCACTCGATGCCAAGACCCTCGACAGCCACGGCAATCCGACACGTGTCAAGGTGCGGGTTGAGCAAACCGAGAACTAGCTTTTCCGGTCGACGCGACACCGCACGCAATTCACCAGCATTCGTCCAATCATCGCGGGGACGGCCCGCGGCGAATAGAAAGGAACGACCATGGACATCACCAGGAACATGAACGGAGCCAGAGCGCTCGTCGTGGGCGCAGGGCTCGCGCTCGCGCTCGCAATGGGCGCCGTCCCGACGCCAGCTATGGCAGCCGGGCGCGTTGGAACCACGAAAGTAATGGTCAGGACCGAGATCGACAACGTTGAGTTCAAAGTTCCGACGGTTATTCCCTTCGTCGCCAAGGCCGACGGCACGCTTCAGGGCCCCTCAGAAGACGCGACCACCATCGACAATCATTCGGCCTACGGCATCCATGTCACCAACATGAAGATCGACGCCATGAACACCTGGACCATTGCCGCCGACGCCAAGGCCGGAACCGCACAGAACTCCATCGACTTTAAGGTCGGCCCCGACGGCGCACTCCAAAACGCCAGCGCCGCAATGCAGGAGACGGGCCTCGATCTTTCCAAGAACGCAGCCTTCGACATGGGCTACCAGGGCATTGCCGGCGGCACGGACAAAATTAAGCTCAAGACAAGCGGAAACGTCGCCCGCGTCACGCGCGACATCTTCCGCGTAACCGGCGAAGGCGATCAGGTTGCAACGATCACCTGGACGGTCGAGCCCGGTGCGCACACGGCATAAGGCCGTCGCCCTGGCCGCCGCCGTCAGCATCCTAGCGTTTGGGCCAGCCATGGCCTTTGCCCAGCAAGAACAGGCGCAGGCCGCCACGCAAGTGACGGTCGACCTCTCGGAGCTCGACCGCGGCGACCGCGAGGAACCGTTGGCGCAGACAGGCGACAGACGATGGCTCTTGGCAGCAGGCGCCACAGCAGCAGGCGCGGGAACCGCCGGCCTCGGTCTGCACATCAAACGCAGCCAGAAACAAAACACGGACAGGCCGCACTAAATTAGCTAAGGAGACCCCATGGCATCGAAGAACCTTTTGCCCGTCGTCGCACTCTGCGGCGCGCTCGCAACCGGAACGTCTGTCGCCGCTTGGGCGGCTCCCGTCATGGCAGACTCCTTACCAGCAGCCCTAAGTTCCGCACCAAATCCATCGAGCGCCATTGCGTGCAAGCGTTTTTCGATCGCACAGGCCGCAATCTCGACCTCGGGATGTCTTCGTCGTAATACGGACGGCTCGATAGTCGTGGATATCGATCGTTCGAACAAGGCAAACGGCTCCCGGGCGGGGTGCGCCGTCTGCACGTGGCGCTCGGCTGTGCTCGATGCAGATGGCGATCCATGCAATTTAGAGCTGCGCATCGACATCGCTTCGGTCGATGACTCGGCGAACGGAGCGAAGGTCGCCTTCGACGGTACGTTTTTTGAGAAAGGAGGCGGTATATGTCTGGGCTGCGCCGCCGCGAATGCAGACGATGCGCAGCCCACCCTCTCATTCACGGCATCATTGCGGCTGACCAAAGCCGGCACCGATGCCATCGCGGCGGGAGAAGCGTCCCTGCTGTTCTACGCCGTCAGTACCAAAGACACAGACGCTCATTTCGAGAAGCCAGCCGGATCACTCAGCCTTACACGAGGGATAGAGGCAGGTCCTTTTGAAATCGATTCCCACGCGCAAAGCAGGCAACGCATTCTTGCCGACCCGGCGCTTCTCGAAATGGAGTGGAACGGATCCGGAGCTATCGGAATTCTCCCCTCCGCGTTTGACGCCAAGACGCTCCCCCCAAACGACGAACCCATCAACGCAACCATACAAGAAGAGAGCGCGGACAAAGAAGCAGGTGCGGGCGACACGCCGTCGCCGACAAACAGCGTCCCAGCTTCTCTCGAAGCACCGAATGAACCCGCTACCGATCCAAACGATTCCGAACTCGCGGACAGTCTGGGGCTTGCTGATCCTCAAGAGATCGATGAAGGTAACTGCTGCGTGCTTGCCGCGCTCGACCACACAGAGGTCATCGACGCTGCGAACATCGAAGTTGCCGCCGCCAATCAACCCGTCCGCAAGTCGGCCATCATCGCATTTCCCGAATCCATCGAAGTCGTCTTTTTGCCATCGGGCGAGGTCGTGGCCCCAACACTGCTCACCTTGTTGGGCGCCAAGAATACTCGAAACGAAATTAAAAAGGTCACGGTTGTCGACCCTGCAACCACCGCCAAGCTGCGTCTATACGCCGTTGCTCCAGATGGAGGCAAGACCTTGGAATTCGATGGCGACACACTCCTAGCCTGGCGGCGTCTGGACATTATGCAAGACGTCTCGTATCAGATCGAACTCGAAGGGTTTGATCGTGCCCGCGATGCCAATATCATCGCCGCGGCTATTGAATTCCCGCAGCGGCTTATGACACTGCGCTTTGAATACTATCCCTATGTCCCGACAACCACCTGAGGCTTAAATGCTGCGCATCATTCCTAACACCACTTATATAACGTATTAGATGAGTCGCGATGTGCCTCGCATTTCGTTCTGCTACGATTGCCACGTTGGCATCAATACAGGAGGGCTCATGCCGGGCTTGGGAACAATCATCAACGTTGTGCTTTTAGTTGCGGGCGGTCTTTTAGGATTAGCGGGCGGCCGCTTCATTACACCGCGCATCCAAGACACGCTCATGAAAGCATCGGGGCTGTGCGTCCTGTTTATCGGCCTGGGCGGCACCATGCAAAAGATGCTCATCATCGATGGAAAGGCGCTAGCGACCACCGGTACCACCATGCTCATCGTCTCATTTGCGCTCGGTTCGCTCATCGGCGAGGCCGTCAACTTGGAAGCCGCCATCGAGAACCTTGGCGAATGGCTCAAGCGCAAAACCGGCAGCGAGGGCGATAACGAGTTCACCAACGCTTTTGTCTCGACTTCACTCACCGTGTGTATCGGCGCCATGGCCATTGTGGGATCGATCCAGGACGGTCTGCTCGGTGACTGGTCAACGCTTGCCCTGAAAGGCGCATTGGACTGCATCATCGTCTGCACCATGACGGCGTCGCTTGGCCGCGGCTGCATTTTCTCCGCCCTGCCCGTCGCCGTGTTCCAGGGGACGATCACGTTGTTTGCCGGCGCGCTCTCCCCCATCATGACCACAGCAGCCCTCAACAGCCTTTCGCTCGTAGGCTCCATGCTCATCTTCTGCGTCGGCGTCAACCTCATCCGTCCTCAGACCTTCCGCACGGCCAATATGCTCCCCTCCGTCGTCATCGCCGTCATCTACGCCCTCCTGTTCTAAATCTATCAACGCAGCGGTATCTCGAACACCTGTTTGATGCTGTGCTATGATATGAGGTCACCGTAGCTGCGTTAGGAGAGGAGAAGCGGTGGCCGACCAGGACATCAAGATGCTCATCGAGCGCATTATGGCCGAGGCCCGGACCCATCAGTCCGCCCGCTTCTCAAACGAAATCTACGCAGACGAGCCGATTCTCAAAACCGGCCGACAGATGCAGAATTTCCTCCCCGACCAATACCGCAAGATGCGCGAGATATCGCGCTGGCAGGATGACCCCAAGGGCGGCGCGGGCCGCTGGCTATCGGAGGCCGAGCTTTTCTACCGCCAAGGCTTGCTGATGGCCGACTTTGAGGACGACTGTCCCTACAACGGCACCTTTAAGTCGTACTTTCCCACCTACAACGCCATGAGCGACCGGCAGTTGCGCGGCTACTTTACATGGCGTGCCCAAGTGCGCCGCGGAACCGTCGAGGAAACGTCTACGTCCTTTGCCTTTCTGTATCTCTATGAGCTGATTTGCGGCATTGGCGTAGATGACCCGCTCGATGGTTTTAACAAGATCAAGGCTTTTTGGGATGTCTATCGCGCCTTCGAGCCCGGCATCGACCGATTTGCACGCGTGTGGCTGCAGGATTACGCCGTATTCCACGGGCTCGACCCCAAGCTGCTTCGCGACTCTAAAACCGTCATGTTCGATAACGCCCTTATCGAGCTGCGGCGCGCGGCACGAGACCTTGTACCAGCACCGGCACCGTCCGGCCAGACCCCCAAGCGTCGCAAAACCTCCGAGCCCACGCTCCCCTTTCCGCCCGATGAGGTGCGCGAGGAGCGACTCATGACCGCCATCAACGCCCTCTCCACGTACAACCTAAGTAACTCGCGGCTCGACCGCAGCCACCACCGCGATCTGCGCCACGTGGCGTGCGCCGTGTATGTCCGTATGGCACGCTACTATGACACGCACCGAAAGACCGGCATCGTGGCGAGCTTATTTGGGGAGGAGACGGCCATGCCCTACACCATGTTTGCCTCGGCCGTATTCTTTGCGCCCGAGCGCCACGAGGACTGCGAATACCGCCTGGATCCTATCCATATCTACCGTTGCCAAAACGGCTTTTGGGAATGCATGCGTATCCACGGTAGTAGGCAAAAGAGCAGCAAGCTCGGTGAAATGATGCGCGCCTGCGACCAACGCCTGCGCCTGGCGCTGGACCCCGCCCATCCCCTTAAGGAAGAAAAGGTCCCCAAATATCTGGCCAAGATTATCGATGACGAGATTGTGGCATGGCTCTCGTGGGACGCCGCACACCAGCCCGTCAAGATCGATATCGATCTGAGTCAGCTGGGGCACATTCGGAGCGCCGCTGCGCAAACGCGCGAAGCGCTTTTGATCGATGAGGAACGCGAGGACGATGTGCCCACAGAGGTCGATACGGCGGAATCCGGGCAACCGGAAGCCAAGCCCGCGGCCGACGTGATGGCCGAGCCGATCGCGGCGCCCACGGAGCGCAACGAAGCCGACGAGCCAACCATTTCCACCGAACAGTTTGGTGTCGTGGCACCGCTTCTCGCGCCGACGCCCGTGTTCGCAGCTGCTGCGCCCGCTGACGCCACGAACGAACTCACGCCTGCCGCAGACGCCTATCTCCGCGCGCTGCTCGAGCAGGACACGGCACAAACGGAATCGGCAGTGGAGAGGTCGGGTCAGAGCGAGGACATGCTCGTCGATAGCATCAATGAGGCGCTCTTTGACCTGGTGGGTGACACCGTAATTGAATTTGGCGCGGCAGGACCGCAAATTATCGAGGACTACGAAGCAGACGTGAGAGGATACCT
This sequence comes from Collinsella sp., assembly GCA_036312785.1. GTDB lineage: Bacteria > Actinomycetota > Coriobacteriia > Coriobacteriales > Coriobacteriaceae > Collinsella. Next base: position 29,392 of record JAXJNG010000030.1, read on the forward strand.
AGACTATGAGTGATACCGCATCCGCAGCACCCCGCGTGCCCAAGCGCGTCGCCGCCGTCATTCTCAACTCGCTCAAGGGCGGCGTGGTCCCGCGCATCGGCCTTCCCTACATCACCGTAGGGCGCGAGGTCGAAATCCGCGCCCTGCTCACCGACCTGAGTCTCATCGCCGACGGTGGCGCGAGCTTCCGCTTTCTGGTCGGTCGCTACGGCGCCGGCAAGAGCTTTTTGCTCCAGACCATCCGCACGCACGCCATGGGCGAGGGATTCGTCGTGGCCGATGCCGACCTATCCCCCGAGCGCCGCCTGCAGGGCGGCCAGGGACAGGGCCTTGCCACCTACCGTGAGCTCATCCGCAACATATCGACTAAAACGCGCCCCGAGGGCGGTGCGCTCAACCTTATCCTGGATCGCTGGGTCGCCTCGTGTGCCGATGCCGACGAGTCTGCCGTCAATGCCCAACTGGCCCCGCTCGAGGAAATGGTCCACGGCTTCGACTTCACCCGCATGCTCCGCCGCTACCGCGCGGCCGTATCCGAGGGCGACGAAGAGGCTATGAGCCGCGTGACCAAATGGATTCGCGGCGAGTACCGCACCAAGAGTGAGGCACGCGCCGAGCTGGGCTCCTCGACCATCATCAGCGATGACGACTGGTACGACTACGTTAAGCTCATTGCGCGCTTTTTGGTCTGCAGCGGCTACAAGGGCATGCTGGTGCTCATCGACGAGCTCGTGAATCTGTATAAGATTCCCAACGCCATCACACGCCAATACAACTACGAGAAGATCCTGACCATGTACAACGACACGCTCCAGGGCAAGGCGCAGTACCTGGGCATGATCATGGGCGGCACGCCAACCTCCATCGAAGACCGCCGCCGTGGCGTGTTCTCCTACGAGGCCCTGCGCAGCCGACTCGCTCAAGGCCGCTTTGCACGCGAGGACCTTAAGGACATGCTCGCGCCCATCATCCGCCTGCAGCCACTCACCTACGAGGAGCTGCTGGTGCTGATCGAAAAACTCATGCAAATTCACGCCGGCTACTTTGGCTGGACGCCCACGCTTACCGAGAACGACTTGGTGGACTTCCTCAAGATTGAGTTTGGCCGCGTGGGGGCCGATACGCACTTAACGCCGCGTGAAGTCATTCGTGACTTTATCGAGCTGCTCGACATCCTATGCCAAAACCCCGATGCTAACGTGGCCGAGTTGCTGCAAAGCGTCGGTGGCGACGCGCTGGCGCCGGCAACCGTAACGGACAACACCGACACCGCAAGCGAAGACCGCAACTTCGCCGAGTTCACCATCTAACCTGCCAAAAAGGGACAGGTTTATTTTGGCAGGTTTTATCTGGGCAAACGTCGAGACAGTAATGTAGCGAGCCACTGCTCACCGCGTTAAGAGATTCGAATTTGAGAGGAGGCCCCGTGAACGCCTTTGACCGATATGCTCCGTTTATCCAAGACTTCATCTACTCCCACGATTGGGAGAGTCTGCGCTCTATCCAGGTTGCAGCGGCAGACGCCATCTTTAACACGCAAGATAATGTGCTCCTGACGGCATCCACGGCTTCCGGCAAAACCGAGGCAGCCTTCTTTCCCATCCTGACCGAGTTTTGGGAGAACCCGCCCGCGAGCGTAGGCGCCCTCTACATCGGCCCCCTCAAAGCGCTCATCAATGATCAGTTCGTCCGTCTCAACGACCTCTGCGAAGAGGCCGATATCCCTGTCTGGCACTGGCATGGCGATGTCTCGCAGTCGCACAAGGCTAAGCTCATAAAAAAACCGAGCGGCATCTTGCAGATTACGCCCGAGTCACTCGAGGCGCTCTTAATCCATAAGCACATGGCGATCCCGCGCATGTTCTGCGACCTGCGCTACGTGGTCATCGACGAGGTCCATTCGCTCATGCGCGGCGACCGCGGCGGTCAGACGCTCTGCCTTATCGAGCGCCTCTCGCGCATGGCAGGCGTGCAGCCCCGCCGCATCGGCCTTTCGGCCACCATCGGTGACCCCGAGCGTACGGGTGCCTTCCTCTCGCAGGGAACAGGACGCGATTGCATCATCCCCCGCTTTGAGGAGCCGCGCCGCGTGTGGCGTATCTCCATGGAGCACTTCTACAACTCGGGTCCCCAGGCGCAACAACGAGGATTCGAGAGCACGGGTCCTCAAGAGGCCGAAGTGCTTGCGTGCGAGCGCATTGAGGCAGCGGCACCCGCGGCACTGCCCGCCGGCGCCCAAGACATGCGTCACAGCGGACAGCTCACACAAGAGGAGCGCCGTCAACGTCGTGAGCGGGCACGGGACAAGGCTACCTCCAAGGATCGCCGCACTTCGTCGGCCCCCGAGGGCGAAGTCGACATCCCCCGAGCACCCGAACAGGCATTACTCAACCCCACCGACACGGCGCCAGACAACGCCGACCCCGGCATGGGCTATATCTTTGAGCACACACGCGGCCGCAAGTGCCTGGTCTTTGCCAACTCGCGCGAGGAGGCAGAGGCCGTGTGCTCCATGCTGCGCAGCTACTGCGAGAGCCGGCACGAGCCCGACCGCTTTCTCATCCACCACGGCAATCTTTCAGCATCGCTGCGCGAGACGGCAGAAGAGCTCATGCGCGATGAGGAGCAGGCACAGACAACCGTCACCACATCTACACTGGAGCTCGGTATCGATATCGGCCGTCTGGAGCGTGCGTTTCAGATCGATGCACCGTTTACCGTCAGCTCCTTTTTGCAGCGAATGGGCCGCACGGGGCGCCGCGATCTTCCGCCCGAGATGTGGTTTGTCATGCGCGAGGAAGAACCCGAGCCGCGCACGATGATGCCCGAGACCATTCCGTGGAAGCTCCTGCAGGGCATCGCGCTCGTACAACTCTATCGCGAGGAAAAGTGGGTCGAGCCACCCGAACTCGATCGACTCCCCTACAGCCTGCTCTACCACCAGACTATGTCGACGCTTGCCAGCACCGGCGAACTCACGCCGGCAGAGCTTGCCCAGCGCGTGCTCACACTCAGCTATTTTCATCGCATCTCGGCCGATGACTATCGCGTGTTGCTGCGTCACCTCATTAAGATCGACCATATCCAAGTCACCGAGGGCGGCGGGCTCATCGTGGGCCTCGCGGGCGAGCGCATCATTAACAACTTTAAGTTCTACGCTGTGTTCCAGGAAAACGAGGAGTTCACCGTTCGCAGTGAGTCGGCCGAGTTGGGCACGATCGTCAATCCGCCACCGCCCGGTGAGCGCATCGCCATCGCCGGACACTGCTGGATTGTCGAGGAAGTGGACTGGAAGCGCCACACCGTCTTTGCCACGCAGGTCAAGGGCCGGGTGCCGGCCTACTTTGGCGACTGCCCCGGTGATATCAATACACACGTACTCGAGCGCATGCGCAAGGCGCTCAACGAGCACGCAGCATATCCGTACCTTATGGGTAACGCACGGGCCCGCCTTGCGCAGGCTCGTCATACCGCCGAGATTTCGGGCGCGGGAACCAAGCCGCTCATTAACCTGGGCGGCGACACCTGGGTGCTCTTCCCCTGGTTGGGAAGCTACGCCTTTTTGGCGCTCGAGCGCATGCTCAAGATTAAATGTGCCGCGGAGCTGGGCCTTCGCGGACTCGACCCGTCACGCCCGTACTTTATGCAGTTTAAGATGAAGGCCGACGAGGAGACGTTCTTTGAAGTGCTCGCCGCCGAAGCCGAGAAAGACTTCGACCCCATCGACCTCGTCTATCCCGGCGAGGTGCCTTACTTTGACCGCTACGACGAGTTTGTTCCCGAAGAGCTCGTGCGCAAGGGCTTTGCCGAAGGCGTGCTCGACATCGAAGGCATGAAGCAGCGCGTTCTCGGCTGGCGCGACCACGCCTAAGACCAGTCTTTTTGGGACGAGGAGACTTATTTGTCGTGAAGGACGGTGCCGAGGAAGTCGGTGTCGAAGGGCACGGCTTCGGCAAAGGCGTAGTTGCCGTCGCTGGCGATGAGCAGGTAGTTTTCCTCGCCGCCGAACTCCGCATCGCCACATGGGACCACCCAGGCGTGGGCGAATACCTCGAGTGCCGTGGCAGCGCAATCGCGCAGGAACGTCACATCGCTCCCCTCGCTTGCGCTCACGATATTGGCCACGTAGATGCCGCCGGCATTCAGGCTGCCCCGCACTAGACGCAACGCCTCAACGGTCGCCAGCTCGCGTACGGGCTCGGCACCGCCAAAGCAATCGCTCACGACCACGTCGTAGCGACGATGACCCACACTCGTCACACCCAGATACGAGCGAGCCTCAGCAGTAATCACCCGCAAGCGGTCGCCCACCGTGCGCTCCAGCTCGTCCAGATAGAACCAACGGCGCGCCAGGCGCGTAATCTCTCCGTCATACTCGATAACGTCCATGCGCAAGCCCTCGTGCGACATCAGCGCAAACTTGGGATAGGCAAACCCGCCGCCACCCAGCATGAGCATACGGTCGATGCCGTGACCATAAGCGTCGTGCATTGCACCCTCGGCCTCAAACACGTCGTCAAACGCACGATAGTACGCAAAGACGGGCTCAGCCCAACGCTCGCCAACGTAACTCGCGCTTTGGTAGACGCCGCCTTGCACCAATACGCGGACTTCGTCGCCGCCCTCGTCGTGCACGCGCTTCACACGCGCCAACCCATTGCAGGTTCGCGCAACCTGCAGACAGGCAACACGAACAGCGACAGCGGCCGCACCAAGCGCCGCGGCTCCCAGAGCAACGCCGGCAACGACGCCGGCAGAAACACTCGGCTTGTTCATCTAGAGCTCCTTTTGCAGATAAAGGCCATGATCATAAAATCCAAGATGGCGATAGTACTCGCGCGTACCAATCGCGCTGATCACGTTGATGCGCGCATAGCCGGCATCCCGGGCAATCTCGCACGCACGCTCTACGAGCAAACGCCCCAACCCGTGATGCTGCGCCGCCTGGCCCTGGTCACCCACGCGTGCCGCCATGCCATACACGTGCACCTCGCGAATCATCGCCTCGTCCGGCGTCGTCGGCAACTCGTCCGCATGCGCGGCAACAAACGAATGGTCGGGCAGCGACAACCGCAAAAAGCCCGCGATCTTGCCCTGCGGCGTCACCCACTGCAAAAAGCGCTCGTAAGTCACTGGCGTCTCGTACGCCACTTCCTCATCAAGAGATAGCTCATCCAAGTCGGCACCCGCCGTACTGATCTCGCGATAGCGAATCTCGCGCACCGTCGCACCATCACCCCGAGCAGCCAGACGGTTCTCAACGAGCTGACGCAGGTTGGGTTTCTTGTTGCCCACCATAATGTCGTCGGAACTAAAGTCGCGGATCATGCGACTGATACGGCAGAACGCCGGCGTCACCACGATGTCGTCGGCCAGCACATCGAGCAGTTCTTCCTCGGTATAGGGGCGCCACTCGCCGCGCTCATAGCGGCCCACCAGACGCGAGCCCTCGATGAGCGCGCACGGGTAGACCTTGACCTCGTCGGGCATAAAGGCCCCCTCGGTCATAAAGCGCTCGTAGTCGCGCTTGTCCCCCTCGGGCGTGGCGCCCAGCAAGTTGAGCATAAAATGCGCGTGGATCTTAAAGCCAAACAGACGCGCAAGCGAAAACGCCCGCTCGATCTGAGCCACCGAAATGCGACGCTCGTTGATATCGAGCAAATGCTGGTTGAGGCTCTGGATGCCCATCTGAATCTTGGTGCAACCCAGGCGGCGGATAAGCGTGAGCGCCTGGGGCGTCACGGCATCGGGGCGCGTCTCGATAACGAGCCCCACCACGCGATGCTTCGCCGTCTCGTTGATGCGCTGCTGACGCTCAAGCTCCTCAATCGTTGCCGTCTGCCACTCAGTGACCTCGCCCCACGGCGTACCGGGACCGTACAGACGACGCACCGCACGGTTATAGCCGCCCACGGCAGCATCCACACGCCCCTGCTCGTCGGCAACGCCGGCAGCAAGCTCGACCTCGTCTGTCGCAATGCCGGCGGCCCGATAGCGCTCACGGCGCTCTGCTACCACAGGCGGCAGGGCATCGGCGGGAGCGTCATCGAGCAGACGCCCCGCCTCGGCACGGCTGGTGCCCGGACGCGCCAACATGGGGTTGGCCGCCACGCCGGCGACGGCATCGTCATTGAGCGCGCGGAAAAGCTCCGACATAAACCATGTCTGATAGCCTTCCGGATAGTCGCTCCAGGTACCACCGAGCACGATGAGCTCTATCTTGTCGGTCGCATGCCCCATTTGCGAAAGCGCGGTCAGGCGAGCGCTCACCTGCAAATACGGATCGAAGCAGTTTTGCTCCGCACGGGCGCACGCCGGCTCGGCGTGCAGGTAGCTTTTGGGCATGCGCAGATCGTTGGGGCAAAACAGGCAATCGCCCGAGCATGGCCAGGGCTTGGTGATGACGGTAATGGTCGCCACGCCCGAAGCCGTGCGACGAGGCTTCATGCGCAGGACCTGCAGCAGTTGACGTTCCAGTTCGGAATCGACATTCCACGCAGCCCACCGAGCCGGCTCCTCACGTTTAACCCGCTGGTAAAACGGCAGCAGACGGCGCTTGGCCAAATCGCGTTTGTCGGCACCCTCACGGCGCGCCTCGGCATGTATCAGTTTGACGAGCGCCTTGTCGTCCACGGTCTCGCCGCGACGCAGGGCCTCAAGTATGTTCAAGATAATCTGTTCCATGCCCCCATTGTAAAGGCAAAGGCGCCGGAGCCGACCTCGGCTTCGGCGCCTTCATCAAACAGCGCGTCTATATCTTCGCCTAGGCTTTTGTCTGCCTCACTACTCCGAATCAAACGACATGTCGCCCGAATCGACTTCAAAACTATACACAGCAGACTTATCCCCGTTATCGAATTCAAGATTCAAAATGGTATCGCCGTCGTACCCAAGCGGAAGGAAATCGCTCTCGAAGTCGCCACTGCCCAAGGTGAGGCTCGCCTTAAAGCCCGTAGAGTTCGGAACCGTCATCTCCACATCGCCCGAGCCCACGCTCACGTCCATCGACTTCGCGGGGGCCTGGTAAAGCTCGAACGTCACATCGCCCGAACCGACCTCGGCGCTGAGCGCATCAGTCACGCTGCCCGTAAACTCTACATCTCCCGCACCCAGGAAAAGGTCGAAACCATCACAGGTGACACCGGCAATCTGCAGATCACCCGAGCCCACGTGCGCGTTGACTCCCTTCAGATGTTCGGCAACACGGCGCGGCAGCTCGACCGTAACTGAGCGATCGATTGCCTTACCGTCATCACTTCCAAACTGGGAAACCTTGAGCGTCGAGTCCTCGACAGATGCGATGTTTTGCGTCGCAGCCTTGGAGGCATCCATACCCTTGGCAACGCGCCCCCGCTCGATAACGCGAGCCTTGTTGCCATCAACAACCTTGACGTCCACCGAAGCCGCGGCGATATCGAAATCGAGGTAGCGAAATTGATCGGCATCAAAGGTCGCACTCGAAAGCTGCTGAGGCTGAGCGGAATATTTACCGCCATCGTTCATAAAATCGTCGTCGTCAACCACATCGTCCATACCGGACAAGCCGGATACAACATCGTCGAGATCCCACGGGCCATCAAAATGAATCAAAGTCCGCGAAACGCCAAAAACAAGCCCAACGATGAGCACAAACGCTCCGATGCCGACGCCCAAGCGTACCTTGGATTCATGCGAAAGCTTCATCATTCACCACCCTCTTTGGCAATCGGCTCAGCGGTAGTCGCGGTAGCCACGTCAGTATCAACCGGAGCGGAAACATTCTGAGCCCTAGCGACCGCCGATGCCGGACCAACCTGAATATCCCCGCGCGCCCAATCACCATCGAGCGCACGCGCTACCCAGTGATAGATGGGAATCGTAAAGAAGATCAGCGCGGCAAAGGGGCCGGCACCAAACAGGAACATCAGCAAAAAGAACAGTAGCCAGCACACGGCCCAATACGGGAACGACTGGAACGGGCCCTTCACCGGAGTCGAGCCAACTGCGCCGCCACTCGTCGCCTGCGCCGTAGCGGCATTGGCGGCCTGTGCACTCCAGCTTGCCGCTTGCGCCGCCTTGGCGGCGGCGTCACTCGCCTGTGTTGCCGCCTCGGTAGCTCGTGCCGCCGCCTCATGGGTGCGTGCGCGCTCTGCCGCCTCGGCCTCGCGCTGACGAGCGCGGTCCTCGTTCTCAAACTCGATATCGTCCTCGATCTCGTCGCTCGGATTGAGCAGCTCGTCCAAGCTCACACCATAGAGTTTGGCGAGCGAGATCAGGTTCTCGGTATCGGGCGAGCTCTCCGCGCGCTCCCATTTACTGACCGCCTGGCGCGACAGTCCCAGCTTTCGTGCCAGCCCTTCTTGACTAAAGCCTTTGCTGCGGCGAAGGTCGGCGAGCCGCTGCGCAGTTTCTACATTCATGGTTCCTCCTATGTGATGCCAGCCGTACCGCCGGACCGCTTTTGTTCTTAAGGCGCCTTGCACAGTTAAAAATCTATCCGCCACCGCCAAAAGCATGCCACCTATTCTAGTGAGATTTTTGACAACCGGCGGTTGCGGGCGCATATGAGCTGCGGAAATGTGTCCAAACAAAGCAATGACCCGTAGCTTGGTTGTCCCCGTTGCGGCGTTAACGGTAGTATGGTCGTACTGTTTATTCCGCACCGCCAACGGAGGGAGTTCCGCGCCGTGAACCGCGATTTCGCCTCATCGCTCATCCAGCTCAACAACACGTTCTATCGCGAGCACTCCGCTTCCTTTTCCGATACGCGCCAGGCCCCGTGGCCCGGCTGGGTACGCACCATGGATATCGCGCTCGAACAGCTCGACGTCGCCACGATCGAGCATCCCGTCCGCGTCTTCGATCTTGCCTGTGGCAATATGCGATTCGAGAACTTTGCCGCCGGCGGCGCACTTGCCGCCAAGGGCGTCGATGGCGCAAACCCCTCGGCAGATGCCAGCTGCCCGTTTGAGTTCTATGGTGTCGACTCGTGCCAAGACCTGGCCATCGATGCACATGGCCACGCGCTGCGCATTCCCAACCTGCACTTCCAGGAACTCGACGTGCTCGACGCCCTTATGAAGCTCAACCCCGCCGAGACGCCCGACGTGCTTTTCGACGCCCCGCTCGCCGACATCTCGGTCTGCTTTGGCTTTATGCACCATGTGCCGTCGTGCGAGTACCGTGTACGCGTGCTCGACGCTCTGGTGCGCCAGACGCGCCCGGGCGGCATCATCGCCATCAGCTTTTGGGAGTTTATGAACGACGAGCGCATGGCGCGCAAGGCTGTTCGCGCCGAAGCCCGCGCCGAGCTCACCCCGCCGTTTGAGGGTTACGATTCCGCCCAGTTTGAAGCCGGCGACCACCTCATTGGCTGGCAAAACGACCGCCACGCCTACCGCTATTGCCATCACTTTGACGATCAGCAGATCACCGACCTGGTGCGCGGCGTCCGTACGTTCTACAAGAGCGGCGAGGTCCCCGTGCGTGAGCTTGAGCGCTTCCATGCCGACGGTCGTAGCGGCGAGCTCAACCGCTATGTGATTCTCAAGCGCCTGTAGGCATCGACGACTCGCCGCCGAGCCGCACCGCATCTTCCGGGCAAACTATGCCCGCCCTTTTTCAATCCATTGACGGAACGTGCAGCTATGCGTTCCATACTTATGACCAAGGAGCCTCATGGGAGCCGTCCACGTTCGCACGCCTAAGAACTTTGTGCTCGAGGAGCGCCTGGAACGCTACGCCGATGCGATTGAGACAAACCCCGAGGCTTATGCCGGAGATTGGCGCAAGGCCTGTGCGCCCGCAGGCAGCAAGCCCTTCGAGCACCTTCACCTGGATCTTGGCTGTGGCAAGGGAACGTACCTTGTAGAGCGCGCGGGCCACGAGCCAAACACCCTCTTTATCGGCATGGACCAGGAGCCCATCTGCATTGCCTATGCCGCGCAGAAAATCTGCGAGCAGGAGCTATCCAACGCACTCGTCCTGCCCCGAGGCGCCGCATCGCTGCCACAGCTATTTGCCGCAGGCGAGCTCGATGCCATCACCATCAACTTTCCCACGCCGCAGCCCAAGGCCAAGTACGCCAAAAAACGACTCGTCCATGTCGACCATTTGATGCTCTACCGCCCGCTCTTTGCAGCCAACGCCACCGTCACGCTGCGCACCGACAGCAAACCATTGCGCGATTACGCCCTGGGACAGTTTGCCGCGGCCGGCTACGACACGCTTTGGGTAAGTGACGACGTACGCCGCGACCATCCCGAGCATCCCGAGACCGAGTACGAGCGCCGCACGCGCGAGATGGGTGCCGCCGTCTATGGCATTCGCGCCACACCTGGAGCGCAGCCCAGCGATGAACAGCTCGCGGCGGGCCGCGCGCAGGAGCAAAGCCTTGCCTGCTACCTGCCCGAAAACCTCGATGCGCTCACCTATGTACCTCTGGGCATGGAAGAGACCGTCGAGAACTTTAGAAACCGCGCCCGCAAAGGCAAGAAGCGCCTGCCGCAGGATCCTAGGGGCTTCTGATGGTCGCGACGTCGGCAAACAAGCGCGAATAGGCGCCAACAAACGACCCTCAAATCTAAGTGAGTAGACTTTTTTGCAATAGCCAAGCACAACCCGCATAACCAATACTAAAACCGCAGGTAGAGCCCTTGCGCAAAAGCCATGTGCTCGCGATATTGCAAAAAGTCTACTCACTTAGCTGGCAACTGCACCAAACGGCTGGGCAGAACGCCCATTTCCTGCATTTTCTTGCCTGCGAACGCATCGATGCGACGCTACGCCATAATAGTTGGCGGACAAACGCGAGAGAAAGCAACCACATGGCACAGACCACGACAGATACCGCCGCCAGCACCGTCTCCGGCGCCGGCGCCGCCAGCTCATTCTCGGGCGGCACGGGAACCGAAGCCGAGTTTGGCTCGCTCGGCGCGCTCTCCCCCACCTGGTGGGAGCCCGAGGACGGCAGCGAGCCCGAACCGTGGCTCACGCCCGATCAAGCCTTCGAACGCTTCTTTGAATGGACGAGCGATCGCGGCATTGAACTGTGGGATCACCAAGAAGAGGCCCTCATGGACCTGGCTGCCGGCGATCACGTCATTTTAGGCACACCGACCGGATCGGGTAAATCGCTCGTCGCGCTGGGCATGCTCTTTATGGGCATGGCGCAGGGCAAGCGCTGCTACTACACGGCTCCCATCAAGGCTCTGGTCAGCGAGAAGTTTTTCGACCTTGTGCAGGTGCTCGGCCGCGATAACGTAGGCATGATTACCGGCGACACGCATATCAACACCAAGGCACCCATCATCTGCTGCACGGCAGAGATCCTTGCCAACGACGCACTGCGCGAGAGCGAAGATGCCGACGTGGGCTGCGTGGCCATGGACGAGTTCCACTACTTTGCCGACCCCGACCGCGGTTGGGCTTGGCAGGTGCCGCTGCTCACCCTGCCCCACACGCAATTCATGCTCATGAGCGCCACGCTCGGCGATGTCACTGCCATCGCCGCCTCACTCGAGGAACACACCGGTGCTACCTGCGACTTGGTCGTCGATGCCCCGCGCCCCGTGCCGCTGAGCTACGACTACGTGACGACCTCCCTCGAGGGCACGGTCGAGCTCGCCATGCGCCGCGGCGAGGCCCCGCTCTATATCGTGCACTTTAGCCAGGATGCCGCCCTTGCAACGGCACAGTCGCTCGCCAATTTTGGCATCGCCAGCAAGGAGCAGCGCGAGGCCATCAAAGAAGCGGCAAAGGGGACGAGCTTCTCCACGGCCTTTGGTAAGATTCTCAAACGCCTGCTTGGATGCGGCGTCGGCGTGCACCATGCCGGCATGTTGCCGCGCTATCGCCTGCTGGTGGAGCGCCTGGCGCAGCAGGGCCTGCTGCCCGTCATCTGCGGCACCGATACGCTCGGCGTCGGCATCAACGTACCCATCCACACCGTGGTACTCACCGCGCTCACCAAGTTCGACGGCTACAAGATGCGTCGCCTGCGCGCCCGCGAGTTCCATCAGATTGCCGGTCGCGCCGGCCGCTCGGGCTTCGATACCGAGGGCATGGTCATCGCCGAGGCCCCGGAGCACGAGATCGAGAACGCCAAACTCATGGCCAAGGCGGGCGACGACCCCAAGAAGCTCCGCAAGATTAAAAAGAAGAAGGCCCCCGAGGGCTTTGTCACCTGGAACAAGCAGACCTTTGAGCGCCTGATCGAGACGCAGCCCGAGACGCTCAAGCCGCGCCTTCGCATCACGCACTCCATGGTGATTAGCGTGGTCGAGCAGGGCGGCGATGCCCGAGTCCGCGTACACGACCTCATCGAGACGAGCTTGCAGACCCCCGAGGAAAAGGCCAAGCTCGAGGTTCGCGCCGACGAAATCTTCGCCACGCTCATCGATTCCGGCGTCGTCGTTCGCACCGAGGTGCCGCCCGCGCCCGACGCCCCGACTGACGCCGCGCCAGACATCGACTATGCACTGACGGTCGATCTGCCCGAGGACTTTGCGCTCGACCAGCCGCTCTCGCCGTTTTTGCTTGCCGCGCTGGAGCTGCTCGACCCCGAGAGTGAGACCTATACCATGGATCTGATCTCAATGGTCGAGGCTACGCTCGAGGATCCCAAGCAGGTGCTGCGCGCGCAGGAGCGCGCCGCGCGCGACCGCGCTATGGCCGAGATGAAAGCCGACGGCGTCGAATATGAGGAACGCTTGGAGCGCATCCAGGATGTCACCTACGAAAAGCCGCTCGAGGATTTGCTCGATGCCGCCTTCGACAAGTACTGCCAGGAAGTACCTTGGGCCAACGACTACCAGCTCTCGCCCAAGAGCGTCCTGCGCGACATGTTGGAGAGCGCGAGCGACTTTAAGGGCTATATCCAAAAGCTCGGCATCGCCCGCTCCGAGGGCATTCTGCTGCGCTACCTAGCCGAGGCCTACCGCTCCCTCGATCGCACCGTGCCCATTGAGAAGCGCGATGAGCGCTTGCGCGACATCATTTCGTGGCTCGGCTTTGTGGTGCGCTCGGTCGACTCGAGCCTGGTGGACGAGTGGGAGAACGCCGGCAACCCGGCGGCCCTCGACGCCGCGCCGCCGCAGGGCATCGACGAGGTCGTTGCGGACCGTCGCGGCTGCACGCTGCTGGTGCGCAACGCACTCTTCCGCCGCGTGACCCTTGCCGCCCGCGAGCACGTTCGCGACCTGGGCGAACTCGACGAGGACTGGGGCATGAGCGAGGTCCGCTGGCAAAAGGCGCTCGATGCCTACCATGAGCAGCACGAGGAAATCCTCACCGACGGAGATGCCCGCAGCGCCGCGATGTTTACCATCGACGGGAGCGACGAGAAGACCGATCACGTGTGGCACGTGCACCAGATTTTTGCCGACGAGGATGGCGACCACGACTTTGGCATCATGGGCGATGTCGACCTGGATGCCACGCAAGACGGCGGCGAGGTCATCTTCAAAAACTACCGCGTCGGCTTTATCGAGGACCTGCTCGAGGACTAGCCGTACATACTGGAACGAAGCGGGGCCGTTGGCAATATCGCCAGCGGCCCCGCTTTTGCACTATACGCTATCCCCTACTCGGCATCCTCGACCTCATACGAATCCGCCTCGGCGGGCTCATCGTTTGCCCCTGTCGCAGCCCCGCGCGCCTCGTCAAACGCCGCCTTCATGGTCTTGTTGCCCCAGGTGAGCTTGCGAATGGTAAGATCGTCGGCCTTCTTGTTGGCTAGACGTAAATTGTTCTCGGAGGACAGCAATGCCTCCTTGGTTTTCTGCAGATGGCTAATCGTCTTGTCAATCTCCTCGATCGCCGTCTGGAACTTACGGCTCGCAAGCTCATAGTTGCGGCCGAAGTCGTTCTTGAACTTCTCCATCTTGGCCTCGAAGTTCGTGACGTCGATGTTCTGTTGCTTGTACTCCGCCAGCTCCTGCTTATAGCGCAGCGAACCCATGGCGGCGTTGCGCAGCAGCGTGATCATGGGAATGAAGAACTGCGGGCGGATCACGTACATCTTCTCATAGCGGTAACTCACGTCGACTATCCCTGCGTTATAGAGCTCGCTTTCGGGCTCGAGCAGTGTGCAGAGCACCGCGTACTCACAGCCTTTCTGGCGACGATCGTGATCGAGTTTCTTAAAGAAGTCCTCGTTTTTGTGCTTGGTCGCGGTCTCGTCGTTCTCGTTTTTCATCTCGAACATAATCGAAATGACCTCGTTACCGCTTGCGTCGCACTCGCGGAAGATAAAGTCGCCCTTGGTGCCCTCGGACGCATCGTTATCCTTCTCGAAGTACGCGTTAGGAAACGCCGTCATGCGCAGACGGTTAAACTCGGTCTCGCAGTGCTGCTCGAGCGACTCGCCCACCATCTTGGTGGACAGGCGGACCTTCATGTCCTTAAGGCGCTCAATCTCTTCGTCCTTGTAGCGAATCAGGTCATCGCTCGCGCGCTTGGCCTGCGCAAGCTCGAGCTCGTGTGCCGCCTTGACCTGTTCCTCGCGAGAATCGCGCACCGCCAGCTCGCTCGTCAGTTTGGCACGCGCCTCATCGCGCTCTCGCTCCGCCGCGGCGACCGCCTCTGACAGGTTCATTTTTGCCATCAGTTCCTGCTCGCGCAGCTGGGCACGCAGGCCCTCGGCCTCTTGCTCGGACTGAGCCTTTGCGGCGGAAAACTTCTCTTGCACCTTCGCGCGATAGTCAGTAAGCGCGCGCTCGGCCTCGCTGCGAGCGGCATCGAGCTCACGCTGCGACTCTGCCGCGGCAGCGGCAAGCGCCATCTCCTGGGCCTTGTCCGCCGCGGCGAGCCTGGCCTGCAGCTCGGCAATCTGAGCGTCGCGTGCGGACAGGTCGTTTTGAGCAGCATTGCGTGCCGCCGCCTCGGCGAGCTTGGCTTCGTCATCCTTGCGCCCCAGCTGCGCACGCAAGTTGTCGATCTCGCGCTGCAGCTCGGCATTCTCCTTTTGAGCATCGGCGCGGGCCTCAACCGCCGCGCGCTGGCTTGCACTCTCGCGCTCTGCGGCAGCGCCCTCGAGCTTGGCGCGCAGCTCGGCAAGCTCGACATCGCGCTTGGCAACCTCTTGTGCCAACTCCTGCGCCGCAGCGTTCTTCTGCTCGACAAGCTGAGCGTCGCGTTGAGACTCCGCCTCCTGCAGGGCAGACGCCGAACGCGAACGCTCAAGCTCCAGCGCCTGCTCGCCCTCGCGCTGGACTGCCTTCACACGCTCATCCAGGTCGCGCGAAAACTCGGCATCGCGTACTTGCTTGACGATATCCGCATAGCCAGACGCATCGACCTTAAACACTTCGCCGCAATGCGGGCACTTGATCTCGTTCATAGCAGCTCCTCGATGGACGCAAATTTCAACCGCCTACACTCTACCGCGCCGCACGGACAAAAAAGGCGCCGCCGCCATAATGGCAACGGCGCCAGAACCACCACAAAGGTGCCTGTCCCCTTTGTGGTGGTTCTGGCGCCCTATAACCCAAAGAAGCTAAGAAACTGATCGCGGCTTACGGGCTTGTACTCGTTGGCATCGAGACCGACATCGTAGCGAAAGATAGGGCGCTCGCGATCGCGGTTGCGCGCGTTGGTACGGTCTCCTCTGCTGTGAATATGCCCGTGTAGCATGATGGCGCCACGCGCCTTGCCATTCCAGCTAAGCATGGGGTAGTGGCTCAACACCAGGCGATGGCCCTTGGCATAGCCGGGAGCAATCTCCAGGTAATCGCGCACGTCTTCCCAAATCTGCGGTACGTCGGAATCTTCCCAGTCGCCGTCATGGTTACCGCGGATGAGCGTCACGTTCTGGCATTCGATACGCTCGCGCAGGCGCACCGCCTCCGCCAGGGGCAAGCGATACGTAAAGTCTCCCAGGATATAGAGGCGGTCGTCCGCAGCCACGCACTCATTGATGGCATCGATGACCTTGCGGTTCATCTCCTCGACCGAATCAAACGGTCGATCCATGTCGTGCAAGATATTCGTATCGCCCAGGTGCAGGTCGGCGGTAAACCACATCATCGTCTATGCCCTCATTTCGCAATGCATCCAACTCGTGCTAAGTATACAGACACAGCGATGCGGCGGTTAGCCAAAGAGCCCGCCGAACAGTCCGCGGCGGCGCTTGTCTTGCTTTTTCGAAGCGTCACCCTGGGCGTTCTTGCCCTGCCGCTTCTTACGATCCTGCTCCAACTCATCGTCATCGAGTAGCGTATCCCACTCAAACGGATCGTCTGTCAGATCGAACAGGTCATCGTCATCAAACATGGCCGCCTCCCTTGCCGACTAGCGAGCATCCACCACATAGAGGCCAACGCGCACCTGGTGCCACGGGCTGCGCTCGGGAGCAACCTGTTGCACGCGGGCCTCAAATACGTCCTCGTGGCCGTAATACATCATCAAGGACAGTGGGCCGACCTCGTTTCCCGGAACGTAGCCAAGTTTGGTCTTGCCATAGTAGATCGCAACTGCCTCGGGGTCATGGGGATTATCGCGCTCGGCACACAGCGTCAGCTTATCGCCCGCTTTAAGATCGCCCAAGACCAAGGCGCCATCGGCATACTGAAATCCTGCAATGTGAAATGACAGAAGAACACGCGAAGGCTCGTACATAGCAGCTCCTCTAACGGCCGGATAAACCGGTGTGTAACCTTATTGAGAAGTCTACGGTCCCGTGCGGACACAAATACATCCTGTCTGCGTCCTTCAATCGTTTGCCTCAACGCTTGCGCGACAGAACGCTTGCAGATAAGATAGGAACACGGATGGCACCCGTTGCCGCGGGTCTTGCCAACTCCGATACACGTTTTCATCGTGAGAAGTGGCCGTCTTCGCTTACGCGGGGGCGGCTATTTCATTCGGCCGATAAATAGGCCGAGTTCGATAGCCGCGATCAACAACGCTAATAACGAAATAACATCGCTTACGTTCATACCAAATCCCTTCTAAAGGGAGTTGGCCCATCCGTGCTCCATAACAGTAGTCTAACGCAAAATGCAGGTAATAGGAACACTTGTTCGTATTACCTGCGCCCTTTTCTAATGCACAAACATGCGCACGAACTTGTGCTTCCAGCTTGCGTAAGGAGCATAGCGGAATGGCACGTCCAGCCACGTTGCCTTGTTCACGATGCTCTTCTTGTGGCTAAACGTATCGAAGCTCTCGCGTCCATGGTACTGCCCCATACCGCTCGCACCCATGCCACCAAAGCCCATATGGCTCGTAGCCAAGTGCATAATCGTGTCGTTGACGCAGCCGCCGCCAAAGGGCACGTAACGCACAAAGCGCTGCTGAACTGCGCGATCCTGGCTAAAGATATACAGAGCCAGCGGCGTCGGACGATCCGTAATAAACGTCTCGGCCTCGTCTAGGCTCTCAAACGTCAGCACCGGCAAGATGGGGCCGAAAATCTCCTCCTGCATCACGGCGTCATCGGGGGTCACGCCGTCCAAAATCGTCGGCTCGATCTTGAGCGAAGTCTCGCGCGCGGTACCTCCAAGCACGACCTTATCGGGATCGATCAGCCCATGCACGCGCGCAAAATGCTTGGCGTTGACGATATGCCCGTAATTCTCGTTATCGAGCGGATGCTCGCCAAACATACGGCGGGCCTCTTCCCTGATGAGGTCCAGCAGCTCGTTGTGCACGCGCGCATCGACCAGCAGGTAGTCGGGCGCCACGCAGGTCTGCCCCACGTTGAGCCATTTACCAAAGGCGATACGCCGCGCCGCAACCTTCAAGTTTGCCGTCGCATCCACGATGCAGGGGCTCTTTCCGCCCAGCTCAAGCGTCACGGGCGTAAGGTTTTTACTTGCGCGCTCCATGACGAGTTTGCCGACCGGAACGCTACCGGTAAAGAAGATCTTGTCCCAGCACTCATCGAGCAGCGCTTCGTTCTCGGCGCGCCCGCCCTCGACAACCGTCACCAGGCGCGGATCAAATGCCTCTTCACAGATTTGCTTGAGCACCGCACTCGATGCCGGAGCATAGGCGCTCGGCTTGATGACCACAGTATTGCCCGCGGCAAGGGCGCCGGCGAGCGGCTCGAGTGTTAGCAAAAATGGGTAGTTCCACGGAGCCATGATGAGCGTGACGCCATAGGGCACGGCTTGCGTTTTGCACACACTCACGGCGTTGGCAAGGTCACACGGACGCAGGCGCGGACGACTCCATCGAGCCACGTGAGCGATCTGATGACGAATCTCGGAAAGCGACGTGCCGATCTCGCACATATATGCCTCGTCATGCGACTTTCCCAAATCGGTCTTGAGTGCATGGGCAATATCGGCCTCGTGCGCCCGTACCGCATCGCGTAAACTCACGAGCGCGCGACGTCGGGCATCGACATCAAACGTGGCGTGCGTCTTAAAGTAGGCGCGCTGATCGCCGACGATGCGCGCAATTTCCTCGGTGTTCATGTGCCCTCCTAGTTCTCGCCCTCAAACATACCACCTGCAACGACTTCATACATATGCTCGAGCTCCAAGCGGTCCATTAAAAGCGGAACGGGGTACAGGGGATTGGCCTCGGCATCGGCATTCGCCGCCATCTGCGGAATGTCGGAGCGGCGAATGCCCGAGACATATTTGGGAATGTCCAAGGTAGCGTTCATTCGATCGACCCAATCGATAAAGGCCTCGGCCGCCAGGTTGTCCTGTGCGTTAGCCGGCGCGATACCAGCCATGCGGGCGAGGTCGGCGAGCTTAGGAGCAGCAGCTTCACCATAGGCGCGAAGCATGTGCGGCAGGATAATGGCATTGGCCAAACCGTGGGGAATCCCATAACGTCCGCCCAGACTGTGCGCGATGGCATGCACATATCCGACATAGGAGCGCGTAAAGGCAACACCCGCTTTATACGCTGCCGAAAGCATATTGCGGCGCGCCCGTATGTTGTCCCCACGCTCATAAGCATCGAGCAAATTGTCGTGGATGAGCAGCACCGCCTGACGCGCCATCTTGCGCGTATAGGGCGTGGTACTGCGCCCGATAAAGGCCTCGACAGCATGCGTTAGAGCATCCATGCCCGTTTGCCCCGTAATGGAGGCGGGCAGGCCGCGCGTAAACTCGGGGTCGTGCACCGCAAAGCGCGGGATAAGCACAAAGTCGTTAATGGGGTACTTGTAGTGCGTCTCGTCATCGGTAATTACCGCTGCAAGCGTTACCTCACTTCCCGTGCCCGCCGTAGTTGGAACGGCGATGAGCAACGGCAGGCGACGATGAATCCGCAGCAGGCCGCGCATCTTGTTGATGGGCTTGCTTGGCTGCGCGATGCGTGCGCCCACGCCCTTGGCACAGTCCATGGCCGATCCTCCGCCAAAGCCGATAATGGCCCGGCAGGCACTCTCTCGGTACAGGGACGCCGCTTCCTCCACGTTTGAGACCGTGGGGTTCGCACGCGTTTCGGCATAGACCGTAACGCCAATCCCCCTGGATGCGAGCGCCGTCTCGAGCGGTGCCGTGAGCCCCAGACGGGCAATGCCGGGATCCGTCACGATAAGGACCTTCTGGATCGAGCGCTTTTGAAGCACCGCGGGCACATCCTCGGCATGCTCTAAAATGCGCGGCTCGGTATAGGGCAGGATCGGCAATGCAATGCGAAAAACCGTCTGATATGTTCGGCACCAGGCACGACGGGCTAGATGCATAAAGGAAACTCCTTCATTTGTTGATAGGTCAACATTTGCTCGACCGATTGTACTCAGCGGCGTCCGTATATGACTTGCAAACCGTTAATCAATCAACATCTTCATATCTCAAAATTGTTTTATTAAAAATCATTCCTAATAGGCTTCACATTTGGTTGCATTTATGGATAATAGAACTCGTCAAGACGCACGTCCGGAGAGGGCCCTTACGGGACCGGGCGAGCGCACAATCGCCATCGATCGAAAGGATCGAATCATGAAGTTTGTTTGCCCCGTTTGCGGTTATGTGGAAGAGTTCGACGGCGATCAGCTGCCCGAGGACTTCAAGTGCCCCCAGTGCGGCGTTCCCGGTTCTCGTTTCCTGAAGCAGGAGGAGGGCCAGCTCGAGTGGGCTGCCGAGCACGTCGTGGGCGTCGCCAAGATGGAGGGCGTCTCTGAGGACATCGTTGCCGACCTGCGCGCCAACTTTGAGGGTGAGTGCTCCGAGGTCGGTATGTACCTGGCCATGGCTCGCGTCGCTCATCGCGAGGGCTATCCCGAGATCGGCCTGTACTGGGAGAAGGCTGCCCACGAGGAGGCCGAGCACGCCGCCAAGTTCGCTGAGCTCCTGGGCGAGGTCGTGACCGACTCCACCAAGAAGAACCTCGAGATGCGCGTTGAGGCCGAGAACGGCGCCACCGCCGGAAAGACTGATCTTGCCAAGCGCGCCAAGGCCGCTGGCCTCGATGCCATCCACGATACCGTGCACGAGATGGCTCGCGACGAGGCTCGTCACGGCAAGGCTTTCGCCGGCCTGCTCAAGCGCTACTTTGGCTAAGCCAACCGCTTGAGACATAACCTCTAGCTCGATGAGGCCCGGACCGTATTGGTTCGGGCCTTTTTCGTGCCTCACAAACTTGTTAACTACCTGAAATAGGACCGCCTTCGGCATAGGTTTCTCGTCAAAAACTAAGTGAGTAGACTTTTTGGAACTTGCCGAGCAGACCATCCGTATTGCTTTATAAAGTCGCAGGGAAATGACTTGTTTCAAAACGGCCTGGTCGCCATCAAGCCAAAAGTCTACTCACTTAGAACCGCAGCCGTCCACGATCGAACTGTTTTGTGTCTAACGGGCATCTTTCCGTCAATTACTCCCATTTTTGTCCAGTCAACGAATAGTTCAGACCGAAGTAATGTCTCAGCCCTTTGCTCATCTGAGCTTTTATCGCGATATTCAGCATCGAGCATCCTGCATACGGTCTTAACGATCGCGCGGAATCTACCCTCATCGGATATCTGTCTGTGTGTCAGGAGAAGTACATCGTAGCCCATGGCCTGAAGGGCCGTCATGCGGTCAGCGTCACGCAAGCCGTCCCCTGCGCGTCCGTGCGAGGCCTTTCCCTGACATTCAATGGCCACCTGTCGCCTACCGTCCGGTGAAGAAAGAAGTAGGTCGATATATACACGGGACTTTCCCACAATCGCTCGAGCACTTGTGTTTAGCATCACTTCAACATTAAGCTCTATGCCGCAAAAACCTTCGCCTCCCAGGGATCGCGGCAGTGCAAGTAGCAAATACGCCTCGACCTCAAAAGGCGACGCGGCACCCAATGGAACGAGTTGCGATACCGCCATAAATCTATTGCCGTAACGCATCCCACAAACATCTGAACAAAAACGGTCAAGGTCTCCGCCCAAAACCAAAGCGTCTCGACGCCATAAATTTGAGGCGGTGCCGTCCTCGGACGGGCAGCGCGCCCAACCGAACGTTGTCGAAATCGCACCCGAATCAATTGCACGCGAAAGCTCCGTCTCAAGTAACGCCGGCAGGGCACACACCGCAAACAAGCCACACATCTCCGCCAATACCAAAAGAAGCTGAAGATCCGTCAGATGCCGTGACATGATGAATGCCGTCAGTAGAGGAGACGTAATCAAAAATCCATGCTCCGTTTCCAGCACGGATTCCCTGGGGAGCTCACCAAGAAACAGCCGCTGCCTAATGCTGGCAGGACAAGTCCGTTTGTTTCTCGTCCGAACCAATGTATGCAACGGAAAACCGAGCGCGACCGCAGCCGTCGGGTTGCGGGCGAGATCATATCGCTGCCGGTCTTCTTCCGGTCGTGGAAGCGGCGGACACAAAGCGCGGACTTGAGGAGGCAAACGCCAGTACCTAAAAGCCGATATGTCACAAAGTAGATCCTTCATAGGCACAGGAGAACACGAATTTCAACCCAGTCAGTCACGCATTGGCGCGAACGCACCAAAAATGGCGCCGAACGGACTGCCAAGTTTTCAACAGCCCTCCCAAACTGGCCAAAAGCTTGTCGAGAGCTGGACGAAGCCCTGTTGAAAACCCCATTTTTTTCTCATGCAGAAGCTTTACGCGGCAAGTGAGTAGACTTTTTTGAACATTCCGAGCAGGCCGGTCTTCCTGCTTTTCAAAACCGCAGGTAGATAGCTTGTTACAAAACTGCCTGGTCGCCAAAGTGCTAAAAGTCTACTCACTTAGATTGCAGAGTGCCCCCCATTAGCTGCAATTCCAAGGTAGTTAGTACTTTTGGACTCAGGTCGTCATACTGGACAAGAATATGAGTTGAGTTTTCAGGGGCAGATGCGCCATCGGCACACCAAAAACAGTCACCGATATCGATAAAAGGGATGCTCGAGCGCGTGAGGGCCCGTGCAATAGTGCTTCCGCCCGTTCCACGCTCCGCAACCACGGTACAGTAAAGGCCCGCGTCTGCATGCTCGATCGAGACCTCCCCTGCCGGAAATGCCTTCCGTACAAGCGCCATCAGGCCATCACGCGCCTCACGAGCACGAACGCGCACGCGGTTCACATGTCGCTCGTAATCACCCGATTCCAGCAAACGAGCCAAAGCGACCTGGTCAACAGAACTCACCGACGAGGCGTAAAAACCAAGGTTGCGCCTAAACCGCTCCATTAGCTCATCGGGCAGCACCATGTACGCTAGACGCAACGCCGATGACAGGCTCTTCGAAAACGTGTTGGTGTAGATAACCGACTGGGAGGCATCGATCGACGCGAGCGCGGGAATTGGCTTGCCGGCAAGGCGAAACTCACAATCAAAGTCATCTTCGATGAGGTACCGACCTGGTCGCTCGGCGGCCCAGCTCAGCAGCGCATAGCGACGCGCAATGCTCGTCACAAGACCGGTGGGATACTGATGGGACGGCATAAGGTGAAGAACATCGGTCCCAGTTTTCTGCAGAGCGCTCAGGTCCACGCCGTCGTCATCCAACGGGATATGTCGTACTTGGCAGCCCATAGCCTGATAGATGCGCGTCAGGCGCAAATAGCCCGGATCCTCAACGGCATACACCTTGTCCGCGCCAAGCAGCTGAACCAACATGGTATCGAGCAGCTGGGCGCCCGCACCGATAACAATGTTGTCGGGGTCGACATTCATACCCCTCGTCCCGCGCAGATGATGAGCAATTGCGCATCGTAGCCGAACGGTGCCCTGTACCGGTGCGGACGAAAAGATCTCGCGCTCGTCTTCGGATGCCAGCGTCGCCCGCAGTGCGCTTTGCCAAAGCCGCGCCGCCTCCAAAGCGGAAGGAGAAAGTGCGTCGAATTGCTCGACCCGCCCGCGGACATCATGCGCGCTGGGGTCCACAGAGACGGCATCTCGGTCGATGCCCTCCGAAGCCAAAGGCAAAACCGGTGCATCCGGAAGCTTGCAAGCGTAGTAGCCACGCCGCGGCTTTGAGCAAATATAGCCCTCGGCAAGTAGCTGGCTATATGCATTCTCGATAGTAATGACACTGATTCCCAGATGACTGGCAAAGGCGCGCTTAGACGGCAAATGCTCCCCCGCCACAATGCGTCCAGCTACGATATCATCTCGAATTTGCTGGTAAACATACTCATAGAGCGATGCTTCGCCGCGTTTTTCCAAATTGTAGTCAAGCATGAGTTTGCCACCTGATCTTATCGAGCTGTTCAATCTGGTATTAGTCTGACCTTATTATTATCTCGAAAACTGAGTATTTCGCCATACCCAGCTCCCAGATAGGATGTTCCGTCAAGCAATGCACATGCCAACCAAGGGAGCAACCATGCCAGAACAGACCAGCAAGGCCGATCGCGTCAAACTCAATCGCGAGCTCGCGCAGATGCTCAAGGGCGGCGTCATCATGGACGTCACCACGCCCGAGCAGGCACGCGTCGCCGAAGAGGCGGGCGCCTGCGCCGTCATGGCACTCGAGCGCATTCCGGCCGACATCCGTGCCGCAGGCGGCGTCTCGCGCATGAGCGACCCCAAGATGATCAAGGGCATCCAGGAGGCCGTCTCCATCCCCGTCATGGCCAAGTGCCGCATCGGTCACATCGTCGAGGCGCAGGTCCTTCAGGCCATCGAGATCGACTACATCGATGAGTCCGAGGTTCTCTCCCCTGCCGATGACGTCTATCACATCGACAAGACCCAGTTTGACGTGCCGTTTGTCTGCGGCGCCCGCGATCTGGGCGAGGCGCTGCGCCGTGTTGCCGAGGGCGCCACGATGATCCGCACCAAGGGCGAGCCGGGCACGGGCGACGTCGTCCAGGCTGTACGCCACATGCGCAAGATCCAAAAGCAGATCCGTGACGTTGTTGCTCTGCGCGACGACGAGCTCTTTGAGGCAGCCAAGCAACTGCAGGTTCCGGTCGAGCTGGTGCGCGAGGTCCATGCCACGGGCAAGCTTCCCGTTGTGAACTTTGCCGCCGGCGGCGTAGCGACCCCTGCCGACGCCGCGCTGATGATGCAACTGGGCGCCGAGGGCGTCTTTGTCGGCTCGGGCATCTTTAAGAGCGGCGACCCCGCCAAGCGCGCCGCCGCCATCGTCAAGGCCGTGGCAAACTTCACCGATGCCAAGCTCATCGCCGAGCTTTCGGAGGACCTGGGCGAGGCCATGGTGGGCATCAACGCCGACGAGATCGAAATCATCATGGAGGAGCGCGGACGCTAGTCCGGCAGAAAGGATCGCACATGAGCGATTATGCAGACCAAACGGTCGCCGTGCTGGCGGTCCAAGGCGCATTTGCCGAGCACGAGGCAAGACTATCCGAGCTGGGCGCGCGCTGTATTGAGCTGAGGCAGGCGGCTGATTTGAAGCAGGACTTTGACCGTCTGGTACTTCCCGGCGGCGAGTCTACCGTTCAAGGGAAGCTGCTTGATGAGTTGGGCATGCTCAAGGAGCTTCGTGCCCGTATCGCTGAAGGCATGCCCGTCCTGGGCACCTGCGCCGGCCTGATTCTACTGGCTCACGATCTTGCCGCCCATGACGATAAGGGCACGCCGCGTTTGGCAACCATGGATGTACTTGTCGAGCGCAATGCCTACGGCAGGCAGCTCGGCAGCTTTCGAACCAAGGGGCAGGTAGCCGGCATCGACGGTGAAGTGCCGCTGACGTTTATCCGCGCGCCCCGCATCGTCGAGGTCCGCGGCGATGCCAAGGCCTTAGCGAAAGTCGACGGCCGTATCGTCGCCGCCCGTCAGGGCAACCAGCTCGGCGTAACCTTCCATCCTGAACTCGATGAAGACATCCGCCTCCACGAACTGTTCCTACAAATGTAGGCATCGAACTCAACAAACGAAACGAGAGTGGATAATCTCCCACTTTAAGCTTGGATGCAGGCTCAAACCGGGAGATCATCCACTCTTGTTCTATGTAGTCGTTTAAGAACGTCCCCAATGACTACAAGGAGTGTCCCAAGCTGCCGGCAGAAAAGGAACGTCCCTAACTGCCGCATCCGGAGCAAGACAACGCCGCAGGCAGAGGACGGACAGCGAGCGGGTCGCATTTGAGGCAAGGTGACGTGAAACGAAAGGGCGCTGACCTTCTGGTCGCGCCCTTGAAGTTGAACGTCAGATTGTCCAAATGCGGCCCGCGCAGCGTCGGCCCGTTACGGCGTTTGGTAAAACGCCGTAACTAAAAACGGTTACCGCGGAAGCCGCCACCGTTGCGGCCGCCACGGTCGCCACCGCGACCGCCGCGGTCGTTACCACGGTTGCCGCCGAAGCCGCCACGGTTGCCGCCGCGGTCGCCATAGCCACCACGGTTGCCACCAAAGCCGCCGCGACCGCCACGGTCGCCGCCACGGTCACCAAAGCCGCCACGGCCGCCACGGTCGCCACCGCGACCGCCGCGGTCGCCACCACGGCCACCACGATCGCCAAAGCCGCCGCGACCGCCACGGTCGCCGCCACGGCCACCACGGTCGTCACGGCCGCCGCGAGGACCGCGATCCTCGTCCAGGCCCATGGCGACGAGCGGAGCGATAACCTTATCGAGAGCGGCCATCAGCTCGGTGGCCTCCTCGTAAGAAAGCTCGGGCAGGAGCTTCTCCTTCTTGTTGGCAAGCTCGACCAGGCCCTCAGCGGCATCCTCGGCGGCGAAGACAACAATCTTGCGCATATCGCCCTCGGCGTCGTCGATGCGGCCGACCAGATCGGCAGCCTCGGCCTCGGCCATCAGGCCATCGAGCTCACGAAGGCGCATGCCCAGCAGGTCGGACATTTCCTTCTGCTCCATCTTGGGCTTGAGGTCAAGAAGCTTGATGGCGCGCTCGATGTTCGCCATGCGCTCGGCCTTGGCCTCCTCCTCCTTAGAAATAGCAAAGCGACGGCTACGCAGCAGGCGGGCGGCCTTCTGCATCTTGTCCATCAGCTCTTCGTCATCGTAATCAACGGCGGCCTCGACAACCTCGGCCTCCTCCTCGGCGGAAACCTCGTCAGCAGCCTCAACCTCGGCAGCTTCGGTCTCCACGGTCTCGACTGCCTCGACCTCGGCAGTCATGGTCTCGTTCTCGGTCTCGTTCATGATCTCTTCGTTCTCGGACATGAGACTCCTTCTTGGCCCTCTCGGGCATCATCGCCCCATTCGCGGGGCCCGTCGCGCACTCTTTGCGCTTTAAACATTCATGCCTCTCGGCAAAACTTCCATTAGTTTATGGTGTCGCCATCTAATCTAGCTGCAGAATCTATGTGCACACATTAATGCGACATGTGTGACTCGCGACGAGCGTACACCAGCGACGCCACAAACCCGACCACGGCAATCACGGCCGCCACGCGCACGGCAGTTGCAAATCCAATCGCCTGGGCAACGTCGGTCGCAGCGCCAGCCGTGCCGGCAGTCGCTGCAGAACTCGAGAGCAGGCCGATAAACAGGGACGGGCCAAACGATGCGGCAATCATGTTCCACGTGTTGAGCAATGCCGTTCCGTGGGGATGCTCAGCGGCAGGCAGCGTCTCCAAGCCGGCCGTCTGCGAGGGGCTCAGCACCAAACCGACTCCGGCATACACTACAACGGTCAGCGCCACGACGACGCCGATGTTCATGCTTGCCGCCGTCATCGAGATGGCAGTCTGCCCCACGGCAATCAGGGCAAAACCGACCGGCAGCAGCGGCCATGCGCCACGGGCGTCCATCACGCGTCCGCCCACAATCGAGGTCACGGCGTTGCAGGCAATCGCCGGCAAAATGAGCAAGCCCGCAATAAGTGCGGTCATGCCGTATGCGCCCTCAAAATAGAGCGGCAACAAAACGCTCATCGAGAACGTCGTCATCATCGACACCACCACAAGCAAACACGCAGGCCAAAAGCGAAAGCTCGCCATGGGACGCACGTTAAGCACCGGATGCTCGAGCTTGAGCTGACGGGCCGCAAACAGGCCGAGCAGCACAATGGCGGCGAAAAGCGCCACGATGCCGGCAATCAGATTGGTCGAGAACTCGCCTACGGAATACACAAATGCCGTAATGCCGGCGGCGAGCAAAACAACCGACAGAATATCAAGCGTGGTGTTCGAGCGCTCTCCGACATTCTGAACAAGCTTAACGCCCGCTGCAGCGACCACAATGCCGCCCACCAGCGGCACTACGAACACCGCCCTCCAGCCAAATAACGTGCACATAAGACCGCTAATCACGGGTCCAAACGCCGGTCCTAGCGTAATGCAGGCGCCGCCCAGGCTCAGATACAAACCGAGCTTCTCGCGCGGGGCGCAAGACAGCACCACGTTCATCATGAGCGGGAACAAGATGCCCGATCCCGCAGCCTGCAAAATACGACTTGGCAGCAAAACGCTAAACGACGGAGCGACCAGGCACAGGACTTCGCCGGCGACCATGCATCCGCATGCGAAAAACAGCAGCTTGCGCGTCGAGAAACGGCCGGACAGGAAGGCCATGATGGCCGTAAAAATCGACGTCACGATCATGTAGCCCGAGACGAGCCACTGTGCCGTGGTGGCACCCACCGAAAAGGCTGCCATAATGTCGTGCAACGCCACGTTAATGATGTTCTCGTTAAACGCGGCAACAAAGGCTGCAATATACATTACGACGAGAATCGCCGCAGAGGCCGATGGCGTTACTTGAACTTGTTGCTGAGATTTGCTCCCCATGCATTTCCTTCCTCTTGGAACGACAGTCGCATCGCCCCAGAGGAACGGTCCAGGGCGAAAAATGAGCCCTAGACTTACGCCAGACGCCGTACACGACAAATCTGGCAACATGGTCCAACATCGAAAGATTGTAACGCGGACGCACAGCTTTCCTTCCGCGCTATTATTAAAAGTCCACGAAAGCATAAGACATGAGGAGCCCGCCATGATTAAGCCCATCATGAAATCCGAGTTCTTTTTGCGTCTGCCTTCCGAAGACGCGGGACCCGACGATGCCGCAACCGGGCAGGATCTCCTGGATACACTCCACGAGCATGAGCGCGAGTGCGTGGGCCTCGCCGCCAACATGATCGGCGTGCGCAAACGCATCATCTGCGTAAAGGACGGCAACAGGACACTCCTGATGTACAACCCTCAAATTCTTGAGCAGGTCAATGCCTATCAGACGAGCGAAGGATGCCTCTCGCTGACCGGCGAGCGTCCCTGTACCCGCTATCGCCGCATTAAGGTTGAGTATTTGGACGAGAACTTCGTTCACCGCATCAAAAACTTCTCGGGCTACACCGCCGAGATCATCCAGCACGAAATCGACCACTGCAATGGCGTCGTGGTTTAGGCCACCTGCCAAAATGAGGGTACCGGAGGCCTCCCTATGGATATCAGCCGCTTTGGCGAATTCGCCATCTTAGCGCAGTCACGCACGTTTCTTGATGCGGCGGAACTGCTTTTCATGTCGCAATCAACCCTCTCCAAGCACATCATGGCAATGGAGCACGAACTCGGCTGCAAGCTCATCGATCGAAGCCAGCGCCACGTAACACTCACCGCGCAAGGTGAAGCGCTCCTCCCCTATGCGCAAAAAATTGCGACGCTTCAGCACCGCTATCTTGCCGCCATTCAAATAGGCGCAGGTGAGCCGCTCGAGCACCTCACCGTTGGTTCTATCCCCATTATGGCCCCTTATGGGATCACGGACGCCGTCATCGATTTTCAGCAGGCGAACCCCTCATATTCTGTTGAGCTCATCGAGGGCGAGGGCGACACACTCAAGCGTATGCTCCTGCACGAGGACATTGACCTGGCCTTCATCCGTGACAGTGGCGCCATCGAGCCGGAGTTCAAAAAGATTCCCTTTACGACTGACCGGCTCGTGGCCGTCCTTCCGCTCGACCATCCGCTCGCCGAACGTGACACCGTCGAGATAGACGACCTTATCGACGAGAATTTCCTCATGCTTCCCCAAGGCTCGTTCGTAAGCGAGCTCGTCCTTTCCCTTTGTCGCGAAGCTGGATTTGGCCCACGCGTTACGTTCACCGGCAAACGAGCCGAGAACATCATCTCTCTTGTCGCACGCGGCGCCGGCGTCTCATTCCTCATGCGCAAGCCGGCGGAATCGCTTGCCAGCGGAAAGGTAGCCCTGGTGCCGCTTGAGCCCGCGACGACCTCCGAGGTCAGGCTCTACCTCAAGCGGAACGCCGCGCACTCGCAGGCGGTCGTCTCGTTCATCGGCTTCCTCCCCTACCGTCAGCTCCTGCAGGGCGACCGTGCGTCTTCCACCGCGGCACGACCGTCATAATCCCCGCTGCTCCACAACCGCAGACTTGTGTCCGCAAACACGCTGGCAGCGGCACGAAACACAAATATGCCTCGGGCGGCACGTCGCCGTCCGAGGCATATTTAGTTAAAGTGCGCAGACAGACTAGTCCACCGAGATGTTGAGCGCCTTACCGCCCTCGTCCTTCCTGGTACCGATCGCCATAGCGGCGACAAGAGCCAGAACGAAAGCGACCACACCGGAGATGACAAGGCCGATAAAGCCCGTGTCGATGCCGGCAGGGTTAATAAAGCTCGGGAAACCGAGCGGGCCGGAGGCACCGAAGGCATAGAGTTTGGCACCCATGAGGCCGGCAATGGCGCCGCCTACACCAGCGGAAATAAAGGTTGCCCACATAAGACGCTTACGCGGCAGCAAGATGGCGTAAAGCGCAGGCTCGTTGACACCGAAAATCGAAGAGACAAGGGCGGGAATGTTGACGGCAGCATTTTCCTCGGAGTCCTTGGTTCGGATGACCATGCCAAGCACAGCACCGGCGATGGCACAACCGCCTGCATACACGAGCGGGTTAATGAGGTCATAGCCGTAGGTTGCGACATCGAGAAACCACAGCGGGATGATACCCCAGTGCAGGCCGAACATGACGAGCAGGCTCCAGAACGTGCCGATGACAAAGCCGGCGAGGGCGGGCTGGACGTTGATGAGCATCAGAATGATCTGGGCAACGATGTTGGAGAGGACCGTCATGACCGGACCGACCACAAGCAGGCCAAGGATGCCGCAAATGAGGAGCGTCAGGATGTTGGAGAAGAACGAGCTCACAAGCGCGGGCAGCGCGTTAGAAAGGGCCTTGTGCACCTTGGAGGCAATCCAGACGATAAAGATCGCAGGCAGAATCGTCGATGAGTAATTCTGCATGATCAGCGGGACGCCAAAAATATCACCATAGACATTGGACTCGAAGACCGTGCCGGCGCCGAGCGTGTAGAGCGGATCTCCGCCCATAAGGGCAACGAGCGTCGGGTAGACGAGGATACCACCGAGCGCCATTCCCATAACGGGCTTAAGTCCGAACTTCTTGGCCGACGTCCAGCCAATGATTAGCGGAAAGTAATAGAAGACCGAATCTCCGATTGCCGAGAGCGTCACATACGTATTGCTGTCCTTGGCAAGCCAACCGGCAACCGTGCAGAGCGCGAGCATCGACTTGATA
The DNA here is from genome assembly GCA_036312785.1 of Collinsella sp. GTDB lineage: Bacteria > Actinomycetota > Coriobacteriia > Coriobacteriales > Coriobacteriaceae > Collinsella. Next base: position 60,189 of record JAXJNG010000030.1, read on the forward strand.
AAGCCACCGGCCATAAGCACGCCAAGAACCGGTTGCAGGATCTCGGAGATGATGGCAAGCAGACGCGAGAATGGATCGCCCTTTTTGACGTTGTCGCCCTCATCGATATCGAGTGCGGGTTTGGAGTCGAACCCGCCAATCTGAACAAGGTCGTTGTAGACGGCCTCGACAGTGGCACCAATCACGACCTGATACTGTCCGCCGGCCTGGATGACGTCAACGACGCCCTTCGTCGCCTTAAGCTCATTGGTCTGGGCGAGCGATTCATCCTTGAGGTGGAAGCGGAGACGCGTAATGCAGTGGCTCACGTCTAACACATTGTCTCGACCACCGACCTTTGTGATGATTTCATCGCAAAGCTTCTGGTATTTCATGGAATTCTCCTTTTTCTGAGCGGGGCATAGCGTAGATTTCATGCCTCCGTAGTCGACGTGGGAGGACAAGGAACCCGCTTCCCCCTTTGAAATCCGCGGACGCACGTACGCCCGGGATGGGAAACGGCAGAGAAGATGGAAGATGCCGATCACATGGCAGTGAGCCTCATTGGCCCATGCCACGCAATCAGGTCTACAGACGCGAAGCTGCTGCGCCGAGAAGTCTCGTCGTCTGGCAGAACTTGTCACACAGACGTTCCGGTTCACCCTGGGGAATCTGAGTACGCTCGGTCTCAAAGGAGAGGCCGTACTCGCGCGCCGGAAGGAAATACTCAAAATAGCCGTTGGTGTAACCGCAGACTATTCCCTCGACCGGGCATTCGCGCTTCATGCGAATGCCCAGGTCGCTGCCAAGCTCACTCGGGAACACAAAGAGATGCAGGCCGCCCAGACTGATGACGGCACACTTAAGCGTGAGCGAAAAGTCGTCATGGGCAACGGTGTGATAGAACGTCTGAGGCTCGATGCGGTCAAGAACGACCTCGCGATCGAGCTTGATCTGGGAAATCGCCTCGGCAAGACCGGTCGAAACACGCTCAACCTCGGGAATGCCGCGTCCCTGGCGAAAATTGCGGTCGCTACAGTCGCCAGCAGCACCGACGACCATGGCCGGATAGTAACCAAGACTCTGAGCGAGCTTTTTGCCGGTAAGACCGGCGAGTTCGCTCGTGAGCTCCGTGCAGTCGGGTCCGACACAGGCAGAATGCACCGCCCAGTTCACAAAGCCCGCAAATGGCTTGCCTTCGGTATCGAAGAACGATACGACAATGACCTCATTGTCGGCGAGTTCACCTGGGATGATGCGGTTGTCGTAGAAACCGGTGATGACCTGCTTGCCCAAGCGACAAATCGCGGGCTGTGCGTTGGCGCGGCACTCCTCAAAGCATTGGCAAATGGTATCGAGGAACCAGCGGTAGTAGTTCTCGTCGAATTTTCCCGTCCACCAGCTGCGGTGGTAAGCGACGATTGAAGTATGGTCGTGCGTCGCCGAGAGCAGGACGCAATCACGGTCAATGCCGTAGCGCTCGGCGAGCATTGTCTTGACTTCCTCGGCCATGCTTTCCTCGAACTCGAGGACATCGGCATTAAAGAGAAACACTTCACGTTCGCCTTGCTGGAAGAGGATGGCGTTGGCGAAGACGTCGTCATGGACGCCTGTCGCAGGCTCAAGACGGTTGGGAAGATTGCGGTAGCCAATCAGGTAGATGTCGCCCTGTGGGGTGATTTTGCGGCGCGCGTGTCCAATGTTCATGCACGTTCTCCTTCTGTGTCACGCCGCATTCAAGGCGGCAATGATGATTTCGACGAGGCGCTCATGGGATCCGGCGGCAAAACCGGAGTTCATGGCCTCATAGGTGATCTTTTCGTACGCGTCGGGAGCCGGTAGGTACTTCTGTCCGCCGTTGACGAGCGTGGCAAAGAACACAGAGCCGGACCGAGCGGCGCGCACAGTGGCGCCGAATGCACTCGAGACCTCAGGTTGTACGCCGACAAGCTCGACGTTTCCCAGCCGGAGCAGATAGACCCTCGTGCGCTGCTCGCCAGCGGCATGAAACTCATACGTTCGGTGCGGGGCCAAAGAGTGCAAATCGGCGCGTGTCTGAGCGGGCAGGAGAACGTCGACCGTGCGGGCATCGATGCCGGTAGCGTCATCCTCACGCGCCATGCGAGCGGCCTCGATTAAAGCATCGCCCAAGGCCTGCCCCTGCTGGTGCAGCATGCGGTATCCGTCCTCATGGGCATCGACCGTCTGCTTAACGCCGGCCGCATCGAACATGACGTTCATGGCGTGCTCCGCCGGACCTTGGTCGCCCGCGGCCCCTGGCAGCAACAGGGCAACGCCGCCCAGCTCGCGCTCGAGTGACATGGCGGCAAAACCAAAGAGGTCTCCGCTCGCCATGCGCCTCCCCTCGGAGTCGCGCGACCCGTCGAGCACGGAGGACTGAACGTCCGCCGTCGCGAGCACGGCAACATACTCGCCCCCGGCATCCCTTATGGCGAGTACGGGCATCGTGTGGTCGGCAAACCCCCTGGGATTCGAGCCCAACCACCAGCCGGCAGGCGTCTCAATGTCGCGATTAACGTTCACGGGGCATTCGCCCTCCACAGTGGCGAGCGTGGCAGAGCGAATGCCCGCAACAGCGCGCTCGACAGCCGTGCGGGCGGCAGCGACGAGCGCTGCGCGATAGCGCTCGTTGCGATTGCGGGCAGCATCGTCGGCAAGATGCCCGGGAGTGCGGACGTGAGGCATGGAAAACGTGTGGGTAGGAACCACCCAAGAATAAGCACCGCTGCAATTGGCGGCATCCTCAACAACCTCACGCAGATCGGCGAGTAGAGCCGGAGCGATCGAGGTGACCTCAAGCGAAAGGACGCAGGCGCGTCGCCCCGTCCCCTCGATGATAAGGGCACGGGCGAAGACCTCATGACGGAGTTCGTCGAAACCGTCGAACGGCAACACGTCCCCAAGATCGATGGCCACACGAGCGGCCCCAGCTCTCATCTCTCCTTCGTCCATGGCAGATACTCCCCTCTGATTGCCGCTCACTCGACACCGTACAGTTGCTGCGCCGTACCGCCAAGCACAAGGTCGCTGTCTGTATCGCTCAGATTTGCAGCGCGAACGCAGGCGACACCCTCGGTGAGCCACTCGCGTTTAACGGGATAGCTCGTGCCAAAAACAATATGGTCTGCACCCAGCACGTCAACCGCGCAGGCAAGGAGTGTCTTGCCCCAAGGCTGAGCATGGGACATGTCGAAATAGATGTTGTTCTCGAGGCGCCTGGAAACGGTCTCGGTATCGACCTGAAAACGGCCAGAAGCATCAGGGCGCTTGGGACCATGAGGCAGCAGCATCTCCTTGAACGCAAAGTATGCGCCGCCGAGCATGGAGTGGACCATCTTGATATTGGGGTAGAGCTCAAAGAAATCGCCAAAGATCTCTCGGCCGATCGCCGTAGTTTGGTCGACGCAGCGGCCATAAGAGCGGCGAAGGTTGTCGTACGCGAGAAGCGATTCGTTCTCGACCGGCACGGGAACATGGTGCACGTAAACGGTGACATGGCGTTCGTTCAGGTGCTCGAAAAAGCTCGAGAAGACCTGGTCGTCGAGATAGCGCTTGCCGTAGTGAGCGCAGAGTTGCACACCCGCAAAACCATCGTCGAGCCTGCGGTCGAGCTCCTCCAAATTCGCTTTGGTGCCAAAGGGCGGCACGGCGACAAGCGGAATCAGACGGCCACTTGACGCCTTCGCGTCAGCAGCCATACCGTCGTTGAAACGCCGGCACATCTCGAGCGACATCCACTCGTGACAGCCGGGGAGCTTGAGGATCGCCTTGTCGACCCCCGCCTCATCCATATCGGCCAAGCGCTTCTCGAGGGTGTAGTCGCCCTCAATGTAGTTAAGACCCGGAGAACCGGCGGGCATCTCGATCACGATCTGTCGTTTGCCGGCGGAATTCATGGTCAGATAGCCTTCGGTGTCATAGGCGCGGGGTACCTCGGCCAAAAACTGTTCGCAGAGCGTCTCGTCATGAAAGATGCGCTCGTCGAACCAGTAGGAATTTGCATCGATAATCATTGGTTGGAACCGCCTTTCATCTTGTTGAAAACATTCTAGAAAAGCAGGTACCCGGACATCAATTCCAGCTTAAGCCAACTGTATTCCATTTTGGAATAGAACTTACCGCTCACACGCGAACCTCGCTCGCTCAACGAGACAAGCGCTAACAGCACGGGCTTAGACAGAAAACGGTCGGCCCGCATCCGTTGCGGGCCGACCGTTTCATTACAGGCTACCTTTGCCGTTACGCCTGACGGTAATGGTCAAAGAAGTCGGCGAGGTCTTCGAGGGACTCTTTGAGCACTTCCATGCGCGGCAGGTACACGATGCGGAAGTGATCGGGCTCGGCCCAGTTAAAACCGCCGCCGCGCGTGATCAGAATCTTCTTCTCGTGCAGCAGGTCGAGGGCAAACTGCTCGTCATCGGTGATGTTGAACTTCTTAACATCCATCTTGGGGAAGATGTAGAACGCCGCACGCGGCTTGACCACCGAGATGCCGTCGATCTTGTTGAGCGCCTCATACACAAAGTTGCGCTGCTCGTAGACACGGCCGCCGGGACGGATGTAGTCGTTGACCGACTGATGGCCACCGAGTGCCGTCTGAACGATCGACTGAGCCGGCACGTTGGAGCACAGGCGCATGTTCGAGAGCATGTTGACGCCCATGATGAAGTCGCTCATGCAGCGCTGGTTGCCCGAAAGCACCATCCAGCCAATACGATAGCCCGCGATCATGTGCGACTTGGAAAGGCCGCTAAAGGTGACGCAGGGCAGATCGGGAGCGAGCGAGGCAATCGAGACGTGCTCGTAGCCGTCCATGCACAGGCGGTCGTAGATCTCATCGGCAAAGATCATCAGCTGATGCCTGCGTGCAATCTCGACGATGCCCTCGAGCACCTCGCGCGGATAGACAGAACCCGTGGGGTTGTTGGGGTTGATGATGACGAGGGCTTTGGTCGCGCTCGTGATCTTGGACTCCATATCCTCCAGGTCGGGATACCAATCCGCCTGCTCATCACACAGATAATGTACGGGATGACCGCCGGCAAGAGTTGCGCACGCCGTCCAGAGCGGATAGTCGGGGCTGGGGATCAGGATTTCGTCGCCATTGTCGAGCAACGCGTTCATCGAAAGCTGAATGAGCTCGGACACGCCGTTGCCCGTGTAGATGTGCTCCATCTGAACATTGGGCAGGCCCTTGATCTGCGAATACTGCATGATCGCCTTGCGCGCGGAGAACAGGCCACGCGAGTTGGAATAGCCTTCGCAGTCGGGCAGCTGCTGGCGCATGTCCTTGATGACCTCATCGGGTGTGCGGAAACCGAAGGGCGCCGGGTTGCCGATATTGAGCTTGAGAATGCGCTCGCCCTCGTCCTCCATACGGGCGGCCTCGTCGACGACGGGACCGCGCACGTCATACAGGACGTTGTCGAGTTTGGTGGATTTAGAAAAAGTACGCATGGTGGTGCTCCTTGCAATTTGAGCTGAGGGATGGGGTTCGGGCTTGGAATCGTTGCGGGGTGATGATGCCTCGCCTTGATCGGCGTCGCCGGCGAGCAGCCAGGTAACATCGACCTCCAAAATACGGGCGAGCAGCTCAGCCACATCGCGCCGCGGGATCGTCTTGCCGCTCACATATTGGCTCATCTGACTCTTGCCGAGTTTTTTGCCGAGCATCTCCGATGCGCGGATTACGTCCGACTGGCGAACGTCGCGATTGGACATAGTCTGTCGCAGGCGATCGCTAAACGTCTCTTGGGCCACTAGAACCTCCTTGCTGGCAAAGTTCAATTTATAGAACACGAATTGAACCTGAGTTCAATTTAGGCAGCAGTATAGCGCGGCGCATTATCGGGAAGTTCAATTTCATAAGAAAACGTACGGAACTCCGAGTTTTGCCCAAAGCGGACAATGACGTGCACACGTTTAGAGGTATTCAAGGAATCGAGCGGCGGCAAGCGAAACGTCAGCCGTGCGATATATCGCATTGATCTGCCGATGGGGATGTCCCTCGAGTGGTCGCACGGCAACATCGAACTGACAGCGGCGCAAGATGAGCGCGGGAAGAATGCTCGCGCCCAAGCCGTCCTCGACCATAGCCATAATCGCATAGTCATCCCAAGTCGACAGCTTAGAGCGCACCGCCAGGCCCGCGCGGCGAAACAGCGGCGTAATCTCGTCATCGGTGCCGCGTTCTAGCAGAATAAACTGCTCGTTAGCCAAATCGGAAAGAGAGACGGCCTCCGCCGTGGCAAGCAAAGAGCCTGCCGGCACTACCGCCATCAACTCGTCGCGCACCAAAGGCCGCGATGCCATGCCGTTTTCTCGGGGCTCATGCGGGATAAAGCCCAGATCGCAGCGGCCCTCTGACACCCATTGTTCAATCTCTGAGTAATCGCCCATCAGCAACTCGTAATCGACGTCCGGGTGATCGGCGCGAAAGCGCGCAATCACTGGCGGCAGCACGTGGGTCGCCACACTCGAAAACGTACCGATGCAGATTTTGCCGCGCATGAGCCCGCGCATCTCATCCACCCGTCGCTGCAAGCGAGTGAATTCCTCACAGAGCGCCTCGACAGCCGGCATGACCTGCCGCCCGTCGGCAGAAAGCACTACGCCCTCGCGACTGCGGTCGAGCACCTTAAAGCCCCAATCGGCCTCAAGATCGGCCACCATACGGCTCACGCCCGACTGCGAATAGCTCAGCCGCTCGGCAGCACGCGTAAAGCTTCCGGCGCGCACCGTCTCCAGCAGCACCTGCATCTTTTGAATATTCGTTTCCACGAGGCGCCTCCACCTATGCATGAGTTTTTGTCATGTTAACTATGCATTATATTCGCTTTTCTTCTAAAGCCAGTTCACCCATAGTGAACTTGTTCGGATATAGAGGGGACGGAAGCGCATGAACAACGGACTGTTTACGTACTTAGCAGCATTGCTATTGTTTGGCTTCAACGGCATCATCGCCGCTGCCATCGCGCTGCCGAGCTCGGATATCGTGCTACTACGCACGTTTTTGGGCGCACTCTCGCTTGTCACCATTCTCGCCATCACCCAACGCCATAAGTTGCAGGCGCCATCTCGCCCCCGCGAAGCCGCAGCCCTCCTCCTCTCGGGAGCTGCGCTGGGCGCCAGCTGGATTTTTCTGTTCCGCGCCTACCAGACGATCGGCGTCGGCGTATCCTCGCTGCTGTACTACTGTGGCCCCATCATTGTCATGGCGCTCTCCCCACTCATCTTTGGTGAAAAACTGACCGGCGGCAAAATCGCCGGGTTTATCGCCGTCGCCTGCGGTGCTTTTCTCATTGCAGCACAAGGTCTAGGCGGCAATATGCCCATTGCGGGTATCGTCTGCGGTATCGCCTCGGCATTTTGCTATGCGCTGATGGTCATCGCTAGCAAGGGTGCGCCGCACATCGAAGGTCTCGAGAACTCCGCGCTCCAGGTGAGCGCCGCTTTTGTGACCGCGCTGGTCCTCACGCTCATCACGCAGGGCGCTCCCTCATTCCTGTCCGCCGGTGTCGCCGCCAGCATTGATTGGCGCGCCGTCGTCATGCTCGGCGTCGTCAACACCGGACTCGGTTGTCTGCTCTACTTTAGTGCCGTCGCCAAACTGCCCGTGCAGACCGTCGCGGTCGTCGGCTACCTCGAGCCGCTTTCGGCCGTCGTGTTCCCGGCCGTCCTTTTGGGCGAAGCCATAACACCGGTCCGCCTGATGGGCGCCGCACTTATCATCGGCGGTGCGCTCTTTTGCGAACTCGCCGGCAAACGCGCAAGCGCCAAGGCTAGCATAGCCCAGACAGCACGTGCTTAAAGGCCCCTGTTTCGAAATGCTACCCACGTACATAAATAATCCCCAGCTGGGGATTATTGTCTAAAATAACCTGATGTGCCAAACTGCTCTTGTATGTATAAAGACGGCATAAAGGTTATCTGTCCTAGACAGATAACCGGATGTCTAAGGGAGTCCACGTGGCACACAACAAACTGGAGGCAAACCCCCAAGACCAGCGTGGTCAAGGCGGGCACGGAGCCATCCCCCTCTCCGCTGGCATGCTGCTCGTAACGCTCGGCATCGTCTATGGCGACATCGGCACGAGCCCCATGTACACCATGAAATCAATCGTCGCCAACAACGGCGGCATCGGTACCGTCAGCGAGGACATGATCCTGGGCGCGCTTTCGCTCGTCATCTGGACCATGACGCTCGTGACCACGGTCAAGTACGTGGTAATCGCCATGAAGGCCGACAACCACAACGAAGGCGGCATCTTCGCCCTGTTTAGCCTGGTACGCAAGGTGGCACCGTGGCTGATTCTCCCCGCCATGATCGGCGGTGCGGCGCTGCTCGCCGACGGCATCCTCACCCCCGCCGTCACGGTTACCACGGCCATCGAGGGTCTGCGCACCATCGAGTGGGGCCACGCGCTGTTGGGTGACGGGCAAACTAACGTCATCATTATTACCATCATCATTATCTGTGGCCTGTTTGCCATGCAGCGCGCTGGCACCTCGTCAATCGGCAAGCTGTTCGGTCCGCTCATGACGCTGTGGTTCCTGTTCCTGGCAGGCGCCGGTCTATTCAACATGCTCGGCAACCTGTCCATCTTGCGCGCGCTCAACCCCATCCGCGGCGTCATGTTCCTGTTCTCGCCCATCAACCACTCGGGCATCATGGTGCTCGGCTTCGTCTTCCTGTCGACGACCGGCGCCGAGGCGCTCTATTCAGACATGGGCCACGTGGGCAAGGCCAACATCTACGCATCCTGGCCGTTTGTTAAAGCGGCGCTTATCCTTAACTACCTGGGTCAGGGCGCTTGGCTGCTCGCCAACAATTCCAATCCCCAGTTGCTCGCGATGGATATCGTCAACCCGTTCTATATGATGCTCCCCGAGCCCCTGCGCCCCTTTGCCATCGTGCTTTCGGCCGTGGCGGCCATCATTGCCTCACAGGCGCTCATCACCGGCTCGTTCTCGCTGGTATCCGAGGCAACGCGTCTCAACCTTATGCCGCATCTGCGCATCCACTACCCCAGCGACACCAAGGGCCAGCTCTATATTCCGCTCGTCAATAACATCATGTGGGTCGGCTGCATCTTCATCGTGCTGCTGTTCCAAAACTCCGAGCGCATGGAGAGCGCCTACGGCCTCGCCATTACCGTGACCATGCTCATGACCACGACGCTTTTGACGAGCTACATCGCCGGCATCCTCAAGCACAGGCTGGGTGCCTGCGTCTTCGCCCTGCTCTTTGGTGCCATTGAGCTGTGCTTCTTCGCCTCGTGCCTCACCATGTTCTTTGACGGCGGCTACGTCATGATCTTCCTGGCCGCACTGCTGTTCGGCCTTATGTATGTGTGGCGCCGCGGCACCGCCATCGAGCGCACGCAGACGATTCTACTGCCCGTCTCCATGTACATCGACCAGCTCAATCGCCTGCGCAATGACGAGACCTATCCCGTGCTCGCTGACAATCTGGTATTTCTCACCAACAGCCCCGACCCGCTCACGCTCGATCGCGACGTGCTCTATTCCATCCTGGACAAGCACCCCAAGCGCGCCAAGGCATATTGGTTCATCAACGTGCATGTTACCGACGAGCCCTATACGCACGAGTATTCCGTTGAGACCTTTGGCACAGACTTCCTGTTCCGCGTGCGCTTGGACCTGGGCTTTAAGGTCAATCAGCGCATCAACGCCTACCTGCGCCAGATCGTCGGCGACTTGATGGCATCGGGCGAGCTGCCGCCGCAACATCACACCTACTCCATCTACGAGACGCGTGGCAACGTGGGTGACTTCCGCTTTTGTATGCTGCGCAAGATGCTTGCCCCCGAAACGGACATCAACCGCAATGACCACCGCGTGATGGCCATCAAGTACGCCGTCCGCCGCGCCTGTGGAAGCCCAGCACGCTGGTACGGTCTTGAGAACTCGGCCATCATCATCGAGTACGTGCCGCTGTTTGCCCGCATGCGCCCGGCCGTTAAGCTCGTGCGCACCCAGGTGCCGCTCGAGGTTCAGATCGAAGAGGCCGAGGAAATGGAAGTCGACATCTTCTCGGACGACTTGGTCAACGGCAACGAGGCCGGTAGGGACATGAACGTCGATCCCACCGAGCTGCTCGAGAGCGTCGCCGATACGCCCGAACAGCAACAGCTCGACGGCCTCGAGAGCGAACAACTCAACGACGCCAACTTCTAGCGACGTCACAAATCAACGACAGCGGCCCTGCACCTCGCGAGAGGTGCAGGGCCGTCTTGTATTGCAGTAAAGCTAGCGGCTACGAACGACGCGGCTCGGGAACCACGAGCCTATCGGGGCTCGCGCCCTCGGCATCCATCAGGCTCACGTAGCGAATCGACGGATCCCCATACATCGCGTAGTAATAATTGCCCGTGCGCGCGCTAAAGCATCCGGTGTAGATAGTCTTCTCGAACTTGCCATCGCCCATCCTGGACGCCCCCTCAATCATCACCACGCCCTCGAGCGAGCGGAACATGCGAACGACGTTTTCGGTCTCGCTCTCCTTTTGCGGGTAATTGGCATTGAGGTACGCCGCCTTTACAAAACGGCTCGGCGAATAGCAGTCACCCGGAATACCGCGCATGCCGGCGCCCGCGCCATAGGGCTTGAGCTCGGCGCCACGCCATGTCGCCGTCTGCGGAAAATCGCTTGTGGCGGTGATATAGGTGCGCAGGTTTTCCATGTGCCACGGGAAGGTCGGCTGGTTGGCAAGGGTGTCGACCGGATCGTCGTATACATGCAGGCCGTCAGCCATCATCTCGACCACGATGCTGCGCTGGCTGTCGCCGATAATCCAATGGAGCAGCGATACGCCCAGCTCCTCTCCGGCAGATTTGGCGACAATCACCGTGTCGCGCAGCGCGGCCTCGACCTCATCGACCGTCGAGAACGTCGCTGCCACCCACAGGGGAAACTCATAGGCCGCGATATTGGTCTTTCCATCAACCGGGCCCTCGACATACTCGGCATAGCCGGGAAAGTTGAGCCCCGCCACAGCCAGACCCGCATCGTTACCGCAATCGAAAAACATGGGATAGTTCTTGTAATCGATGCACATACCGATCACCGCGTGCGCCGCTGTCGCGTCGTCGATAAACGAATACGGAATGTGAAACCCGCGCGGCATCACGCGAACCTGTTGGCCGTAGTCAAAGCTCCAGTCGAGATTGCGGCCCAGATACATGTGGCCAGAATTATCGGTAAATCGAATACTCGTACACATAGCGCCTCCTAGCTTTACGTTCTTGCTAATTTCATTGTCTCCAAACAAAAAGGCGCTAAACACAAAAGCCCGGACATGACAACAATGTCACGCCCGGACTATTTAAGCAGGATAAACTCAACCAAGTTAACCCCGCAGGTCGTCTAAGGGGTCAAAGTGCCGCAGATTGCCACGAAAGAGGAGCGAAGCGTACTTAAGGTACGCGAGCGACAATTGAGCGGCAAGGTGCGGTGCTTTGGTCCCCTTAGACCAACTTTCCAAGACAGTGGTCGATCATATGCTGGATCATCTGTGCCTCAAAGCCCGCGTAGTCGCGGCGGCACTCCTTCATCTTGCCGTCGACGATCTGATCAAAGGCGACCTTGCACTTGATATAGCGCGTGGACTTGGTGACCTCCTCGTGCGTCAGGCAGCTCTCCTCCATCTTGCTGGCGCCCAGGCCAAACACCAGACGGGGGTTGTAGAGTACGTGAGGCTCGCCGGCATCGTCCAGGTAGACGCAAACCTTCTTGGTAACGCCAATCTGGTTAGCGGCAAGGCAGCCGGCATCGTCGAGCGACTTGATGGTATCGATCAGGTCCTGAGCAACCGACTCGTCCTCGACGGTCGCAACCTCGCAACGCTGGGACAGGATAGCCTCGTCGTGGCAAAGCTCTTTAATCATACGTTCCTCCATAGGGGTCGTTGTAACCGCTTAAGTATACGGTACCCACACATTTTCATGCGAAAAATACCGTCCGTCTGCTACAAAGCGCCGAACATCAACATGCGAGGAACAACAGCGTCGTAAAGGGGCTATAGTAGTTGAGTTCGTGTCAATCGGCCTAAACTCGGGGCCGAACAAGGAAAGGGTATGCATGGACGAACTTTTTCACGTCAGTGAGCGCAAGTCCACAATCGGGACCGAACTCCGCGCTGGACTGACAACATTCCTGGCGATGGCCTACATCATCGCCGTCAACCCCGCGGTGCTCTCGGGCGCTGGCATCGATGCGGGAGCGCTCGCCTGCGCCACCTGCCTGGGCGCCGGCATCATGACCATCTGCATGGGCATCTTCGCCAACCGCCCGCTCGCCTGCGCGTCGGGCTTAGGCGTCAACGCGATGATCGCCGGAATCACCACCACCGTCTGCGGCGGTGACTGGCACGTGGCCATGAGCGTCATCTTCCTCGAGGGTATCGTCATCTTGCTGCTCGTGCTTTGTGGCCTGCGCGAGGCCATCATGGACGCCATCCCGGTTGTCCTGCGTCACGCCATCTCGGTGGGTCTGGGCCTGTTCATCGCCATGATTGGCCTATGCGATGCCGGCATTATCACCGCTGGCGCCGGTACACTCGTCGGTCTGGGCGACATCACCTCCCCCACCTTCATCGTCGGCATCATCTCCATCCTGGTGACGGTCGCCCTCGCCTGCCGCAACGTCCCCGGCTCGCTGCTCATCGGCATCGTCGTCGCCGTCATCGCCGGTATCCCCCTAGGTGTGACCCAGGCTCCGACCGGTATCATCGCCCCGCTCGACTTCTCGAGCATCGGTGGCCCCATCGCCGACGCCGGCGGCGTGCCCGCCATCGTCAAGGTCCTTACCGACCCCGCGCTCCTCGTCATCTCGTTCTCGCTGCTCATGAGTGACTTCTTCGACACCATGGGCACCGCGATGGCCGTGGCCAAGCAGGGCGAGTTCCTCACCGACGACGGCAACGTCGAGAATATCAAGGAGATCCTGATCGTCGACTCCGCCGCCGCCGCTGTGGGCGGTTTCATGGGCGTCTCCTCCATCACCACCTTCGTCGAGTCCACCTCTGGCGCTGCCGACGGTGGCCGCACGGGCCTCACCTCCGTCACCACCGGCGTACTGTTCATTCTCGCCGCGTTCTTCTCCCCCATCGTCACCATCGTTTCCAGCGCCGCCACCTGCGGTGCTCTGGTCTACGTCGGCTACCTCATGATGAGCGAGGCCTCCGAGATCGACTGGTCCGACGTGTCTCAGGGTTTCCCGGCGTTCATGATTGTCGCCGGCGTGCCCTTCACCTACTCCATCTCTGCCGGCATTGGCCTGGGCTTTATCGCCTACGTGGTCGTCGCGCTCTTTAAGGGCGAGGCCTCCAAGATCAAGCCGCTCATGTGGATCGCAGCCCTTGCCTTCCTCGTCTACTTCTTCGTGGCGTAACGGCATAGCCTGCTAAAGCAAAGCAACAAGGCGCGGAGTCGCATCGAGCGGCTCCGCGCCTTTCTTTTAGCGTCTGCCCCCGTGCCAGCGTGCGACAATTGAGGCTGTCGATATCACTACACCGAGAGAAGCCTGCCTTGGAAGCGCATCAAAAGCAGATAACCGTTCATTCGGAGCATACGGAAGGCGCGCCCGTCATCTACCTCCCCGTGGTCATGGGCGACGGTAGTGATGTTTATGACCGCTGCCGAGAGCTCAACTGTCCGCCTTTTACTCTTGTCGCCATTGGAGGGCTCGATTGGAATCGCGAGCTGAGCCCCTGGGAATGCGACGGAACTATACGAGATGCCGAGCCCTTTGGCGGACAGGCTGCTGGTTTTCTTGACGAGTTGTTGAAGCAGATAATCCCCCAGGCCGAATCATCGCTCCCGCAACCGCCCGCCTGGCGCGGCGTTGCCGGCTACTCGTTGGCGGGTCTTTTTGCACTGTGGGCACTTTGGCAAACAGATGTCTTTGAGCGCACAGCGAGTGCATCGGGGTCGCTGTGGTTCCCCAGCTTTATCGACTACGCGCGCGAGCGCACGATGACGGCTACGCCCGACGCCGCCTATCTGTCGCTCGGTAAAAAGGAAACCAAGACGCCCAACCGCATGATGCGGCACGTACTCGACGATACGCGCGCGATGGAAGAGCTGTTTATCGAGCGCGACATCCCAACAACGCTGGAGCTCAACCCCGGCAATCATTTTGCCCAAACTGACCTGCGCATGGCGCGCGGCATCCACTGGATACTGACGCATTAAAAATGGCGTCCACGCGTACACACGCATGGACGCCATTTTTAATTTGGCTGAACGCAGCTACTATTCGACAGTCTCCTCGAGTTCAGATACGGTGGGCATCGAGGACTGGGACATGGATGTCCTTTCGAATGGAAGGGCGATCGGACATATCGGATAACCTGCCCGAACGATACGATCCGAACCATTGTACGCGATACGCAATGCCTCGCACGCGCCGCCACCTGCAAACGCTAGCGTTACTTCCAAACGCGCTCGGCAATGCGCTTGACCAGCGCGATCTTCGCCCATTGCTCGTCCTCGGTCAGCTTGTTGCCAATCTCGCAGCTGGCAAAGCCGCACTGGGGCGACAGGTACAGATTCTCGAGCGGCACATACTTAGCGGCCTCGTGGATACGTTCGACGATAACGTCTTCGTCCTCAAGCTCAGCCGCCTTGGTGGTTACCAAGCCCAGCACGACCTTCTTGCCGGGAGCGACGTACTTGAGCGGCTCAAAGCCGCCGGCGCGCGGCGTGTCGAACTCCAGATAGAACGCATCGACATTCTCATGTGCGAACAGGTACGGCGCGATGGGATCGTAGCCGCCCTCAAAGGCATAGGTGGAGTGGTAGTTGCCGCGGCACACGTGCGTGTTGATAACCAGATCGTCGGGCTTGCCCTCGATGGCGGCGTTGTTGAGCGCCACGCCCAGCTCGCTCACCTTTTGCAGGTCAACCGGGCTCATGCCGGTTTTGGCGACAAAATCGGTATCGCAGTAGATGCCCCAGGTGCAGTCATCAAACTGGATGTTGCGGCAGCCTGCTGCGTACAGGTCGGCGATCACCGTGCGATAAGCGGCCGCAATGGCGTCGGCAAGTTCCTCATCGGTCTTATAGACAGCGCGCAGGCTCTCCTGCTGGCCGTCGCAGCGATCGAGCGTGACCTCAGAGAACGTCTGGATCGGCGCCGGAATGGTCTGGCGTGCGACCTGGCCCTCCCCCTCAAGCGCCTTGACGAACTTAAAATGCTCGACGAACGGGTGGTTCTCGCCGCTAATGGGACCGGTAACCACAGCGGTGTCGGCCGTCGTCTCCTCGTCATGGAACATATAACCCGTGCGTGAGGTACGGCGCTCAATGCCGTTGAGTCCCCACATAAAATCGAGGTGCCAGTAGCTGCGGCGGAACTCGCCATCGGTAATCACCTGCAAGCCGGCAGCCTTCTGCTTGGCCACTAAGTCGCGGATGGCCTCGTCCTCGACGGCCTTAAGGCCGGAAGCGTCGAGTTTACCCGCGACATAGGCGGCACGGGCGTCCTTTACAGCCTGCGGACGAAGAAAACTGCCGACGATATCGGCACGAAACGGCGCGTTCGGTTGAATCGAAGTGCTCATAGATATCTCCCTTTGCATTGGATGCTCTACTGGGACAGAGTATGAGCGTTCATATGGCCATCGTAAAATATACGTTTATAACAGTTTGATATAGATGCTTCCTATATCAGTCTGGACTGCCATAAAGAGACTTGAACTGTGCGGAGCACAGCAGCCTAGATATGCTGACGAATCGCGTCGATATAGGCCCGACCGTAGCGCGTGAGCGTCGTATTTTTGCGCGTGATAATGCCAATCTCCATGTATTCGTCCACATCGAGCGGAATCGAGATAATACCGGGGCCGTTAAGTTCATGGCTGATCACGCCCGAACACACCGTGTAACCGTTAAGGCCCATAGCCAGGTTGAACAGCGTCGCACGGTCGCGCACGCGGATATTCTTGCGGCGCTCAAAGGTCGAGGTCAGCTCCTCAGAATAATAAAACGAGTTATAGCTGCCCTGCTCATAGGACAGGAATGGGTAGTCTTCCAAGTCCTCGAGCGTCACACTCGAGCGACCCGCCAGCGGATGGTCGGCGCACACGAAGACATGCGGCGCGGCGCAGAAGAGTCCTTCGAACACGAGCTCGTTGGCCACCAGCATGCGCTCGATGACCTCGCGATTGTGCTCCGACAGATACAGGATGCCGAGCTCGCTTTTCATATGCGCGACATCCTCGATAATCTCGTGAGTCTGCTCCTCGCGCAGGGTGAAGTCGTAACGCGCGGCATCGAACTCGCGGATCACGTCAACAAACGCGTTAACGGCAAAGGAATAATGCTGGCAACTCACACTAAAGTGCGGCACCTGCTCGGATGCGCCCTTGTACTTGCCCTCGAGCAGGTCGGCCTGGTCGAGTACCTGACGCGCGTAGCCCAAGAAGGTCTCGCCTTCCTCGGACACAATGACGCCCTTGTTGGTGCGCTCAAAGATATGCACGCCCATCTCGTTTTCGAGATCGCGGATCGACGCGGTAATCGAAGGCTGCGATACAAAGAGCCGGCGCGAGGCCTCGGTAATGCTGCCGCATTCGGCAACTTTGACGACATATCTGAGCTGCTGGAGCTTCATGGCTGTCTCCTTAGCTGTTCGCGAGATTCGCGTCGGCAGTACCCGGCAGGCGCATAAACGGCGGCATCTCCCCCGTCGCGGCGCAGGCGGCAATCTGATGCAAAGCCCCGGCGACCGCATCATCTGCCGCGGCGCCGATATGCCAGCGCGCGGCAGCCGTGACGGCCTCGTTGGCATTGGCGACTGCAACGGAGTTGGGAACGGCATCGATCATGGGCAGATCGTTATCGGAATCGCCAAATACAGCCACCTCGTCGGGCGTCAGGCCCAAGGCGCGCGCCAGCTCCAGCGCAGCGCAGCCCTTGTCCCAACCATCCGGAAGGATGTCGAACAGGCGCACTCGGTTGTTGGGAAACACAAGCGAAAGTTCCGGTACCTCAACGGCAACGCGCTCGCGTAGCTCCGCGAGCTCCTCACGCGAACGGGCACTCCAGATATTCGCCTTAAACACCGGCGCGCCATCGACAACAGGACGGCACGGGGCCTCTTCGCCTTTGAGCCACGCATTACCGCCCGACTCCATGGCGCGACGAACGCGCTCGGGATCGCTCGTCACGCAGTAGGCATCGTTATCCCAAAAGTCGTCACCCAGGCTGTAGACTTTTAGAAATGTATCGTCGGTTTCTTGCTCCAGATAGTCAGCCAAACGTATCAGAGCATCGTTGTCGATTGCGCGCGAAGCGACCACTTCGCCGTCGACAAACATCACCTGGCCGTTACAGAACGCACCGGTCGAAAAACACTCGGAACGGTTTTTGAACATCCAGCCCATCGCGGACGGCTGACGACCCGAAACCGGCCCAAAGTGCAGACCCGCCGCCTGCATGGCATGAATACCCTCAATGGCGTAGTCGCTGGCGCCGTCATGCCCGGCTGGAATCAGCGTATCGTCCATATCGGTCAGCACAAGTTTGATCATAGAGTCCCCCAGTCATTTTCACCGCAACCATTGTAACGGTGCGCTAGTATAGGGAACAACAGATTCGATGCGGGAGTGCCGGCGGTGCAAACCACAAGGCTGAGAGGGCATGGGGCCCAATCCTTTGAACCTGTCAGTTAATGCTGGCGTAGGGAGCATGCCGCCTTTACAGGGGCGCTGTCTATGCACAGCGCCCCTTTTCTATGCCAAGGAGGCATGTGCAGTGATTGATTCGGAACAGCTTAAGCAAAATGTGGTCAAGGCCGTGGAGGAGATTCGCGCCACCAATCCGATGGCAGGCTCCATCACCAACACGGTGACGATCGACTTTGTCGCCAACGCGCAGCTCGCCGTGGGCGGATCGGCCGCCATGGTCTATCTGCCCGACGAGGGCGAGGCGCTCGTTGCCGGCGGCGGCGCCATCTATCTCAACATGGGCACGCTCTTCCCCATCTACGAGCAGACGATTCCCCGCGCGGCGAAGGCGGCACACGACGCCGACAAGCCCTGGGTGCTCGATCCGGTGGGCCTGGGCATCGGTAGCCTGCGCACCCAGTTGGTAAGCGAGCTCAAGCAGTATAAGCCCGCCATCGTGCGCGGCAACGCCTCCGAGATTATCGCGCTCGCCGGCCTATGGGGTCTTGAGGGCGAGGCGGCCGATCTGAGCCGCGTACGCGGTGTCGATACCACCGACACGGTAGACGCCGCCCGCAATGCCGCGGTGGCGCTCGCCCGCTACACCGGTGGCGCCGTAGTCGTCTCGGGCGAAGTCGACCTGATCACCGACGGCACGACCGTGGCCAAGTCCCACGGCGGCAGCCCGCTCATGTCCAAGATCACCGGCTGCGGCTGCTCGCAGGGCGGCGTGCTGGCCGTGTATGCCTGCGCCGCCGATCCGTTTACGGCAGCCGTCTGCGGTACCGCCGTCTACAACGTCGCTGGCACGCGTGCTGCCGCCGTCGCCGATGCCCCGGCGAGCTTTAAGGTCGCCTTTATCGACGAGCTCTACCGCGCGAGCGCCCAGGACATCGCCGATAACCCACTCGAGCTCGAGGAGGCATAAGCCATGTCCGAGCCCGCAACCAATGCCGGCATGAACACGCTCGTCGCCGTGGCCATCGCCCCGTGCGGCAACGGCGATGAGCTATCCGCCGAGGTCGCCGAGGTCGTGCGTGTCATTCGCGAGAGCGGCCTGCCCAACCGCACCACCTCGATGTTCACCGAGATCGAGGGCGACTGGGACGAGGTCATGCAGGTCGTGCGCGACGCAACCTTTGTGTTGGCGAGCAAGGGCATCCGCACCGAAGTCGTGCTCAAAGCCGATATTCGACCCGGATTTACCGACACCATGACCGGCAAACTCGAGCGCATGGAAGCACAGATCAAAAAGCAGGAGGAAGCACGATGAGCATCCGCGACAACCTTGATATCTCGGCCTATCTGGTACTCGGCCCCGAAAACACGCTCGGGCGCCCCGTGGGCGATGTGGTGGCCCAGGCGCTCGACGCCGGCTTTACCTGCATCCAGGTGCGCTCCAAGGTGGCAAGCGCCCGCGAGATCATTGCGCTGACCGGCGACGCCGCGCAGGCAATCGCTCAGGCCGGCAAGACCGGTCAGGTCGCCTTGCTGATCGACGACCGTCTGGACTGTGTGCTTGCCGCGCGCGAGCAGGGTATTGCTGTCGACGGTGTGCACGTGGGCCAAAGCGATATTCCCGTCGAGGTCTGTCGCAAGTTGCTGGGCCCCGACGCCATCGTGGGCCTTTCGGCCCGTTGCGAGGAGATGCTCGAGTACGTCAAGACCGCCGATATGAGTTTGGTCGACTACCTTGGCATCGGCCCACTCCACGAGACCGAGACCAAGCGCGACTGCGGACGCGCGGCCGACGGCTCTATCATCACCAAGAGCTTTGAGGACCTGGCCGCGCTCCATGCGGCAAGCCCCGTGCCCATCGTGGTGGGCGGCGGCGTCAAGACGGCCGACCTTCCGCAGCTCAAGGCTACCGGCGTCGACGGCTTCTTTGTGGTGAGTGCCGTCTGCAGCGCCGATGACCCCTACGCCGCGGCCAAGGAGCTCGTAGACACCTGGCAGCAGGCATAGGCATAAGCCGAGCAGTTGCTCCGCGGCCCCATAACTTCAGCAATGGAAAGCGCATCCCAGTTTGGATCTCCATTCCGGGATGCACTTTCCGCATGCGACCCTTACCCCGCCAGATACGCTTTCAACGCCGGCAAAGTCGCCTCCGCATCGCGGCGACCAATCTGGTAGATGCGCTCAAGTTCATCGGGCTCGCGACACAGCGACGGCACCTTCACCGATTCGCTCGGCCGCACCACAAAGATCTCGCCAGCAGCCTCGCGACGTGCCAGGTCATCGAGCGTGGCATTGTAGACCACATGCCGATGCTCAAGCGCTGCGACAAACTCCGGATAGTGACGGAACACGCGACGCAGCATGGGCATCACGCTGTTGGGCTGCTTCGCAAAGCCCGCCGGCTGCGTGAGTACCACGATATTGCGGTCATACCCCTGCGCAAACAGCCATGCGCTGGGAATAGAATCAGCCACGCCACCATCCAGATACTTATGCCCGTCAATAGCAACGGGACGCGTCGCCACGGGAATTGCCGACGACGCCCGGATCCACTCGATATCGCGCTCGTCGCCATACGGCAGATCGTGATAGACGGCCTTGCCCGTCTCGATATCGGTACACACGCACGTAAACCGCATGGGGCAGGCGCGATATGTCTCCAGGTCGATGGGATCGCGCTCGATGGGCACCTCGTGATAGGCAAAATCGGCATTGAACATATCGCCGGTTCGCAGCCAGCTGGTCACGCTTGCGTAGCGTTTGTCGGCACAATAGGCCTTGTTATAGCGAATGGCGCGGCCGATCTGGCGCGATTTAAAGTTGTAGCCAAACGCCGCGCCCGCCGAGACACCCACCATATGGTCGCAAGTTAAGCCGTGCTCCATCCAAACGTCGAGCACGCCCGCCGTATACATACCGCGGTAGCCGCCTCCCTCGAGCGCAAGCCCCACCGTGTGCGTCGTATCCGGCTGTGCCATGCGACCATCTCCGTTCCTGCGTTTTAAACCGGGACAAGTATACCCGTCAACATATATCGTCCCAGTCGCATTTTTATCGAACATCGCATCGTCGCGCTACCGCTTGTCGAATAATAGCCGCCCACAGCATGTGCACCCATATATAATTGTGCACTATTGTTTACACTACTCAGCTGTTATCAACAGCAAACATTAGCCGGCAAATTAACTCAACAACGCGGCAAGGCGGGAGCCTGGATACATGCAAAGCGCTGAGCAACGATGCATGCACACAACGAGCTCGCCCGACGCAATCCGCCCCGACCTCAGAAAGCCGCTTGGAACATGGATACTGTCAGCAATTACACCGAAACGCTCGAAAAGACCGTCCGTGACCTTCTCGAGCGGCAGGAGGATCTGATCAGGACTGCCTTTACCGACCAGCTCACTGGGCTTGGCAACCGTGGCGGCTTTGCCCGTTCCCTCGAGGAGCTCTGGGAGCAGGACGCCCCCGTTACCATGGCGTTCATCGATATCGACAATCTCAAGCACTGCAACGACGTCTTTGGGCATGACGAGGGCAACCGCTATATCTTGCAGGTAAGTCTCTATCTTAAGCTGTATATGAAGGTGGGCGAAGCGGCGTTTCGCATAGGCGGCGACGAGTTCGCCATCCTATCTACGATTGCAACCGAGGACGACCTCGCCGAACGTCTGAAACACTGCCGAACGATTCTGCTCAAAAACAACGATTCCGAGATGCCCCGCTCGTTTAGCTACGGAGTGTCACATGCCGACCCCGCCCTGGGCGAAGCTTCCAATCGCATGACGCTCGATGCCGACCATCGCATGTACGACTACAAGCTACGTCATGCCATGCACCTCGATCGACGCAATATCACGCAAGTTCACGCCGACGACTTCGAAATAAGCGATCGTATTTTTGACGCCTTTTCGATGCTCAACGAGGGCCGTTATTTCTTTATCGAGAACTTGGACAAACATCGCACCCTTTGGTCACAAGGTGCCTTGCGCGATCTTGGCCTTCCCTCGGAGCACATAGACAACTGTCGCGATTACTGGAAAACGCGCGTCCATCCCGACGACCTTGAGGCCTGCATCAACGACATCGACCAAGTCTACAACGGTACCAAGCACCGTCGCGTCATGCAGTATCGTGTGCGCAACGCCGTCGGCGACTACGTCCTTTGCCGTGCTCGCGGGTTTCGTATCGACGGCGACGGAAATGTCCCCTCGCTCTATGTCGGCGAGCTCGTCAACCACTCACTTGCCGAAACCGTCGACGCCGCCACAGGCCTCGGAACGCAGCGCATGCTGGCCAACGCCATCGACGCCTGCCGCCGCGATCGTTGCGAGACAGGGCTTATAGCGGTGCGCGTTCGTGGCACGACAAAGCTCAACGAGCTCTACGGGGCCGAGGCTGTCGACAACATGCTTGCCGAATACGCAGGCCGCATGCTGTCGATCACCCGCGGCAGGAGCCGGGTCTACCGTTCACGAAGCGTCCAGTTCGTCGTGCTCAGCAACGACCTAGACCACGAGGCATTCGAGCAACTGACCCGCCACCTTAAAGAGGCCGTTTTCGCCCCTGTTCGAATCGCAGGCGACACCATTACTCCCGTCTGCCTTGTCGTCCCGGCCTTTTACGAGCACTTAACCCATCAAGCGACCGCCGTTTTAGGCGAACTCGACCGTCGCCTTCGCACGGCCGGCGGGCTTGTTCCCAACGACAGCCTCCCCATACCCGAGGCGGAGCGCAAAAGCGCCATAGCCGAACGTATCGACTCGCTCACGGGCCTCTATCGACCCAGCGAGTTTATGCGGCGCGCCAACGCATTTCTCGAGGCAAGGCGCAACGGCACCTGGTGCATCGCCACGGTCGACATGGGCCACATGCGCCTGTTTAATGAATGGCACAGCCAGGCCGAGGGCGACCGCG
This sequence comes from Collinsella sp., assembly GCA_036312785.1. Taxonomy (GTDB): domain Bacteria; phylum Actinomycetota; class Coriobacteriia; order Coriobacteriales; family Coriobacteriaceae; genus Collinsella. The sequence goes on from JAXJNG010000030.1 coordinate 82,756, forward strand.
TACTCGCCGATGTGGGCACGGTCCTCAAGGACATCGAGAATGCCGATATGGGCGTCGCAGGGTACTGGGGCCAAGATGACTTTTGTGTACTCATCCCCTTTAAGCACATCGCCGTCCATCAAATCTACAACCGCGTTCGTGAGGCAGTAGCCAGGCATGATGACGGCGTAGGTTTCTGGCCGTCCATGGGCGTTTACCCCATCGACTCCAATGAGGAAATCACCATCGGTGCGCAGGCAAAGGCCATGTTTACCAATCGGCGCGCAAAAAACGACTTTAAGGAGCGCATTGCCATTTTCCGCCCCGCGGAGTACGAGCGCGAAGTCGCGTTCCACCGCACGCTGACCGAATTCCAGTACGCACTGTCAAATGGTCGCATCACGTACTATCTTCAGCCCCAGGTCGATATGGAAACCGGCGAGATTATTGGCGCCGAAGCACTCACCCGCTGGATTGACAAGGACGGCTCTCTCATTTCGCCCGCAACGTTTATCCCCGCACTCGAGGAAAGCGGCTTTGTAGTGACGCTCGACAAGTACATTTGGCAGGGTGTCGCCATATGGCTTCGCGAGCGCCTCGATCGCCGTCTTCGCGTGGTTCCGGTCTCGCTTAATGTGTCGCGCGTGGATATCCTTGCCTGCGACGTTGCCGAACATATGGGGGCGCTCGCCGCCCAATACAACCTACCGCCCGAGCTCATGCGTATCGAGATCACCGAGACGGCTTATACGGGAGAATCCGAGGCCGTGGATAAGCTGACCGCAGATCTGCACACCCGAGGCTTCTCGACCTATATGGACGATTTTGGCACCGGTCAGTCCACGCTCGCGATGCTCAAAAACGTCAACGTCGACGTCATCAAGCTCGACCGCACCTTTGTGCCCACCGACCGCGATCAAGGCCGCAGCACGCAAATCATTTCATCGATGCTCGAAATGGCGCAGTCGCTCCATCTGCCCGTCGTGGTCGAAGGCGTCGAGACAAATGAGCAGGCGAACATGCTACGACAAATGGGCGCCCGCTACGCTCAGGGCTTCCTCTACTACCGTCCCATGCCGGCGAAGGATTTTGAGGCATTGCTCGATGGTGGCAATAACAACTGATACGCTCGCGCGCAAAACGCCACCGTCGAAGGGGATATTTGTCTCCATTAGCTAACTTATATCCCCAATTCAAACCGAATTGGGGATATGATACAAACCGTTGTTCCGCCCAAGGAGGTTATCCATCATGAACGAGTCATATCGCCTGGGCGAGCAATCGATTATTGCCTATCTTCAGCGACTTGCGAACGGCGTCTCGACCGCCGAACTCGATGTTGCCGCGCTGCCTGCTGGGCTACGCGCCGTTGGCGAGCAACTGCAAAAGACGCATGCCATCCTGCAACAAGAGCGCCAGCTGCTTGAGCGCAACGCCTATATCGATCCGCTCACCAACTTGGGCAACCGCAACGGATTCGACCGTCACGTCGAGCAACTCTGGCGCAAAGGCGACCCCTTCACCTGCGCCTATATTGACATCGACCATCTCAAACATTGCAATGATAGGTTTGGCCACGCCGAAGGCAATCGCTATATTCTGAGTATCTGCCGCACGCTCTCCGAAACCATGGAGCACGATGAGATGCTGTTCCGTATCGGTGGAGACGAGTTTGTGCTCATCTCGCTCTCCGCAAACGAGATTGAACTCGAGCAGCGCTTGGAGCAGGTACGTACCAGGCTGATCGAGGCGAGCTCAGGTGGCAAGGCGCCCATGATCGGCAACTTTAGCTTTGGCTGCTCGCGCGTCGATCCACTTGCTGGCGACACGCGTCGCCAGATGACAATGGATGCCGATCGCAAGATGTATCGCTATAAGCTTATGCATCGTGTGCAGCAACCGAAAGACGATGACGCGCCGCAACGCCCAATCGTCGATCAGCTTCCCTGCAACGACCGGGTGTTCCAAGCGATCTCCATGAGCTCCGAGACGCGCTATCCGTTTATCCTCAATCTCGATACGGGAGAATCGCAATGGTCGGTTAACGCCGTGCGCGATTTTGACCTGCGCTCCCAGCACCCTTTTAACTCACTCGACATGTGGCTCGCCCGCGTTCATCCCGAGGACCGCGACAACGTACGTGTCGAGCTCGACATGGTGATAAACGGCACGTGGCACTTCCACTACATGCAGTATCGCGTAATGGATGCCACCGGAAAATACGTGCTTTGCGACTGCACGGGCTACCGCTTGGACGGCACCGATACCGAACCCAACATGTACGTGGGCATTATCATCAACCGAAGCCTGGCCGATACAACTGATTCCGTGACCGGCTTGGGCGATATTCACGCCCTGGTCAACGCCATTGGCGAAATGCGTCGCGTGGCGCGCGAGGCAGGCTTTATTGCCATTAAGGTTGACGATATCGCCGAGGTCAATGCCCGCTTTGGATTCGATGCAGGCGACCGCGTTTTGGCAGAAAGCGCCGCCTGCCTTATGGAATGCTCGCGCGGCAAGGGTCGCCTGTTCCGCTCGACGGGACCAATGTTCGTGGCGCTTTTCGACGACTTTGATCCCGAAGAGACCGACTCGATCGCAGACGAAATCGAGCGGTTCCTGGGTTCTCCTGTACTCATCGGCTCGCTTGAATATCAGCCACCCATTCGTGTGGTGACGCTTCATCTGGACAGCGTTGACCGACAGCCCGTTTCCATTTTGAACGAGCTCAAAGCGTTGCTCGGAAAAGCCGTGCAGGTGCCAGGCACCAAACTGGATTAGCGCCGCGCCCGCGCCGCCTCCCCCATCGTGCGATAATCCTCTGCAGAAGTCACCAAAAGCAGAGGGAGTTTGTGATGAAGGTTCTTTTGGTCAATGGCAGCCCCAAGGCAAACGGCAACACCGCCCGCGCACTCGCCGAGGTCGCCGAGCAGCTCAATACCGAAGGCATTGATACCGAGGTGTTTCAGCTGGGCGCCAAGCCCATTCGCGATTGCATCGGTTGCGGCCAGTGCGGCAAGCTTGGCGGTCGCTGCACCTTTGACGACGACGTGGTGAACGAGCTCATCGCTGCCGCCGAGCAGGCAGACGGCTTTGTTTTTGGCTCGCCCGTCTACTATGCGCACCCCAGCGGCCGCATCCTTTCGGCCCTCGATCGCGCCTTCTATGCCGGCAGCAAGGCCTTTGCGCACAAGCCGGGCGCTGCCGTCGCCGTCGCCCGTCGCGGCGGTACGTCGACGACCTTCGACGTGCTCAACAAGTACTTCACCATCAACCAGATGCCCGTGGTTGCCTCAACGTACTGGAACAACGTGTTTGGCGCCATGCCGGGCGAGGCCGCCCAGGACGCCGAGGGCCTGGCCACCATGCGCAACATCGGCAAGAACATGGCCTGGCTCCTGCATTGTATCGAGGCAGGACAGGCCGCCGGTATCGAAGCCCCCGAAGCCGATCGCGAGCGCACCAACTTCATCAGGTAGAACGGCGGAACAAATACATGAACGTGCAAATTTTTGGCACCAAAAAGTCTTTCGATACCAAGAAAGCACAGCGCTTCTTCAAAGAGCGCCGCATTAAGGTGCAGTTTATTGACCTTAAGGAAAAGGAGATGAGCAAGGGCGAGCTCACGAGCGTGATGCAGGCGGTCGGCGGTATCGACAAGCTGCTCAACCCCAAGGCCAAGGACGAGGAGACGCTCGCGCTCATCCAGCACCTCACCCCCAGCCAGCGCTTCGACAAGTTGCTCGAGAACCAGCAGGTTCTAGCCGAGCCCATCGTGCGTAACGGCAAAAAGGCCACCGTTGGTTATTGCCCCGATGTATGGGGAGCCTGGGAGTAGCCTGTGTTATTTGCCAGCGCGTGGGTATAAGAGCAGGCGTTTGGCATATGATTCAACTGTAAGCCATGTCTAACAAAGGAGGGCACATGCCCAACAAACCCGTGAAAATCATCATGCTTACCGGATACCTCGGTGCCGGCAAGACCACGCTGCTCAACCACATCCTCGCTAACGATGGCGGTATCCGCGCCGCCGTAATCGTCAACGATATCGGCGAGATCAATGTGGACGCCAGCCTCATCGCCGACGGCGGCCTTTCCGAGACCGACGACCTCATCCCGCTCACCAACGGCTGCATCTGCTGCACGCTTTCGGATGACCTGGCCAACCAGCTGCAGGGCATCGCCGATTCGGGCAACTTCGATTACATCATCATCGAAGCCTCGGGCATTTGCGAGCCCATCCCCATCGCCTACACCATCTCGAGCTTCTGCGACGAGGCCAAGGTGGGCGGCGAGCCTAAGCTCGCGCTCGACAACATCGTGGCCGTGGTCGACTGCGCCCGCATGTACGACGAGTTCAACGGTGGTCGCGACCTGCTGGCTGAGGATATCGACGAGGACGACATCGAGAGCCTGCTCATCCAGCAGATCGAGTTCTGCTCCACGCTAATCCTCAACAAGACCGATACCGTGAGCCCTGAGCAGATCGCCGAGCTCAAGGCCATCGTGCGCAGCCTGCAGAAGGACGCCGTGATCGTCGAGGCCCAAAACGGAGAGGTTCCTATGGAGGAGCTGCTCGACACCGACCGCTTTGACTTTATGCGCGCCTACAACTCCGCCGCCTGGATCGAGGCCATGGAGCATCCCGAGGAGCACGACGACCCCGAGGTGCTCGAGTACGACATCGAGACCTTTGTGTACTCGCGCCGCAAGCCGTTTGACCTGCAGAAGTTCACCGATTTTGTTGAGCAGGAGTGGCCCGACGAGGTCATTCGCGTCAAGGGTCCGCTGTGGCAGACCGGCGATCCGGACATGTGCTACATGTTCGAGCAGGCCGGCCACCAGATGCGCCTGATGGAGAACGGCCTGTTTGTCGATTCGGCGCCCGAGGGCGAGAAACAGAAGATCATCGACGAGAACCCCGAGATCATGCAGATTTGGGACGACGAGACGGGCGACCGCATGACGAGCCTGTGCATCATCGGCCGTCACATGGACAAGGATGCGCTCATCGCCTCCCTCGATGCCTGCCTGACCGACTGGCACCGCGCCTAGGTTTATCCAAGCGGGCATTTTTCTGTCTACGTAACCGCCAAACCACCACGAAGGTTAACTTCGTGGTGGTTTTTCGTTCTGAGCCAAGGAGATTCATGTTCAACATTGTGCTGTATGCGCCCGAGATTCCGGCCAATACGGGCAATATCGGCCGCACCTGCGTGGTCACCGGCGCCCGCCTGCATCTGGTGGAGCCGCTGGGGTTTTCGCTCGACGACAAGACGGTACGTCGCGCCGGTCTGGGCTACTGGCAAAACTTGGACGTGACGACCTATGCCGGCTGGGAGGATTTCCTTGCGCGCAACGATCTCTCCCCCGCCGATGGTCGCCTGCATCTGCTGACCAAAAAGGCACGCCGCACCTATGCGCAAAGCACCTACCGCGATGGTGACTACTTGGTCTTTGGCAGCGAGAGCTCGGGCATTCCCGAGCCACTGCTTGCCGCGGCGCCCGAGCGTTGCGAGCGTATCCCCATGCTGCGCGATTGTGACTCACTCGATAACGCCGAGGCTTGGGAAGCCCACGAGGAATCGCTCGGACATACCGAGGACAGCCACGAGGCCATCCTTCAACAGGACATCTGCGGCAACTTCGTCAACCCGGACGACTACCGCATCAGCGCACTCAACCTCTCCAACAGCGCCGCCATCGTCCTCTACGAGGCCCTGCGCCAGGCAGGCTTTCCGGGAATGTGACAAAGGAACTATCCCTTTGTCACATTCAAGCGCCACGCCGATGGCACACATGCCTAATTGATGCTCTAGATAAAGAGCCTAAAGAGCCCTCACTTTTAATCAGAATTAACTAAAGTAAAATGAAGTTAAACGGCGGTGTGAAAGGAGAGCCTTGTGGAATATCTCGAGAACCCGTTTACCCCCAGTTTTGGCGAGGTTCCTGCCCATCTCGCTGGCAGACAACAGATTATTCGGGATCTGGACCGTGCCTTCTTGAGCCAGCGCAGGCGCCCAGAATTGACCTCGATCTTCTCAGGCGCGCGTGGAACCGGTAAAACCGCTCTCATGTCGTCGCTCGCGACAAGGGCGGAATCCCACGGCTGGATTGCCGTAAAGACGACCGCGCTCCCGGGAATGCTTGAGGAAATCGAGTTCGGGGCGAAACGTGCTGCCGGCCATCTTATCGACCCGTCTAAGAACTTCGAAGTCACCGGCCTCGGAATTGCACCGCTCGGCAGCATCGAGGTCAATCGCGTTCACGATGCCTCAACCTGGCGTTATCGCATGAGCGACATCATCGACCAGCTCAACGAGGCAGGCACCGGTCTGCTCGTCACGGTTGACGAGGTGGACCCGACACTCGACGAAATGATTCAGCTCGCAGCGACGTATCAGCACTTTGTGACCGATGGGAAACGCGTCGCCCTGCTCATGGCGGGACTTCCCAACAACGTCTCGACGTTGCTGAACCACAAGACGGTCTCGTTCCTTCGCCGCGCCCAACAATATCATCTGGGTCGCATTGCCGACTATGACGTACGCGAGGCCTTGATTCGCACAATCCAGGAAAACGATCGCCTGGCAGATGCTGAGGGAATCGATAGAGCCGTTCGCTCGATCTCTGGTTTTCCCTTCCTATTGCAACTCGTAGGCTACCGTGCCTGGGATCTCACAAGCGATTCGAAGGAAATCTCGTCACGCGACTTTGACCTGGGAATCAAAATCGCGCGCGACGAGATGGACGACCGAATCCTCGCGGCAACCTATCGGGAACTCACTGCAGAGGACAAGCGATTCCTCATCGCCATGCTCGATGACGAGGAAGAGTCCACCACCGCCGACCTTGTCGAGCGCCTTAAGCGTTCGCCGCAGCAGGTCTCCCGCTACCGACGCCGAATGATAGATGCCGGCATCATCGGGGAACGAGGACGAGGGCTCGTCGCATTTGAATTGCCATTCTTCCGCGACTATCTCGCGGCTCAATGCGTGAAATAGGCATCAATGAGGCAAAGGGGCTGTCCCTTTGCCTCATTGTCTATAGGTAGCGGCCGGTGATGCTTGCGGAGCAGGCCACGATGTCGCCCGGCGTACCGGCGCAGACGATTTGCCCGCCCGCGTCGCCACCGCCCGGGCCCATGTCGATCACGTAATCGGCGTTACGGATAAGGTCGAGATCGTGTTCGATCACGATAACCGTGGCGCCCTTGGCAACGAGGCCGTCAAACACACTCAGCAACACCTGAACATCGAGCGGATGCAGGCCAATCGTGGGTTCGTCGAACACGAATACGGCATCATCCTGCACGCGGCCCATCTCGCTCGCGAGCTTAAGGCGCTGTGCCTCGCCGCCCGAAAGCGCCGGCGTGGGCTCACCGAGCGTGAGATAGCCCAAGCCCAAGTCGTGCAAGGTCTGCAAGCGCGCCTGAACCTTCTTGAGCCCCAGTGTGGCGTCGATGGCCTCGTCCACACTCATGTCCATGAGCTGCGGCAACGTAAGGAGACTCCCGTCCTTGCCCTCGCGATGGATATGCGAAGCCGCGTCTGCATAACGTGAGCCGCGACATGCCGGGCAGACGATCTCGACGTCGGGCAAAAACTGCACGTCGAGTGATATCGAGCCCGTGCCATCGCACGTAGGGCAGCGCAAGGCGCCGGTGTTGTAGCTAAAGGCACCCGCCTTGTAGCCGGCTGCCTTGGCCTCGGACGTACGGGCGAAGGCGCGACGCAGCTCGTCATGAATGTCGGCATAAGTCGCCACTGTCGAGCGCACGTTGGCGCCGATAGGCGTAGCGTCAATCAGGTTTGCGCGGGCAATGCCTTCGGCATCGACCCAGCGCACATGTTTTGGCAGGCGCTCGCCGGCTGCCTGCGCCTTAAGCGCCGGGATGAGCGTCTCGAGCACCAACGTCGTCTTGCCCGAACCCGAAACGCCCGTAACCGCAACAAGGCGGCCGCGCGGGATATCAACTTCGAGCGGCTTAACGGTATGGATGGCATCAGTTGCCATGCGAATATGCCCCTGGTCGAACATTTCCTCGTCAGTCACCTGCGGACGCAGGCGCTTGGACTCTGCGCGCAAAAACGGGGCGATGCGGCTGCCCTGCGATTGTTCGACCTCGTCCACCGTACCTGCAGCGATCACTTTACCGCCGCCCGCTCCGGCAACGGGGCCCATCTCGACCAGATAGTCGGCTTCCGCCAGTACGCGCGTGTCGTGGTCGACAACAACCACGGTGTTGCCGTCATCCACCAGATCGCGCATCACGCCCACCAAGCCGTCGACATTGGCAGGATGCAAGCCGATCGAAGGCTCGTCCAGCACATAAAGCACACCCGTCGATCGGTTGCGCACCACGCGGGCGAGCTGCACACGCTGGCGCTCACCCGTGGAGAGCGTGGCGCCGGCGCGATCGAGCGAAAGGTAATCGAGACCCAGGTCGACCAGACGACGGGCCGCACTCAAAAACGAATCGCAGATATCCGTCGCCATGGGCCGCATCTCGGCCGGCAAGGACGTAGGCACCCCACGCACCCACTCAATCGCCTCACCCAGCGTCATGGCCGCTGCTTGCGCCAGATTGATACCGCGCACCTGGGGCTGGCGCGCAGCCTCGGAGAGACGCGTGCCGCCGCAATCGCGGCATGCTCCCTCGCGCAAAAAGCGCGCAACGCGTTTTAAGCCCTTAACGTCCTTGACCTTGGCGAGCGCATTCTCGACGGTATAGACGGCGTTGTAATAGGTGAAGTCGAGCGGCGTGGCGCCCTCGCCGTTTTTGGGAACGTAGAGAATGTGCTTCTTAACCGCCGGACCATGAAACACGATGTCGCGCTCTTGAGGCGTGAGTTGGCTAAACGGCACGTCGGTGCGTACGCCCATCTCGCCTGCCACCTGCTTCATCAGATCCCACATGAGCGTGCCCCAAGGAAGCACCGCGCCCTCATTGATAGTCTTTGACTCGTCGGGTACCAAGCTCGCCTCGTCCACCTCGCGCATGACACCGGTGCCGCCGCAGGTGGGACACGCACCGCCACTGTTAAAGGCAAGGTCCTCGGCACTCGGCGCGTAGAACTCGCGGCCGCATGTCGGACACGTGAGCGACAGGCCTGCGGCAACGTTAAGGCTCGGCTCCACACGCGCCCCGCAGCGCGGGCACACATGATGGGCGCAACGGCTAAAGAGCAGACGCAGACTATTGTTGAGCTCGGTCATGGTACCAAAGGTCGAGCGCACGCCCGGCACGCTGGGGCGCTGATGCAATGCGAGCGCCGCCGGCACGTGCAGCACCTCGTCCACTTGGGCGTGCTCGGCCTGCGTCAGGCGACGGCGGGTATAGGTGCTGAGCGCCTCCAAGTAGCGGCGCGAGCCCTCGGCATAAAGAACCCCCAGCGCCAGCGAGCTCTTGCCCGAACCCGACACGCCGGCAATACCCACGAGCTTTCCCAGCGGAATATCGATATCGATGTCCTTGAGGTTGTGTACACGCGCGCCACGCACCTCGATAGCCTGCGGGCTCATCTTCTGTTCCGTCACCTTTATCACCCTACTCATGCCATAAAACTCGATCGCGAATGTACGCGCCCAGCATGGGCACGGTAAATCGGACGAGGCCGTATCCGGCAGCCTCGATGATGCGCTCGCGAATCAGGCTTGCGCGATATTTGCTCGCCCAGCTCTGGGTGCGATCGCAGCGCTCAATGATATCCGCCATGCGAGTCGGTTTGTCCTCGTCAACCGCCATGGCCTCGATAAAAAGGCGCTGTGGACTGCGCAGCCCGTAATATAGAGGCGCGTCAACCGCTTCGTAGAACTCGGAGACGGCATCCGCATGGCCATCCTCGACATCGTGCCTTTCGATGACTTGCGAGCCACGCCGGACAGCAGAGCGCCACATGTAATAGCCCACCAGCTGAACCATATAGGGATGCCCCATGCTCCTGTGTGCCGCAAGGTCCGCCGTCTCCGCGTCAACGTAAAGACCAGCGTCTTTGACCGTCTGGATATATGAATCACGCACCTTGGGCAAGGATATCGCCCCCAGCGTACGCTGCTGGGCACGCCGCAAAAACGTCACGCTCGGCTCTTCGAGCAGATCGTCAACCATACTGGGTAAGCCGGCGAACACCAGCGCAAGACCGCGCTGGTCGCTATCGGGCAATCCCGTGGCATCCTGGTCTCCGAGCACCTGCTGATAGAGAACGGCAAGAGCCGCTAGTTCCTCGATAGACGCAGATTGCGCCTCGTCAATCGCAAACAGTATGCCCTTGCCTGGACCGAGCTTCTTGAGGCGCTCGTTGACCAGCCCTCGCAACGTTTCGCCCTTTGCTCGCGCCGCCTCGACCGACATCCGGCCAAACGACGAACCGAATTCCATTGACGTCACAACGGGCCTATTCGAGCGAAGCGCGTCGGCCAAGCGGTCGCATAAGCCAAGCGAAGCGGAATCGGAGACAACCGCCCATCCGCGCTCGCTGGCCAGACGTTGCAGCTCCCGCAGGAGAACTGTCTTGCCGCAGCCGCGGTTTCCCGTAATGAGCATGAGCCTGCCCGGCGCTCCGGCGCCGTTATCGAGCCCTTCCTCGAAATCTTCGATGACCGACTCGCGGCCGATGAGTATCGGAGGCCGCTTGCCAGCCGTGGGCTTAAAGGGATTTGGATTCATGTCGGCCTCCTCGGATTGGCAAACCCTGGCAATAGTTATACCAACTTATACCGAGTTATACCAATAGCATATGACAAAGGAGCTGTCCCTTTGTCACATGTGGCCGAAAAACTCGGCGTCTGCTGCTCGCCAGGGGCGGAAGGTGGCGGGATCGATCTTTACGTGCGCCGCGGCGGGTACGTCGTACCATTTGACCGTGTAACCGGCGCCGTGAGAGCAAAAGACCGAATCGGGCGTGTTGGGCAGATCGGTCTCGGGCCCATAGGCGGCCGCCTCGATTACGCGCTCGGCATCATGGCAAGCCGCATAGCCGGCAAACTCCAGGTATAGATGACCGCGACCACTCGTGTAGGCAGCCACCTCCAGCGCGTAATCCTGCACTTCGGATGCCGGCACGCGACCCACAAGCTTCGCCCGGTCTCCCGCCATCGTCGGCGGCTCGTACTCGGCACCCATGCGCGTGGCATCCGAGAGCGCCCGGCCCACGCACTCCCCCGGCACCTCGAGCTCAAAGCGATACCACGGCTCCAACAGCACCGCCGCGCCGGCCTCACGCGCCTGCATGAGCCCCTGGCGAATCGCGCGATACGTGGCCTGGCGAAAATCGCCGCCCTCGGTGTGTTTGGCATGTGCACGGCCACCCGTGAGCGTAATGCGCACATCGGTGATGGGCGAGCCGATCAGCACGCCCAGGTGATCGCGCTCCATGGCGTTGGTGAGCGCCAAACGCTGCCAGTTAAGATCGAGCTCATCGGTCGAGGTCACGGTGCCAAACTGCACGCCCGAACCCGCTGGCAACGGCTCCAGGCACAGATGCACCTCGGCATAGTGGCGCAGTGGCTCAAAGTGGCCCACGCCCTCGACCGGCTGCGAAATAGTCTCCTTATAGAGAATGCCGCCGGGCTCAAACGCAATCGAAAGACCGAAGCGATCGGCCAGCACCCGCTGCACGACCTCGAGCTGCACGGCGCCCATCAACTGCAGGTGAATCTGCTCGAGATGCGTATTCCAGCTTACGCCGAGCATGGGATCTTCGTCCGCCAGCTCAGTCAACGCTTTGAACACCGCATGGACATCGTGTTCGCCCGGAAGCACCGTATAGGTGAGAACTGGCGCAATGACGGGCGCATCGCACGCGGATTCCGCGCCCAAGGCGTCCCCTGGGCGAACGTGCGCAAGACCCGTCACGGCACAAATACCGCCAGCAGCAACTTCTTGGGCAAGCTCATACTTCTCGCCGTTATAGATGCGGACCTGATCGACCTTCTGCTCCCATGCCTCGGCACCGGAACGTCCGTCAATCATCTGCTTGGCATGCAGCGTGCCGCCGGTTACTTTAACCCAAGCCAAGCGCTCGCCGCGATCCCCGCGGCTCACGCGGTAGACGCGCGCGGCAAACTCTGGGAGCCACGTCTGTTCGCGCATCAGCGCGCATATGCCATCCAGCAGCTCGTCCACGCCTTGGTCCTTGAGCGCCGAGCCGGCAAAGCAGGGAAAGAGCTTGCGCTCGGCAACCATGCGCGACAGCGTTGCGACAGAAAGCTCGCCCGCTTCAAAAAACTCCTCGAGCGCCGCCTCGTCCAACGCAGCAGCGTCCTCCTGAACGGCGCCGCCCGCCAGCAGTTCGTTGGCATCCAGGCAGCCCTCGGAAAGACGTTGCCTAAGTTGTGCCAGCAAAACATCGCGGCCGGGATTCTCCAAATCGATTTTGTTGATGAAGATGAACGTCGGGATGTCATAGCGCGCAAGCAGGCGCCACAGGGTTTCGGTGTGCCCTTGCACGCCGTCGTTGGCGCCCACAACCAAAATCGCGTAGTCGAGTGCGCGCAGCGTGCGCTCCGCCTCGGCAGAAAAATCGACATGCCCCGGCGCATCCACGAGCATGACGCGGGTATCGCCGTGGTCGAGCACGGCCTGCGACGAGAAGATCGTAATGCCGCGCTCGCGCTCGATCGCGTTAGTGTCCAGATGCGAATCGCCATCGTCCACGCGGCCGCGCTTGCGGATGCGACCCGCGTTGAACAGCATGGCCTCGGCCAACGTGGTCTTGCCGGCATCGACATGCGCCAAGATTCCAACGACCGCTTGCTTCGACATGGCTCTCCTCTTATTACGAGCCCATCGCACGCGGCAACGGGCGTTCACGCTCCACACTGGATGATACAATTTACGAGCCGGCGGGCGAAGCGGGCCCTATCCCCCGACCGAGCTCATCGCTCCGCGTTGCCGCGCGGCGATTTTCGTAGGTTCGCGCCTTGCGAAAGCCGGCACCTCCCCTTTTTGTCTGCCCGGGTTCATCTGGGGCAGTAACAACGCGAGCCCCACAACAACGCGTTTTACCAAAAATGGCCCCACTCGGGGCCATTTTCATTTCGGTGAAACGCTGGTATGTGACTCGGCCTTTATGCCTCGCGCAGCCAATCAAACGCGACGCGCGGCGTACCGTCCGACACATATACGATACCGGCGCGCTTAAACCCGGCCTTGGCAATGGCTCCCTGCATGGGCAGGTTGTCCTGATGCGTGTCGATACGCAGGTGATCGGCACGCTCTTTGGCAAAGGCAAACATCGCAGCCGCGATACCGTGTACGGCGCCATCGGACGCCACACGGTGCAGCACGGCGTACGGAGTGTCACTGCGCCATTGACCATCCTCAATTACGTCATAGCACTCGTCCGGGCCCGGTAAAAATGCAAACGTCGCTACCACGCGACCGTCGACTTCGCACACATAGCTGCCACCGGCGGCGATATCGGCAGCCAGCTGCTCGGCAGAAGGCGTGCCCTCGGGCCATTGCGTGGCGTTGCCATGCGCGCGCATAAAGGCGCGGGCAGCGTCGTAGATAGCCATGACGGCGGGAATGTCGGTATCGAGGGTTTTTCTGATCATCACGCGGCGGCCTCACGTTTATTGGTATCACTTTGATTGAGCAATGATACCAGCGTTTGAAGAGGGGCGCGAAGCAGATGGGAAGCAAAAAGCGAGCCGCCTGGTCAAAGGCCAAAAGCGAGTTTTTGGGCGCTGCCACCGGCGGCGATATGAGCGACCTGTTTGCGCGCGAAGACGAGCGTCGCGACGCCTTGGACGCCGAGCGCGATGAGGCTTGGCGCTACAAGTCGTGCGAGCGCAAAAACCGTTACGACACGCGCGCCGAGGCCGAGGCAGTTATGGCCGACTGCGAAAACCGCGGGCGGCGTGGTTTGGCCTGCTACAAATGCGAATACTGCGGTGGATGGCACCTGACGTCGCACCCATGGAAATAGACGCCGCATCGGCACGGCGCTAGCGAAGTGCCGGTAATCGCACGCAAGTTACGGGCGCGACGGCACTAAAACATCGTAACGAACTGCCTTGCCCGCAAGTTGATAGCTCGGCTTAACGCCGGCAAGCAGCGGCCCCTTCACCGGTCGCTTGATAACCACCTTGCGCGGATGCACCGCAAGCGCAGCTTCGACCAGCGTCTCCTCATCGGCGCACGGCTGTTCCAGATGATGTAGGAGCTGGAACTTCTTTTTGACCGCCGCACTTTTAGTACGCTCGGGAAACATGGGGTCCAGATACACCACGTCGGGAGCCGCGAGCTCGCCCTGCCCGATCAGCTCAGCTGTATGGCGAAGGCCGGTAATACTGTCCTCGCCCGCATGTAAGCGCATGCGCGCCACGGCTGTCGCAAGCGCCGGATCATCTGCCGCGCGATCCAAAGCATCCTTGAGGAGTGCCGCGATCACGCAATCCTGCTCATACAGATCGACGGTAAAGCCCGCGGCCGCCAACAGTAGCGAATCCTCGCCAAAGCCTGCCGTGGCATCAATCGCCCATGGGCACTCGACGCCTTTTGCGCGCGCGGCCTTCACCAGCAGCTCCTGCTGCAGGCGGCCCTGCTTGAGCCGCGGCAGCATGCGGCCAAAATCGGCACGCAGCTCCATCGTGCCGTCGGTGAGCGTGAGGCCCTCGGGCTTCCCGGCCAGCTCAAGCCCCGCGGCCCGAGCAACAGAAAAGGGATCGACTACGCCCATGGGTACTCCTTAGCAAGCAAAACGAATACGTGAGCGCCGTTTGTGTCGACACCCCACCGTCCGCTATTGTCCCACATGCGACATGGCCCACAGCATCCCAATGCAAAGCACCGCCATCAATCCCGTGCACACGGCAGCGATCACGGAATCACTCATGCGCCTTCCCAACGACCGCGGCTCACGCACTTGCCCTGCTCCGTACATCATGGCTCCTCCTTCGGTCCAACTCTTACCATGGCCCCATCATCGCAGCGCCGCGCATACGCTGCCATCGATTTGACTTACGCCCAGCTTTCCTTTTTGAAAGGTTGGGTTTGGCTGCGCGGGCTCAATGCGCTTTCAAACGCATGCATCGCCGCGTTGAACTACAATGTGCTTCACCATATGTGCAGTACATTGGGTGCGCCAAGTTGGCGTACTCGTATCGAAAGGACCAGCCATGAGCTTCACTCGCAAGACTCTCAAAATCCTTGCTCTCATCTACTTTGTTTTGGGCATCGCCAGCCTCGTCACCGCCGGCGTCGGTATCGCCACGGGCGGTCTCGATTCCACGTACGGTTCGTACGCCACGCTCGCAGCGGTCGTGCTTATCGCCAAGGGTCTCGTCGACCTTGCCGCAGGCGTCGCCGGTATCAAGGGCGCCAACAAGCCTTCGCAGGTGGACGGCGCGTTTAAGCTCGGCATCGTCGCTGCAATCGCCACGATTGCGCAGGCCGTGCTCACGCTTCCCGCGTTTGGCGGCGACGCCATCAACTATGGCGCCTTTGTCATCGTGGTGTACGACCTGTTCTTTGTTCAGCAGGCACACGCCGTTAAGGCCGAAAACAAGGACCGCCTGTAGGCACCTGTCTCCCATAGCCTCTGCCATCAAGCAGCTAAAAAGGGCCGATCGTGCATCTCCGCGGTCGGCCCTTTACGTTTGCCCAGATAAAACCTACCAAAATAAACCTGTCCTTTTTTGGAAGGTTGTTAGCTGTGGCGGTACTCGGCGATGATGAAGTCGATATCGGTTTGGAGCGTGTCCAGGTTTGCCAGGCGCTCTTTGTCGGCAGGGCGCGTGCGGTAGTAGTACGGCGTCATCTGGAACACCGCCTCGATATCGGCCTGGGTCTGAAGCGTAATATTCGCAGATACCCGCTGCGTTCCAACCAACTCGAGCTCGGTGGTCTGCGGCAGCTTCTCGTCGTTAAGGTACGGCGTATCGTAGAGCACTTCCTTAAGCCCAAAGAGATGACGGGCGCCCGGCACCACGGTATAGAGTGAGCCCTCGGGCGCCAGCACGCGGGCAAACTCGCGCTCGTTAAAGGGAGCAAAGAGCTCGGTCACCATATCGAAGGCGCCATCGGCCACGGGGATATCCTTCATGTTGGCTACGAAATAGGCTGCATCGCCGCGCTTGGCGGCCAGGCGAACCATCTCTTTGCCCAAGTCGAAACCGTAAGCATCCACGCCCGGCACCGCGTCCATGGCGCTGGTGTAGTAGCCCTCGCCGCAGCAAATATCGAGCAGCGTCATGGGGCCGTTCGCAGATGCTGCACGCCCAGACACCCGCTCGCGCACGAGCTCGACCATCGCATCGCGCAACGGCGCATAGTAACCACGGTTCAGAAAGTCACGACGGCTGCGTGCCTGCGACTTGGGATCGCCCATGGAGTCGCCGCTCTTGGACGAACGTAGTAGATATAGATAGCCCTCGCGAGCTCGGTCAAACCGGTGTCCGCCCGCACATGCAGCACCACGCTCGTCGTCCACCAACGGCTCATGGCAAACGGGACACAACAACATGGCAACTCCTTAGCGCGAACAACACAACGCCCACCATTGTCGCACGCCTTCCCCGCCTAGTCATTAGAGACGTTCTTGAATGACTAGTCGTTTAAGAACGCCCCCAACGGCTAGTCGATTAGGAGTATCATCGTCTGCGCAAATAAGCACGATATAGCATGTTAGAGATTGAGAGCGTATGGCTGATACCGCATCTAAGCACATCGATATGACCACCGGCTCGCTGTGGCGCAATATTCCCCTGTTCGCCTTCCCCGTGGCCGCCACGAGCATCTTGGAGCAGCTGTCGAACCTCATCGCCACGGTCATTATCGGTAACTTCTCGGGCGACCAGGGAACCCTCGCCATGGCGGCGGTCGGCTCCAATGTTCCGCTTACCAGTCTTATGCTCAACCTGTTTATTGGCATGTCGCTTGGCTCCAATGTGGTCATCGCCAACGCTATCGGCCGCAACGATCAGAATATGGTCAACCGCGCCGTCCATACCTCGATTTTAATGGCGCTCGTGGGTTTTATCGTCATCGCGCTGGGCGAGATCTTTGCCGAGCCCATGCTCGCCGCGCTCAACGTTCCCGCCGAGACCATGCCGCTCGCTTCGCTCTACCTGCGCGTCTTTTTGCTCAGCATGCCCTCGATCTTGCTCTACAACTTTGAGGCCGCGATCTTCCGCTCCGTCGGCATCACCCGCATGCCGCTGCAGGCGCTTGCCGTGTCCACCGTCCTCAACATTGGCCTGGACCTCATCTTTGTCCCCGTACTCCACTGGGGCGTCGCGGGCGTCGCCATCGCCACCGCCATCGCCTACACCGTCAGCGCCGCTACGCTCTTTATCCGCCTGCTCAAGACCGACTCCGTCGTCCGCGTCACCCCGCGCGACCTGGCTATCGACCCCGTCGCCCTCAAGCGCATCGTCAAGATCGGCCTGCCCGCCGGCATCCAAAGCGCTGTCTTTGCCGTCGCCAACATCATCATCCAGTCTGCCATCAACAGTCTGGGCACCGAAGTCATGGCAGCCTCGAGCGCCGCCATGAGCCTGGAGTACGTGTGCTACAACCTGCTCAACAGCTTTAGCCAGGCTTGCACCACCTTTGTGGGACAAAACCACGGTGCCCGCCAGATCGACCGCTGCACCAAAACGCTCAAGGTCTGCCTGGTCGAAGGCGGTATCGTCGCGCTCACCACAATTATCGTTATTGTCGGCCTGGGGCGCGAGATCTTGTCGCTCTTTAACAGCGATCCCAACATCGTCTCGATCGGCTATATCCGCGTGTGCTCGATCTTCCCGGCGTACGCCTTTAGCATGTTCTACGAAAACATGTCGGGCTACCTGCGTGGCTTTGGTATCTCGCTCACGCCCGCCCTCATCACCATGATCTGCGTCTGCGGCATCCGCTTCTATTGGGTGTTCTGCGTGTTCCCGCACTTCCGCACCTTTGCGAACATCATGATGGTCTACCCCATCAGCCTGGGCACCACGGCGTTCTTTATGGTCGTGGCGGTGCTACTTTGCCACCCGGCACGCACCTATCGCGCCACCCAAGCCAAAGCGACAGCCCGCTAAACACCGCACTCAACGCCACGCCAGTCATTAATTGACAATATGCGAGCTCATATAGTCGATAAAGTGCCTCGTGGCGATGGGCATGGTGTCCCAACTGCGCCAAGCTGCCACTACGTCGCGCGAGGGGGCGTGCACGATGGGACGTACGCGAATATCGGCCCGCATGCCCTCCACAGTACGACGGTAGAGCATGCTCACGCCTAGGCCCTCCTCCACCATCGCCATGATGGTGTAGTCGTCAGTGACCTCGCTCGTCACGTGCGGCGACAGCCCATGCGCCGCAAACGCATCGAGCACTAGGCTCTGTTCGCCCTCATCCAGCAGCACAAACGGCTCGGACGCCAGGTCGGCGAGTGTCACCTTTTCCTTTGCCGTCAGCGGATGCGCGACAGGCAACAGCGCCACCAGCTCGTCGTGATAGACCACGCGCTTCTCGAGCCCCGCGGTAAACCCGCGTGCCGTAAAGCAAAAATCCACTACGCCGTCGTGCACCCATTGAGCGTTGCGCGTGTAATCGCCCTGCTTGAGGGTAAAACGTACGCCCGGGTGCAAGGCCCCAAAGTCGCGGATCACACGCGGCAACACGGTTCGACTCACGTTGGTAAACGTCGCGATGCGAATATCAGTCGACGAAAGTCCCAGCAGCTCCTGGCGCTTGCCCTCGAGCTCGGCCTCGGCAGTCACAATCTGGCGCAGGTACGGCAGATATTGTTTACCGTCGCGCGTAAGCGAAACACCCTGCTTACCGCGCTCGATAAGCGTGGTGCCCAGCTCGCGCTCGAGCGCCTTGACGGCCTGGCTCACCGCGCTTTGCGTATAGCCCAGCTCGTCGGCCGCACGTTTCAGGCTGCCGCAATCGACCACCATACAAACAATCTGATACCGCGATGCCATCGTGCCTCCACATCAATGCAGCCGTAAAACGTTTTGCCAGCGCTTTTTCTGCCTACATTAGTATTTCTTAATCATACTGAAGATACATTCGCTTTACTACATCCACATCTGGGAGCAGAATCCTTTTTGCGTAACCGTTCTGTAACAAAAGGAGTCCCATGGATCGCAAAAAAGCAATCGCGCTCTCATTTTCCGTTCCCGTCGCATGGGGCTTTTCGTATCCCCTCATGAAGATCGGCATGGACAGCATGAACGCCACGAGCATCGTCGCGCTACGCTGCATCATCGCCTTTGTGGTCTGCCTGCTGCTCTTCCACAAGCACGCGTTGCGCATTAACCGCGACCTTATGGTCCGTGCCGCCATCATCGGCGCCATTATGGCAACCGAGCTCACCTGCATGTGTCTGGGCTCCAGCCTCACTTCTGCCTCCACTGCCGGCTTTTTGCAGAGCCTGACGGTCGTGATCGTGCCGTTTGCCAACGCCGCCCTGCTGCGCCGCGCCCCCGAGCGCAAGGTGCTCATCGGCACGACTATCGTCACCTGCGGCATGCTGCTGCTCTCGGGCGCCGACTTTACCAGCCTGAATCCCGGCGCGATCATCATGCTGCTCTCGGCCTTTATCTATGCCAGCCACATTATCGTGGCCAAGCGCTTTGTCGAAGAAGTCGATCCGCTGGCTCTGGGCGTTTGGCAGCTAGGCTTTGGCGGTTTGTTCTCGGGCGTCGCGGCATTCACCTTTGGCGGCTTCACGCTTCCCAGCACGCCGGGCGAAATCGCGGTCGTCGTCGCGCTCGCACTCATCTGCTCTGCCTACGGCTTTATCACCCAGACACTCGTGCAGCCCCACGTGCCTGCCGAGACCACCGGTTTCGCCTTCTCGCTCGAGCCGGTATGCTCCGCCGTCTTTTCGTTCTTCCTGGTCGGCGAGGTCCTGAGCCCCATCGCCTTCTTTGGCGCCGCCCTCATCCTCACCGGCGTCATGGTGGCAACCGTCGAGCTTCCGCGCCTCCGCGCACATGGACAGGCTCGCATGGCAGGAGCGCCCGAGCACGTCTCGTAGACCCCACTCTTCATACAGCCGCGGCATAAAGGCAACCGGTGCGCCTTTACAATAGATGCCAGCAGAGCATCTGACGTAAAGGAGCCCCATGGACGCCGCGACCCGCGACCGCAACATAGCAACTTGGTTGGGCGATGCGCCGCAGCCGGTACGTGACACTACGAACCAGCTGCTCGAGCGTATCGCCCTTTTGCGTGCCGAGCAGACCATCTACCCGGCACAAGACGACATCCTCAATGCCCTCGCCTACACGCCGGCCGACCAGGTCAAAGTTGTCATCTTGGGTCAGGACCCCTATCACGGACCCAACCAGGCAATGGGACTGTCGTTCTCGGTCCCCGCGACGCAAACCAAGTTGCCGCCGAGCCTGCGCAACATCTATAAGGAACTCAAAGCCGATCTGGGTTGTCCCATTCCCGCCACGGGAGATCTAACACCATGGGCACAACAGGGCGTCCTGCTTCTCAACACTACGCTCACCGTGCGCGAGCATGCCGCGAACTCGCACGCCAAGCTGGGCTGGAGCACACTCACCGACTACATCATCGAGCGCTGCTGTAGGCTGCCCCAGTCGGTTGTCTTTTTGGCATGGGGCCGCTTTGCCCAGCAGATGGTCGAAGGCAAGCTCGCCGCGATCGGTGCGGGCAAGGCAACCGGCAAGTTCTGCCTGGCATCCACGCACCCCTCGCCGCTTTCGGCCAACCGTGCCACGGCAGTACTCCCCGCCTTTATGGGATCACGCCCCTTCTCGGCAGCCAATCGGCTACTCGAACAGCACGACTCGACCCCCGTCAACTGGACTTGCCTCGGCTAACAATCGATACATCAAAAATGCGCCCGACGGCTTTCCATCGGGCGCATTTCCTATTCGGGCCAAATAAATTGTGTGCGGCCGGCCTCGCCGCCATCGATTAGCAGACTCTGCCCGGTCATAAACCGGTTGGTCACGCCCACAAAGTAGATCCACTCGGCGATCTCTTGGGCGGTGGCCCAGCGCTTAAGCGGCGTGAGCTCCATAATCTGGTTCCACAGGTGTTCGTCTTCCATCACGCAACGGTTGAGCGGCGTGATAACGCCGCCCGGGTCCACACTGTTGGCAATGGCCTGCGGTGCCAGGCGGTTTGCAAGGTTCTTGGTGTAGGCGATAACGCCGCCCTTGCTGGCAGCATAGGCAGGAAACTCCGATCCCGTATGCCCGCTCGCCGACCCCACATTGACCACGGATTTGATAGCCGGCGCCGGCTTGGCGGCAAGCCCCTCCCCCGCAAAGGCGTAGCGCTCGGTCACGTTGATGGTGCCATACAGGTTGGCGGCGATGTCGTCAGCCGAATCCTGCGTACCGGCAACGTTCACGATCACCTGGGGTTCAAGATCGTCTGGAAACGCGTCCGGCTTGCGAACATCAACGATCAGATGGCGGTAGCGCTCGTGTTTGATCGCCGCCGGTAGCAAATCAAAGCCCACGACCTCGTGGCCCTCGTCCAAAAATCGTTGCACGCATGCGGCTCCGATACCGCCCGAAGCACCCGTGATCAAAACCCGCATACTTGCTCCTTAGGCGGTTGCGTGGCGCTCGAGGTACTCGGAGCCCACATTCTCGCGCTCCCAGCCGCGCACGACCTTGTAGCCCACGGGGCTCAGGAAAACCTCGCACAGCAGCTCGGCAACAGCGCCGGTCAGCGAGCACATAAGGACCTGCACCCAGGTCCAACCAAAGAACGTGTGGCTCACCACAATGGCAAAGACCAAGTTGTCGATAAACTGGCCAACACCCGTGGACACATAGGAGCGGAAGGCGAAGCTCGCAAAGTTATTCTTTTTGAGCATGCGGCCGAGCGACTGGTTGAGCGTGGAGTTAACCACGGCAGAAACGAGCATTGCCAGCGAAGAGCCCAGCACCACGTACCAGGTGCCGCCGATGGTGGCGTTAAGGGCGGTGTTGACCTCGATCATGCCGGTGTCGTAGTAGGCGCCCCACATACCGGGCGTGAGCGAGCATGCCCAAAAGCACAGGCTCACGGCCAGGTTGACCAGCAGCGCGAGGATAGAGATTTTGATGGATGCCTTGGCGCCAAAGCGCTTGCAGATCATGTCCTGGCACAAAAACGAAACCCAGCTCACCACAAAGCCGCAATCGAGTGCCAGATACGGCAGGCTGATAAGCTCTTTGTTGGCCAGCAGGTTCATCATGATGATGCTCACGAAAAACAGCGAAACCGTTGCCGCGGGAATGCTCCGCAGCAGGACCTTGTAGTCCTCCATGACCTTCTTGATCATTATGTACTCCTTTGGTTTTAGGTTTAACGAGCAGGATATCGGACCCGAACTGCTCGGACGCCCCGGTCTTGAGACGACGGTGGGTATGATAGCCGCTCACACGGCATCAGGCAAGCAAACGGCGCGGCAGCCCCGCAGGGCCACCGAGCCGATGCGTTAAAAGGCCACGTTGCCAAACTCCGACAGGATAAGGTCGGGGTTGTGGTCGGTTGCCCAATCCACGTTCCACGGGCTCGTGAACAACAGCAGCTTACCGCCGCGCATGTCCTCGACGCGCAACGTGTCGCGCGTGAGCGAAAGGCCCGGGATATCGATGGTGTCGGGGTCGTTCTGGATCCAGCGGATGTCCGTATAGGGCAGCGGCTGGCGACGAACCTCAACACGGTACTCAGCCTTGAGGCGGCGCTCGAGCACCTCAAACTGCAGCACGCCGACCACGCCCACGATGACGCTCTCCATGCCGGCGCCCAACTCGCGGAAGATCTGGATGGCGCCCTCCTGGGCAAGCTCCTCCATACCCTTGACGAACTGCTTGCGCTTGAGCGTATCGACCTGCGTAATGCGAGCGAACATCTCGGGGGCAAACGTCGGGATCTGCGGATACTGCACGTGGCGCTTGCCGGAGCACACGGTGTCGCCGATGCTAAAGATACCCGGGTCGAACAGGCCCACGATATCGCCCGCGTACGCCTCATCCACGATGGCGCGGTCATCGGCCATCATCGACGTGCCCGTGGCAAGCTTGAGCTTGCGGTTGCCCTGCACGTGGAAGGCGTCCATGCCGCGCTCGAACTTGCCCGAGCAAATGCGTACGAAGGCGATGCGGTCACGGTGGTTCTTGTCCATGTTTGCCTGGATCTTAAACACAAAACCGCTAAAGTCATCGCGGCAGGGATCGACCGGCTCGCTGGTGAGCGTATCGGTATAGGCGCGCGGCGTCGGAGCCAGGCGCAGGAACTCCTTCAGGAAGGGCTCAACGCCAAAGTTGGTAAGTGCCGAGCCAAAGAACGCCGGGCTCAGCTTGCCGCAGGCCACAGCATCCAAGTCGAGCTCATCGCCGGCGCCATCGAGCAGCTCGATGTCGTCCATCAGGTTCTTATGGTTTTCCTCGCCAATAAGCTCATCCATGGAAGGATCACCCAACTCGGCCTCGACCTCGGCGACCTTCTTGGTGGCGTTGGCGTGGCCGTCGCCCTCAAAGGCGATAACGCGACGGGTCTGACGATCGAACACGCCGCGGAAGTTGCGGCCGCTGCCGATCGGCCAATTCATAGGATACGTATTGATGCCCAGGACATTCTCGATCTCTTCCATGAGCTCAAACGGATCGCGAGCCTCGTGGTCGAGCTTGTTCACAAAGGTGAAGATGGGAATGTGACGCAGTGTGCAGACCTTAAAGAGCTTTTTGGTCTGGGCCTCGACGCCCTTGGCGCCGTCGATGACCATGACCGCAGCGTCGGCGGCCATAAGGGTACGGTAGGTATCCTCCGAGAAGTCCTGGTGGCCGGGGGTATCGAGAATGTTGACACAGGCGCCGTTATAGGTGAACTGCAGCACCGAGGAGGTGACGGAGATGCCGCGCTCCTTCTCGATGTCCATCCAGTCCGAGACAGCATGCTTGGCCGAGCTCTTGCCCTTGACCGAGCCGGCAGTCTGGATGCTGCCGGTATAGAGCAGCAGCTTCTCGGTAAGCGTGGTCTTACCGGCGTCCGGGTGGCTGATGATCGCGAATGTGCGGCGCGACGAGATTTCATCCGACAGGCTTGCCATGCGGATCCTTTCTTGCTTTGAGTGCATTACGTCGTTGTAACCGCACTATTGTAGCCGCGAAATCCCGCTCTAGGGCGCCTATCAGGACAAATTCATCAGTTGGGGCCTAGGCAGCCGGCCCAATCCGTATTTGCCTCTTGCATAACTGTGCATAGTGTATATATACTGTGCTTACCGGTTATATACACGTGTAGCCCATCAGCTAAGGAGCCGCTGTGGACATCATCCTATCCAATTCGAGCGATAAACCCATCTACGAGCAAATAGCCTCGCAGGTCAAAGCTCAGATCCTTTCGGGCACGCTCGCTGCGGGAGCCAAACTCCCCAGCATCCGTGCGCTCGCGAGCGATCTTGGCGTGAGCGTCATCACCACCAAGCGCGCCTACGCCGACCTGGAGCAGCTCGGGTTTATCTGCACCGTGCAGGGCAAGGGCTGTTTTGTCGCCGAGGGCAACCAGGAGCTCTTGCGCGAAAACCAGCTCTGCCATATCGAAGAGCTGCTTGCGAAAGCGGCAAGCCAAGCCGAAGCCTTGGGCGTCACGCGCGACAAGCTGCACGAGATGCTCGACCTGGTAGCCCCCGAAACCATGCAGTAGCCATCTGCAAGAAAGGCTATACCATGCAATATTTGCTAGAAATCAAAGGTGCATCGCGCCATGTGAGCGACCGCTTTTCGCTGCGCGACGTCACGCTTGCCGTGGAGCTTGGCCAGATCGTCGGCTTTGTTGGTGCCAACGGTGCTGGCAAAACAACGACGATTCGAGCCGCGCTCGGGCTTATAAGGCTCGATGCCGGCGAAGTGCACCTGTTTGGGCAGCGCTGTGGCGCCGACGCGCCCGATGAGTCGCAACGCCATCTACGCTCCCGCGTCGGCCTTGTCCTGGACACGTGCCCCTTCCCCTCCACGCTCAAGGTGGGCCAGGTCGAGTCACTCGTAGGCCCGGCGTACCCCACATGGGACCGCGAAACGTTCGCCGGATTCATCAACCGATTTGGCCTCGATCCCAAGACAAAGGTCAAGGACCTCTCCCGCGGCATGGGCATGAAGCTGCAGCTTGCCTGTGCACTCAGCCATAATGCCAAGCTACTCCTTTTGGACGAAGCCACCGCGGGCCTCGATCCCATGGCGCGCGAGGAACTGCTCGATGAGCTGCTTGCTTTTGTCGCCGACGGTCAGCACAGCGTGCTGCTCTCGAGCCACATTACGTCTGACCTCGATCGCGCCGCCGACCGCGTCATCTGCATCGATAACGGCTCGATTGTGTTTGACCTGCCGCGCGAGGACATTACCGACCGAGCCGGCATCGCCCACTGCACCCAAGCGCAGGCCGCCGAGCTTATGGCTTGCGTCGAAGGCGCCCGTGCCGTCCACCACGCCTATAGCGTGGACGTGCTCGTGCCCAACCGTCGCGAAACGCTCGAGGCCTTCCCCGAGATTCCCTGCGATCGGGCAACCATTGACGACTATCTACGCCTCATACTGAAAGGGGCTTCGAAATGAAACGTGCCTTTATATCCGAGCTCGCCATCGTTCGCACGCTCATCCCGAGCATCGCGGGTGTCGGCCTGTTCATCTTCGTCGTGCTAACCCTTGCCAACGCGTCGGATGGCGATTCCGGCATGAGCGCCGGCGCCTGTGCGGTCAGCGCAATGTCGCCCATCATAATCATGAACTCGCTAGCTGGCTACGATAACCAAAACGGCTGGGAGCGTTATCGAGCAACGTTGCCCTTCTCGCGCAAAGACATTATTTGCGCACGCTACCTGTGCATCGTTGTCTTCTCGGTCGTCATGGCATGTGCAGCCACGCTTTTGAGCATCGCCTCCATCCCGCTCTTCAACAGCGCGGGCATTCCTTCGACGGGACAGACGATCTTTGAAATCGCAACCGCCTCGGCGGCATCAATGCTCATCTCCCTCATGATGGTATTCTTGGCACAGCCGCTGTTCTTCCGATTTGGACACATGGAGGCGCTGCGCCTATCCCTTGGCCTGTTTGCCCTGTTTGGCTGCGGCACCATGGCAATGCTGAGTTCCTCCAACCCCATCAGCAACTGGCTCATGTCGATTGCCGGAGCGAATCCCGATCCCGCCGTCCTTGGCTGTCTGTGTGCAGGAATTGCAGTACTGGCGCTCGCACTATGGGCAATCAGCTGCACTGTCAGCACCAAGGTTTATCGAGTACGCGATCTGTAATCGACAGCTAAAAAAGCTTAGGTGGTACCCCGCTTATTTTTTCAATGAAACAAGGCGGCATAGCGTCACCACCGCCCCTCACAGCAGGCCGTCTAGTTCTTGGCAACCAAAAAGACACCGTCAGCATATCGAAGGTGAATACTTTTCCGAGAAGTGAACGAGTAAAAACAGTACCCTGTAGCATCGACATTTTTAATGACTCAATTCCTGCGGTTTTTGTCTAAGAATCCTGCAGTTTTGTTCGAAAAAGTGTGCATGTCCCAGGGGTCCAGATTTACTCGTTCACTTCGCGGAAAACCATTCACCTTCGATTCGAGCCTTAACCAAATGCCCTCTCGAACTATGGCCCCTGTCTCACCACAGCGATATCAAAGCTTCATGGCGGGACGGTATCATCGGACGAGCGCCGTAAATCTGGCGCGGTTGTTCTTTGGGGAGGCATTTCACCCGTGTCGTGGGTCGTCGCAGCATTTGCGTCAGCATTCTTTGCCGGCATCACATCCATCTTGGCCAAATGCGGCATCAAGCAGACCGACTCCGATGTCGCGACGGCCATTCGCACCTGCGTGGTGCTCGTTTTCGCCTGGGCAATGGCGGGCATTTCTGGATCCATTGGAACCATTGGCAGCATCGAACCCAGATCCTGGCTCTTTCTCGTCCTCTCGGGACTCGCTACCGGCGCTTCGTGGATCTGTTACTTTAAGGCGTTGAGCATCGGAGACGTCAATAAGGTCGTACCGGTCGACAAGATGAGCACCGTGCTCGCCGCGCTGATCGCCATCGTGCTTTTTGGCGAGACGAGCAACCTTGCGGTTAAGCTCGTGGGAACCGCCGTCATTACCCTCGGCACTTTTTTAATGACCGAGAAGCAGCAATCCGCCGGACCCGAGCAGCAGCAAGACCGGACCTGGCTCGCTTACGCCCTCGGCGCCGCCATGTTCGCAGCACTCACCTCCGTCCTCGCCAAGATCGGCATCGAAGGCGTCGAGTCAAACCTGGCCACGGCAATCCGCACCTGCGTGGTACTGGTTATGGCATGGGCAATCGTGGCAGCTAAAGGCAAGATGGGCCAAGCCGTGCACGTAGACCGCTACGAGCTCGTATTTCTCGCGGCATCGGGCATCGCGACCGGAGCATCGTGGCTGCTCTATTACTATGCCATCGCCGCAGGCCAGGTGAGCGTCGTGGTGCAGATCGACAAACTATCGATTGTCGTATCGGTACTATTTGCGCGCTTGGCATTCAACGAAAAGGTCTCGCGGCGCAGCGCCATCGGTCTCGCCCTCATCGTACTGGGCACTGCGGCGCTCGCGGTTTGGAAGTAGCGCGGCCAGCAGCCGCTACATCCTCACACCTGGCTTGGGATGCCTGTACTGACCGTGGGATGCCGTGCGCTTACCGTGCGAGATGGCAAATTTGGGACAACGGTGCAGGCAACGAAGGCAGGCTGCGCACTCCGGCTTTGTCCAGACGGGAAGGCCGTCGCGCATCTCAATCGCCGCCATGGGGCAGCGCTTGGCACACAGGCCGCAGCCGATGCAGCGATCGGCATCGACGGCAAACTTGCTCGTCTGTTGCATGCGCGGCAGCCCAATTGCGTGATACGCGCACGATGCAAACAGAGGCACGCGATGGCGCATCATGTTACCCGTGCGGCGTGCCCGCACCGCCTCGATCACGGCATCAATCTGCGCCTCGGCAGCTCTATTGATACCCTCAACCTTTTGAGGGTCAGACAGGTCGAAAACAGGCGTCCAGGTATCGGGCATCTTGACGCTCATCGCCGCATCCAACTCGAGCCCACGCTCGTGCAGCAGGTCGCGGGCAAACTTGGCAGATTGGCCGGTCGTCGAACCGTACGTCGAAACATAGAACGTATAGGGGCGCTCGCCGCCCTTTGCACCGGCAGCAATCGACAGGTCGGCAGTCTTCAAAAACTCGATCATCGGTGTCGGCAGACCCCAGGCATACACCGGAGCAACAAATCCCAGCTGGCAGGGGCCTTCCGTCGCAACAAGGCGAAGGGCTTCGGCATCAAAACGCTCAATCGACACAACCTTGTCGTCTGTCGCCGCCGCAATGCGACGCGCCACATGTTCGCTGTTCCCCGTCGCGCTAAAGTACAGGATCATCTCGTACCCCTCTGGAGTTGACTCGCGATTAACCGCGCCATTTGTGCAGCGGCTTGGGCAGTGGGATACCGGCGGCGATGACGGCGGCGATGATCATACAGACGATGCCTTTGAGCGGGAAGCACATGAGCAACAGGCCCACGACCATAACGGGTTGGCGCATGACGGCGCCCATCGTCGAGGCTGTGCAGACGGCGACGCAAAAGACCGGATCTGCGCCGGTGAGGATGGCCAGGCCGTAGCCCAGGCTTACGCCCGAGAAGATAACCGGGAAGAAGTGACCGCCGCGCCAGCCCAAGTTGATAAGAGCGGGGGTCAGCATGGCCTTGACCAGACCGGTCAAAATAAGCACGCCGGCGGGAATGGTCAGATAGGTTTCCATGAGCACGTCGGCCTGGGTCTCGCCGGCAAACATGGTGTAGGGCAGGACCGTGCCGCAGATGGCGAGCACCAGACCGGCCAGCATGGCTTTGACGACAGGGCGCGCCCCTATTGCATGGGCAAGCGCTTCGCTCGCGTGCTCAGAGACAAAGTACAGCCAGCCGCAGACGGTGCCGATCAACGACAGAGGGACGAGCCAGGTAAGCTCTAGGTTGCCCACCTCGGCGGACTCGAACCTGGGCATGCCCATGCCGCCGCCCACAAGCTGTCCAAGCAGCAGGTAGGTGCCCAGACCGCCGGCAATCGCAATACCGTAGACCACCGTCTTTTGCGCCTTGGGCAGCTTGATGGTGATCTCACCGGATTCGGAATCCTCGCCATCGCCGGCACCCTGGCCGTCAGCACTTCCGGCAAGCGGCGCCACAAAGCCAAACACGGGCGCGGTAAAGAGCGCCGTCAGGGCAGCCTGGGTGCCCAGCAACGTGAGCTCCCTAAACTCGGCGCCAAAGCGACGCATGCGGTCGCCGACCCAGCTGCACAGACCGGCGATAACGCCGGTCAGACCGGCCTCCGGTCCAATACTTCCACCAAACAGCAGCGGCAGCAATGCCGCGAGCGAAAGCTTGCCCAGGTTGTCGTACGGGTAGCGCCCGTCTTGCTTAACCTTTGCCATCACCTGGTTGAGGTCATCGGTCTTGATGCCCGTCATCTTTTCGTACAGGCCAATCACCAAGCCGCCCAGCAGGCAAACGAAAAACGGGTACGGCAAAAAGCCAAACGGGCCGCTGGCGAGTTCGGGCGAAGAGACGCCCAGCATATGCGGGACCTCGGTCCACAAATAATCAATGCCGTGCTCCATCGCAAAGAAGAATAGCCAGACTGCAGCACCCGCGAGTGCACCGGTCACGGCAACGCTGACCAAAAACAGCGCTCGGTTCGTGGGTTTGGCAAGGTTATCCATCGGGTCCTCCCGCGGTTAAAGTCGACATAGATACGTTTTATTGTAGAGCGAGCGTTGCTCGAACGAGCCAACCGTCTGCGCTGCAAACGGCACCATTGGGAGCCATTGTGGGGCAGGCTCAAGACTTATCCGTTGATAATCGAGGCAATCTCGCGCAAATCGTCGGCAAAGTAAATGCCTTGCTGGCGCTGCGGGCTCGATAAACCCTTATCGATCATGTGCCCGAGCAGCGCCTTGAGGTCGTTGTAGTAACCGTCCAGGTTATACAGGATGCACGGAGCACTCAGGTGCCCCAACGACACCGCAGACATGACCTCGGCAATCTCCTCGAGCGTGCCCGTCCCACCGGGAAAGGCGATGAACGCATCGCCGAGCTCAATCATCTTGGCCTTGCGCTCGGCCATATCGCTCGTCACGATAAGGTCGTCGATACCGTCATGTTGAAACTCGGCCTCGATAAAAAAGCTCGGCTCCACACCCGTCACATGTCCGCCAGCATCGAGCACGCTATCGGCGAGCGCGCCCATCAGGCCCGACTTGGACCCGCCGTATACCAGCGCGTGGCCGTTGGTGCCAATCCACGTGCCGAGCTCCTGCACCGCGGGCAGAAACGCCGGATCATTGCCGGCACTGGCACCCAGATACACGGTGATATTCATATTTGGTCCCCCTTGTTGTGGCGCACGACGTTCGTCTTAGCGCTGGCGTCGACGATACTCGCGCACGCGACGCGAAAGATCGGCGAGCTCGTCACGATCGAGCTCTTCCAAATGCTCAAGATCGTCCATAAAGCGCGCCATGGTGTCCTTTTGGCGCAGCTTGATAAGCGTATTGCAGTAGTTCACCGCCACGCCCGTGAGCATGGCGATGTAGAAGATGCTGATGACGCTCAGAATGACGGTAATGGCGCGGGCAACCGGTGTCTCGGCAGGAATGTCACCAAAGCCGATGGTCGAGACCGTCTCAAAGCTAAACCAGAGACCGTCGCCAAACGTAAGGGACGTGGGCTCGGACAGCCAGACGGCAGTCGAGCACAGCAGGTAAAAGATTAGAAACAGGCCCGTGATGCGCGCAAAGCCAGCCTGTCGCAGCACATCGGCAAGCGTCCTCAACCTGTTCATCGCGACCCCTTTCCCAGACGCCCAATCTCGTTCGCTCGGTATTGTCCCACGCCTCCCCCGCAAACGAAACTAGTCATTGGGAACTAGTCATTGGGGACGTTCTTAAATGACTAGTCAAACAAGAACGTCCCCAATGACTAGTCGTTTAAGAACGTCCCCGATGACTGCCGGGCGGGACCGTTTAGCGGTGCAGCTGCCGGCTGGGCAGGCTGAGCTGGTATCCTTATGCGGTAATGTCTCGATTCGTTAGGATTGCATGTGAGAGCTGCCGCTGTCCTTCGTTCAGTTATATATCGCACCCTGGCCGTCGCGCTTGCCGCGCTCGCCGTACTGAGCACCATCATGCCCGCCCCCGCCTATGCCGCCAATACCGATCAGCAAGTCAAGACGGTCCGCGTCGGCTGGCTCGTCAGCAACGAGGGCTTCCAGGACGGCACCCCCGGCGAGCGTCTCTCGGGATGGGGTTACGAGTACCTCCAGACCCTGTCGTACTACACGTCCGGCTGGCGGTACGAATACGTCTCCGGCACCTTCACCGAGCTTATGGACATGCTCGAGGCAGGCGAGATCGACCTCATGCCCAACATCTCCTACTCCGAGGAACGTGCCCAAAAGCTGCTCTTTTCCTCGAACCCCGAGGGCACCGAGCGCTACTACATCTACGCCAGGCCCGACCGTGACGACCTTGCAAAGGGTGACCCTCAAGCACTCCAGGGTCTCACTATCGGTTGCAACCCCGACGTCATGCAAACCTTCGTTGGCCAGCAATGGCTCGCCAGCGAAGGAATCGCCTGCACATACAAGGAGTATGACGGAGGATCCGATCTCTTTGACGCGCTCGCAAACGACGAAGTCGATGCCGTCATCATGAACGACACAATCTCGTCGCCCAATGCCTCCCCCATGTTCTACATTGGTTCGAACGACTACTACTTTGCCGTTCCCAAAAGCCGCCCCGACCTGATGAACGACATCAATGCTGCCATGACGGCAATCGCCCGCGTCAACCCACGCTATAACGACGAAGTCAAATCTAACTACTCGACCCAAAACAGCGGTTCATCATCGCTCAACAGCCCCGAACGCTCCTGGCTCAAAGCAAATGACAACACCATCACGCTCGGCTACATTACGGGCAAACTCCCCTACTGCAACGAAGACGAAGACGGCGAAATGGAAGGCTCGCTCGCATCGCTTGCAACGACGCTGCACGATCAATTTGGCATTACGGTCAAAACCGTCGCCTTTGATAGCTACAAGATGATGTCGAAGGCCCTGTCAAAGGGAAGCATAGACGTTGCGCTGCCAATATACCGAGATTACTGGTTTGCCGAGCAATCGGGCGTTGTGCAGTCGGTATCGTTGGGGACTATATCCCTCACCGCCATCCACACCGGAAGCAACCTGAACAAAGACCTTCAGAACATCGCCTGCACCAAATCATCGATTATCAACCGAAATGTACTTGAAAGTCTGTTCCCCACAGCGACCGTGACCGAATACCAATCCGACGATGAAGCGTTCGACGCCCTCAGGAAGGGAACGGCGCACTGCATCGTCGCTCCCAGTTCACGCGTAAAAACCATCGGTGACCGTTATGATCTCGAGGACTGCGAGACGGCCGAACTCCCTGACACCCGTGAGCTCTCGTGCTGGATTTCGCGCGGAAAACCCGAGCTGTCGGGAATCATCAACAAGGGCATCATCAATGCCGGAGAATCGCTCTCCGCAAGCAATTACTCCTCAACGTCGTACACGGCGCAAGAATCGGACACGTTCCAGTTTCTCCACCGCAACCGCACCGCCATTGCAGCTACCCTCATCGGTATGTTGTCGGTCGGCATCGTCCTGCTCATCTGGGCGCTCGTGCGCGCTCGAACCGAGCGCAAAAAAGCCGATGCTGCCAACGCTGCTAAGACGGCATTCCTCACGCGCATGAGCCACGACATCCGTACGCCGCTCAACGGTATCCTGGGCCTTATCGAGATCGAGGAATTGAAGGAAGGCGATATGCAAGTCGCCCGCGAGAGCCGTGCCAAGGCGCGCGTTGCCGCCAATCACCTGCTCTCGCTGATCAACGACATCCTCGAGATGGGCAAAATCGAAGACCGCAAGCTAACACTGGAGCATGCGCCTTTTAACCTCAAAGAGCTCTGTGACAATACGCTGGTTCTGTGCAAGCTCCGCGCATCCGATAACGGCATCACCATGCAGGACAATAGTCTGCCATACGCCACGGGGCCATACATGGTCGGCAGTCCCATCCATATCCGACAGATCATGATCAACCTGTTAGACAACAGCATTAAGTACAACAGGCACGGCGGCTCCGTCACCTTTAGCTCAAAGACCAAGCCACTCGATAACGGGCGCGCGCTCTTTTGCTTTAGCGTTTCGGATACCGGCATTGGCATGGCTCCCGAGTTTTTAAAGCATATCTATGAGCCGTTTGCCCAAGAAGGTGACGATGCGCGCAGCAAGTTCCAAGGAACCGGCATGGGCATGCCAATCGTCAAGTCGCTTATTGAACTGATGGGTGGCACCATCGAAGTCACCAGCGAACTCCATGTGGGCACCACGTTCTACGTGGAAATTCCGCTCGATATCGACAAGAACCCCCAGACGCGGGCGAATACGGTCGAGAGGGCGCTCGACTGCTCGCTCGCCGACATGAACGTGCTGCTCGCCGAAGACAACGAATTGAATGCCGAGATTGCCCAGACGCTGCTAGAATCCGAGGGCGTCGTGGTCACCCGCGCCGCCAACGGCAACGAAGTCGTCGATCTGTACCTATCGCATCCCGCCGGCAGCTTCGATGCGATCCTGATGGACATTATGATGCCGGACATGGACGGCTACGAGGCAACCCGCGCGATTCGTCTGAGCGAGAAGGTCGATGCAGCCGATATCCCCATCATCGCGCTCACCGCCAATGCCTTTGCCGAGGACGCCAAGGCGGCACACGACGCCGGCATGAACGCCCATCTGTCCAAACCGCTCGACTTTAACAAGCTCAAAAACATACTCGCCCGCATCAAGAAAAACGGAGCTGTTTCGCTATAGTTTGTGCTCAACAACCATACGCAGCAGAAAGGACGCCAACGATGTTTAGGCCCTTACGTCGAAAGAAACGCGCCATCACCGACGAGGAAGCGCGCGAACTGCTCGCTACATGCAAGCGCGGCGTCTTTGCCGTCAACGGCGACGATGGCTACCCGTACGCCATTCCCGTCAACTACTTCTTCGACGCCGAGCACGACAAGATTTATTTCCATGGCGCCAAGGCTGGCCACAAGGTCGACGCACTTAAGCGCGATGACAAGGTCTGCTTTACCGTTTACGGCAACGAGTGGTACCAGGACGGTGACTGGGCTCCGTACGTTATGAGTACCATGGTCTTTGGCCGCTGTCGCCTGGCAAATGACACTCCCGCGTTTATCGAGGATAAAGTCCGCCAGCTCGCGCTTAAGTACTACCCTTCTGCCGAAGAAGTCGAAGAGGAAATCGCCAAGGACATTAAGGGCGTCCAACTCTACGAGATTACGATTGAGCATCTCTGCGGCAAGCAGATTCAAGAAAAGTAAGCCCCTCATCAGGCCTCATCAATAGCAATATGGCTCGGTTCCAACCCACCTTGGAACCGAGCCATATGCTTATGAAGCGTCGGCGGCTATGTGTGCAAGCGCCTCAACGAGCTCCTGCGAGCTCACAGGCTTGCTCAGGTGCACGTTCATGCCCGCCTCGCGCGAAAGCCTACGGTCGTCGGCAAAGGCGTTGGCGCTCACGGCGATAATCGGCGTGAGCGCGGCATCCTCGCGATCGAGCGCTCGAATCCGACGCGTGGCCTCAAGGCCATCGATACCGGGCATCATGATGTCCATCAACACCACGTCGTACTCGTGCGGCGCGCTCGCGGCAAACATCTCGACGGCAGACTCACCATCCTTAGCGTGCGTCACGACGGCGCCGGCGCGGGCGAGCGTAAACTGTGCAATCTCGGCATTCAGGTCGTTATCCTCTACGAGCAAAACGCGCAAGCCCTGGAGCGCATCGCCGTCACCCGCGTCCACGCGCACAGCCTGAGGAATCTCGGAGCGCTTGCATTTCTCGAACGGCAGGCGGATGGTAAACGTTGTCCCCTGCCCCAAGACGCTCGTAAAACTCATGGTTCCGCCCATAAGCTCGACCAGCTGTTTTGCGATAGGCGCGCCCAGGCCAGTTCCCGACGAAGCGCCTTCCACCTGCTGCTCCTCGCGGCAAAACGGCTCGTAGAGGTGCTTTTGGAACTCCTCGCTCATGCCAATACCGTTGTCGGCGATCGTGTATTCATAGACGGGGACGCCATCCGCTGGCTCCACCTCGCGGCACACCAGGCGGACATAGCCGCCCTGGCGGTTGTACTTGACGGCATTGCCGGCAATATTGAGCAACAAACGCTTGAGGTGCGTCACGCTCACCCGCGCATAGGGATGATTAAGCGTCTGCTGGTCGGAGATAATTGTCACCAGACGCTCCTCGGCCTGGCGCTCCAGAATATCGCGCACTTCACAGTTGAGGGCCACCAAATTTATGGGCACGAGGTTCAGGTCGACCTGCCCGCTCTCCAGGCGACTCATATCGAGCGCCTCGTTGGCAAGGTCGAGCAGCAGTCCCGATGCCGTCCAGATTTTTGAGCGGCACTCAGTCTGCTTTTGCAGATCGTCCGCATTGGCATCGCCAACCTCGACCATGCCGCGAATGCCGTTGATGGGCGTGCGCAGATCGTGGCTCATGCGACGCAGAAACTCCGTCTTTGCCGAGTTGGCAGACGAGGCCTCACGCGCCGCCTTTGCCAGCTTGTCGCCATAGTCGCGCTCCTGCTGCAGCAAGTCCGTCAAACGTCGACGATCAGCGCGGCGACGCACCGTCACAACAACGGCTATAACACCGCCGTAGAGTACCAGCACGCCGGCGGCAACAGCCGCGGCGACCTCAAAGTAGCGCTGCGCCGAGGCATAGGTGTACACATAGAATTTGTGCGCTTTTCCAAATGTGCCCAAATACCACTCGCCGTCGGCGTTAACCAATCTGACCTTACCAGCCAGGCATCGATCCTTAATACCGTCGACAATAAAGACATCCGTCGCAGGCAGATCGAACACGCCCAATACGGTGGGTTCAACGGCATTGGTCGCAACGACCTTGCCGTCGCTTTCGATCACGATATTGCCGCTATCGATGGTTTCATAGCCATCAAGCAAGCTCTGCAGTTTGAGTGTATTGCTTGCAACCGCTTTCGCGCTCTGATGCCTTACCGCGATAACGATGCCCTCGCCATCCTGCCGAGTCACGCAGCCAATGTCTGCGACCGAATCATCCGCAAGCGTGATGCGGGCGGTATAGGACTTAAGCGGATGAGTTGCCACCTCCAGCACGGGTGATTCTTTGAGATACGTAGCGAGCGACCCGTAGTCCACATCGCCCGTCGAGGACTCGGACACCAAATTGCCCGATGCGTCCGTCACGATCAGCGCGCTCACGTTGAACTGGTCGGCGTATTGCTCCAGCATGGCGTTATCCACCGAACCGTCGCGCTCCATATCGCGGGCAGCCTCTCCGGCGATTTCCATAACGCGTATCAGGTTTTTGGTCGTATAGGCGCTGTTGAATGCATCGTAGGAAAGGCTCTGCGTCGCCACGTAATCGACAACGTCGGCAAAGCGCTGCTCGGCTTGGGCCGTCGTGTAATCGTAGCTCATCATGCCGGCAACAACCGAGAGCGCTATCCCCAGCAGAGCGACAAGGAGCCATGCCCCTGTCGAACGATTGTCCCGCTCCTGAGCGGCGTGGTCGGGCGCATCGATCATGACAGGCCCTCCATATTCAAAAATGGCGAAGGGTCATCGAAGTACTTTGACACCAGGCGTTCCATGGTGCCATCGGCAAGCATTTCTTGGTAGGCATGAGTGAGCTTGACGTCGATGCCACGCGTATCGTTGATATCGAAAGCGGTGCCCAAACCGACCTCTAGCAGCGGCTCATCCAAAATGCGATATGCCACACCATAGTCTTTTTCGTAGGTGAGGAACGAGGACTCATGCGCGGCGATAGCGTCGACCAGGCCCTCGACAAGCGCCGGGTTCAGGTATGAACCGTCCGAAAAGCTGTAGAGTTCCTTGATCTGCGGAACGTTTTCATTTATGCGATTGAGCAAAATGTCCTCGGGCTTGGTGGTGGACTGAACCGCCACGATCTTATCCTCAAGATCGGCAAGCGTGTAGATATCGCTCTGGGGATCGACCGCGACCACCTGGCGGCTCGCAAGGTACGGGCCGGCCCAACGATATTCGTTTTCGCGACCCGTCATACTAAAGCTGCCCATGACACAATCGAGTTCGCCGCTCGCCAGCAGCTCCTTCTTCTTTTCCCAGTCGATCAGCTGGTATTTTGGCTTGTAACCAATGCGAGTCAAAGCCTCGGTCAATATCTCGACATCCAGGCCAACGATATCGCCGTACTCGTCGGTATACACAAACGGTGGATAGAGGTCGCTGCCGACGTTGAGCGTCTTAAGGTTGTCGTCTTTGGCCTGCGAGGCATCCAGGCCTTCTAATGCAGACGTCGAGGCTCTGCCATTCGACCCGGAACAGCCGGCTATCGCTACGACAAAGGCGCACGCTATCGCAAGCGCAACAAACAACGAAATGGCAACCGAGCGACGGGACCTTTTCATCGAGCTCCATACGATCCTGTTTACAGACTGAAATGGTAAAAAATAATAGCAAACAAAACCACACGAGTGCCCAATGGCTACAGACGTTTTACCATGTGGGGCCTTCCAGCCGACTTGGCAGAAGGCCCCGCATGCAGTGCTCACTTACCGTGCATTAAAAACGTAGCGGTCCAGGCGGTCGCACGCTTCCTTTACGCGCGAAAGCGGCAGCGCCAGATTCACGCGAATGTGGCAGGGCCCGTGGAACGGGCGGCCGTCCTGATATCCCACGCCCACGCGCGCCCCCTCGTCGAGCAGCCACTGAATATCGCGGCCATGCTCGCGACACCACTCGGTGCAGTCCAGAAACACCATGTACGTGCCCTGCGGACGCGAATAGGACACGCCCTCAAAATGCCCGTCCACGTAATCGCAGAAGTACTCGATATTGCCGGCAAGCACCTGGTTGAGCTCGTCCACCCACTCGTAGCCCTGCGGCTGGTAGGCACCGATAAGCGCATGCATGGAGAGGACATTCATCTCGTTG
This sequence comes from Collinsella sp., assembly GCA_036312785.1. GTDB lineage: Bacteria > Actinomycetota > Coriobacteriia > Coriobacteriales > Coriobacteriaceae > Collinsella. Next base: position 120,799 of record JAXJNG010000030.1, read on the forward strand.
TAGTGGGTCTTGTTGGACACGGCGCAGATGCGGTCACGCAGCGTCTCGTTGTAGACAATGTGGTAGCTGCCGACAAGGCCCGCCAGGTTAAACGTCTTGCTCGGCGCATAGAGGGCAACCGTGCGCATGCGGGCATCCTCGCTCACCGACTGCGTCGGGATGTGCTTGTGCCCCGGCAGGATGATATCGGACCAAATCTCGTCCGAAATCACCACGCAATCGTGCTGGCGATAGATGTCCATGGCGCGCTCGATTTCGTCGCGCTCCCATACGCGGCCGCAGGGATTGTGCGGCGAGCAGAACACCGCGGCATGGATGTGGTTTTGGGCGAGTTTGCACTCCATGTCCTCAAAGTCCATGCGCCACACGCCCTGATCGTCGAGCTTAAGCGGGCTATGGACAATACGATAGCCCGCGGCCTCGATGGACTTGGTAAAGCCGATGTAGGTGGGACTGTGGACCAGCACCGCATCGCCCGGCTGGACATATGCGCGCAGCGTGGACACGACACCGCCCAGCACGCCGTTTTCGTAGCCGATATGCTCCGGCGCCAAGCCCTCAACGCCATTGCGACGGCTCTGCCATTCGATGATGCGGTCGAAGTACTCGGGACGCGGATTGAAATAGCCAAACATGGGGTGCTGGGCGCGCTGAATGATGTACTCCTGGACCGTGGGCACCGTGGCAAAGTTCATGTCCGCCACCCACATGGGGATGCGGTCGAAGCCCTCGTCGGGTGCGTTCGGAGCCATGTCGGGAATTTCTCCCCAGGAGTCAACGGCGATGGCGTCCATACCGTGGCGGTTGATAAGCGAGGTAAAGTCGTATTTCATGCTGAGCTCCCGTGGAAAGCGGATTGTTTCGGTAGGCGTTATTGTCCACCAGCGTGGGCGGTTTTGGCATGGGGTTTGGCGCTTAATTTGACGGGTGCGGACGAATGGCTGGTTAGTCTTGCGCGTCGTTGACGGCGACTACGGTTAGCTGGGTTTCATCGACCGTAAACGATATGTCGAGTCCGGCGTAGGCCAAGTGGTAAACGCGGTTTGGCTCGTGCTTGCTGCCCGCGCGGCGTGGATCTTGGCGAAGGACCTCGACCAAGCCGGGGAGCTTTGCGGGAAGGACCATATCCTGCAGCGCTTGCGGGAACTCGACGTCGAGCTCTTGCCACGGCGCGTCTTCAATCCAGCCGCCGGTCGCATCCGGGTGACAGTCGGCAAACGGAATGTAGGGCTTAATGTCGTAGATGGGCGTGCCGTCGCGCAGGTCGGCCCCCAACACATGGATGATGGGACCATCGTCGGTAAGCTCCACGCGGTCGAGCTTGACGCAGGTGAGCCCAATGGAATTAGGGCGAAACGGACTGCGCGTGGCAAAGACGCCCACACGCTCGGCTCCACCCAGGCGCGGCGGACGCACAGTTTTCGACCATTTTGCGTTGGTGCCGGACCTGTCCTGCGTTTTGGCATCGGCGGCTATGTCCTTAGCCGTGCCGCCGGGCGTTCCGTTTTCGAAGCGCCACAGCAGCCACAGGTAAGAGAAGGAGTCCAGACCCTCAACCGCTGCGTTGGAGGCAAATTCCGGCTCAAAAACGATGCGTCCCTGCAGATGAGGCGCCAAAAAGCTGTTGCGCGGGATGCCGAACTTCTGCGGCAGGTCGGTATGTATGTGTGCAATAGGTTCCATGCCGGTCATTGTACGGCATGGAGGCGTGGGGCGTTGCGTGCAATTCTTCGCCGCGGTCCCCCGCCGTGCAACCAACGGTTGCTTGGAAGGGCGTCTGCCGCCGCGTATGCTTAAGCCATCAACCAGCAGAAAGGAGCCGCTATGGCCTTTGCAGAAAAGCTCATTGCCATCCGTCGCGCCCATCACCTTACCCAAGAGCAGCTCGCCGCCAAACTCTTTGTCACGCGCCAAGCCGTCAGCCGTTGGGAGCGCGACGAGGTCACCCCGGGCATCGACATGATGAAGCTCATTGCCACCGTGACCGGCGAGCCACTGTCTCATCTGCTCGAAATGCCCGAGCACTATTGCCAGAGCTGCGGCATGATACTCACGCCCAACGACTGCGGCACCGATGCTGCGGGCACCGCGACCGATCATTACTGCAAGTGGTGCTACGACCACGGCAAGTACACCTACGACACCACCATGGAGGCAATGATCGAGGATTGTGCCCCGCGGCTGGCACAAAACACCGGCATGTCGCTCGACGAAGCCGTCTCGCTCATGGGCGCCGTCCTGCCGCAACTGGAGCGCTGGCGCACCGTGCAGGAAAACGAGGAGCGCTACGGTGCCGAGGCCCGGGCGCGCTATGGCGATGAAGCCGTCGATGCGGCAAACGAAACATTACTGGACATGGACCCTCAGACATGGAACGACATGAAAGAACTTGAACGCGCTATTCTGGGTCAGCTCTCGATTGCCATGGGCGACGGCGATGCGGATGGAAGCGAGGTTCGCAAGCTCGTCGCGATGCATCGTCGTTGGATTGGTCTCAACTGGGGATGCGAACCCCAGAACGAAGCGTACCTGGGCCTCGCCAATGGCTATCTTGCCGACCAGCGCTTTGTTGACTACTACGACAAGCCCTGCGGCACCGGAGCCACGGCGTTTCTGGTCCAGGCCATCGAGTCATCGTTGACGCGCGCATAGACCGCGGCGGCTTTGGGTATTTCAATCGAAACCTCAACCGATTGGAGACCTATGGCTACTAATCATGAGCTCACGCTATTCGTTATGACCGGCTGCCCGTACTGCATAAAGGTCAAGCGCTTTTTGGCCGATAACGGCGTGACCATTCCTGAACGCAATATCTCGACCGATTCCGATGCCGAGCAAACGCTTATCTCCGTCGGCGGAAAACGCCAGGTTCCCTGCCTGTTCATCGACGGCAAGCCACTCTACGAATCGAGCGACATCATCGCGTGGGTGCAGGAAAACCTGCTCTAGTACGCACGCTCTGTCCGTCCAGGGCCCCAACCCATACGACCCAAACATGTACACCAGCATCCAAAGTCGACATTTTTCGACATCTTTGGATGCTGGCGTACAGCTTTTTGGTAGTCATGGACGCTCTTGGCCGGCTAATTGTTTGAGGAGACCTTTGGATTATGGCTGTTTGACGCCTCTGGAAAGGTTTCCGAGAGGGCTGTGGTCAAAAAAGGGCAAATATGAGTACTGTTACCTGTTTAGTAGCAGCGATTTTGATCACTTCAGGAACTATTCAACGTTCCACTCGTCCGCAGACGACGTTATTTCTCCTCATATGTTCAATAAAAGTAGCTCTTAATGGGAACAAATCTCATCAGGAGCTACAATTTATAGCAAATAAATGCAACCATAATGGCAACAGTACTCATATTTGCCCTTTTTTGACCACAACCCTCCAGAATAGTCGCTGAGAGCGACACTAAATGACAAAATCCGACACTTGAACGTTCTTATATGAGTAGCCATTGAAGGACACCTAACGACTACTCCCATTCGCGACACACTGTGTCGCGAATTAAGCTGGCCCCATTACCGAAGACCAGTGAGAGCTCCTGCCCAGAATCTCAATAGCTTAATAAAGGGCTCCCCTCCGGAAGTTCAATGAGCATCCAAATTCCAAGCTGAAAAGCAAAGGAGTATCGAAGCCGTCAATGCTCATTTCCTATCGAACAGGCAGGTCAAAACAAGCTAATTAGCCCGATGAACTGCTTGTATTTTTGTCTACAAAATTGTATACAAAAAGAGAATCCGAGAACCGGCGCTCGACATTATGTCGATCGATAGGAGGCGCCATGGATGCTAAGCAGCTCGAAAAGATGATGGGGTTTGCTCCCGGAGAGTTGAAGAAAGCCGCGGAAGCCTACGAAAAAGATGAGTGGCCGAAAGGTCACACCATCAAGTTGGGAAGGCCACCAATCTCCGATGAGCCGAGCGTCGTTATATCAGCACGTGTGGGCGAATCGATTCTTGAGACGTTTGACGAAAAAGCCAAACGCCATGGGCAAACACGCACGGAGCGGCTCAGAGAGCTCATTACACTTGATGCACTGATTGCCTAGGCCCGCTCCCCCGTCGGACCCAAACATGTACACCAGCATCCAAAGTCGACATTTTTCGACATCTTTGGATGCTGGTGTACATGTTTTTGCTACATAGTCGTTGGGGACGTCCTTAAATGACCAGTCGTTAAAGAACGCCCCCGATGACTAGTTAGCCGTGGAAGCGAGCTGTGGGTGCAAGCGGCTGTTCACGAAAGACGCGCTCGACGGCAGCGCGGTATTCGTCGACCTTTTTGGTCTTGCGTACGATCTTGTGGACGGTAGCGGGATCAGCGAAAGCGCACTTGGCGTAGAACCACCACTCCTTCATGCGGAAGACCGCATTGCCGCCAATCTCTTCTGCATATGCCGCAAACAGCGTGTCGTGGAAGCGCTGCAGCTCAGCAGCCGTTGCAGCAGGGCCGCCCTTGACCATGCGAGCCAGAGCGGGGTTCGCGAGCAGGCCACGCCCCAACATCACATGGCGCGTGCCGGGATAGGCCTCCACCAGCGCGTCCATATCCTCAAGATCAAAAATGTCACCGTTATAGGCCACGGGGAACGGCGCACGCTCCAGCGTCTCGCCATAAAACTCTTTGCGCGGCAAGCCCGTATAGCGGTCCTTCTGTACGCGCGGATGCACGATCAGCTCTGCCAACGGCATGCGGCAATACAGATCGAGCACGCGCTCGTATTCGTCGTCATTCTCCAGCCCCAGCCTGGTCTTTACCGACACCGGCAACGGCGACCGCTCGCACACATCGCTTAAGAACGCCTCGAGCTCGTCGAGATTGCGCAAGAAACCCGAGCCCTTGCCCTTGGCGACAACCGTTCCCGAAGGGCAACCCAAGTTGAGATTGACCTCGCGGTAGCCCATGTCGGCGAGCACCTGTGCCGCCCACACAAACTCGTCCGCGTTCTTGGACATCAGCTGAGGCACCACGTTGAGCCCCTGGTTATTGGCAGGATCGATCTCCTTAAACGCCTTGCCGCCAAAGCGGTTTCCCACCCGCGGCGGCGGCAAAAACGGCGTGTAATAGCAATCGAGCGCACCGAAGCACTCCGCATGCACGCGACGGAACACATGCCCGGTAATCCCCTCCATAGGGGCCAGCGAAAGGATCATCTACTCTTCTCTCATATCAACACAACAAAGGGGCCGTCCCTTTGTCACATGCATTATGCCTTGCGCTTCAGGCGATTCACAAGGAAGAGGTAGCTACTGAACGATGACCACCCTCCAGCCGCACCCCATACAACGAGGTTTAATACTTTTCCCGAGAAGTGAACGAGTGAAAACGGGCCCCCGAAGCATCGGCACTTTCTAGATGCAATTTCCTGCGGTTTTGCCAGCCAAATCCTGCGGGTTTGACGTCTAAAAATGTCGATGCTTCGGAGGTCCAAGTATGGCCGTTCACTTCTCGGAAAAGTATTAGACCTCGATTTACATGCCACTCAATGTGACAAAGTGGCTGCTCCTTTGTCACATTCGATGAAAAAGGGCACCGATGTTAGTCGATGCCCCAAAGCGGCTGCAGGTTAAGCCCTACAGCGTATGTCTAAGACGAATCGAACTATTCGTCCCAGGAGAGGTTCTTACCAGTCTTTTTTGCCAGCAGCAAGAACAGGCCGATAATAACGTTGCATGCGATGCAGAAGATGAAGACGCCCTGGAAGGAGCCGACAAGCTCATAGACCTTCATCATAACGGGCATGCCAAAGGCGCCGACGATATAGCCCACGGAGCAGATCAGCGCGAAGATGCGACCGAAATCGCGGGAGCCAAAGACATCCATAACCAAAACGGTCAGGGCAGTGCCAGCGATGACGTACATTACGTCGTTCACGCCTGCTGCGAGGATGCTGAGCGTCGAGTTGCCGCTGCTCATCATGAGCATGACAAAGGAGAGGATGGAGACAGCGAGCCAGCCCAGAATGGCCTTCGTGCTGCCGAACCTATCGCAAGTGGTGCCGACGATCGGATTGAGGAACAGATCGAAGAGCGATGCAGCGGATACCATGAAGCCGCCCACCATGGGGCTAAAACCAACCTCGGAAGCATACGTCGGGAAGAGCTGGTTCATGCAGCAAGTGAGCTGAACGAGACAGAGGAAGCCGATGCAGAAGAAGAAGGCAGGCGACTTAATGGCGCGCGCATAGCTAACGCCACGCGTGCTATCCTCGGTCGTCTCCTCGGTCTCGGTGACCGTCTCGCCCTCGACGTAGCCATAGGGCAGCATGCCCTTGTCCTGAGGCTTATAGCGAATAATCAGGACGGAAGCGGGGAGAATGAGCACGGCGGAGACGCCAGCGAGCACCAGATAGCCAGTCCTCCAGCCAGCGGCCTCGATGACAGAGGTGATGACGGGGCTCATGATGAGCATGTAAATCGAGTTCACTGCCCAAGCGAGACCGATTGCCAGGCCACCAGATTTTTTGAACCACTGGTCAATAACGTCGGACATGGCGACGCCGGTGGTGAAGGCGAAGCAAACGCCAATCAGGGCGCCAGCGGCGATGAACATCCAGACTTCGGTGTAGAAGGCCATGCCTGCGCCGGCAGCAAGCAAAATAAGCTCGACAACGGGGAGCCAAACCTTGCCAACGACCTTGGGAATGAGTTTTCCGACAAACGGAAGAGCTGCCGCAAGACCAATGAGCGTTGCGGTGAAGTAATACGAGAAGATGGAATAGTCAAACCCGAACTCCTCGCACACGGGTGCGACGAAGGAGCCCGCGATGACGCTATAGGATCCGGTCGTGCCGGCAGACATAAGGCCGAGCGCGATTACGAGAACCCATGCGTAAACCTTGCTGCTCTTTAACTTTGCATTTTCCATTGATACAGCTCCTAGAGACCCAGAAGGGCACACATAACGGCCTTGATGGTGTGCTGACGGTTCTCTGCCTCACGGAAGATGACCGAAGCGTTGGCCTCAAAGCACTCGTCGGCAATCTCAAAGCCCTCGGTGATGATTTCGCGATGGAGGTCGTTCTTGCACTGGTCGAGGAGCATTTTGCCGACACGGTGATCTGCGTTATGGACAGAGGGAAGCTCATGCATGCAGAAGATGTCGGGATTGTTGGTGCGCTTGCACAGCTCGCTGGTGACGCGATAGGGGTACAAAGACTCGGCATCGCCCAGCCAGGAGTTGTAGTCGTCGGGATCCAGAACCTCTTCGCCGCACTCGGGGTTGATGTAGCGCCACTCCTCGGTAACGATAACGTCAACGCCATCCAGGGCATCGAGGTCAGAGGTGATGGTAAAGGTCCTATTGGGAGCGTACTTGGCGTAGCAGGCCTCCACCTCTTCGATCATTTCCTTGCACATCTGATGACGGAGGTCGTCGGGGCCGATGGCGAGGAAGTCCATGTCGAGCATAGCGCACAGACGGCCATACCACACCGGGGCGCCGGCGCAGTTGCCAACGAAAGCCATCTTCTTGCCGCGGCTCGTACGCAAACCGCCCCATTGCTCTTCCATCGTAAGAGCGTCAGCGAGCATCTGAGTCGGGTGATCGCCGAGAGTAAGGGCATTGATGACCGGGATGTCAACCAGGTCGGCGACGTCATAGAGGAACTGCTCGTCCTTCTGTGCGCGATAGACGATGAGATCATACATGCCGTTAAAGACGCGCATGGCGTCCTTGACGGTCTCGCAGTCACCCATGTGGGAGTTGGTCAGATAAGTGAAGCCCATGCCCAAATCGTTGCAGGAGGTCTCGAATGCGCAACGAGTACGGGTCGAGCCCCACTCAAAGTTGGCGAGGACGTTTTTGCCGGGGAAGTAGCGCTGGTCGACACCAGACTTCTTCTGAGCCTTAAGGTTCCAGGCAAGATCGATGAGATAGCGGAAATCCTCGGAGGAGAGATCATGGATGTTGATGTAGTCGCGACCGCGGAGGCTGTGGTTCATGCCTATTTCCTTTCGAATTATTATCAAAATTATTGTTGAATGTGTCCCCGAGGAAAACACGGATATCCCTCGGGGAGCGGTACATGTGGCGCCTAAGCCAAAGAGCGCAGGCTCTAAGGCTCACTAACGACTGGCCGCCACGTCCTTAGTCCAGCAGTGCACGCCGCCGCCGGACAGGTTAAGCGCGAGGGAATCAATCATGATGACCTTGCGATCGGGGAAGCAGCTCTCAAGAACTGCCTTGGCCTGCTCATCCTTCTCTTTCACGACCTCGCTCATGCCCTCGTGGTAATAACGCTGGCCAAGAACGACGCCGTTGCAAATCAGGAAGTTGCAGTAGCTCGCTGCGGCGTAGAAGTGGACGGGGCCCTCGGGCCAGGGGGTGCCATCCATAAACTTGCCGCCCATTTCGTCGATGAAGCCCTTATAGAGCTCGTAATCTTCATCGCCAGGGGCGATAACGACTTCAATAGGCTCGGCGGTGGGCATACGAACGATCTCGAAGGGCTTGCCCTCCCAGTCCGTTTCGTTGCTCAGGATCTCGTAGGCTGCCTCAATGCGGCGACGAGACTCTGCTCCAGCCTTGCTCGAGGCTGCCTCTTCATCGGACACCTCGGCAAGAAGAATCTTGTTCGGAGTGATAAAGCGACACATCTCATCAATGTGAGCTGCAAAGCTCATGCCAAAGACGGGAGTTCCGTCTTCCTTCTCGTCGAGGATGCCCAGTCGATAGTCGTCGTCCTCGAGCATAGGCTGCGGAAGCCAGATAACCTTGTTGAGGTTGTAGATGCGCTTATACTCGGCCTCTATTTCCTCTTTCGTGAACTCGGGATTACGCTTGCGGCATTCCGTGTCCTCGATGGCGATCAGAGTGCCGTGACCGTCAAACTCGCGGTCGCCGCCCTCCGAAACCATTTCGGAATTGACGATATCGAAGCAACCGAGCGCAACCGCCATGTGAACGGCTGCCTTACGTGCGGACTGGCACTCCGGGGAGTTCTTGTCCCACACGCCGTAATAGGTCCAAGCGGGGTTGACCATATAAGAATGGCCCTTGACGTCGACCATGATGCTGGGACCGTTGTCGCGGACATAGAAGTTGGAGTCTTCGAACTGCGCGATCTCGATGCGATCGAGATCAACCCCCTCCTCCTTCAGGCGCGAGCAAGCCTCCTCATAGGAGCCGGGGGTGCCGCAATTGAGGTTGACCGTAACGTCGCCATACTCGAGCAGAGCCTTGATCACGTCAACGCAGGGCTGGCGGTTATCGTAGCCCTCTGCACGGATGTAATCGGGAAGCCATGTCACATAGACGTTGGAGCGCTTCTCGAACTCGCCCGGCATACGATAGTTCTCGTACATGGTTGGTCCTTCCGTCGGGTTTCCCGCGATGCTGTCCGGCCGCGACAATAGCGGGGTTTCACCTGCTATAGTACTACTATACCTACCGTTCGGTAGATAATTTTGAATAATTGCCGCTCGCCTACTGATACATACCGTTCGCCGTATATAGTGGTCATGTTTGGACACGAATTGATGTTCCGTTGCCATCCTTAATAATGTTGGTAGTGCGGAAGTGATTTGCAATGGAGAAATGCAGCGTGAGCACAAGAAAAAAAATATTGGACGCAATGTACGATCTTGTGGCAGAAGTCGGTTATGACAAAGCGTCTATCGGAAAGATTTGCGACTTTGTCGGTATATCCAAGCCGTCGGTGTACTACTACTTTCCCTCAAAAGAGGAGATTTTCACTACGCTCTTGGACAGCATGTTTCCGACCATTGACTATCAGCGCGACTACTCGCTAATAGTCGATAGGGACGGGTTCAAGGCCGCGCTTATCGAGCTCGGCAATTCAGTTATAGGTGGCTATCGAAGCGATGAAAAGCGCCGGCGCGTGCTGGCCGAGGTTAGCGTTCAAGCAAATCGAATTCCTGCAGTTCAGGAACGTCAAGCGACGGCGACCAAACGAACCATGGATGCGCTTAAAGACATCCTTCTTCATGGTGTAGAGATTGGCGCGTTTTCCGATAGCGCCGACGTAATGCTCTACGTACAAATTCTTTATACCGTTCTGGAGGGAGCAAGCAATACGGTCGCTCAAGGTGAGGATATTGATGAGAAAGCGGTTTGGGCGGGAATAGTCGAGCTTATGTTCAAATAGGCCAGCCAAGCTGAAGCGCATGTTGGCACCCATGGTGCCTGCGGGCAACCTTTAAAACGAAAACAGGGGTCGACTCCAGTCTGGCTTGGAGTCGACCCCTGTTGCGTGGCAATCTATGTCGATGCAATCGGCGCTTATTACTTTTCAGCAGCCTTACTGAGAAAGCCGGAAACGATAGCAAACGCAGCAATCATAAGGTTGCAGGCAATGCAGAAGATAAATACTCCCTGGAATGACCCTGCCATGCCGTAAACTTTCATCATGACCGGCATTCCAAAAGCACCGACGACATAGCCCGCTGAGCAAACGATCGAATAGATCCTTCCAAAATCGCGTGATCCAAAAAGCGAGAGGAGAAGCATCGGCATTGCGGTTCCAACGATGGCGAACATGACATCGTTTACACCAGCTGCAATGATGGAAACGGTCTCATTGCTTCCGCCAATGATAAGAAGCAGGAATGAAAGAATGCTGACACCTGTCCATGCGACCGTTGCTTTAATAGCGCCAAGCTTGTCGCATGTTTTGCCCACGAAGGGATTTAGGAAGATATCGGAGAGTGAAGCTGCCGAGACCATTAAGCTTCCTACGATAGGATTGAAACCGACCTCGCTTGCATAGGTTGGAAACAGCTGGTTCATGCAGCAGGTGAGCTGCGCCACGCAAAGCAAAAGGGCACAGAGAATAAAAGACGGCGTTTTCGCGGCATCGCGGAGTGCCATGCCCGAAAGGACATCTTCCTGCTCATCGGCGCTGCAGCTCTCATGGGTTTCGGAGGCGGTCTCTCCGTACGGAAGCATGTTGCGATCAGAGGGGTTAAGGCGAATGATAAATGCGCTTGCAGGCAAAATCATAGCTGCAGAAACGGCCGCAAGCACGATGTATCCCGTACGCCAGCCTTGCTGCTCGATGACCAGCGTAACGACAGGACTCAATAACAGCGTGCAGAGAGAATTAACGCCCCAAGCGAGGCCGATGGCAAGACCGGACGATTTGCTGAACCATTGGTCAATGACATCGGACATGCAGACGCCCGTTGTAAACGAAAAGCAGATGCCGATCACTGCGGCGGAGACGGTGAACATCCAGACCTCGGTGTAGAACGCCATTGCGGCGCCGGCAGCAATAAGGACGAGTTCAATGCAAATATGCCATGGTTTGCCGATTACTTTTGGAATGAAGCGACTCAGAAGCGGAAGCCCAAGCGCAAGGACAAGAAGAATCGCGGTGAAATAGAAAGAAAAAGAAGTGTAGTCAAAGCCCAGATCTTCACATACTGGAGCAACGAATGAGCCAGCAATAATGCTATATGTGCCAGTTGTTCCGGCGGACATTAAGCCGAGCGCAATAACGACGACCCAAGCAAATGCGCCGCTTTCACGGAGACAATCTTTTTTGGCTGGTGTGGTGAGAGTCATGGTTGCTCCATTTCTATCGGCAATACATCTTATATGCCTACCGATAGGTATATAAACCAGAGGACTCTTCGTCAAGCATTAAGCGGGGAGAGGGAGTTCTTAACCTGCCGAACGGTAATTAGACCCCGATTTCGCAAGGGTCTCAATGTGACAAAGGGACTGTCCCTTTGTCACATTATTCGGAGCGTAGGGCCTCCACGGGGTCTTTCTTGGATGCGCTGCGGGCCGGCAGCAGGCCGGCGACAACCGTCAGCAGCACCGAAATCGCGATGAGCACCAGCGCATCCTGCACGGGCAGGCTCATCAGATTGGGGACCTGTTTGGCAGCAAGCGCCCAGGCATTAACCGGGAAGCTCACGGCCACCACGACGACAACAGCAAAGACGCCGGCAATGAGGCCCTCGATAAAGGTCTCGGCGTTGAACACGTTTGCCACGTTGCGCTTCGACGCGCCGATCGCGCGCAGAATGCCAATCTCCTTTTTGCGCTCCAGCACGCTGATGTACGTGATGATGCCGATCATGATGGAGCTCACCACCAGGCTGATACTCACGAATGCGATGAGCACCAAGCTGATGGTATTCACGATATCATTCACCGAGCCCATGATGATGCCCATGTAGTCGGTGTACGAGATTGCCTGCTCGTCGTGGCCGGCGGCTTTGACCTGCTTGTTATACGCATCGATATGGTCGAGTACGCGCTCCTTGGCCTCAAAGTCACGCGGGAAAATCTTGACCGAAATGGGGTCGGCCTCGTCCGCATAACCCAACGTGGTTAGATTGTTATCGTAGGTGAGCTTCGACGCCTTGGCATAGCTCATCATGAGCGAGCTCAGGTCCTCGGCGTCCATGTTGAAGTGAATGGCACGCGCAAAAGCGCTCGCATCCACACGCATAGCGCTCGCTAGGTTGGCAAAACTCGAAGACATCTGCGTCGCCATCTGGCCCATGAGCCCCGCCGCGCCTGCTTTAAGCTGGGACGATACCGTCGACGCTATCTGCTCGCTGATTGCCTTCATCACCTGACCCATAGCCTGTTGCAGATACGGAGCCAGCTGCTTTTGCACATAGTCGGTCATCGCCTGCTGCAGGCGCTCGGCCAGGGCATCGCCGCCGAGGGCCTTCAGCTGAGCCAGGCATTGCTGGGCTGCAGCATCATGCTCAAGATACGTCGAGAATGCGGCGGCGAGCTTTGACGCGTCCTTAAGGTCTTCGGGCGTCAGGGCCTTAAACTGATCAGACTGCAAAAATCCCTCAAACAGTTGGTTGGCAAGCGTTCCCACCTGCTGCATTTGCTCGGGCGTGAGTTCTAGACCGTCAAAAATGCCCGAGAAATCTGGTGCCGGCGCTTTGTCCATGATGTCGCTGAAGTCGATGTCTCTACCAACGCCCGAAAGGTCAATGTCCAGCCCAGACAAGTCAAGACCCGACAGGTCCATACCGCCGGCAACACCCGAGAGCGCGGAGGTATCGAACGAGAACGCGCTCTTGAGCGCCACCTCATCCACGCTGAACATGCTGCCCAGATCCATGCCTTGCTTGGCCTCGCCCTGCAGTTCATCGAAAGACTTGCCCGTAAAGACATCCGTCTCGGGATGGGCAAGTTGCTCTTTTACGATCTGCGAATTGGCGGCGCGCTCCATAAGCTGGCGAGTCAGCGCATGCGTATAGGCAATGCCCGGGGACAACGCACTCGCGTTGGCGGTCTCGTTAGGTCGCACCACGCCCACAATGTGCACGTCAATACCGTCGGCAACCTTGGCAGCCATAAAGTCGGCGTCGTCAGACATGTCGGCCCACATGCCGGTCTCTTCGTTTTTGCGATAGGCATCGGCCGGCGACAGCACCTTAAACGTGGTAGACAACGCATCATCGTAGGTAAAGTCGGTGTCGGTCTCGGGCGTTTCGACCCCACCGTCAGCCGTCATAGCGCTGTTAACCAGATCGTTGAGCTCATCGATATCCAGCGCACCGATGCTGTAGAGCGTGTAATCGCCCACCGTGCCACGGCTCGATAGCACCATCACGGCTTCGTTAGCAGACGTAGGCCAATGCCCCGCCACGACATCGTACTGGCTGTCGAGCAAGCTCTGGTCGTCAATCATCTCGTTAAAGACCGAGGTTCCCATGGAATCCATGCTCACCGTTGCCGCCGAACTTGCGCCGCCGCTCATGGCCTCGGTCATAGCGTTGGGAACAAGCCGAACGGGCTTCTCGTCACCCTTACCCGCACGATAGACAACCGGCGTCACGCCATAGCCGTACTGGATGGCATTGACTTCTTTATCGATGCCGTCGCCACCAGCATCGAGCCATGCCTTAAAGCTCGTCATATCGTTGGACTTAACACTTGCAAACATATCCTTTACGGCCGTGACCACAGGGATCTTATCGGTTCCCTGAGCCTTGCCGCCGGCACTGTCGTCGGACGAACCCTCGTTTTTGGACGTATCGTCATCCGCAGCCCCCTGCCCGCCCATCATGGACGACAGGTCGTAGTCCTGCTTGGAGATGGTAAGCGGGTAGCTCGAGAGCGTATCCTCCTCGACCTTTTTGATGTAATTGTTCACGCCATTGGAGAGCGCCAGGATTGCCGCAATACCGATAATGCCAATCGACCCCGCAAAGGCAGTCATGGCCGTACGGCCCTTCTTGGTCATAAGGTTTCGCGCCGAAAGCCCCAGCGCTGTCACAAAGCTCATCGAAGTTTTGCGCGTAGGCTTGGCCTCGCGACGCGCGGCCTTTGCTACATCAAAGGGGTCGGAATCGTCGGTGATCTTGCCGTCCGCCAGGTTGACGATGCGCGTGGCATATTGGTACGCCAGCTCGGGATTGTGCGTGACCATGATAACCAAGCGGTCGCGCGCCACGTCCTTGAGCAGGTCCATGACCTGTACGGACGTCGTTGAGTCCAAGGCGCCGGTCGGCTCGTCGGCCAGCACGATCTCAGGGTCATTGATCAGGGCACGGGCAATGGCCACGCGCTGCATCTGCCCACCCGACAGCTGACTCGGACGCTTGTTAACGTGCTCGCCCAGGCCAACTTTCTCCAACGCCTCGCGCGCACGCTGGCGACGCTCGGCATGCCCCACGCCCGTGAGCGTAAGCGCCAGCTCCACGTTTTCCAAAATGGTCTGATGCGGAATGAGGTTATAGCTCTGGAACACAAAGCCGATGCGGTTGTTGCGATAGGCATCCCAATCGCGATCGTGAAAGTCCTTGGTCGAGATGCCGTCGATCAGCAAGTCACCAGAATCAAAGTGGTCCAGTCCGCCGATAACGTTGAGCATCGTGGTTTTACCCGAACCCGAGGGACCCAGAATGGCCACGAACTCGTTATCGCGAAAAGACAGGCTTACGTTGTCGAGCGCCACCTGCGTAAACGACTGGGTAACGTACCTTTTGCAAATTCCTTTGAGCTCCAGCATGGACGGCAACCTCTCCTGCGCAGGCACCCTGCCCGCTCTCCTCCGCCGTTCGTATTCGACGCGTTTGTCCTACTCTATCCCCATTTTTCACCGACACCAATGAGGAATGCAACGAAGCGCATCAAAAAACGAACGGGGTGGCGCCCAAAAGAAGAGGTCCCGAGCGGGACCTCTATATGGTGGAGCTTATCTTGAAAGGTAGCGGACTACTCCGCACAGCGGCGCACGATCCTCTCCATGCTTTACGCGTTTTCTACTGCTCGCTATTCGCAATCGCCTGATCGATAAGCTTATCGAGCGCCGCGCGCTGCTCGGCGGAGCTGATGGCGCCCACGATGGGCTCCCCTACGATGTTGCCGTTCTGGTCGATAACGTAGGTTGTCGGGAACGAGAACAAATTTGACGTAAACTTACCGGCCTCGCTATCCGACTTGAACCAGATGTTCTTATATGTCACGCCCTTCTTGCTCAGCACGCCCTTGGCATCTGCAATCTCGCCCTTGTTGCCATCGAGCGTAAAGGAATTGACGCCTACGACCTGACCGCCCTTCTCGGCGAGCTCCTTATTCAAATTCTCAAGATCACCCAGCTCGCCCACGCACGGCTTGCAAGTGGTGAACCAGAAGTTCATGACGGTGACCTTGTTCTTAGAGAACAGTTCGTCGCTGCTCACGTCGTTGCCATCCAGGTCCTTGCCCGTAAAGCTGGGAAACTTCGTCGCCTCGCTCGAAGCATTGGCACTAGCCGTCATGCCCGCTGCCGAAGCGTCGACGCTCTCGCCTGCGCTCGGTGTGCTTCCACAGCCGGGAAACTCCTTCTCCAGGCCCTCGAGCTTGTCCTCGATCTCCTTGATCTGCTGTGCGCCGGCCTTGAGCGTCTTGAGCTCATCCGCCGTAAACTCATCCTTGGCGCCGTCGATGGTCTTGAGCAGGAAATCGCCGTAATTGCTGCCGTCCTCAATCATTGCCGAGTCTTTATTTGCCGCATTGAATACCTTTTCCCACAGCGCGTTATCACTCGAAAGGATATCGTTCTCTTTTTTCATGAGCTTCGCATACAGCTCGGCGGCCTCGTCGGCATTGGTCGGCTCCTGTGCAATGAGCTCCGCGATCTTGGGATCGGAGCTCGCAGATTCTCTCGCATTGCCACCAGGCGCCGAACACGCCACAAGACACAAGGCCAGCACCGGCACCATAAACAGGGCCGCAATCTTAGAAAGCTTCATGGTCATTCCTCCGTTTACTTTTTATCGGCGGTCAAGGGGAGCTTTTCCGCCGACACATCCAGGCCGTAGCGATAGCTGATGGCATCGACGGGACAGGCCCCGATGCACTTTCCGCACCGGATACATTCGGCATGATTGGGCGCGCGGACCACATCGACGTCCATCTGACAAACCCTTGAACACTTGCCACACGAGACGCATTTGCACGCGTCAACCCGAATCCCCAGTAGGGACACCCTATTCATGAGCGCATAGAATGCGCCGAGCGGGCAAATCCATTTGCAAAAGGGGCGATAGAACAAAACGCTCAGCACTGCCACGACAATGAGAACGACAAATTTCCAAGTAAAGAGCTGTCCCAACGCAGATCGAATGCCGGCATTGGCAATGGCCAGAGGAATGGCGCCCTCGAGCACACCCTGTGGACAGATGTACTTGCAAAAGAACGGATCGCCCATCCCCAGATCGTTGACCAACAGCACAGGCAGCAATACCACGGCAAATAGCAGCACAACGTATTTGACATACGTAAGCGCCTTGAGCCTTTTCGTCGAAAGCTTTTTGCCGGGGATCTTGTGAAGCAGTTCCTGCAACCAGCCAAACGGGCACAAAAACCCGCATACAAATCGTCCCAGCAGCACGCCGAGCAAAATGAGCGTACCGGTAACGTAATAGGAGAAGTTGAACTTGGATGAACCTACCACCGACTGGAACGACCCGATGGGGCACGCACCCGATGCCGCGGGGCACGAATAGCAATTAAGTCCAGGTACGCAGACTGTTTTCCCGCGCCCTGATAGATGCCGCCTTTGGCAAAGTTTGGCAGGTGAATGTTGGTGATGAGCGTCGCCGCCGCCTGAATGAATCCGCGAAATCGGGCCAAAACATGCGACGCAGTGTTTTCTCTTTTATCCAATTCCGATACACTCCAAGCACAGCCCAATCGCTTTGGCCAGCACGGCATCCGCCTCGCCACGCATAACGCCAAAGCACACCATGGCAATTCCGACGATCAACAAAGCGACCTGTACCACGGGTTTTACTTCTTTGAACAACCTGACCACTCCTTTCGTTACGCGACCATTGGACCATATCGACTATAAAATCCGTGTTAAGCGCGATTTGGAATGTGCGAGGAGACTGTTATACGAATTTTGATCGTCGAGGACGAGCGGGCGCTGTGCGATGCAATCGCGCGCAGTTTGCGAAACTTGGCGTACAGCGTCGACTGCTGTCACGACGGACAGGAGGCGCTCGACCTACTGGGCGTCGAAGTCTTTGACCTCGTGGTACTCGACCTCAACCTTCCCCGTATCGATGGCATGACCGTGCTCAGGGAACTTAGGAAAACCGACTGCGAGACCAAGGTACTGATTCTGTCCGCACGCGGCGAGGTCGCCGACAAGGTCGCCGGACTCGATGCCGGCGCCAACGATTACCTTACCAAGCCGTTTCATCTTGACGAGCTTGCGGCAAGGATCCGCAGCCTTACCCTCAGGCGCTTTGCACAAAGCGACATAGTATTAACCTGCGGAAAGCTCCGCTTTGACACCAAGGCGCGCATCGCTTCCGTGGACAGCGAGGCTTTATCTCTTACGCGCAAGGAAACGGGAATCTTGGAATACCTGATGCTTAATCAGGGGCGTCCGGTAAGTCAAGAGGAGCTTATCGAGCACGTTTGGGATAGCAGCGTGAACAGCTTTAGCAACGCAATCCGCGTTCATATCTCGTCACTCCGCAAAAAGCTACGCATCGCTTTGGGATACGACCCGATTCGCAATCGAATTGGAGAGGGCTACGTTATGGAGGATAGCGAATGAAAAGGCTTTCGCTGCAATGGCGCATAACGATCATGACGGCGCTGCTCACGTGTGCAGCATGCGTGCTGACGAACTGCCTGGTCGGCTATACGGGCATGCGCTACATGGATGCCATCGGCAGTAACATCTCGGCTTTTTCCACTGCCGGCGAAGATTCGCCCCAGGCGTTCGACCCGACGAAAGCGACCCCCGATGACAAGGTCACGATCGTCGTAAACGACGCACAGGAGTCTTTTGGCACGACGACCTGGTACATCACGGCTGGAGTCACACTCCTTGGCGGCGTGCTGGCATACTTTGTGAGCGGCCGTGCACTCAAACCGCTGCGGGCTTTTGCAGCCCAGGTTGAGCGTGTGCAGCCTGACAACCTAAGCGAAATCAGACTCAGTGAAGATGTGCCCACCGAGCTACAACGATGCAGCGCCTCTTTCAACGACATGATCGCCCGTCTTAGCGAAGGGTTCTCTGCGCAGCGTCAGTTTACCGGCAACGCGGCACACGAGCTGCGCACCCCGCTCGCCCTTATGCAAGCACAGATTGAACTATTCATCTCTGAGCACTCCGGTTTGCAACCCGAAACAGCCGAGCTGCTCGGCCTGCTACAAGAACAAACCGAGCGCATGTCTCGAATGACCAAGGTATTGCTCGAGATGAGTGAGCTCCGCAGCGTTCCTTGCGAGGACGATGTTGAACTTGGCCCCTTGTCCGAAGAGGTCCTCACCGACCTTGCGCCACTTGCCGAGAATAAGGGCATAGCCCTCAATTGTGCTGGAGACGCTTTAGTAATCGGGAACGATGCGCTCCTCTATCGGCTGGTGTTCAACCTGGTCGAAAACGCCATCCGTTACAGCCGCTCCGGCTCGACTGTCAACGTCTCCATCAGCGACAGCGACAGCCACGTGCTCCTGCGAGTCAAAGATGAGGGCCCGGGAATACCCAAGCAGTACCGAGAGAGCATCTTCCAGCCGTTCTTTCGTCTAGACAAATCCCGCAGCAGGGCATGCGGCGGCGCAGGACTCGGGCTAGCGCTTGTTTGGGAGATTGCAGCCCTACACGGCGGCACGGTAGAGGTCGAAGCAAGTTCCGAGAACGGGACCACCATGCTCGTAAGCCTTCCAAAACGATCCGCAGCGTCAACCGAACAGTAAAACGAAAGGGGTCCCGAGCAACAGGAGTACAATTGCTGCATTGTTGCCACCTGATGGGAGATGGAAGATGGACTGCGATGGCTACCCACGCATTCCCATGCCGTTGACGTGCACTGCCTTTGTGCCGGGGCAGATTGACGCTGCGGTTGCAGGCATTTCCGACCCCGATTCGCGCGCCATTGCCACGGCAGAAGCGCTGTACTTTCGCGGACAGGCCACGCTCGCCGCCGAGGCAGCACGCCCCTATCTTGACGCCACCGACCCCGCACTGCGCTATTCCGCATGCCTTATCTGCGGATATGCCAGTCTGTCGCTCAATCGTATCGCCGATGCCCGCCATTGCCTTGCGGGCATCCTCGATACGCCAACTGACGAGGAATCGCCCGCCGTCCACGCCACGCATATCCTGTTCGCCTCGGCCGCAAGCGTCCTGCTGCACTTGTCTTCCCCGTATTCTGCCGAAGAGTTTTATCCGCTTGCGGCGCATCTGCCCGAAGGCCTGCGCCTGTTCGCCAGCTACGTGATGGCGCATGCCCTGTACCTGCGCGGCGAATATGGCCGCAGTCTGGGCATGGCGGAAAACGCCCTGATCATGAAACAGGGAAGCTATCCGATCTCGGAACTGTTCCTGCACCTGGCAGCTTCCATGGCATGCATGAGCCTCAAGGACATCGACGCCGCAAAGGCACACTTCGGAACCGCTTGGAACATTGCACGTCCCGACGGCCTTATCGAGCTCATTGGCGAACACCACGGCCTTTTACAGGGGCTCATCGAGGCGTGCCTAAAAACGCAATACCCTGACGACTTCGCGCACATCATCGAGATCACGTACCGCTTCAGCTACGGCTGGCGGCGCATCCACAACCCCGATTCGGGCGAGGACGTGGCCGACGATTTAACGACCACGGAATTCACCATGGCCATGCTCGCCTGTCGTGGGTGGACCAACGCCGAAATCGCACGCCATATGGGAGTATCGCCGGGCACCGTCAAAAACCGCCTATCCGGCGTATACGCAAAGCTTGGCATCGGCACGCGCACTGAGCTGGTCGCGCATATGTTGCGTTAGCGGCCAGACTGCCTAGCGCAGCATGCGCTCCGGAGCCCCGGCGCTCCGCTCGCTCAAATTGGACATTTTGGCCCTCGGACGGCACTACCGTGACAGGATGCCTTCTCGCAAAATTGGATTATTTCCACCGATACCTGCGGGATGGGAGCCAAAGATGCTTGATCGCCGTTCGTTACTTGTTGCCGGAGTGTCCTCGCTGGCGAGCATTATGTTGCCGCGCGTGCCGGGAAGCGCAAACGCCTTCATATTGCCGTTCGTGGCTACCGAAGCCTATGCCGACGAAAAAGACCCCTTCAGGGTGCTCGTTCTCTCGCGCACAATGTTTGGTGTGGTCGTGGTCGACGTCGCCAACAAGAATATGCCCATCAAGGGAGCCCAGGTCACGCTCGCGTCGCGTTATGCCGCGGGCAAGCAGCTCACCGCCACGACCGACGACGAGGGCACGGCCATCTTTGAGATCGCGCCGCTTTCGGAAGGCTACGTGGACGAGGCGACGCTTCTCGACGCGTACGACTTTAACGGCGGCATCTCCATTAGCATGGCGGGCTACCGCGATGTCGAGATTCCCCTCGCGCGTGTCCAAGGCGGCACCGCTATTACCGCACCCACACGTCCGCTCTCCGATGGCGAGCCGTACTTTCGACAGCTCACGTTCGACGAATGGGACATCCAGTACGCCGACGCCACGTTTATGGCATTGCCGAAGGACGACACGGCAAACGAGCAGCCCGATACGCATGCCTTTACCGCGCAGGCACATCTGCCACAGGGTGGACAGGCAACGCTGCGCATCAACAAAGTGACGCATGCTGCGGGCAGCTCACCCGAAACCGTCACGCAGATCGGCCAGATCAAGGCCAGCGCATCGGGCGCGGATAATCTGGCAACGTTCACACTCGAAGACAAGTTCCTCGATGCGGCATCGGGCCTTCTGGAAGAAGGGTGCAAGCTGCGCTTTGTCCTCGACTACCAGGGCAAAACCTACACGCTCTCATCCCCTATGGCCGTTGTCACCGCGCCGGCCGCAAAGGCGGAATCGGGCTCGACCACCATCATTCCCACCACCATGGACCAAGAGGTCACTCCGTTTGATTTCCCAGCGGCGTTTCCCGGCATCGGTGGTAATAAGTTCACGTGTTGGATGCCCTCGTTCCCCATTTTGTTCGATTTCTCGTTTGCCGGGTACGTACTGTTTGGCGGAGGATACAAACCAGCCAGCTATATGAACGATTCGGGCGATCCGGATCCGGAGTACTGGAAGAAGTCACCGCGTGAGTCGGGCGCCAGGCAGGCAAACCGCTACCTCGACGAGATGGAGGGGAAGTGGAATCAGTACAAAAGTATGAGTGCCGGTTCGGGCACCGATCCAAGAAACACCAAGCTCCTTCGTCACCATTGCACGCCGCTGTTCACGATGGATATCGCCACACAGCTGTACGGCTCGCTCGCCTACGATTGGGTGGGCAAAACCTGGGGCAACAACAACGACCCCGCATACGGCAATATTAAGGCCCTCTTCCAGGTAAGAACCGACCTCAATTGGACCGAGCAGTTTACCCTAGGACCGGTGCCGTTTTTCCTAAACGTCAACCCCTGGGTGCTGGCGAAGCTGGCGCTCGCCGTGGGTGCCCACACGCACGGCAGCGGGGCGGCGTTTTTTAAAAACATTTCACTCGACTATTCCAACACGTCGGGCTCATTCACCATCCAAATCGGGCTTGCCGTCACCTTTGGCGCCGGCGTTGCAGGCGTCGCCTCGTCTGCCGTGCGCGGCGCCGCATCCCTCACGCTGTTCATTGGGTACGAGAAGGCAGGTGGACACCAGCTTCCGCGACTGCGCGTAGGTGCAGACGTCGATGTCGATGTGATACTCCAGTTTGTGATGTTCAAGTGGACCGCCAAGGCCTGGTCGGGGTCGTGGCCCACACTCCTCGATTCGTGGAATATGTCGGTGAACAATGGCGACCAGTATATGCTCCAGCGCTCTGAGCTCGCATTGGGTGGAGATACGCCTTACACGCTGGATGCCTGCTTCGGCTCGGCCGGCAACGCCGAGGCGGGCGGCGTGCCGCAATTTATCGCATCGGCCACCATCGTCACCAACGCCGAGCTGCTCGCACGCGCCGAGGTTAATGCCACTGCCGCAAACGTTGCGTCTGTCGTGCGCGATTGGGATCAAGCGGTCACGCGCATTGAGCTCGAGGCAGACGCGGAGAGCGACGACACGGGACAGGTCGAACATTTCGTCCACGTGCTGATGGAGAACGACGAAAACGCCGCGCCGATGTATGAGTACACCTACATCGGTCAGGCAACGAACACCGTTGCCGACCCGAACGCCGATTCTGCCGGCGTGTCGGAGAACGAGCGTGGCGGCATCAAGCCCTCGAGCGACAACGTGCTGTTTGCTGGCGTGCTCAGCGAAGCCCACATGAAGCTGGCAATGATTGCCGGCGTAGAATGCCTGTTCCGTATCGCCTCGGTGCGCTACGGCGACAATGGTCGCTCGCGCCTGGTGGTACACACAAAGGCAAACGGAACGTGGTCCGCTCCCACGCCTGTGGACTTTCCCCTTGGGTTTGGCGAGGGCGACGTGGAGCGCGACGGCATATACGATTACGACTTCGACGTAGTGGAATATACGGACGGAAGAGGAAACCAGGACGCCTACGTGCTGCTGGTCTCGGGCGAGCGCCCCGCCGGCGACAGCACCCTTTTCGATACGGCGAGCACATCCGGCATACTGTCCGTTGTGCGCCTGCGCATAGGCAACGACGGAGTTCGCGTGATATCGCACACGTCGTGGCGCAGCATCTCGCGCGGCCGCCTTCAGGAGGATGGCTACCATTGCCTGCAGTGCCCACGCATCACGGTGGGCAAGACGCTGGTCGACGGACGTCTGTCGGGCGCTTACCTCCACCGCCACGGAGCCACCACAGAGAAGGCGCTCGGCAGCGAGGCCGTGGTTGCGCTGGAATGCTTTACCCTGTGGTCGGATGATTTGGGCGACAGTCTCACGTTCCGTCAGGTCCTCCGCTTTCCGCAGGCACCGTCGAGCATCGAGCTGGGCTCGCCCGAGAATATCAACGGCAAAATGGTGGTGCCCGTTGCATACGAGACCGCAGGCGGTTGTGGCTGTGCATCGTACGCCGTGATCGGCCAGTCCATTGCGGGCTGGGGCGTTATGTCGCCAGATGCCACAGTACCCCACGCGGTGCCGTGGCCGCAGCACACGGGCTTTTTGGCTACCGTCAACGAGCAACTGCAGCATATTACTTGGACGCGAGGCGCATCGGCATTTGCAACGCAGCCCGTGGGTGCCGCAGGCTGTGGCCCGGCATCGTTTAGCGTAAGCAACAACGGCAGGTGCGTGCTCTATGTAGAGAACACCGATGGCAAGGTGGGGCAAACCTACGACGAAGAAGGCAACCCGGTAGCAGTGATGGGCAAGCACTTCCGCATCTTCGCCAGCACCTTGGCAGGCGATCTGTTTACGGAGCCGTTCGTGATGTGCGAGCTGGGCCATCCCGTCGATCAGATAACGACATTTTTGACGTCGGGGAGCATGCTCTCCGCGCTCGCCACGCACATTGTGAGCGCGGAGAAGAGCGAGGCAGAACTACACGGCATCGAAGTGCCCTTGGTGGCGTGTGCCACTCCGACGGGCGCGGTCGCTACCTCGGGCGCGGTGGTGCCCGGAGCAGCAGGCGAATCCTTCATGGTCACGGTGCGAAACGACGGCAACACCTTGCTGACCGCCGGCACAATCGATCTGTACCGAGAGGGCTCCAGCCAGCCGTTCTCCAGCGCATCCATCGGGTTCGGAGCGAACACACGCATGGCATCGATCTACGATCCAGAGCTTGCCGAGGACGCTTCGGCCAACGACATGGCACACGTGAAGTACGCGCTCGAAACGCTGGGCACACCTTTTGCAACGCACCCGCTGGTAGCCGACAGTGGCAACGCCGTGCTGGCACCGGGTTGCACGGCACAGTTCCGCATGAGCTTCGCCATCCCCGAGAGTTGGAGCGATGAAGTGGGCAAACGTGTAACGCTATATGCGAAGGCGCGTAATCTGGTGGCGCTCGATCCCGTAACGCTCGAGGAAATTCGACCGGGCGCAAACTCGGCGCTGGGTGCCGTGCTGCACGAGCTTCATGTGCCCGACGCGGCATGCGAACGCTCAGAAGTTCAGGTCGGCGTATGCGACAACGCGGATACGACGGGGCTTCACGATGCACCGATGACGGCGGACGGCAGTGGCGGCTCGAGTGGAGGTGGCTCCGGCGGAAGCAGCTCCAGCAGTGGCAAGGACCACGGCACTAACAAGCGCTCCGGAAAATCGGGCGCGCTTGCGGGCACGGGCGATGTCAACGCTCCCCTTACGGCAGCCGCAGCAGCACTCGCCGCAGCTGGTGCCGGCCTTGTCGCCTACAGCGCCCGCCGC
Source organism: Collinsella sp. (assembly GCA_036312785.1). Lineage (GTDB taxonomy): Bacteria > Actinomycetota > Coriobacteriia > Coriobacteriales > Coriobacteriaceae > Collinsella. Next base: position 145,471 of record JAXJNG010000030.1, read on the forward strand.
ACGGCACTCGAAAACGACGCCCCCGATGAGGTCAATTCTGATAAGCCTCACTAGCTCTCAGTTACCTTTGCGAGAGACGCCGACTCGGCTCATCGAACATCAAATGGGCTGGTTCTGGATACCCAGAGCCAGCCCATTGCGCATTAGTTATCGTCAGTGGAGTCGAGTTCTGCCTCGAGCTTGGCACGGCGTCTTTTCGCCGTGAAAAACGTTGCGCACAGGCCAGCAAACGTGGCCGCGAAAATCGTCGCACCGCAGAACACGCCCGTGGCCAGGTTCGCCAACCAAAAGACGCTTTCGAGCGGTACGATCTGCGCCTCAGCGATACAGCGCATTGCGGCAATAACAAGCGCGAACGCGGCGCCGCTAAGACCGCTGAGAAGCAGGAAATATCCAACAGGAAGATGCTCGGTTTGCCCAAAACGATTGGTATCGACATAGCCCTTCCGCGTTTGCAGTCCTGCGCAAATCAACATCACGAGAACGAGCCACAAATACATGGCTGCCTCGAACGGCGTTGCAAAGCCATGCGGCATTTCACTGGCGTCGCTGTGAACCCACGCAACCTGTCGAGCTATAAACTGGTAGAAAAATATCATCAACATGCCAAACGAAAGCAGTACGAAACCAATCTTGTAGATCTTCGCGCTCTCGGCCTCCAGGCGCTCATCCTTTGGGCCGGCATATTCACGCCACTTTTGCACGAGTTTTAAATCTTCAAATTTCATAGCGAACTCCTAAAGAGCGTCAGGGTCGACGTCGCTCTCGTCTTCCCAAAACAAGTCGTTCAACGTAACGCGTAGCGCTTTACAGATTGCCACGCACAAATTGAGCGTGGGGTTGTAGCCGCCCGCCTCGATCAGGCCGATGGTCTGGCGCGTAACGCCCACGACCTCGGCCAAGTCAGCTTGCGAAAGGCCAGCCGCCGCGCGCGCTGCCTTCATGCGGAGGTTTTTTTTGCCCGGCACGGAGTTCCTTTCGTAGTAATGGACAGATATCCGTTGCAACATGACAGAAATATATTGCATCTACCAGGCAGTGTCAACTATATCTGTCATTATGAAAACCATGTCCGACATCGCCATGCGGACATTACAACTTCGGTTCACTATTCAAACTTACTCGGACAGAACCGACTCGGTTTTGTCCGAGTAATCTCGAGCATAATCTGATTCATGCGATACAATTAACTCGGACAAAACCGAGTCGGAAGGAACCGAGTAAGTGGAATTCATTGGCAGGGAGCGTGAACTCGCCCGTATTAAGAAAACGCTCAAAGCACCCGAGCAGCGCAATGTTCTCATTTACGGCAGGCGTCGCGTCGGAAAAAGTGAGCTCATCAAGCAGGCGCTAACGGATTTGTCAGACGTCGCAACGGTCTATTACGAGTGCCGCCAAACCTCCGAGGCAGACAACCTCGAGAGTCTGTCCGTCCTTGTTGCTGAAGCGCTGAGCTTTCCTCCGCTCGCCTTCACAGGCATCCGCGAGCTCATCGAATTTCTGTTTGCCCAAGCTAAAGACAAGAACATTACCCTCGTTCTCGACGAATACCCCTACTTGAGAGATGCGGTTAAAGGCCTAGACAGCATTCTTCAGACCTCAATCGACGCCCACAGGGAAGACTCACGTTTAAACATTGTCCTGTGCGGCTCCTACGTTGAGATTATGAAATCCCTCATCGAGCATGAAAGCCCTCTCTACGGGCGAATTGATCTCGCGCTTGAGCTTAAGCCCATGGATTACTTTGACGCTGCGAAGTTCTATCCCGCGTTCTCGCCCGAGGACAAGGTGCGGCTCTATAGCGTTTTTGGCGGTATCCCCTTTTACAATCGCCTCATCGATCAATCCCAAAGCGTACGCGACAACATCATCGAGCTCGTCACGGAACCTGGCGCCCGCTTAGAAAGCGAGGTGCCGTCATATCTCAACGCCGAGATCTCGAAGATGACCAACGCCAACGAAGTTTTCGGGGCTCTCGCACAAGGCTACTCCCGTTGGGGGGACGTGCTGGCACAGTCGCACGTCTCGAGCGGTCCGGCCATGGCAGACGTGCTCGACAAGCTCATGTCACTCGAAATCGTCCAAAAGCGTGCACCCATCAACGACCCTACGAACAAGCGCAAGTCTGGCTACTTTGTAGTGGATCCGCTTTCGCTCTTTTACTATCGCTATGTTTTCCGCAATGCCTCAGCGCGTCAGCTGCTCGACTCGGAAGTCTTCTATGATCGTCACGTCTTCCAAGACTTCGAGGAAAACTACGTTCCTCATATGTTCGAGGAGATCTGCCGTCAATACCTCGTGCGGCAGAACAGGACCGGCAAGATCGAACCGGCTTTCGACGCCATAGGCAAGTACTGGTACGACGACCCCGCAAACAAAACGAGCGGCGAATTCGATGTGGTAACGCAAGACCCCGAGGGCTACGCATTCTACGAAGCAAAGTTCCGCAAATCCCCCATCACGCAAAAAATGGTCGACGAGGAAATCGCCCAAGTCGAGGCAACGGGACTCAAGTGCCATCGCTATGGATTCTTCTCCCATTCGGGCTTCGAAGCTGGCGAAAGCGATCGAACCGTCTTCATCGACCTGCCGCAGATGTTTGAATAGGACAGGACAGGTCCCTCCCGCATTCCAAGCATTCATTATCTAATCGAACGATTGTTCGATGGATTTCGTGTTGGGTGGAATCGTCTGTGGGCTGGGCTATGCTACCTTGACTATCTATATGACTTAAACGCAGCAAAGGAGCACCGAGAGAGCGAGTATGGCAAAAAACACCGCAAACTATGGTAACGACAGTATCCGCCAGCTCAAGGACGAGGAGCGCGTACGCCTGCGCCCCGCCGTCATCTTTGGCTCGGACGGACTCGACGGCTGCGCGCATGCCGCCTTCGAGATCCTGTCCAACGCCGTTGACGAGGCGCGCCAGGGCTACGGCAAGCTCATCACCCTTACCGCCTTTCGCGATGGCTCCATTCAGGTAGAGGACAACGGCCGCGGCTGCCCGCTCGACTGGAACCCCTCCGAGAAGCGCTTTAACTGGGAGCTCGTCTTTTGCGAGCTCTACGCAGGTGGCAAATACAACAACAACCAGGGCGGCGACTACGACTTCTCGCTCGGTACCAACGGCCTGGGCTCCTGCGCGACTCAGTACGCCTCCGAATACATGGACGTTACCGTCTGGCGTGACGGTAACAAGTACTCCCTGCACTTTAAGAAGGGCAAGGTCGTCGGTGCCAAAAAGAAGGCACTCGAGATTGAGCCCAGCGACGAGAACCGCACCGGCACCACCATCAAGTGGCGCCCCGATCTTGAGGTCTTTACCTCGATCAGCATTCCCCACGACTGGTATCGCGAGACCATGCGCCGCCAGGCCGTGGTCAACGCCAACGTGACCTTCCGACTGCGCATTGAGGGCGACGACGGCGAGTTTTCCGAAGAGGATTTTTGCTATCCCAAGGGCATCGAGGACTACGTGCTCGAGAAGGTCGGCACCGACTACCTCACCGAGCCCTTCTTTATCGAGGCCGACCGCCGTGGTCGCGATCGCGAGGACCTGCCCGATTACAACGTAAAAATCACTGCTTGCATGTGCTTCTCGCGCACTTTCATGATGCAGGAGTACTACCACAACTCATCGTGGCTCGAGAACGGCGGCTCGCCCGAGAAGGCCGCCCGCAGCGCCCTCACCAGCGCCATCGATGCCTACATTAAGCAACAGGGCAAATACAACAAAAACGAGAGCGGCATTAAGTGGCAAGACGTCCAGGACTGCCTGGTGCTGGTGACCAACTGCTTCTCCACCCAGACGTCCTACGAGAACCAGACCAAGAAGGCCATCAATAACCGCTTTATCCAGCAGGCCATGACTGCCTTCTTTAAGGAGCGCCTCTCGACCTACCTGATCGAGAACAAGGACGCCGCCAATAAGATCATGGAGCAGGTGCTCATCAACAAGCGCTCGCGCGAGAACGCCGAGAAGACGCGTCAGAGCATCAAGACCAACCTGCAGCAGAAGACCGACATGGCCAACCGTGTGCAGAAGTTCATCGACTGCCGCTCCAAGGACAAGAGCCGCCGCGAGATCTACATCGTAGAGGGCGACTCGGCAGCAGGCGCCATTCGCACCTCGCGCGATGCCGAGTTCCAGGGTGTCATGCCCGTCCGAGGCAAGATCCTCAACTGCCTGAAGGAGGATTATCCGCGCATCTTTAAGTCCGACATCATCATGGACCTCATGCGCGTGCTGGGCTGCGGTGTGGAGATCAAAGACAAGCGCATCAAGAACCTCGGCGCCTTCGACCTGGACAACCTCAACTGGAACAAAGTCATCATCTGTACGGACGCCGACGTCGACGGTTATCACATCCGTACGCTCGTGCTCACCATGCTCTACCGCCTGGTGCCCACACTTATCGACGAGGGTTACGTGTATATCGCCGAGTCGCCGCTCTACGAGATCAACTGCAAAGAGAAGACCTACTTTGCCTACACCGAGCTCGAGAAGAACGGCATCCTTAAGGAGATCGGCGACCAAAAGTGCTCCATCAACCGCTCCAAGGGTCTTGGTGAGAACGATCCGGACATGATGTGGCTCACCACCATGAACCCCGAGACGCGTCGCCTGATCAAGGTGGAGCCCGAGGACGTCGCCAAGATGGAAACTATGTTCAACCTTTTGCTGGGCAACGACGAGGCAGGCCGCAAGCGCCATATCTCCGAGCACGGCAAGGAATACCTGGACCAGCTGGACCTGCAGTAGCAGTAAATCGATAACGACGGCCCATAAGAAGTTCAAGAGGATATCGTGGCAAAGAAGAAGACGAAGAACCAGCCAAAGAAAAAGCAGGTTAACGCCGAGAACGTCATCGGCCTGCACTCCGAGGTCACCGACCAGCCGATCACGCAGACGCTCGAGGTCAACTACATGCCCTACGCCATGAGCGTCAACGTCTCGCGTGCGTTCCCCGAGATCGACGGCTTTAAGCCCTCGCACCGCAAGCTGCTCTACACCATGTACAAGATGGGTCTGCTCAAGGGCGAGCGCCAGAAGAGCGCCAACATCGTGGGCCAGACCATGAAGCTCAACCCGCACGGCGATGCCGCGATCTACGAGACGATGGTGCGTCTGGCAACCGGCAACGAGGCGCTGCTCGCCCCCTTCGTGGAGTCGAAGGGCAACTTTGGCAAGTACTATTCGGGCGATCTGAGCTACGCCGCCTCGCGTTATACCGAGGCCAAGCTCTCCCCCATCAGCGCCGAGATCTTCAAGGACATCGACAAGGACCCGGTCGACTTCGTCGACAGCTACGACGGCGCCATGAAGGAGCCGCGTCTGCTGCCCACCACGTTCCCCAACATCCTCGTCTCGGCCAACAAGGGCATCGGCGTCGCCATGGCGTCCGACATCTGCGGTTTCAACCTCAACGAGGTCTGCACCGCCACGATGCACTACCTGCAGGATCCCGACTGCGACCTGCTCGAGTACATGCCCATGCCCGACTTCTCGACCGGCGGCGAGATTATCTATCGCCGCGAGGAGATGGAGAAGATCGTCGAGACCGGCCTTGGCAGCTTCCAGATTCGCTCCCGCTGGCGTTGGATTCCCGAAGAGCGCATCATCGAGGTCTACGAGATCCCCTACACCACCAAGACCGATGTCATTATCGAGCGCATCGTTAAGCTCTCCAAAGAGGGCAAGGTCAAGGAGATTGCTGACATCCGCGACGAAACCGACCTCTCGGGTTTGCGCATCGCCATCGACCTTAAGCGCGGTGTCGACCCCGACAAGCTCATGGCGAAGCTTTATCGCTCGACCACGCTGCAAGACTCGTTCTCGTGCAACTTCAACGTGCTGGTCGACGGCTACCCCCGCGTTATGGGCGTGCGCCAGATCTTGCACGAGTGGGTCAAGTGGCGTATTGAGTCCACGCGTCGACGCATTAACTTTGACCTGGGCAAAAAGTCCGAGCGCCTGCACCTGCTGCACGGCCTCGAGGCGATTCTGCTCGACATCGACAAGGCGATCGCCATCATCCGCGGCACCAAGCTCGAGGCCGAGGTCGTGCCCAACCTTATGAAGGGTTTCGACATCGACGAGACCCAGGCCGAGTTTGTTGCCGAGCTTAAGCTCCGCAACATCAACGAGGAGTACATCCTCAACCGCACCAAGGACATTGCCAAGCTTGAGGGCGAGATTGCCGAGCTTGAGGAGATCCTCTCCAGCGAGGAGAACATCAAGAAGGTCATCAGCGACGAGCTGGCCGCGGTCAACAAGAAGTACGTGATGCCGCGCCGCACGGGCAGAATCGAACCCCATGAGGTTATCGAGGTAAGCTTGGAGCCCGAGGTCGAGGAGTACCCGGTCACCATCATGCTCTCGCGCGACGGCTACCTTAAGAAGATGACGGACCGCGTGCTCAAGAAGGCGACCACGCTCAAGTACAAGGACGGCGACAGACCCTTTATCGAGTTCCCGTCCTCCAACACCCACGAGCTGCTGGTCTTTACCAACAAGAGCCAGGTGTACAAGTGCAAGGTCGCAGCGTTTGAGGACACCAAGTCGGCCCAGCTGGGCTCGTACCTGCCGACCGATCTTGAGATGGAACCCGACGAGAGCGTCATCTGGGTCATCGACCCCGAGGACTACAAGGCCGACGTGCTATTCGTCTTTGAGAACGGCCGCGTGGTGCGCGTCGCGCTTTCTGGATACGTCACCAAGACCAACCGCAAGCGCCTCAAGAACGCCATCTATGGCGGCAGCAAGCTGCAGTATGCCCAGGTGCTCAAGGAAGATCGCGACATCGCGCTGGTCTCGAGCGACTACCGCCTGATGAACTTCAACACGTCGTTGCTCAAGACCAAGACGACCACCAACACGCAGGGCGTCCAGGCCTTTACGGCCAAGAAGGGCCGCTCGGTCACCACTGTCGGCACAACCGAGGAGATTCTTGGCGCCGGTGTCTCGGCCGAGAAGTTCACCGCGCAGAGCCTCCCCTCAGCCGGTGCCCTCATGAAAGAAAACGACATGCCGAGTCTGTTTGACTAGGACGACGGCAACGAGACCGTTAGATACTTCGCAAAGCGACGAGGCCCGGAGCGCAACGGCATTGCGCCCGGGACTCGTCGTTTTTCTTCTCATGAGTCCTAGGCCCTTTCGACACCACCTATATTGCGAATCAGCACCGCCGCCCACCCGACCGAATATTGCCGTTCGGCACCGCCATTAAATGCCTTCCCGCGCATCCCCGTTACGCTCGGGCTGCCATGCAGTCCAGAGAA